>NC_015671.1:0-705288 GCF_000218545.1 Cellulomonas gilvus ATCC 13127
ACGACACAGACCGAGGTAGGACGTGGCACAGGACGAAGAGCTCTCCCGGGTCTGGGGTCACGTGGTGACCACGCTCGAGGAGAGCCCGGACATCACGCAGCGTCAGCTCGCGTTCGTCCGGCTCGCCCAGCCGCTCGGGCTCCTCGACGGGACGATCATCCTGGCGGTCGGCAACGAGTACACCAAGGAGTACCTCGAGACCAAGGTCCGCGCCGAGGTCACCTCGGCGCTGGGCTCGGCGCTCGGCCGTGACGGTCGGTTCGCGATCACGGTGGACCCGAGCCTCGTCGACGACGCTCCCCCGGCCGTCCGTGCGATGACGTCCGCCCCCGAGCTGGGCGTCGTGACCGACGGGACCGACGAGCGCGGGGCCCCGAACCGGACCGTGCCGACGGACGCCGACACCGGCCGGCACGAGCGGTCGCCGATGCTGAGCGAGTCCGCCGAGCCCACGCGCCCGGTGCGCGAGACCGCCTCGTCGCGACGCCCCGCCGCCGAGCCGGCGCGGCTCAACCCGCACTACCTGTTCGAGACGTTCGTCATCGGCTCGTCCAACCGGTTCGCGCACGCGGCGGCCGTCGCCGTCGCGGAGGCGCCCGCCAAGGCGTACAACCCGCTGTTCATCTACGGCGACTCGGGTCTGGGCAAGACGCACCTGCTGCACGCGATCGGCCACTACGCGCAGAACCTCTATCCGAGCGTGCGCGTGCGCTACGTGAACTCCGAGGAGTTCACGAACGACTTCATCAACTCGATCTCCGAGGGCAAGGCGGGTGCGTTCCAGCGCCGCTACCGCGAGGTCGACGTGCTCCTCATCGACGACATCCAGTTCCTGCAGGGCAAGGAACAGACGATGGAGGAGTTCTTCCACACGTTCAACACGCTGCACAACGCCAACAAGCAGGTGGTCATCACCTCCGACCTGCCGCCCAAGCAGCTCAACGGCTTCGAGGACCGGATGCGCTCCCGCTTCGAGTGGGGACTCATCACCGACGTCCAGCCGCCCGACCTCGAGACGCGGATCGCGATCCTGCGCAAGAAGGCCGGCGGCGACAACATGCAGGCGCCACCGGACGTCCTGGAGTACATCGCCTCCAAGATCTCCACGAACATCCGTGAGCTCGAGGGTGCGCTGATCCGCGTGACCGCGTTCGCCAGCCTGAACCGGCAGCAGGTGGACCTGTCGCTGGCCGAGATCGTCCTCAAGGACCTCATCACGGACGACCAGACCACCGAGATCACCGCCACCCAGGTCATCGGGCAGACGGCCGCGTACTTCGGCCTGAGCATCGAGGACCTGTGCGGCTCGTCCCGCTCGCGCGTGCTCGTCACCGCACGCCAGATCGCGATGTACCTGTGCCGTGAGCTCACGGACTTGTCGCTGCCCAAGATCGGGCAGGCGTTCGGCGGACGGGACCACACCACGGTGATGCACGCGAACCGCAAGATCCGCGAGCTGATGGCGGAGCGCCGGTCGATCTACAACCAGGTCACCGAGCTCACGAACCGCATCAAGCAGCAGTCCCGAGGCTGACGACAGTCTTCTCCCCAGGTTTTTCCACAGGGCGAGGGACAGCGCTGGGGATCACGTGAAAAGCATCACGCATCGGGCGTAACGGACGCTCCCGTGGCACTTATGCGGCCCTGACCAGCGATGACGCCCCTTCGACTGCGTGCACGGGACCCAGGCGCACCCGAACCCGGACAGAGCAGGACAGACCGGGGCGCGAATCGGACGACCCTCATCCCCAGGTCCAAGCATGCATGGGACGAATACTCACACCTGTGCACAGGCCTGTGGACGACGGTGGACGACGCACGCAGAGATGTGGACGCGGGGCGACGCCACGGTGGACGACGAATGACACGTCCGCGACCGTCCACCGTCGTCCACCGACCGCCCGGTGCCGCGCACAGCCGGCGTGCACATCCCGGATGGCACGCCGACCTGCACGGATGTCATCTCGTCCACACCGTGCACAGGTGCGATGACGACGACGAGACTTGACCAGGGGGATGATCCACACACCTTCGCTGGGCGAGGACGGCGAGCCGGACCGGCTCCTGGCCACGGCCCCGGTGCACCCGCACGGAGCCCGGACGAACCACACGGTCAGGCGCCTCCGGTCACGCCACGGGCGTCGGACCTCTCGCGTAGTCTTCGCCTCACGACGGCCCCGCGCCGCTCGCAGGAGACGCCGTACGACGAGAGGTAGTGGTCCATGAGGTTCCGGGTCGAGCGCGACGTTCTCGCCGAGGCCGTCACCTGGACGGCCCGCAGCCTGCCGACCCGGCCGCCCGTCCCCGTGCTGGCCGGCGTGCGGATCGAGGCGGACGCATCGGGCACCATCCAGCTCTCGAGCTTCGACTACGAGGTCTCGGCACGCTCGCAGATCCCCGCGGACGTCACGGAGCCCGGGACGGTCCTGGTCTCGGGCCGCCTGCTGGCCGAGATCTCGCGCTCGCTGCCGGACAAGCCGGTCGACGTGTCGCTCGACGGCACCAAGGTGGTCGTGACCTGCGGTGCGAGCCGCTTCACGCTGCTCACCATGCCGGTCGAGGACTACCCGAACCTCCCGGTGATGCCGCCGGTGACCGGCACGGTCGACGGCGACGCGCTCACGCACGCGGTCGCGCAGGTCTCGGTCGCGGCCAGCCGCGACGACACGCTCCCGCTGCTCACGGGCGTGCGCGTCGAGATCGAGGGCGAGAAGGTCACGCTCCTGGCCACGGACCGCTACCGCCTCGCGCTGCGTGAGCTCACGTGGACCCCCGCGTCGCCCGACATCTCGACCGTCGCGCTCGTCCGTGCGCGCACGCTCTCGGACGCGGCGAAGTCGCTCGGCAGCGCCGGCTCGGTCGCGGTGAGCCTCTCCACGGGTGCGGGTGTGGACCTCATCGGGTTCGAGGCTGCGGGACGGCAGTCCACGAGCCTGCTCGTCGACGGCGACTACCCCGCGGTGCGCCGTCTGTTCCCCGACGAGACGCCGATCCACGCGATCGTGTCGACGGGTCAGCTCGCGGAGGCCGCCAAGCGTGTCGCGCTCGTCGCGGAGCGCAACACCCCGATCCGCCTGAGCTTCTCCGAGGGTCAGGTGGTGCTCGACGCCGGTCAGGGCGACGACGCGCAGGCGTCCGAGGCGCTCACGGCGACGCTCGAGGGTGAGGACATCTCGGTCGCGTTCAACCCGCAGTTCCTCGCGGACGGGCTCGGCGCGCTCGACACCCCGTTCGTGCGGCTGTCGTTCACGCACCCGAACAAGCCGGTCGAGTTCACGGGTCAGGACTCGCTCGAGGGCGAGGACGACAAGAGCTACCGCTACCTGCTGGTCCCGATCCGCTTCGCCAGCTGAGCGATCGCGGAGAGACCAGCACGACGAGCGTCGACGCCGCTCGCTGCGGCACAGTGAGGCCAGCACGACGAACGGCACGACGCGCCACGAGGGAAGGACGCTCGTCATGAAGATCGGTCTGGTGGGCCTGGGCAAGATGGGCGCCAACATGCGCGAGCGCCTGCGGCGCGCGGGCATCGAGGTGGTCGGTTTCGACAGGAACCCCGAGGTCACGGACGTGGACTCGCTGGCGGACCTGGTCGAGGCGCTGCCGCAGGGTGAGCGCGTGGTGTGGGTCATGGTGCCGTCGGGACCCGTGACGGACGGCGTCATCACCGAGCTCGCGGGCCTGCTGGCACCGGGCGATGCGGTGATCGACGGCGGCAACTCGTACTACCAGGACGACGTCCCGCACGCGGAGCTGCTCGCCGCGCACGGGATCGGGTTCCTGGACGCGGGTGTCTCAGGCGGAGTGTGGGGGCTCGAGAACGGGTACGGCCTGATGGTGGGCGGCGACGCCGCGCTGGTCGAGCGGGTCATGCCGGTGTTCGACGCGCTGCGCCCGCCCGGTGAGCGCGTGGACGGGTTCGTGCACGCGGGCACGGTCGGCGCCGGCCACTACGCGAAGATGGTGCACAACGGCATCGAGTACGGGCTGATGCAGGCGTACGCCGAGGGCTACGAGCTGTTGGCGGCGAAGGACCTGGTCACGGACGTGCACGGCACCATGCGCGCGTGGACGCAGGGCACCGTCGTGCGCTCGTGGCTGCTCGAGCTGCTGGTCCGCGCGCTCGAGGAGGACCCCGGCCTGGCCGCGATCGACGACTGGGTCGAGGACTCGGGCGAGGGCCGGTGGACGGTGGACGAGGCGATCGACCTCGCGGTGCCGGCACCCGTCATCTCGGCCGCGCTGTTCGCGCGGTTCGCCTCGCGGCAGGGCGAGTCACCCGCGATGAAGGCGGTCGCGGCGCTGCGTCAGCAGTTCGGCGGCCACGCCGTCAAGCCCGCGCCCTGAGGACCTGATGTACGTCGCGCACCTGCACCTGACCGACTTCCGGTCGTACCCGCACGTCGAGCTCGCGCTCGACCCTGGGATCACGGCGTTCGTCGGCCCGAACGGCCAGGGCAAGACGAACCTCGTCGAGGCGGTCGGCTACGTGGCGACGCTCAGCAGCCACCGCGTCCCCACGGACGCCGCGATGGTGCGGGCGGGCACGGCGCGCGCGGTCGTGGGCACCAAGGTCGTCCGCGAGCTCGAACCGGGGCGTCCGCGCGCCACGGTGGTCGAGGTCGAGATCACCCCGGGCAAGGCGAACCGCGCGCGCGTCAACGGCGGCAGCCCGGTGCGCGCGCGGGACGTGCTCGGGATCCTGCGCACGGTCCTGTTCGCGCCCGAGGACCTCGCGCTGGTCAAGGGTGACCCGGACGGGCGGCGCCGGTTCCTCGACGAGCTGCTGGTCCAGCTCGTGCCGCGCACCGCGGCGACGGTCGCGGACTACGAGCGCGTGCTGCGGCAGCGGTCGGCGCTGCTCAAGTCCGCGGCCGCGGCGGCGCGCAACCGGCAGGGTGCGGACCTGCGCACGCTCGACGTGTGGGACGGCAAGCTCGCGCAGCTGGGCGCGCGCATCGTGGTCGAGCGCCGACGACTGGTCGCCGCGCTCGCCCCGCTGGTCGCCGAGGCGTACGAGCAGGTCAGCGCGGGTCAGGGCGCCGCCGTGATCACCTACCGGGCCTCGCTCGACAGCGCGCTCGAGGACCAGTCCCCTGCCCCGCTGGACGCGCCGGCCGAGCTCGTCGAGGCACAGCTGCTCGAGGCGATGGGGCGGCTGCGGCCCAAGGAGATCGAGCGCGGGGTGTGCCTGGTGGGTCCGCACCGGGACGACCTGGTGCTGACGCTCGCCGACCTGCCGGCCAAGGGGTACGCGAGCCATGGCGAGTCCTGGTCGTTCGCGCTGGCGCTGCGGCTCGCGTCCTGGCGCGTGCTGACCGAGGGTGCCGGGCACGAGGGTCCGGACGACGAGCCCGTGCTCATCCTGGACGACGTGTTCGCCGAGCTCGACGCGCGCCGCCGCGAGAGGCTCGCGACGCTCGTCGCACCCGCGCGCCAGGTGCTCATCACGGCGGCGGTCGCCCAGGACGTCCCCGAACCGCTGGCCGGAGCGCGCGTGGACGTCATGGGCGGTGAGGTCGCGCGTGTCCTCTAGGCGCCCGCCGGCCGCCGAGGCTCCCCGCCCGTTGCGGGAGCTCGTGGAGCTGACCCCCGAGCGACTGGTGGCCGCCGCGGCGCTCGGCCGCGCCAAGGAGAACGCCCGGCGCCGCGGGCTGCGGCCGGGTGAGGCACCCCGCCGGCGCGCCGACGTGCAGCTCGGCGACGCGCGGCCGGGCGGGCGGGACCCGCGCACGGTCGCCGAGACGCTGGACTCGCTCGTCGGCCAGCTGGCGTGGGCGCCCGGGGTGGCGGGCGGGACCATCCAGGCGCGGTGGGCCGAGCTGCTCGGCGCCGAGGTCGCGGCGCGCGCGAGCTACGTCTCGTTCGACGCGGGTGTGCTGACCATGCGCGCGGACTCGACGGCCTGGGCCACGAACCTGCGCTGGGCCGTGCCGACGATGCTGCGCACGCTGGCCACCGAGCTGGGTGAGGGAGTCGTGCTGCAGATCGAGGTGCAGGGCCCGGGCGGACCGGGCTTCGGCCGTGGGCCGCGCAGCGTGCGCGGCCGCGGCGTGCGTGACACGTACGGGTGAGCACGTCGCCCGGGGGAACGGTTCCACGCCACGCACCCGTTCGCGAGGGTCCCGGCCCGCCGGACAGGTAGACTTCTCGGGTCACTCTTGGCGCCCTGGCGCCCGGAACTCCAGCGTCACGGAGTGATCTGCCCTCCTCGCGGTCGGGCGGCCCGCTCCGGCGCTTTTCGCGGATCCTGAGGAGCACCACCGCCCGTGGCCGAGCAGCCCAGCACACAGCCGCAGTCCGACGGCTCCTACGACGCCGACGCGATCACCGTCCTCGAAGGACTCGAGGCCGTCCGCAAGCGACCGGGCATGTACATCGGCTCGACCGGTGAGCGCGGTCTGCACCACCTGGTCTACGAGATCGTCGACAACTCGGTCGACGAGGCGCTCGCGGGGTACTGCGATCACATCGAGGTGACGCTGCGCGCCGACGGTGGCGTGCGCGTCGTCGACAACGGGCGTGGCATCCCGGTGGCGATCCACCCCACCGAGGGCAAGCCCACGCTCGAGGTCGTCATGACGATCCTGCACGCGGGCGGCAAGTTCGGCGGCAGCGGGTACGCGGTCTCGGGCGGTCTGCACGGCGTGGGCGTGTCCGTGGTCAACGCGCTGTCGAGCCGTGTCGAGTCGGTCATCAAGCGTGACGGCTACACGTGGGAGATGGACTTCGAGAACGGCGGCAAGCCGGTCGGCACGTTGCGGCAGGGCGAGCCCACGCAGGAGACCGGCACGCAGCAGACGTTCTGGGCCGACGACACGATCTTCGAGACCGTCGAGTACGACTTCGAGACGCTGCGCAGCCGCTTCCAGCAGATGGCCTTCCTCAACAAGGGTCTGCAGATCACGCTCACCGACGAGCGTCCGCAGCACCTGGGGACCGAGGACGAGGTCGCGGGCGAGTCCGAGGGCGACAGCGACGCACCCGCGGCGCGCGTGGTCACCTACCGGTACGACGACGGGCTGCTCGACTACGTCAAGCACCTCAACTCGGCCAAGCGCGTCGAGCTGGTCCACCCCGAGGTCATCGACTTCGAGGCGGAGGACACCGAGCGCCGCATCTCGGTCGAGGTGGCGATGCAGTGGACCACGGCGTACTCCGAGTCGGTGCACACGTACGCCAACACGATCTCGACGACCGAGGGCGGCACGCACGAGGAGGGCTTCCGTGCGGCGATGACCGGTCTGATCAACCGGTACGCGCGGGACAAGAACCTGCTCAAGGACAAGGACGACAACCTCACGGGCGACGACATCCGCGAAGGGCTCACGGCCGTGATCTCGGTCAAGCTCGGCGAGCCGCAGTTCGAGGGGCAGACCAAGACGAAGCTCGGCAACACCGAGGCGAAGACGTTCGTGCAGCGCGTCGTCAACGACCAGCTCGGCGACTGGCTGGACTCGCACCCGAACGAGGCGCGGGACGTGATCCGCAAGTCGATCCAGGCGGCCGCGGCGCGCATGGCGGCGCGCAAGGCGCGGGAGGCCACGCGGCGCAAGGGCCTGCTCGAGTCGGGCGGCATGCCGGGCAAGCTCAAGGACTGCCAGTCCAACCGCCCGGAGGAGTGCGAGGTCTTCATCGTCGAGGGCGACTCGGCCGGCGGCTCGGCGGTGCGCGGTCGCAACCCCCGCACGCAGGCGATCCTGCCCATCCGCGGGAAGATCCTCAACGTCGAGCGCGCGCGCCTGGACCGCGCGCTGTCCAACCAGGAGGTGCAGGCGCTCATCACGGCGTTCGGCACCGGCATCGGTGAGGACTTCGACCTGGCCAAGCTGCGGTACCACAAGATCGTGCTGATGGCGGATGCCGACGTCGACGGTCAGCACATCCGCACGCTGCTGCTGACGCTGCTGTTCCGGTACATGCCCGAGCTGATCATGCACGGGCACGTCTACATGGCCCAGCCGCCCCTGTACCGGATCAAGTGGTCCAACGCCGAGCACGACTACGTGTACTCCGACCGTGAGCGCGACGCGTTCGTCACCGAGGGCACCGCCGCGGGCAAGCGCCTGCCCAAGGAGAACGCGATCCAGCGCTACAAGGGTCTGGGCGAGATGGACTACTCGGAGCTCTGGGAGACCACGATGTCGCCCGAGCACCGGACGCTGCTGCAGGTCACGCTGGACGAGGCCGCGGCGGCCGACGAGGTCTTCTCCGTGCTGATGGGCGAGGACGTGGAGGCGCGGCGCTCGTTCATCCAGCGCAACGCCAAGGACGTGCGCTTCCTCGACATCTAGCCCGTCGGCCCGGGCTGACGAACCTCTGCGTGACCACGAACTGACGAAGGACTGACGTGACCGACATCCCGAACGGCGACGGCATCGAGCACGGCCGGATCGACCAGGTCGACCTGCAGCTCGAGATGCAGCGGTCGTACCTGGACTACGCGATGGCGGTCATCGTCGGGCGCGCTCTGCCCGACGTGCGCGACGGCCTCAAGCCCGTGCACCGCCGCGTGCTGTACGCGATGTACGACGGCGGCTACCGGCCGGACCGCCAGTTCTCCAAGTGCAGCCGCGTCGTCGGCGACGTCATGGGCAAGTACCACCCGCACGGCGACACCGCGATCTACGACGCCCTGGTGCGCCTGGTCCAGGACTGGTCGCTGCGCTACCCGCTGGTGGCCGGCCAGGGCAACTTCGGCTCCCCCGGCGACGACCCCGCGGCCGCGCCGCGGTACACCGAGTGCAAGATGGCCCCGCTCGCCATGGAGATGGTGCGGGACATCGACGAGGACACGGTCGAGTTCGGCGACAACTACGACGGCCGCACGCAGGAGCCGCAGGTCCTGCCGAGCCGCTTCCCGAACCTGCTGGTCAACGGCTCGGCGGGCATCGCGGTCGGCATGGCGACGAACATCCCGCCGCACAACCTGCGTGAGGTCGCCGCGGGTGTGCAGTGGCACCTGGACCACCCGGACGCGTCCAAGGAGGAGCTGCTCGAGGCGCTCATGGAGCGCATCCAGGGGCCCGACTTCCCCACCGCCGCCACGATCCTCGGCCGGCGCGGCATCGAGGAGGCGTACCGCACGGGTCGCGGCTCGATCACCATGCGCGCCGTGGTCGAGGTCGAGGAGATCCAGGGGCGCATCTGCCTCGTCGTGACCGAGCTGCCGTACCAGGTGAACCCGGACGCCCTGGCCAAGAAGATCGCGGAGCTGGTCCGCGAGAACAAGGTCGGCGGCATCGCGGACATCCGCGACGAGACGTCGGGCCGCACCGGTCAGCGCCTGGTGATCGTGCTCAAGCGCGACGCGGTCGCCAAGGTCGTGCTGAACAACCTGTACAAGCACACGCAGCTGCAGGACACGTTCGGCGCCAACATGCTCGCGCTCGTCGACGGCGTGCCGCGCACGCTCAGCATCGACGCGTTCGTGCGGCACTGGACCGCGCACCAGCTGGACGTGATCCAGCGGCGGACGCGCTACCGGCTGCGCAAGGCCGAGGAGCAGATCCACATCTACCGCGGCTACCTCAAGGCGCTCGACGCGCTGGACGAGGTCATCGCGCTGATCCGTCGCTCGCCGGACGCCGAGGAGGCCCGCACGGGCCTGATGGAGCTCCTGGACGTCGACGAGGTGCAGGCCAACGCGATCCTCAACCTGCAGCTGCGTCGGCTCGCCGCGCTGCAGCGGCAGGAGATCCTGCAGCGCTACGCCGAGCTCGAGGCGCAGATCACGGAGTACAACGCGATCCTCGCCTCCGAGCTCCGGCAGCGGACGATCGTCTCCGAGGAGCTCGCGGAGATCGTCGAGAAGTTCGGCGACGAGCGTCGTACGCGCATCCTGCCGTTCGACGGCGAGGTCAGCGTCGAGGACCTCATCGCCGAGGAGGAGATCGTCGTGACGATCACCCGCGGCGGGTACGCCAAGCGCACGCGCAGCGACAGCTACCGCGCGCAGCGCCGCGGCGGCAAGGGCGTCAAGGGCGCGCAGCTGCGCGAGGACGACCTGGTGGACCACTTCTTCGTCACGACCACGCACCACTGGTTGCTGTTCTTCACCAACCTGGGTCGCGTGTACCGCGCCAAGGCGTACGAGCTGCCCGAGGCGGGCCGGGACGCGAAGGGTCAGCACGTCGCCAACCTGCTCGCGTTCCAGCCCGACGAGAAGATCGCCCAGGTCCTGGACCTGCGCGACTACGACCGCGCCGAGTACCTGGTGCTGGCGACGCAGCGCGGGCTGGTGAAGAAGACGCGCCTGACGGAGTACGACTCCAACCGCTCGGGCGGCGTGATCGCGATCAACCTGCGCGAGGACGAGGACGGTCTGCCCGACGAGCTCGTGGCCGCACGTCTGGTCGACGCGGACCAGGACATGATCCTGGTCTCGCGCAAGGGCCAGTCCGTGCGCTTCACGGCGGACGACGAGCAGATGCGGCCGATGGGCCGTGCGACGTCGGGCGTCAAGGGCATGGAGTTCCGGGACGACGACGAGCTGCTCGCGGCGGACGTGGTCCGCGAGGACGCGTACCTGTTCACGGTCACCGAGGGCGGCATCGCCAAGCGCACGGCGCTCACGGTCGAGAACTACCGCCAGCAGCGACGTGGCGGCCTGGGCATCAAGGTGGCCAACCTGCCGGAGCAGAACGGGAACCTGGTGGGCGCCCTGGTCGTGGACCCGGACGACGAGGTGCTGGTGATCATGGAGCGCGGCAAGGTGGTGCGCTCGGCGGTCTCCGAGGTGAACGCCACGGGACGCAACACGCAGGGCGTGATCTTCGCCAAGCCCGACTCCGGGGACCGGATCATCGCGGTCGCGCGGAACACGGAACGCCAGGAGACGGACGAAGCCGGTACCGTGGTCGGCGGAACCGACACCCCGGCGCCTGCTGACGGGGTCACCGCACCGGCCTCGACCGAGGCCACCGGCCCGGCCGAGAGCCAGTCCGACGACTCGTCCGCGGAGGACGCATGACCGATCCCGCACCCCCCTCCATCCCGCCGCGCCAGCGACCCACGAACCCGCCGACCACGTCGGCGCGTCCCGGGAAGACCTCGGCGGGGCGTGGCGGCGGGGCGCGGGGACCGGCCACGGCCGGCTCGTCGGCGGGACCGGCTGCGGTGCCCACCGGGCAGGCCGCGTCCGTCCCGGTGCCGCCGCCGCCGGCCCCGTCCGGCGGCAGCACCGCGACCCGGCCTGCGGGCGGGTCCTCCCCGAGCGGCGCAGCGACGCCGCCGGCACCCGGCGCGGAGCACGACCCGCCCACGCCGCTCATGGTGGCCGTCGACCGGACGACCGCCTGGTTCAAGAAGGCGGCCGGTGCGACGAGCACCGCCAAGTCGACCGCGACGCGCCCCACGACCGAGGACCCTGCCATGACGACGACTCCCGCGACGCGACCCGACACCGCGCCCGCCTCGGTCCCGCCCGCCGGCGCGGGCGGCGGCAAGGCCAACCCGGCCGGCTCGTCGGCCCGGCCGGCGACCGGCCGCATCCCCACCGTCTCGGCCGCGGGCGGCCCGCGACGCGTGCGGCTGGCGATCTCGCGCATCGACCCGTGGTCGGTGATGAAGCTGTCGTTCCTGATGTCGGTCGCGTTCGGCATCCTGATCGTGGTCGCGGTGGGCGTGATCTGGTACACGCTCAACGGCCTGCACGTCTTCACCAACATCGACGGGCTGGTCAAGCAGGTCACGGGCACCGAGGGCAACATCGACATCCTCAAGTACGTCGAGTTCAAGCGCGTGATCTCGGGCGCGACGCTGATCGCCGTGGTCGACGTGTTCCTGCTGACGGCGCTCGCGACCATCGGGGCGTTCCTCTACAACATCGTCGCCGCGCTGGTCGGCGGCCTGCACGTGACCATGACGGACGAGTGAGGCCGCACCACCCGGTTTGGGCGGCAGGCGGGCGCTGAGGTAGTCTCATGCGGCGCGCTGCTCGACGGTGCGCGCACGGGCCTATAGCTCAGACGGTTAGAGCGCTTCCCTGATAAGGAAGAGGTCACAGGTTCAAGTCCTGTTAGGCCCACTCTCGACCACGTGGGGGACCCGATGAAGAAGCTCCTGCTCCTGGCGGCGCTGGCCGCCGTCGGCTACGTCGTCTACCAGAAGGTGGCGCAGGACCGCGACGAGCGGGACCTGTGGTCCGAGGTCACCGACACCTTCGAGTGACACCCGTGCGCAGCGCCTGATCTCCGGTCGGCGCGGCGCGAGGGGCCATGGCGCAATTGGTAGCGCACCTGCTTTGCAAGCAGGGGGTTAGGGGTTCGAGTCCCCTTGGCTCCACCATCGTGACCACGCGGGAGACCGCGTCCGCGCGTCCCCTGGCTCAGGCGCCGCGCCGTGCGGCCGAGGCGCGGAGCGCCGTGCGCATCAGCAGTCCGGCGACCAGCGCCCAGAAGGCCGAGCCGACGCCCCAGATGGTGACGCCGCTCGCGGCGAGCAGCAACGCGACGACGGCGGCGACGCGGTCGTCGGGGTCGCTCACGGCGGCGAGGAGCGCTGCGGCCAGGGTGGACAGCAGCGCGAGCCCGGCGACGGACTCGACGAGGCCGGGCGGACCGCCGGCGACGAGCGACACGAGCGCGGGCGCCAGTGGCGCGAGCACCAGGTAGGTCCAGCCTGCCGCGGCCGATGCCCGCCACCGCTCGGCGGGGTCCGGGTGGGCCTCGGGCGAGGCGGGCAGCGCGGCGGTGATCGCGGCGAGGTTGACGGCGTGCGCGCCGGCGGGTGCGCCCAGCACCGTGCCGAAGCCGGTCAGCAGCATCGTCGGACGCCACGGTGCGGTGTACCCCGCGGCCGCGAGCACCGCGACGCCGGGGACGTTCTGCGAGGCCATCGTGACGATCCACAGCGGCAGCGCGAGGCCCAGCAGCGCTGTGCCGTCGAGCACGGGCATGGTGAGCGTGACGGACGGCAGCCCGGGCCAGCTCTGCGTGCCGTCCTGCACGCCCACCACCAGCGCGACGCCGAGCGCGACGACGAACGCCGCGGGCGCGGCCCAGCGCGGCGCGAGCAGGTGCACCACGAGCCACACCGCGACCACCGGCGCGACGACGAGGGGCGTGGCCGTCAGGGCGTGCACGGGCGCGAGGCACAGTGGCAGCAGCACGCCCGCGAGCATCGCCTGGGCGAGCGTGACGGGGATCGCGGCGACGAGCCGGCCCAGGCGTGCCCACAGCCCTGTGGCGGCGATGAGCAGGCCCGTGACGGCGAACGCCCCGACCGCGGCGGGCCAGCCCGACGCGGTGCCCGAGGCGGCGACGAGCAGGGCCGCGCCGGGGGTGGACCAGGCGAGCGTCACCGGGATCCGGTGCCGCCGGCTGAGCCACACGGTGCCGGCGCCCTGCAGCACGCACAACGTGACCAGGCCGACGGCGGCCTGGTCCGGGTCGGCACCCGTCGCCCGCAGACCCGCGAGCACCACCGCGAACGAGCTGGTGAACCCGACGAGCGCGGTGACGATGCCGGTGGTCGTGGTCTGACCGCGCGCGGCGGTCAGCGTGCGGGGCGCGGGCGCGGTCACGAGCCGAGACTAGGGGGCCGACGCGTGGCACATCACCCACTCGGCGCCTCGCGTGCGGGATGTCCGATTTGCGAGGATGACGGCTGGTGCGCGACGACGCCGTGGCCACCGGACCGAGGAGAAGCACCGTGCGCAAGACCCTGGCCGCTGCCGCGGCCGCCCTGATCGTCGTCGTCGGCCTCCTGGCGACCCCCGCGTCCGCGGTGCCCGTCCCTGCGGGACCCGTGCCCGCGGCCGGCGCGCCGTCCGCGGTGCACCACGCGGTCACGGCCCGCCTGGTGACGACGGGCGGTGCGCCGGTGGTGCTGCGTGAGGTGCGCATGGTCTCGACGCCGGGCAGCCCGGGCACGTACCGGGGCACGAGGTCCACGGACGGGACCGGCACCGCCCGGTTCCCCGACGTCCCGGACGGGACGTTCGTGGTGACGGCGTCGGTGCCGAGCGCCTCGGGCGCGGTGCAGGTGCGCCGGACCGTCCGGGTCGCGGGACAGGACGTGCGGACGACGATCGAGGTCGCGGTCGACGCGGCGCTGTTCGGCGCGGTCACGCGCGCCACGCGGCCGGTCGGGTCGGCCCTGGTGAGCGCGCGTCGGGTGGGCGCCACGGCGTGGTCGCCGACGGCGACGAGCGCCGCCAACGGCGTGTGGAGCATGACGGGCCGCTCCCCCGGCCGGTACGTGGTGATGGTCGACGGACGCGAGCGGGGCTACCTGACGACGTACTCCGGCGGCACCGTCCGGCTGCCCGACGCCGTCCCGGTCCGGGTGCGGGCGGGCGAGGCCGTACGGGCTGACGTGCGCACCGTGGCGGCCGCGACGCTCGTCGGACGCGTGCTCGACGACGACGGGGACCCCGTGGCGCGCGCGTACGTGCACGCCGACAACCTCGGGCGCTTCGGTTCGGCGGACGCGGTCACCGGGTCGGACGGGCGGTTCCGGCTCACGGGTCTGGCGACCGGGCGCGTGCGGATCGAGGTCCTCACGGGGAGCTTCGACCTGCTCGCGACGGCGGTCGTGGACGCCAAGCAGGGCGCGGTCCGCACGGTGCCGGTGCTGACCGCCCGGGCGGGTGCCCGGCCGACGCCGGGGGACGTGTGGGCCTCGCCCGTGCGCGCCGGTCGCGCCGCTGCGGGCGCGACGCTCACGGGGCGGGTCGAGCATGCGGGCGACGGCGTCGCGGGCGTGCAGGTGGTGGTCGCGACGACGAGCGGGAGCCCCGTCACCACGAAGGTGGTGACCGACGCCGACGGGAGCTGGACGATCACGGGGTGCCCGGCGGGCTCGTGGCGCGTGCAGGTCCGTGACCCGTACACGGGCGGCTACCTCGACGCGCGGCGCGCGGTGACGGTGACGGGGACGACGGTGCCGGTGGGCACGATCGTCGTGCGGTGACGCCCGCGGTCGGTCAGTCGCCCGCGCGGCGCGCGCGTTCGGTGATCTCCGCGAGCACGCGCGGCGTGTAGACGGCCACGGGCTCGGGCGACTCGGCGCCCTTCTCGAGCGTGGCCCACTGCCAGTACGGCGTGACGGACGCGCGCCGGCCCTCGACGTGCAGGCGCAGGTCCAGCAGCATCGCGTAGCGGTAGCCGAACCGACGCTGCAGCGCCTGGGCGCTGGACAGCTCGGGCACGTCGTCGGGACCCGACGCCTCGTCGACCGAGACGTGCGCGAGCAGCAGGTTGTGCTCGGGCCCGAGCAGGCCGCGCTGATGGACGATCAGGTCCGGGACGTGGCGCGTGTCCCCGTCGAACTGGACCGCCTGCTCGAGGACCATGCCCGACCTGTCGTACTCGGAGTCCACGCTCCACGTGCGCTCGACGGTCTGGCGCAGGTACCATCCCAGGTGGAATGCGATGGTGCGTGCGCTGGGCCTGCTCGTGCCGGTGGTCGGGGTGAACAGCGTCCACTCCTCGACCAGCGTGTTGGTCAGCGCGATGCGCAGGCGCGACTGCAGGTCGGCGAGGATCATGGCGGGACGCTACCGGGGCGGGTGTCACCCGGAGTGGGCCCTTCGGTTACCACCAGGTCACGTGTGCGTGCGCGGGACCGGAAACCCCTCTGCCGATGTGGGTGCCCCGGTCTACGGTGGTCCGCTGTGAGCCAGCCACCCTCCCCCGTGATCAGCGCCAGCGGACTGACCAAGACGTTCGGCGACTTCACGGCCGTCGCCGGGATCGACTTCGAGGTGCCGCCGGGTGAGGCGTTCGGGCTGCTCGGCCCGAACGGCGCGGGCAAGTCGACGACGATGCGCATGGTGGGCGCCGTGTCGCAGCGCACCGCCGGCGACCTGCGGGTGGTCGGGCTGGACCCGGACACGCACGGCCCGGAGATCCGCTCGCAGCTGGGCGTGGTGCCGCAGGAGGACAACCTCGACACCGAGCTGCGCGTGCGGGACAACCTCATCGTGTACGGCCGGTACTTCGGCATCCCGCGTGCGGTGTGCGCGCAGCGGGCCGACGAGCTGCTCGCGTTCGCGCAGCTCGAGGACAAGGCGAAGGCCAAGGTCGACGACCTCTCGGGCGGAATGAAGCGGCGTCTGACGATCGCGCGGGCGCTCATCAACAACCCGCGCATCCTCATGCTGGACGAGCCGACGACGGGCCTGGACCCGCAGGCGCGGCACGTGCTGTGGGACCGGCTGTTCCGGCTCAAGGAGCGCGGCACCACGCTGGTGCTGACCACGCACTACATGGACGAGGCCGAGCAGCTGTGCGACCGCCTGATCGTGGTGGACCACGGCCGGATCATGGCCGAGGGTTCGCCGTCCTCGCTGATCCGCGAGTACTCGACGCGTGAGGTGGTCGAGCTGCGGTTCGGCTCCGACCGCAACGCCGAGGCGGCGGCGCAGCTCGAGGGTCAGGCGGACCGGGTCGAGGTGCTGCCGGACCGTGTGCTGCTCTACACCGACGACGGTGAGCGGCTCCTCGAGCGCGTCGCGCACGCGGGCCTGCACCCGACCACGAGCCTGGTGCGTCGGTCGAGCCTCGAGGACGTGTTCCTGCGTCTCACGGGACGGAGCCTGATCGAATGAGCGCCCCGGACGTGACGACGACGAGCGCGCCCTCGATGGAGGCCGCCGCGCACACGGGTGCCGTGCGGCCGCGGCGGTTCGGCGCCTGGTACGTCGCGGAGCACCAGCTGCGGCAGATGCGCGCCTACGGCTGGACCGTGGTGATGTCCGGCATCGGCAGCCCGCTGATCTACATGCTCGGCATCGGGCTGGGCCTGGCCGCGTTCCTCGAGGTCCCGGTGGCGAGCGGACCCGACGGGCCGATCGACTACCTGTGGTTCGTGGCGCCCGCGCTTCTGGTGACGGCGGCGGTCTCGGTCACCACCGAGGAGTTCACGTACACGGTGCTCGCGGGGTTCAAGTGGCGGCGCCTGTTCTGGGCGATGAACGCCTCCCCGGTGAGCCCGGAGCAGATCTGCTCCGGCCTGGTGATCGCGGTGGCCGGCCGCATGCTCTTCGTCTCGGCCGCGTACTACGCGCTCATGGTGGCGTTCGGGGCGGTGGGGAACGTCGCGCTCGGTGCGCTGCTGGTGCCCGTGGGGGTGCTCGCGGGCTTCGCGTTCGGCCTGCCGCTGCTGGCGTTCTCGGCGTCGATCACCGACGACAAGGGCCAGTTCGCGATGGTGCAGCGGTTCGTCTTCACGCCGTTGTTCCTGTTCAGCGGCACGTTCTACCCGCTGGACACGCTGCCCGTCGGCCTGCAGTGGGTGGGCTGGGTCTCGCCCATCTGGCACGGCAGCGAGGCGGGTCGGATCCTGTCCTACGGGCCGGGGCCGGGTTCCTGGCCGATCGCCGCGCACCTCGCGGTGCTCGTGGTGATGAGCGTCGTCGGCTGGGTGGTCGCGCGGCGCGTGTTCGTGGGGAGGTTGCGCGGATGACCGCGGTCACGGCACCCGTCGAGGCGGACGAGCGACGCGTGGGGAGCCTGCGCTCGCTGTACGCGGGCAACGCCCGCGCGGTGGTCGAGCGCGCGCTGCAGGCCACGCGGTCGAGCAACTGGATGGTGGTGGCCTCGGGCTTCTTCGAGCCCGTGTTCTACCTGCTGGCCATGGGATGGGGCCTCGGCTCGTTCATCGGGGACGTCACGCTCGAGTCGGGGCGCACCGTGCCGTACGCGGCCTACATCGCCCCCGCGCTGCTTGCCGTCTCGGCCATGAACGGGGCGATCTACGACTCGACGTGGAACGTGTTCTTCAAGATGCACTTCGGCCGGCTGTACGACGCGATGCTGGCCACGTCGATCGGCCCGTTGGACGTGGCACTGGGCGAGATCCTGTACGCGCTGCTGCGCGGCGGCGTGTACGCGATCGGCTTCATGTCGGTCATGCAGGTGCTCGGCCTCAACCTGTCCTGGACCGCGGTGCTCGCCATCCCTGCCGTGCTGCTCATCGCGTTCGGCTTCGCGTCGGTCGGCATGGCCGTGACCAGCTACATGAAGACCTTCCAGCAGATGGACTGGATCACGTTCGCGATGCTGCCGATGTTCCTGTTCTCGGCGACCTTCTACCCGCTCTCGGTGTACTCCGAGCCGATCCAGTGGGTCATCAAGGCCCTGCCGCTGTGGCACGCGGTGGAGCTGGTGCGCGGGCTGACCACGGGTGTGGTCGGTCTCGGCATGCTGGTGCACGTCGCGTACTTCCTGGCGATGATCGGCGCCGGCGTGGCGTTCACCACGACGCGCCTGCGCGCGCTGTTCCTGTCCTGACCCGGCACGCCCGGACCGGGGGACGTCACATCAGGGCTGCCTCAGGTCGGAGCAGCGTCACGTCGGAGCAGCGTCACGTCAGGAGCAGCGTCACCGCGACGAGCACCAGCGTGGTCAGCGGCACCATGAGGTCGAGCAGCAGCGGTGCTCGACGGCGGGGATCCGGGTCGGAGGCCAGAGGTGAGGTGACGGGGTCGGAGTCGCTCCGCGAGCGGGCCAGGCTCACGCCGGCGCCGCCGAGCAGGAGCACGGCGCCCACCCCGAGGACGAGCGCGGCGGGCAGCGTGGCCGCGACCGCCCGCAGCAGGACGAACGGCGCGACGGTGACCGCGGACGCGGCCGCCCAGAGCAGCGCGAAGCGCCACCAGGACCGCATGCCGAGGCGGAGCACCGCCCCGCCCCACCGCACCAGGGCCGCGATCAGGCCCACCAGGACGGCGGCCGAGCCCAGCGCACCCCACGTGAGCTCGGCACCCGCACCCTCCACGAGCCCGCGCGTCCCGGTGAGCACCAGCGCCATGCCCGCGATCTGCGTGAGCATCGCGCCGACCGTGCCCCACGTGGCGAGCACACCCTGGCCCGGGTCAGGTGCGAGCGCGAGCGAGCGCGCGTACGCGACCGGGTCGCCGAACGCGGTGCGCGCGTCCTGCCCGCTGTCGACGACGTGCGCCTCGACCTCGCTCAGCACGCCGCCGATGGTCGCGCCGGCCACGCCCTGCAGGCGCAGCTCGAGCACGAGCGCATCGGTCCAGGGCTGATCCACGTGCGGCGTGAGCTCGTCGTGCGCCGGGGCGGCGCCGGCCGGGTCGGTGGTCATGGTCGTCCCTCGTCCTCGGTGGTCAGCAACGTGTGCGCGGCCGCGCTGAACGCGCGCCAGTCCGCCGCGCGGCGGACGGCCTCGGCCCGGCCCGCAGGGGTCAGCGCGTAGTACTTCCGGCCCGGTCCCCCGGTCCCGGGGCGCCACTCGACGTCCACCAGCCCGGCCTGCTCGAACCGCGCGAGCAGGGGGTAGAGCGTGCCGCCCTTGACGGCGCCGAGGCCGGCGTCCTCGAGCGCCTGGGCGATCGCGTAGCCGTAGGTCGGACCGCGTCCGACCACGTGCAGCACGCACACCTCGAGCACGCCGCGCATCCACTCGGCGGGCCAGGGCGCTGTCGGCATGGCTAGACAGTAGGACTATCTAGTCAGCGCGGCAACCTACTCCCCCGGCATGACCGCGTCGCGGAAGCTCTCGACCCCCTCGAGCGTGACGTCCAGGCGCTGCGTGGCGGGCCGAGCGTCCCAGCCGGCGCGGTCCATGACGTACTGGCGCGAGACCACGGGGGCGTCGTCCCGGACCTGGACCACCTCGCCGTTCGCGCGGTAGCCCAGCCGGCGCGTGACCCCGTTCGACGGGCCGTTGTCCGCGAAGGCCGACGTCGTGGCGCGCTCGGCGTCCAGGCCCTCGAAGAGCAGGTGCAGGACGGCTTGCCGCATGCGCGTGCCGATGCCCTGGCCCTGGAACCGGTGGCCCAGCCACGAGCCGGTCTCGGCCTGGCGCGTGACGGCGAAGCTCTCCGCGTACATGCCCTGCATCCCGACCACCACGCCGTCACGCAGCACCGCGAGCTCGAGGGCCCACTTGGCGGGCGCGAACGACGCGCGGAGCCCCCACTGGTACTGCAGCACCGACCGGCGGACCTCGTCGGCCGTCCCACGCGTCCAGGGCTTGAGGAAGGGCATGTAGTCGGCCGCGTGCACGCCCTGCGCGGCCAGGTCCGCGAGCTGGACCAGCAGCTCGTCGTCGGGGAAGCGGAGCTCGAGGTCGCCGGTCCGGACCCGGACGCCCGCGGTGGGCCACACGTCGGCAAGGGTGCGCGTCATCCCCCGAGGTTGGCGGTGGCACGCGGGTGCGGCAAGGACAAAAAGGCCCGAGGGGGCCGGTGCGCGCGGCACCGACCCCCTCGGGCGGGAGGGGCTCAGCTGCAGGTGGCGCCGTTGACCGTGAAGGACGTGGGTGCCGTGTTGGTGCCGGAGTGCGTGCCCTGGAAGCCGATCTCCGTGCTCGCACCTGGTGCGAGCGTGGCGTTCCAGGACATCCCGGTGGCCGTGACCACGGCACCGGTCTGCGTCCAGGTCGCGGACCAGCCCTGCGAGATCTTCTGGCCCGACGGGAACGTGAAGCCGAGCGACCACGTGAGCGGCGACGTGCCGGTGTTCGTGATCTTGACCGAGCCCGTGAAGCCGGTGTTCCAGCTGTTGGCCGAGTAGGTGACGGCGCACGTGCCGACCGGGTCGGTGGACCCGGCGAGCGTCCGGAACGTGACCGCCGTGCTGGTCGCGGACACGTTGCCGGCACCGTCCACCGCGCGCACCACGTACGAGTACGCGGTGTCCGCGGCCAGGCCCGTGAGCGTGGTCGTGGGTGCCGTGGGCGATGCGACGAGCGTGGTGCTCGAGCCGTCGACCCGCAGCACCTCGTACTTCGCGACCCCGGTGCCCGCGTCGGTCGAGGCGGCCCACGTGAGCGCCGCACCCGAGGACGTGATGCCCGACGCGACCGGCGTGCCCGGCACGGTGGGTGCCGTCGTGTCCACGGGAGCGGCCGTCGTCGTGAACGTCACCGCGGCCGAGGCCGCCGAGACGTTCCCGGCCACGTCACGTGCCGTGACGACGTACGAGTACGCCGTGCCCGGCGTGAGCCCGGTGACGCTCGTCGTCGCGGCCGTCGGGGAGGCGACGAGCGTGCTCGTCGTGCCCTGGACGCGGTAGACGTCGTAGGCCGCGACGCCCGAGCCGGCGTCGGTGGAGGCGGCCCACGTGAGCGTGGCGCCCGTGGACGTGACGGCGGAGGCGACCGGCGTGCCCGGGACGGTCGGTGCCGTGGTGTCGCCCGGCGTGGTGCCGGTCGGCTCGGTGCCCCACACCAGCGTCCCGCCGTCGTACAGCGTGATCGCCTTGGTCTTGGCCAGGCCCGTGGAGGTCAGGCCCGCGAACGACGGGTCGTTCGTCGCGTCCCAGCCCGCCGGGCCGGTGAGCCGGAACTGCAGCTCACGCCGGTGCTGCGACTGGCCCCCGGGGTGGATGTTCTGGCCCACGCACGTGAGCTGCACGTAGCCCAGCGTGCCGCCCGCGCTGACGCCCTTGCCGGACTGCGGCCCGCACTCGGAGTAGTTGGCGGTGAGCGTGACGTCCGAGGCCGCGAAGCCGTCGGTGCGGAACCAGTAGCGGACCGTGGCGTTCTTGAGCGACCGCGCGGGGAACGCCGACTGGTTGCGGATCATCGCCTTGATCTCGCTGAACGTGCCGCCCGGGGGCTGGTTGAGCTGCGCCTCGACGAAGATCTCGTCGCCGTCGGGCGTCTCGGGCCTCGGGAAGCTCGCGAGCGGCGTGCCGCCGTACTGGTCCACCAGGTACGCCAGCGCAGACGTGAAGCCCGCGTTGTAGTCGGTCGCGACCTCGTTGGCCACGTAGTCCTGGCGGTCGTCGACGTACGCGTCGTTCGGCGAGCTCGGGCCGCCGACGAGCGCGCCGTACAGCACGTGCCGCGTCGCGACGGGCGTCGCGCTCGAGTCGAGCCACGAGCCGTGCGCGGTGCGGTGGTGCGGCTTGGTCGGCGGGTTCACGCCGAAGCCCACCATGTACGACGAACCGCGCGGGTTGTCACCGAGCGCGTAGTCGATCTGACCCACGCCGAAGTCGTGGTACCGCGCCTTTCGCGTCGGGTCGGTGATCCAGTCCGAGTAGACGAGCGCGACGAACGAGGTGTTGGCGGCGTACCGCAGCGAGCCCCACGAGTCGAGCACCGCCTGGCCGCCCGGCGAGTAGCGGATCCGCTCGCCGTTGTACCCGGTGCTCCAGTAGTCGAGCCAGCGGTTCGCGTCGTCGACGTACTTCTGCTTGCCCGTCTCCATCGCGAGCAGCGCGTACGTGGCGAACTGCTTGTTGTCCCACGCCACGGTCCACTTGTAGGACCGCGTCGTCGACTGGTTCTCGGTGCCGAGCTTGTCGTACTCGGCCTCGGCCTTGGCCAGGTACGCCGCGTCACCCGTCGCCTTGTAGAGCCAGTAGGCACCCCAGACCAGCTCGTCCTGGTAGCCCGACCAGGACTTGTAGTACGCCGCCGCGCCGGTCACGCAGTCGGAGTACGCGCCGCGGTAGGTGTCCGCGAACGAGTACAGCTGCTTGGCGTGCGTGACGAGCTTCGCCGCGTAGGCCGGGTCGTCCTCGGCGAAGACGAGCGAGGACGCGGCCATGGCCGCCGCGGTCTCCCCCGCGACGTCCGACCCCGGGCACGACGCGGTGATCTTCATCGACGGGCGCGCCATCGTCATGACCTCGGCGGGGCCCCACCACTTGTGGTCCGCCTCGCCGTCGCCCACCTGGACGTACAGCTCGTTGGGAGCGGTGTGGGCCTTGATGAAGTAGTCGTTGACCCAGCGCAGGTTGCCCTCGAGCTCGTCGAGCTGCCCGGCCTTGGCGTAGCCGTCGGGGCTCGCGACCGCGCCCCACGCGAGCATCGTCGTGGTGAACGCCATCGGGAAGCCGAACTTCACGTGGTCGCCCGCGTCGTACCAGCCGCCCGTGAGGTCCTTGCCCACGTCCGCGCCGTCGGTCAGGCCGGAGTCGCCGCGCCACGAGACGGGGTAGCTCGCCGGCAGATCGCCCGAGGCCTGGGCCTGGTAGAAGAACATCGACTTCTGCAGGGCCTCGGCGTAGTTGAACGACGGGTCGGCCGCGTGGGCGCTCCCCGCGATCGGCGCGACGACGAGACCTGCGGCCAGCGCGAGGCCGGCGGTTCCCGCGACGCTGCGGGAACGTGCCCGGCGCCGCGGCGCACGGGCGGGAAGGTGCAGGGGGGACATGGCTCCTCTTCCGACGGACGGACGGCTGGCGCCGTCGGCGGAGGGGGCCGCCTCCGCGCGACACGCCAGGCGAATCGTCGGTGTGAAGCCGCAGGTGAGACAACGGGCTAAACGGTTCAGCGGCGGGGGTGGTGGTCCACCCCCGCCGCTGCGGGTCGTGCAGTCGGGGGCCGAGGCCCCGCGCCGTCGGGTCAGATCGCCGGGTCGTCGCCCGCGGCGTCGGGCTTCTTGGGTGCGGCGCGGCGGGTGACCTTGCGTGCGGTCTCCGATGCGGCGTCCTTGGCCTTCTCGCCGAGCTCCTCGACCTTCTCCCCGAGCTCCTCACGGGCCTCGCTCAGGGTCTCGGCAGCCTTGGTCGCAGCCTCGCGACCCTTGGCCACCGCGGTGCCCGCGGCCTCGCCGAGCGCATCCGCCGCGTGGCCCGCTGCGCCCGCCAGGTCGGCACGGGCCGAGTGGTCGTGCGTCGGGGCGTCGAACGAGTCGGTCGGCTCCCAGGGCTCGGCCCACGGGTCGACGGTCTGCTGCGACCGGCGCCACGCGAGCACGGCTGCGGCGGCACCCGCGGCACCCGCGACGAGCCAGAACACCTTGGCCCCCGTGTGCTTCTTCTCCTGCTTGGCCGCAGCGGCCGCGGCGACGGCCGCAGCGCTCACGGCAGCCTTGTCGGCCGCCACGTCGGCGGCCTTGGCCGCGGCGGCGCCGGCCTTCTCCGCCGCCTCGTTGACGGCCTGCACCAGACGCGGCAGCAGGTCGTCGACCAGCTTGTCGTGCGCCGTGTCGATCGCCGGCGAGACCTTGTCCGCGGCCTGCTCCACCTTCGGTGCCGCGGCCTTCACGCTCTCCTTGTACAGGTGCTCGACGCGCGGCACGAGCCAGTCGACGAACGCCTCCACGCGCGGGGTGGCCCACTCCTTGGTCACGCTCGCGGCGTCGGCGGCCTTCACGCTCGCGCCCCTGAGGGACTCGGCGGCGACCTTGGCCTGCTTGCCGGCCTGCTTCTTGAGCTGCTCGGTGTCCACTTCGATGCTCGGGCGACGGTTGAACGGCATCATCACTCCCCACGGATCTCTGCGCTGGCCTCACACTCTGCCACCGGTCAGGGCGCCGCGCAGCGCTCGCGAGGTGCGGGTTCGCCCGCAGCGCAGCGCACAGCCGCCGTCCCGCGGGACGTGCGTGCCAGACTGGACGGCATGTTCGCGACCCTGCACACGTCCGCCGGTGACATCCGGATCGAGCTCTACCCGAACCACGCCCCGCGCACCGTGAAGAACTTCACGGGCCTGGCCACGGGCGCCCAGGAGTGGACCGACCCGAGCTCCGGCGAGCACCGGACCGACCCGCTGTACTCGGGCATCATCTTCCACCGCGTGATCGACGGCTTCATGATCCAGGGCGGCGACCCCCAGGGCACCGGCCGCGGCGGCCCGGGCTACACGTTCGACGACGAGATCCACCCCGAGCTCACGTTCTCCGAGCCCTACCTGCTGGCCATGGCCAACGCGGGCAAGCGCATGGACCCGACCACCGGCAAGGTGGGCGGCACCAACGGCTCGCAGTTCTTCATCTCCGTCGCCGCGACGCCGTGGCTCAACGGGAAGCACACGATCTTCGGCAAGGTCGCCGACGACGCGAGCCGCGCGGTGGTCGACGCGATCGCGACCGCGCCCACCCGCCCCGGGGACCGCCCCGTGCAGGACATCGTCCTGGAGTCGGTGACCATCGAGGACTGAGCGCCCCGGCGCTCACCAGCAGGAACAGGAAGCCGACGATCAGCGAGACCCCCCAGCCGGTGGACGCACCACCGGTCTGCCCGAGACATCCCGACCGCATCGCGTACGTGAGGTGCCAGCGGTGCGGGCGTCCCACGTGCCCGGACTGCCAACGTCCGGCCGCGGTCGGCGTGCAGTGCGTCGACTGCGTCCGCGACGCGGCGCGGAGCACCCGGGACGTCCGCACGCGGTTCGGGGGCCTGGTCCACCCCGGTGCCCGGCCCGTGGTCACGCTCGCGTTCATCGCGCTGTGCGTGGTCGCGTACCTGGGCCAGTGGACGGTCGACGGGTTCACCACCGACTGGAAGTACTCGCCGCTGCGCGGTCACGCCGAGCCGTGGCGCTTCCTGACGTCGGCGTTCCTGCACTCCCCCGGCTCGATCTTCCACATCGTCCTCAACATGGTCGCGCTGTGGACCGTCGGGCCGTACCTCGAGGTGCAGCTGGGCCGCGTGCGGTACGCCACGCTCTACCTGCTGAGCGCGATCGGGGGCTCGGTCGTCGTGCTGCTGGTCGCGGCGCTCGGGTGGTCCGACTGGTACTCGGGCGTCGTGGGCGCGTCGGGTGCGGTGTTCGGCCTGTTCGGCGCCGCGTTCGTGGTGATGTGGCGCTCCGGGCACCCCGCGCAGGGGATGCTCGGCGTCATCGGCGTGAACATGGTGTTCAGCTTCGTCGTGCCGGGGATCTCGTGGCAGGGCCACCTGGGCGGGCTCGTCACCGGGGCGCTGCTGGCCGCGGCGTACGCGTTCGCGCCCGCGGCACGGCGACGGCTCGTCGCCGTGGTCGCACCCGCGCTGGTGGCGGCGGGGCTGGCGGCGCTCGTGGGCTGGTCCTACGGGCAGGCACCGGCCGAGGTGCAGCAGATCTGGGACCTGCCGGACGCGGTGGAGGACAGCCTCCTGCGTGAGTGGGGACTCTGACGCTGTCGGATCGAAGGGCGCTCCCGTCCGCCGGGGGCGCCCTTCGTCGTCCACAGGAGCGGGCGCCCGCCCGTCCCCAGGCCGGGACACAGGCGGTGAATTACACGGCTGTAGTTATCCACAGAGTCATCCACCGCTGGGGACGAGCGGACGGGTGTGGCCGTTGTCGTTCCACCGACCACGGGAGACGACGAGGCGCCGGCACCCCGTGGGGTCCGGCGCCTCGTGAGCGTGCGTGGGTGGCGGGCGTCAGCGCCAGCGCGTCGTCATCGCGAAGCCCGCGATGATCACGGCCGCACCCGCGGCCAGGTTCCAGCCGCCGAGGAACGGGATGAGCAGGCTCGAGCCGTTGGTCGCGCGCCCGATGTAGAACACCACGATCCAGACCAGGCCGAGCAGCATCAGGCCGAGCATGACCGGGACCCACCAGCGCGGGTTCGGCTTGACGGCGGCCTTCTGCGTCGGCGGGGTGTACGTGGCCTTCTTGCGGGACCTCGACTCGGGCACCGGGGGCTCCTGTCCTGCGGTGGACGGGCGTGCGCCGCCACCTGTCGTCGTTCGGGCAGCACCGCCCGGTCCATCTCGCCCGACGGATCGAGCACTCGGGTGGCCGGCGCCATCGCCTAGCGTAGTGCGCGAGAATACCTGCCCCGGCCCCTGGCCGGGCGCACGCGGGACGCGGTCCCGCGCGGGACTCGCGGGACCTCACGGACGGGGGAGCGGATGAAGGGGCACGCCCACCGCTCGCGTGCCCGGCTGCGCCGCGGCACCGTGTCCGTGACGGTCGTCCTGGCGCTGTCCGGCGCGTTGTTCGCGGCCAACGCCAAGCAGGCGCACTCGTCGGCGGCCGAACGGCGACCGGACGACCTGGCGGGCCTGACGCAGGCGGAGCTCGCGCGGGTCGACAGCCTCACCGGCGAGGTCGACGCGCTGCGCGCCCAGGTCGACGAGCTGAGCGAGGCGGCGAACGAGGCCGCGGGCAACCAGGTGGTCCCACCCGCGGTGCGGTTCCGGGTGGAGAGCGGCGTCCTGCCGGTGACGGGCCCCGGCCTGACGGTCACGCTCGACGACGCCCCGCCGGACCAGGCGGGTCTGCCGGACGTCAACCCCGACGTGCTCGTCGTGCACCAGCAGGACCTGCAGGCGGTGATGAACGCGCTGTGGGCCGGCGGGGCCGAGGCGATGTCGCTCATGGACCAGCGCGTGGTCTCCACGAGCGCGTTCCGGTGCGTCGGCAACGTGCTGCGGCTGCAGGGCCAGGTGTACTCGCCGCCCTACCGCGTGCGCGCGGTCGGCGACCCGGCCCGGCTGCGCCAGGCGCTCGAGGCGTCGGCCGAGGTCAGCGCGTACCGCGCCGACGCCGCGACGGTGGGCCTGGGCTGGGACGTGGACGACGAGGACGCGCTCGCGCTGCCCGCGTACGCGGGTGTGACCGAGCTCGAGCACGCGGACGTGCCGCCGGGTACCCCGGTGCTGCCGGGCCTGCCGGTCGAGAGCGCCCGATGACCGACGCGGCCCCCGCACCGCGGCCGCCGTCGCGCGCGTCGAGGATCGCGTTCGGCACGCTCGGGGTCGCGGGCGAGCTGCTCATCACGCTGGGCGTGCTGCTGCTCGCGTTCCTGGTGTGGCAGCTGTGGTGGACGGACGTCGAGGGCAACCGCGCGCAGGCGGAGGTGGTGCGCGAGCTGCCGCGCATGCCGGTCCCGACCGCCGCACCGTCGGACGAGCCGACCGCGCAGCGGCCGCTGGTGGCCGAGCCGCGGTACGACGAGCCGCCCGTGGCGGCCGAGCCGGAGCACGCGACCACGTTCGCGACGATCCAGGTGCCACGCTGGGACGGTGAGCCCGAGCGGCCCGTCAGCCAGGGCACGGACCGCCCGACCGTCCTGGACGTGCTGGGCGTGGGCCACTACGAGGGCACGGCCATGCCGGGCGACGTCGGCAACGTCGGGCTCGCGGCGCACCGCACCACGTACGCCAAGCCGTTCCACCGGATCGCCGAGCTGAAGAAGGGTGACGCGATCGTGCTGCGCACCGCGACGCTCGACGGCGGCACGGGATCCGACACCTGGTACGTCTACCGCGTGACGTCGCACGAGGTCGTCACGCCGCAGCAGACCGAGGTGATCGCACCGGTGCCGGGTGAGCCCGGTGCGGTGCCGACCGAGCGGTTCCTGACGCTCACGACGTGCCACCCCATGTACTCCGCGCGCGAGCGCTACGTGGTGCACGCCGTGCTCGACTACTGGGCGCCCGTCGCCGACGGCACCCCGGCCGAGCTGCTCGAGGACGCGCCGTGACGAGCGAGGGGAGACCATGATGTACGGATGGCTCTGGCGGCACCTGCCCGGCCCCGCGGCCGTGCGTGTGCTGCAGCTCCTGCTGCTCGCCGCAGCGGTGCTCGCCGTCTGCTTCCTGTGGGTGTTCCCCGCGATCGCCCCGTACATGCCCTTCAACGACACCACGGTGGGTGACCAGTGACCCGGATCCTCGTCGTCGACAACTACGACTCGTTCGTCTACACGATCGTCGGCTACCTCAACCAGCTCGGGGCCGAGACGGTCGTCGTGCGCAACGACGCGGTGCCGCCGGCCGCCGAGCGTGCGGAGTTCGACGGCGTGCTGGTCTCCCCTGGACCTGGCACGCCGGCCGAGGCGGGCGCGAGCATGGACGTGATCCGGGACTGCGCCGCGTCGGGCACGCCGATGCTCGGCGTGTGCCTGGGTCACCAGGCCCTGGGCGAGGTGTTCGGCGGGACCGTGACGCACGCTCCCGAGCTCATGCACGGCAAGACCAGCGAGGTCGAGCACGCCGGCGAGGGTGTGCTCGAGGGCCTGCCCAGCCCGTTCACCGCGACGCGCTACCACTCGCTCGCGGTGGTCGCCGGCACGGTGTCCGACGAGCTCGAGGTCACGGCCCGCACCGGCGACGTGATCATGGGCCTGCAGCACCGGACCCTGCCGCTGTACGGCGTGCAGTTCCACCCCGAGTCGGTGCTGACCGAGGGCGGCCACCGTCTCCTGGCGAACTGGCTGCGCGTGTGCGGCGACGACGAGGCGGTCGCGCGGTCGGCCGGCCTGCACCCGCTCGTCCGCCTGTAACCCCCGAGACGCGGAACGGCCCCGCATCCCGGGTGGGGTGCGGGGCCGATCCGTGCGTGCGGTGCGGGCTCAGCCGCCCTGGTTGCCGTTGCCGTTGCCCTGGTCCGGCGGGGGCTCGGTCGGGTCGACCTGCTGCGGGCCGCGTGACACGTGCAGCAGCACGAGGTCGCCCTTCTCGAGCTCGGTGCCGCGATCCGGCTCCGACCACAGCACCTCGCCCGCGGGCCGGTCCGAGTCCTCGTCGACGCGCTGGGCCTCGAGGCCGAGCTTCGCGAGCGCCTGGACCGCCTGCTCGAACGACATGCCCACCAGGTTGTCCGGCACGATCACGGTCTCGGGCGCCACGGCGACCTCGATGGTGACGTTGGTGCCCTGTGCGACCAGACCCGCCTGACGGTCCTGGCTCAGCACCTCACCGGCGGGCTTCTCGGTGGTGGTGACCTCGCGGACGGTCGAGGTCAGCTTGAGCTCGTTGAGCTTCTTGAGCGCCTCGTCCTGCTGCATGCCCACCAGGTCCGGCAGCTCGACGTTGCCCGTGGAGACCCACAGCGTGACCGAGGTGCCCGTGTCCACGAGCTCACCCTCCGCGGGGTCGGTCTTGGTGACCTGGCCCTTGGGGAAGTTGGGGTTGTTGTCGTCCTGGCGGTCCGGGTTGACCGTGAGCTTGGCGTCCTCGAGCTCGGCCTGCGCGCGCGCCTCCGTCAGCCCCGCGACCTCGGGGACGGTCGTCGAGTCCGCACCGCTCGAGACGTAGTAGGTCACGGTCGAGCCGGGCAGGACCGGGGTGCCCTCGGCCGGGTTCGACTCGATGACCTCGCCCTCCGGCACGTCGTCCGACGCACGGGACTCGCGCTTGCCCTTGAGCTGGGCCTCCGTGAGCGCGGCCTCGGCCTGGTCCGCGGTCAGCCCCACCAGCGTGGGCACCGCGACCTGCTTGTCCTCGGGCTCGTCCTGCGAGTTCGCGACGATCAGCGCGATGATCCCCGCGACCGCGAGCACCGCGATCCCGACGAGCACCCAGATGAGCCAGGGCCGCTTGTCCTCGTCCTCGTCGTGCTCGACCGTCGCCAGCGCGGTGGTGCCCTCGACGCCCGTGGCACCCCACGGCGTCGCGGGCGGGAAGGCCTGCGTGGTCGCGACCGCGGGCGTCATGACCTGCGTGGCGTCCGCCGCGGCCACCGGCGCGACGGCCGCGCCCGCGGCGGCGAGCGGCGGCGCGCTCACGTGCGTGCCGCGCAGCACGGCTTCGAGGTCCGCGCGGTACTCGCCCGCCGAGGAGTAGCGCGAGTCGCGCTCCTTGGCCAGCGCCTTCATGGTGATGCGGTCCAGCGCCTCGGGGACGTCCGACGCGAGCGAGCTCGGCACCGGCGCGGCCTCGCGCACGTGCTGGTAGGCCACCGACACGGGGGAGTCGCCCGTGAAGGGCGGCCGGCCCGTGAGCAGCTCGAACAGCAGGCAGCCGGTCGAGTACAGGTCGGACCGCGCGTCCACGGTCTCGCCGCGGGCCTGCTCGGGGGACAGGTACTGCGCGGTGCCGATCACGGCCTGGGTCTGCGTCATCGTGGCCGCGGAGTCGGCGACCGCGCGCGCGATGCCGAAGTCCATGACCTTGACCGCGCCCGTCGGCGTGAGCATGACGTTCGCGGGCTTGATGTCGCGGTGCACGATGCCGGCGTGGTGCGAGTACTCGAGCGCCGAGAGCACACCGATGGTGATCTCGACGGCCTCCTCGATCGGCACGGCGTTGCCGTCCCGGAGGATGTCGCGGACCGTGTGCCCCTCGACGTACTCCATGACGATGAACGGCACGTGCGCGACGACGCCCGTCGGCTCCGTGAACACGTCCTCGCCCGTGTCGTACACCGCGACGATCGCCGGGTGGTTGAGCGCCGCGGCGGCCTGCGCCTCGCGGCGGAACCGGTTCTGGAACGACGGGTCACGCGCCAGGTCGGAGCGCAGGATCTTGATCGCGACCGTCCGGCCCAGGCGCGTGTCGTGCCCGATGTGCACCTCGGCCATGCCCCCGCGGCCGATGAGCTCACCGACCTCGTACCGGCCGGCGAGGATGCGGGATCCGCTGTCCACCACTAGGCGTCCTTCACTTCCGTCGTCGACCCGCGGACCTGGCGGTCCGCGGGTACATCCTGGCCGATCATCGCACCTGTCGGTACGGCAGCCCGTGAGGTCCAGGTCACGATACGGGCGTCGCCGGTGCCGCCCGTGGCGCGCGTCGTGCCCACGGACGGTGCCGCGACGACGGGCGCGGGCGCCTCGCCGTCGGCCTTGGTGAGCTGCCCCGCGAGCGCCGCACCCAGCAGCCCGCCCAGCAGCAGCACCAGGGCGAGCACGGGCCAGCCGACGCGCCCGAGCGGTCCGAGCCGCGGTCCGGACCGGTGCAGCGGCCCGCGCGACGACGCCGAGCGCGGCGGGCCCGCATCCGGGCGCCGCGGCGTGGCGGGCGGGAACGACGGCGGCTGGTCCGCGTGCGCCGCACCGTGCCGCGGGGCGTCGGCCGGTCGGGTGGGGCTCGGCGGTGCGCCCGGCGGGCGTTCGGCGGCGCGCGTCGGCCGCTGGACCAGCATCGGGACCCCGCTCGGAGGCGTGCGCGGCATGAGCCGGTCGAGCTGCTCGGCGAGCTCGGCACCCGACTGCGGCCGCTGCGCGGGGTCCTTGGACAGCAGGCTCGCCACCAGATCGGCGAGCGGCTTGGCGACCGACTTGGGCAGCGGGGGCACGGGCGAGTTCACGTGCGCGACCGCGATGTCCACCGCGGTGGGCCCGGTGAACGGGCGGTTGCCCGCCAGCGCCTCGAACGCGATGATCCCGAGCGAGTACAGGTCGGACAGCGGAGTCGCGGGACGTCCCACGGCCTGCTCGGGGGACAGGTACTGCGCGGTGCCCATGACCATGCCCGTGGCGGTCATCGTCATCTGGTTCTGCGCGAGCGAGACGCCGAAGTCCGTGATCTTCACCCGCCCGCCGCGGCCCAGCAGGATGTTGCCGGGCTTGACGTCGCGGTGCACCACGCCGGCCTCGTGCGCCGCGTGCAGACCGCGCGCGGTCTGGGCCAGGATCGGCAGGAGGCGGCGCACCGGCAGCACGGGTTCACGCTCGAGCAGGTCGGACAGCGGCTCGCCCGGCACCAGCTCGATGACCAGGTAGCCCGAACCCTCCTGCTCGCCGTAGTCGAACAGCTGCGCGATGTTGGGGTGGGACAGCGACGCCGAGTTGCGCGCCTCGGTGCGGAACCGCTCGAGGAAGCCCGCGTCGCCCGCGAACTCCGCCTTGAGCACCTTGACCGCGACCGAGCGGGCCAGCGACTCGTCGTAGCCCTCCCACACCTCACCCATGCCGCCGACGGCGATCTGCCGGACCAGGCGGTAGCGGTCCCCGAGCGCGACGCCCGCACCGGTCCTCACGAGCCCAGCACCGCCTGGATCACGGCCCGCGCGATCGGCGCCGCGACCCGGCCACCCGTCGCCTCCGAGCCCATCGCCCCGCCGTGCTCGACGATCACCGCGACCGCGACCTGCGGGTCGTCGGCCGGCGCGAACGCGGTGAACCACGCGTGCGGGGCCGCATCGCTCGAGGTCTGCGCGGTACCCGTCTTGCCCGCCACCTGCACGCCGCTGATCTGGGCGGACGTGCCGGAGCCGTCCTGCACCACGCCGATCATCATGTCCGTGAGCTGCTGCGCGGTGCCGGGCGAGACCGCGGTGGACATGAGCGACGGCTCGGTCTGCGAGACCACGCTCAGGTCGGCGGCGCGCACGCGCTCGACGACGTACGGCGTCATGAGCCGGCCGTCGTTCGCGATCGCGGCGGACACCATGGCCATCTGGAGCGGCGTCGCGGCCACGTCGAACTGCCCGATCGCGGACTGCGCGGTCTGCGGCTGGTTCGGCGCGGCCGGGAACCGGCTGTCCGCCACCGACATCGGGATCGTCAGGTCCTGGCCGAACCCGAACCGCTCGGCCTGCTCGCGCAGCGCGTCCGCGCCCAGGTCCATGCCCAGCTGCGCGAACGCGGTGTTGCAGGAGACCCGCAGCGCGTCCTTGAGCGAGATCGGGTCCGCGCCGCACCCGCCGCCGCCGAAGTTCCCGATGGTCGCGGACGTCTGCGGGAGGGTCAGGCGGTTCGGCGCCGCGAGCGTCGCGTCCTCGTCGTACGTGCCGCTCTCCAGGGCCGCCGCGGCGGTGACGAGCTTGAACGTCGAACCCGGCGGGTACGTCTCGTGCGTCGCGTTGCTGCGCAGCGGGTTGCCGTCCGCACCCGCGAGCTCGGTGTACGCCGCCGACGCCTCCGCCATGTCGTGCGACGCGAGGTCGTTGGGGTCGAACCCGGGTGTCGAGACGAGCGCAAGGATCCGGCCCGTGCTCGGCTCGATCGCCACGACCGCGCCCTGCTGGTCGCCCAGCCCCTCGAGCGCCGCCTCCTGCGCAGCGGGCAGCAGCGTGGTCTCGACCGCGGCGCCCTCGGGCTTGCGGCCCGTGATCAGGTCCCGCAGGCGCGAGAAGAACAGCTGGTCGCTGCGGCCCGTGAGCTGGTCGTTGGCGGCGCGCTCGAGCTCGGAGCTGCCGTTGACGATCGAGTAGAAGCCGGTGACCGTCGAGTACAGCTCCGCGTCGGTGTACTTGCGCTGGTAGCCGTACGGGTCGTCCACCTGGACCGACTCCGCGATCGCGTCACCCGCGACCACGATCGGGCCACGCGCGTTGCCGAACTCGCGGTACAGCGTCCGGACGTTGCGCGGGTCGGTGTTGAGGTCCTCGGCCTGCACGTACTGGACGGACGTGGCCGCGCCCATGAGGACCACGAACATCGCGAGCATGACGGTCGCGACCCGGCGCAGGGGCGTGTTCATCGTGTGCCCTCGATCCGCTGGGTCGGCTGGTCGTCGTCCGGCAGCGCGTCCTCGTCGTCCGCACGTGCGCGGGACCGCACGGCGGCGGGGGCCGGGCCGGAGTCGGCTCCGGCGTCGAGCAGCGACGCGGGGATGGGCTCGTCGTAGCGCAGGCCGCGGACCGCGGGGGCGGGGCGGCGAGCGTCGTCGGAGATGCGCAGCAGCAGCGCCACGATCATCCAGTTGGCCAGGAGGCTCGAGCCGCCGTACGCGAGGAACGGCGTGGTCAGCCCCGTGAGCGGGATGAGCCGGGTCACGCCGCCGACGACGACGAAGCACTGCCACGCGACGACGAACGCCAGACCGCCCGCGAGCAGCTTGCCGAACCCGTCCCGCACGCCGATCGCGGCGCGCATGCCGCGCTGCGTGAGGATCACGTACAGCGCGAGCAGCGCGAGCAGGCCCGTCAGGCCCAGCTCCTCGCCGAGCGACGCGACGATGAAGTCCGACTCCGCGTACGGCACCAGGTCGGGGCGGCCCTGCCCCAGGCCCGTGCCGAACATCCCGCCGCTGGCCATGCCGAACAGACCGCGGACCAGCTGGCCCGAGCCGCCGGGGTCACGGTCGAAGACCTCCGGGTCGAGCGCGTGGAGCCACACGTCGAACCGGGCACCCACGTGCGCGAACGCCGTGGCCGCGAGCACCGCGCCGCCCACGAACATCAGCAGACCCAGGACCACCCAGCTGATGCGCTCGGTGGCCAGGTAGAGCATCGCGACGAACAGGCCGAAGATCAGCAGCGACGTGCCCAGGTCACGCTCGAACACGAGCACGCCGATCGAGCCCGCCCACACGAGCAGGATCGGGCCCAGGTCCCGCGCACGCGGCAGCTGCAGGCCCAGCACCCGCGGACCGGCCAGCGCGAGCGTGTCGCGGTGCGTGACCAGGTACCCCGCGAAGAAGACCGCCAGCGCGAGCTTGGCGAACTCCGCGGGCTGCATGCCGATCGAGCCCAGGTACACCCAGATCCGCGCGCCGTTGATGGACACGCCGAGCCCCGGCACCAGGGGGAGCGCGAGCAGCCCGAGCGCGACGACCATCGCGGTGTACGTGTACCGGCGCAGCGTCCGGTGGTCCCGCAGCGCGATCAGCACGAACGCCGCGAGGGCGACCGCGATCGCCGTCCACATGAGCTGCTTGCCGGCGAACGCGTCGTCGCGGCCCTTGAGCGCGTTCGCGTGGTCGATCCGGTAGATCATGGCGAGCCCGACGCCGTTGAGCGCGATCGTCGCGGGCAGGAGGACCGGGTCCGCGTACGGCGCCCGCCACCGCAGGACCAGGTGGATGAGCACGGCCAGGGCCGTCAGGCCCGCGCCGTAGCCGAGCACGTCCGCGGGCACCTCGTCCGCCGTGCCGAGGCCGACCAGCGCGTACGCACCGATCCCGATCGCGAGGGCCACGACGAGCAGCACCAGCTCGACCCCCCGGCCGGCGCGCGCGGCGTGCGGCTCGACGGTCGCCATCAGCCGGTCACCCGCCCGTACCCGTGGGCCGGTCGGTGGGGGCGGGCGTGCGCGTCGGTGTCGGGGTGGGAGTGGGCGTGGGCGTGGGGCTGGGGGTGGGCGTCGGCGTGGGCTCGGGTGCGACCACGAGCTCGTCGACGAGCGCCCGCGCGGCCGCCAGGTCCTCGGCGTGGATCGTCTGTCCCACGCGGTCGCGCACGTACTGCGACTGGATGTCCGCCACGGCGATGCCCGTGCGCTCGGCCACGGTCGCCAGGCTCAGCGCGCCGATCGAGCCCGGAACGCCCTGGAACACGGCGACCTCGTCGCCGTCGAGACCCACGTACCACTGCGTGCGCGTCCAGGCCCACGCACCGCCCACGAGCGCGACGAGCGCGACGACGACGAGCGCCCCCGCGAGCGTGCCGCGGACCCGACGCCGCGGCGCAGGCTCGTCGGTGCCGGGCACGAGCGGCTCGTCGTCGGTGTCGCTGTCGCCCGCCCCGGCCGCCGGGTCGTCGGCGTCCGCCGCGGGCGTGACCGGACGGCCGGCGCGCTGCGCGCGGGCCGCGGCCTGCGCGAGCCCCGCCGCGCGCGCGGCCGGACCGTCGGCCGCGACCGTCGGGTCGTCGCGCGTCGTCGCGGCCGCACCCACCACCTGCGGGGCCGTGCCGGGCGCCGCACCGTCCGCGGCGTCGTCGAGGTCGACCACGTCCGCGAGCACCACGCTCACGTTGTCGCCCCCGCCGCCGCGCAGCGCGAGCTGGACCAGCCGGTCCGCGCACGCCTCGATGTCGGTCAGGTCGCGCATGGTCGTCTCGATCGTCTCGGCCGAGACGAAGCCGGACAGGCCGTCGGAGCACAGCAGCCAGCGGTCGCCGGGCCGCGCCTCGCGCACCGAGAGGTCGGGCGTCAGGTCGGTCTCGAAGTCGCCCAGCACGCGCATCACCACCGAGCGCTGCGGGTGGTGCTCCGCCTCCTCGGGCGTGATGCGGCCGATGTCCACCAGGTGCTGCACGAACGTGTGGTCGGTGGTGACCTGGGTCAGCGCGCCGTCCCGCAGCAGGTAGCCGCGCGAGTCGCCCAGGTGCACCATCGCGAGCTTGTTGCCCGTGCGCAGGATCGCGGTGACGGTGGTCCCCATGCCGGCGAGCTCGGGCTCGGCCTTGGCGCGCGCCAGGATCTCCTCGCGCGCGTCGTCCAGCGCCTGCTCGAGCTCGTCGAGCGCGTCGTCGGGGCCGTGCGCCTCGTCGTCCAGCGGTGCGAACGTCGCGACGACGACCGACGACGCGACGTCGCCGCCCGCGTGGCCGCCCATGCCGTCCGCGACCATGAGCAGGTGCGGTCCGGCGTACGCGGAGTCCTGGTTGTTGGTGCGCACCAGCCCGACGTCGGACCGTGCCGTGTACCGCAGCGCGACGGACATGGCCCTACCCCTGCAGCTCGACCACGCTGCGCCCGACGCGCACCGTGGATCCGGGGGCCAGCCTGACGGGCTGCTCGACGCGCTGCTCGCCGACGAACGTCCCGTTGGTCGAGCCGAGGTCCTCGACGTACCAGTCGCCGCCCTGCGGGTAGATGCGCGCGTGGCGCGAGCTCGAGTAGTCGTCGTCGAGCACCAGCGTGCAGCCGGGTGCGCGGCCGATCAGCACCGCCGACTGCGTGAGCGGCACGATCGTGCCCGTGAGCGGACCCTGCGTGACCACCAGGCGGGACTGGCGCGTGCCGCGTGCCGCACGCGGGCTGACCGCGGGCGTCGGCGCGGTCACGGGCGGAGCTCCGGGCGCCGCGGGTGCCGCGGGTGCGGGCTGCGGGGCCGACGAGCGGCGCTTGGTGATCCGGGTCCCGTACAGGTCGCGCCGGAGCACCGCGATCGAGGACAGCACCAGCAGCCACAGCAGGGCCAGGTAGCCCAGCCGCAGCAGGGTGACGGTCAGCTCGCTCATCGCGTCCGGCTCACCTGCTCGTGCGTCGCGCGGCTCGACGGGGCCGTGCGCGTGCTCGGCCGGCTCACTCGTCAGCGTCCGCGTCGCCGCCCGTCCAGAACAGGATGCGTGTCCGGCCGATGGTCAGGGTGTTCCCGTCCAGCAACGTCGCCGCGGGGACCTTGTGACCCTCGACGAACAGGCCGTTGGTGGATCCCATGTCGCTCGCGACGACGCCGTCGGGGTTGACCCGGATCTCCAGGTGGCGGCGGGACACGCCCGGGTCGTCGACGATGATGTCCGCCTCCGAGCCGCGGCCGATCACCGTGACGGGGCCGGTCAGCAGGTAGCGCTGCCCGTCGATGTCCAGCAGCGGGTGACGCGGGCTGGGCGCCGCGGCGGTGGCCGGTGCGACCGCGCCGCGCACCGTGGCGCTGTGCACCTCGAAGCGCCCCGCCTCGAGCTCGGTGTCCTCGGTGAAGCTCACCGTGACCGGCCCGACGAACGCGTAGCGCTGGCTGGCGGCGTAGTCCGTGACGTTCGCGGCGAACTCGTCGGCGAGCGCCTCCGCGCCCCACGCCTCGACCTGGTCGTAGTCCGGCGTGGAGAGCTCGATGGTGAACTCGTTCGGCACGACGGTGCGGTCACGGCCCACCACGGCCGCGCGCTCGTCGACCTCGCGGCGCAGCCGGCTCGCCATGTCCACGGGCTTGAGGTCGCTGCGGAAGGTCCGGGCGAACGCGTTGTTCACCGCGCGCTCGACGCCGTTCTCGAACTTGTCCAGGAATCCCATCCGCCCACCTCCTTCCGTCCGCACTCTGCCACGCACCGCACGCGCAGCACGCATGACGGCGCCGTCGGCGACGACGCGCGTCTGCTCGATGGTATCCGCGCGGCAGCCGACGGCGGCCGTGACGCACCCGTTCGGCCTCAGGGGGTCCTCACGGGGTGGTGCGGTCACCCTTCTGCTCGTCGAGCAGGTCCTTGGCCTTGTCGACCACCTGGTCGACCTTCGCGTCGGTCCCGTCGTCCGTGCGCGCCTTGAGCGCGTCGGCCGCCTTGTCGAGCGCGTCCTTGGCCTGCTCCTCGTGCCCCGAGAGCGCACCCTTGGCCTTCGCCACGAGGTCGTCGATGCCCATCGCGTCCACCTCCCGCACCGGCACGGGCCCTGCGCCGCATGCCACCGCCCAGTCTCCCGACCCCGGGCTCCCGCTGCACGCCGACCGCACGATCGTGCGGATCGTGCGCCTCCCGGCGTGCCGGGGCGGGCGTGTGGGTGGTCGGGAGCACCCTGGGGGCATGGTGACGATCTCCTGCTCGTGCGGCGCGGTCACGACGTCGCGCCGCAACCCCCTGCACGCGATGTCCGCCGCGGAGCGGTTCGAGTGCGTGCGCACCGCGTGGAGCGCGTGCGACGGGTTCCTCACGATCGAGGTGGACGCCTCCTGGCACCCGGGCACCGACGCGCCCGACGAGCGCTGCGTCGTGCTGGTGGACATGGACGCGCTCGACGCGTGCGCGGGCCTGGACCCGATCGAGGCGGAGGGGATCGCCGCGCTGCTGCGGCTCGCGCACGTGCGCGGCCGGGTGCTGCCCGATCCGGTGCTCGTCGGGCCGGTGCGCTTCCGCGTGACGCCGGCCGAGGAGTTCACGGGTGCCGTCACGTACCTGGTGCACGACGGCGCGACCACGCTCCTCGAGCACACGTGCGCGTACGGCGGCCGCGACGAGCTCGCGTCGCTCGTGGACCTGTACCGCGAGCACGGCGCACCGGCCCTGGTGCAGGTCGACGGCCTCGCCGACCGGCTGGGCCTCGCGCTCGCGGTCCAAGGCGTGCGGCGCGCGCGCACCCCGTCGGTCGCCTGACCCCGGCGCGCCTGCCGCCGATGTCCGGTCATCGGTCGGCCGACGCCCCCGCGTCCTCCCGCGGTTCCTGACCGTTCGCCCTCCCGTCACCCGCGGCTGCCATCGTCGGGCCGCCCGGCCGACCGACCGGGACCCGGTGGACGGGCCGGCCGTGCCCGGCGGGAGGAGCGCAGCGCCCGATGGCTGCCATCGACGTGCCGCGCCGCATCAGCACGCGGCGAGCGCCCAGCGACCGCGCCTTCCGGGCGGTGCTCACGGTCAGCGGCATCGGCGTGCTCGTCGTCATGGCGACCGTCGGCGGGTTCCTGCTGCTGCGCGCGTGGGACGCGCTGCGGGTCTCGGGGTGGTCCTTCCTCACGACGCAGGCGTGGGAGCCGGACTCGGGCAACTTCGGGATCGCCGCGATCCTCGTCGGGACGGTGCTCATCGCGCTCGTCGCGATCCTGGTGGCCGTGCCGTTCGCCCTGGGCGTCGCGCTCTACATCAACGAGTTCGCGCCGCCGCGCGTCAAGGCCGCGCTGACCAGCACGGTCGACCTCATGGCCGCGATCCCGTCCGTGGTGTTCGGGCTGTGGGGCTTCTTCTTCCTGCAGGGTCACGTCACCGGACTGGCGCGGTGGCTGTCGACGACCTTCGCGTGGTTCCCGCCGTTCCGGGTGCCGGGCACGGACCCCGACGACCCGCTCGCGAGCGCGACGGTCTACACGTCGTCCACGTTCATCGCGGGCCTGGTGGTGGCGATGATGATCACGCCGGTGATCGCCTCGATCATGCGGGAGGTGTTCTCGCAGGCTCCCGTGGGTGAGCGCGAGGGTGCGCTCGCGCTCGGCTCGACGCGCTGGGGCATGATCCGCGCGGTGGTGCTCCCGTTCGGCAAGGGCGGCATCATCGGCGGCACCATGCTGGGCCTGGGCCGTGCGCTCGGGGAGACGATCGCGGTCTACATGATCATCTCGCCCGTGTTCGCCATCCAGTGGCACGTGCTGGCGAACGGCGGCAGCTCGGTGTCCTCGCTGATCGCGCTGCGCTACGGCGAGTCGACGCCGTTCGGCATGTCGGCGCTGATGGCCGCGGGCCTGGCGCTGTTCCTCATGACGCTCGTCGTGAACTTCGCGGCGTCCTCGGTGGTCGCGCGCTCGCGGTCGGGGGCGAGCAGCTGATGACGCTGGTCGCCGAGCCGCCGACCGCCCCGCCGGCGGCACCCCCGGACACGCCCCCCACGCCCGGCCCGCTCCCGCCGCCGGCCGCACCCGTCGCGCGCGCCGTGGAGCAACGTCGTCAGCTGCGCGGCACGCGCCTCGGGGACGTGCTGGACGTGGCCGGCGCGGCCGTCGCGGCGCTCGCGCTCACCGGGCTGCTGGCCTCCCAGGTGCTGCCGATCAACCATCCGCTGGGGTTCGGCGCGCTGGCCGCGGTGACGTTCCTCGCGCTGTACGCGCTCCTGGTCTCGCTCACCGAGGGCGCCGTGATGGTGCGGGACCGCCTGGTCGCAGTCGTCGTGCACGGCCTCGCGGGTGCCGTGGTGCTGACGCTCGGCTTCGTCGTGGTGTTCACCGTCGCGCGCGGCGCGACCGCGCTGCCGCACGTCAACTTCTTCACGCAGGACATGGCGCAGGCCGGCCCGCTCGACCCGCTGGACCGTGGCGGGATCGTGCACGCGATCGTCGGGACGCTCCTGCAGATCACGATCGCGCTGGCGATCACCGTCCCGCTCGGGCTGCTGACCGCGCTGTTCCTGAGCGAGATGCCGGGACGCCTGGCCCGCCTGGTGCGGACCGTCGTGGAGGCCATGACCGCGCTGCCGTCGATCGTCGCGGGGCTGTTCGTGTACGCGACGCTGATCCTGGCGCTCGGGGTGCCCAAGTCGGGGCTCGCGGCCGCGACGGCGATCAGCATCATGATGCTGCCGATCATGGTCCGGTCCTCGGACGTGGTGCTGCGCCTGGTCCCCGGGACGCTCAAGGAGGCGTCCTACGCGCTGGGGGCCGGGCAGCTGCGGACCGTGACGCACGTCGTGCTGCCGACCGCACGTTCGGGGCTGACCACGGCGGTCATCCTCGCGACCGCGCGCGGCATCGGCGAGACGTCTCCCGTACTGCTGACCTCGGGCTTCACCGCCGCCATGAACGCCGACCCGACGCAGGGCCCGATGGTCTCGCTGCCGCTCGCGATCTTCCAGTTCGTCAAGTCGCCCGAACCCACGATGGTCGCGCGCGGGTTCGGCACGGCCGCGGTCCTGATGCTGCTCGTGCTGCTGCTGTTCGTCGCGGCCCGTGTGGTCGGCGGACGCACGCCCCAGGCGCGTGAGGACCGCCGCCTGCGGCGGGTGGCCGCGCGTGACCGAGGCCGTGCCCGCGACGCCACCGCGCCCACCCTCGCGCCCGCGCTCGCGCCCGCCCCCCGCCGACCCCGTGGCCGGCGTCCCGTCCGTGCCCCGGAACCTCTCGAGGAGACCCCGTGAACCACCGCCTGCGCGCCGCCGTGACCGCGGTCGGCGTGCTGCTCGTCGGGCTGCTCGGCGCCGCACCGGCCGCCGCCGAGTCGTTCGTCCCCGTCAACGGAGCCGGCTCGTCCTGGAGCTCGAACGCCGTGGACCAGTGGCGGCGCAACGTCGAGCAGTACGGCATGCGCATCAACTACGCGAGCACGGGATCGTCCGACGGCCGCAACCAGTTCAAGGCCGGCACGGTCGACTTCGCGATCACCGAGATCCCGTACGGGCTCAAGGACGGCGGCGTGGTGGACACGCCGCCCACGCGCGGGTTCGTGTACCTGCCGATCGTCGCGGGCGGGACCGCGTTCATGTACAACCTCACGTCCGGCGGCAAGCGGATCACCAACCTGCGGCTTTCGGGCGAGGCGATCACCGGCATCTTCACGGGCACGATCACCACGTGGGACGACCCGCTCATCGCGGACGACAACCCGTCCCTGCAGCTCCCCAAGCGCAAGATCGTCCCGGTGGTGCGCTCGGACGGCTCGGGCTCGACCGCCCAGTTCGCCACGTGGATGGCCTCGCAGCACCGCTCGGCATGGGACGCGTACTGCCGTGCCGCGGGGCGGTCCACGCCGTGCGGCGTGACGTCCACCTACCCCGTGGTCCCGGGGCGCGGCTTCGTCGCGCAGCCGAACTCGCAGGGCGTCGCGGGCTACGTCGCGCAGACCGGCAACGAGGGCACGATCACGTACGTCGAATACTCCTACGCGCTCAAGACCGGTTACCCGGTGGCGAAGGTGCTCAACTCGGCCGACTACTTCGTGGAGCCCACCGCCTCGAACGTCGCGGTGGGGCTGCTGGGTGCGCGCATCAACACCGACGAGGGCTCGCCCAGCTACCTCACGCAGGACCTCACCGGCGTGTTCACCAACCGCGACGACCGGACGTACCCGCTGTCGTCCTACTCCTACATCGTGGTGCCCACGGGCACGGAGAACGGGTTCACGACCGCGAAGGGGTACACGCTCGGCGCGTTCGCCAACTACTTCCTGTGCGAGGGCCAGCAGCAGGCCGAGGTGCTCGGGTACTCGCCCCTGCCGATCAACCTGGTCAAGGCCGGCATGGAGCAGATCGTCAAGATCCCGGGCTCGACCACGGTGACCACCGACATCGCGAAGTGCAACAACCCGACGTTCTCCTCCGACGGCGGCAACACGCTCGCCGAGAAGGCGCCGCACCCGTCGAAGTGCGACCACCGGGACGCGACCGAGCAGTGCGACCGGCCGACCGGCGGCGCGCCGGGCGCACCCGACCCGGGTGACGGCGGTGACGACGGCGGTCCGGGTGACGACGGCGGCACGGACGGCGGCGGCACGGGCACGGGAGACGACGAGGGCGCCGGGACGCCCGACGACGGGTCGACCACCGGGCCCGGCTCGGGCACCGGCACGGACGGCACGGGCGGTGGCGGCGGCGGACCGCAGGGCTGGGACGCGGTCACCGGCGGCGGGCCCGTGGTGTGCGAGGACGACACCGGCGTGTGCACCCAGGTGGTGTCGATGCCCGTCGAGACGTCCGCGACCGGTGCGAGCGGTCTGAGCCCCTGGGCCGTGGTCGCGGCCTGCGTGCTGCTGCTCGCGACCGTGGTGGTCCCGCCGCTCGTGGCGCGGTCGCGCCGGTCCGCCGGGGTGGCCGCGTGAACGCGCGGCAGCTGCGCCGTGCGGGTGCGGGTCTGACGGCGGCCGGGCTGCTCGTGGCGGCGCTCGGCACGTCGCTCCTGCTCGCGAGCGGCAGCGCGGCGGCCGGTGCGGTGCCGCAGGGCGTCGGTGTCCCCGGGGCGAACGAGGGCGGTTCGCAGGTGGTGCAGGCGTGGTCCGACGCGTCGGTGGTGGGGGAGCGGGACCGGTCGGACGACGACTACGCGACGTTCCGGGACCTGCAGGTCACGGTGAGCCAGACCCAGGACCTGACGCACCAGGGGGTCGTCGTCACGTGGTCGGGTGCACGGCCCACCAGCGCGGGGCGGTTCGCGACGAACTTCCTGCAGGTCATGCAGTGCTGGGGGGATGCGGCCACGGGCCCGACGCCCGAGCAGTGCCAGTGGGGCGCGCCCAACCCGGCGCTGTCCTCGCTGCTGGGCGACCGCGTGGGGCTGCGCACGCTCAAGGCGGGCGAGGACCCCGAGCAGGTCTACGACGAGGCGCACCGCGTCCCGCCACCGGTCACCAACCCGTTCCTCAAGGCCTACACGACGCCGTTCCACCCCGTCGGCGGCTCGCCCGTGACCGACGTCTCGGACTTCTTCACGCCGACGTCGACCAACGAGATCACGGGCGCCCGCACAGGTGAGGACGGCACGGGCGCCGCGACGTTCGAGGTGCAGACCGCGCTCGAGGCGCCGCACCTTGGCTGCGGCGAACGGCTCGAGCAGGGCGCCGCGCGCAGCTGCTGGCTGGTCGTCGTGCCACGTGGCGAGCTGCTCGCCGACGGCTCGTCCGCCCAGGGCACGCCCTCCGGCGCGCTCGAGGGCTCACCGCTCACCGCGTCGGTGTGGGCCAACCGCATGGTGTTCCCGCTGCGGTTCTCGGGCATCGGCTCGTCGTGCGCGATCGGCGGCGCGGAGCAGCGCCTGGTCGGCAACGAGCTGTTCTCGGCCGCGATGACGTCCTGGCAGCCCGCGCTGTGCGCGACGGGCACGACGTACGGCTACTCCCAGATCGGCGACGACGAGGCGCGTCAGCAGCTGGTGAGCGCGGTCGAGGGCGCGTCCCGGTTCGCCGTGGTCAACCAGCCCGTCGCCGTGGACGTGGCCAAGGGCCGTGGCCTGGCGTACGCCCCGGTCGCGCAGGGCGCCGTGGTGATCGCCTACCAGGTGGACCGTGCGCTGCGCGCGGACAGCCCGGACGCCGGCCGCGTCGGGACGCCCGTGGAGGACCTGGTGCTCAACGCGCGGCTCGTGGCCAAGCTGCTCACGCAGTCCTACCGCGCGGACGTGCCGGGCGGCGGGACCACCGAGCCGCTCACCACCAACCCGCGCAGCATCGTCAACGACCCCGAGTTCGTCGCGCTCAACCCGGAGATGGCGCAGTTCCTGCCCACCGCCGCGCCCGAGGGCCTCATGGTCTCGCTCGGCTCGTCGGACGCGTACGCCGAGGTCTGGCGCTGGGTGGTCGCGGACCCGTTCGCGCGTGCGTTCCTGCAGGGCGAGCCCGACGAGCACGGCATGCGGATCAACCCGGTCTACCGCCAGCTGGACCTCGCGTCCGACCCGGAGCTGGACAGCTTCCCCAAGTCCGACCTGAGCACGCACCGTCAGGACGAGACCGTGCCCGAGCCGGGCTACGGGACGCTCGACCTGCGCCCCTACACGTCCGACATGGCCGACGCCGCGGTCCGGACGCAACGCGCCAACGCGGGCGCCAAGATCGTGTGGGAGCCCAACAAGGTGCCCGCGGGCTTCGTCTCGTCGGGCGCGCAGCTGCCCGGGCAGCGCTTCGAGATCGCGCTCACCGACCTGGCGTCCGCGCAGCGCTACGGGCTGCGCACCGCGCGCCTGGTCAACGCGGCCGGTCAGGCGGTCGCCGCGGATGCGCCCAGCCTGCGGGCGGCGGTGGACGCGATGGTCCCCACGGACGTCGACGGCGTGCGCCGGACCGATCCCGCGGCCCGCGTGCGCGGCGCCTACCCGCTCGCGCTCGTGGACTACGCGGGTGTCGCGGTGTGCGCGGCCGACGAGGACCAGCGCGCGGACTACGCCGCGCTCCTGCGGTACGCGGTGACCACGGGTCAGCAGCCCGGTGACGCCAAGGGGCTGCTGCCGCGGGGCTATCTCCCGCTCGACGAGCAGGACGTGCAGACCGCGCTCGAGCTGGCCGATGCGCTGCAGGACGGCTCGGCGGCGGCCGAGGCGTGCCCCACCGCGCCCCCGACACCCGGGCCGAGCCCGAGCCCGACGCCGACGTCCGAGCCGACGACGCCCGCACCCGCGGCGCCCACCGCGGCCCCGCCCGCGCCGCCCGCGCCGGCCCCCGCACCGACCACCACCGCCGCACCCCCGGCCGACCCGGACACGGGCGTCGCGGGCCCGTCGGCCCAGGCACCGCTGACCGGCGCGGGGCTGCTCGGTCCCGCGCGCCTGGGTGTCGCCGGCTCGGTCGGCCTCGGCGCGGCGTGCGCGGTCGCGGGTCCGCTGCTCATGCGTCGCTCGCGCGTGCTCGCGGAGCGGGAGGCGTCGCTTTGAGAGACGAACTTCGCACCCGGATGGGGCGCCGTTACCGGCCGCGCCACCTGGAGTTCGTCGGGTCTTCCTAGGTTCGGCGCGGCGCGGCTCGGCCGCACCGTCTCGTCACCTTCTTCGCCTCAGAGAGGAACACCATGAAGGTCTCCACCTTCGGGCGGATCGGCCTGACCGCGGGCGTCGTCGCGCTCGTCGTCGGCACGGTCGGCACCCCCGCGCTCGCGGACCCGCCGGCCGGCACGTTCGGCACGCTCGCCGGGCTCGGCTCGGACACGACGCAGGACGTCGTGGGCGGTCTGGCCACCGCGATCGGCGGCGGCGTGCTCGCGTCCTACGACGCGACCGGCTCGGCGACCGTGACCACGCGCTCGGGCGGCACGGCCGTCCCGCGCGCCAACAACTCGGGTGGCGGCCGTGACCTGCTGCGCGTCGCGATCGGCCAGACCGAGACCGCGTCGATCCCGGTGTTCGGCTCGACCCCGTCGACCGTGACCACGGCCCAGCTGGCCGGTCAGGTGCAGTTCGCGCGCTCGTCGAGCGGCCCGTCCAGCAGCGACGTGACCCCCGAGGGCGTCCTGACCTACGTGCCGTTCGCGATCGACGCGGTCTCCTACGCGACCGCACCCGACTCGGTGATCCCCGCGAACCTCACGAAGGCGCAGCTCGTCTCGATCTACAAGGGCGAGTACACGCAGGTCGTCGTGAACGGAGGCGCGACCTCGCTGCAGGGCCCGTCCTACGTGCCGGTGCCCGGTGACACGGTCACCGCGATCACGTCGTTCCTGCCCGCCGCGGGCTCCGGGACGCGCTCCTACTGGCTGGGCCAGATGGGCATCACCGAGCAGCAGATCGCCGACGGCACCTACCCGAACCTCAAGGCCGTGGACTTCGCGGGCGCCGGGGTGCAGGAGCACAAGGGCGCGGCGCTGGTCTCCGGCACGGTCGCGCAGAACGCGGGCGCGATCGCGCCGTTCTCGATCGCGCAGTGGGTCGCGCAGGGCAACGCGAAGGTGACCGACCACCGCGCGGGCGTGCACATCAACGGCGTCAACGGCGTGGTCCCCACCACGGGCGACGAGGCCGCGCACACGCTCGCGCTCAACCCCGCGTTCAACGCCTACACGCGCCCCGTCTACAACGTGGTGCCGTCGGTCCTGGCCGACGACCCGACGTCGCAGGTCGCGCGCACGTTCGTCGGCACCGGCTCGCTGGTCTGCCAGGAGACGGCGACCATCACGGCCTACGGGTTCGGCCTGCTCTCGGGCAGCGTGAGCTGCGGCGACACCACGACGCGCGCCTACCGTCCCTCGACGAGCCAGACGAGCGTGACCCTGGCGAGCGCGACCGCGGTGGCGGGCAGCCCCGTGGGCGTCGACGTCGCGGTGACGTCGGTCGGCGACGGCGGTGGCACGGTCCGCCTGTACTCGGCGACCGACACGCTGCTCGGCTCGGTGGCGGTGCCCGCGGGCGCCGCGACCGCCTCGGGGACGTTCACGCCCACGTCGGCCGGTGCGCTCGCGGTGCGCGGCGTGTTCGTGCCGCGCCTGGCGGGTGTGGCCGCATCCGAGTCGCCCGCGCAGCAGCTGACGGTGACCGCACCCGCGGTCTCCTCGACGACGCGCGTGACGGTCAGCTCGCCGCGCGTCGTGGGCCGTGCGTTCACCGCCACGGCCACGGTGACCGCGACCAAGCCCGTGCCCGGCACGGTCACGTTCTTCGACGGCACGACGAAGCTCGGCACGGTCTCGATCGCGTCGGGCAAGACCACCGCCGCGCTCGCGATCAAGGCCACCAAGACCGCGTACGCGCTCAAGGCCGTCTACGCCCCGGCCGGCGCCGCGACCGTCAAGGGCAGCACCAGCGCGGTCGTGAAGGTGGCCGTCGCCAAGGCCACCGCCAAGCTCGCGGTCACCGCGCCGACGAGCATCGCGAAGGGCAAGGCGGCGACCGTGAAGGTCACCGTCACCGCGACGGGCGTGAGCCCCACGGGCAAGGTCACGGTCAAGGAGGGCGCGAAGGTCCTCGGCACCGCGACGCTCAAGGCCGGCAAGGCGACGCTCACGGTCAAGGGCCTCAAGGTCGGCTCGCACAAGCTCGTGGTGACCTACGCGGGCAGTGCGACCGTCGCCAAGGCCTCGGTCACCAAGACCGTCAAGGTGGTCTGACCCGCCGATGACCACCACCGCCCACCGCCTGGACACCGCCCTCGTCCCCGTCCCACCGAGCGAGCGCTCCCGCCTGCTCGGTGCGACGTCGGCGATCGTGGCCGCCCTCGCGGTGGGCGTGGTGGCCGGCGCGGTCCTGCTCTCGCCGCTGCACCACGCGCGCGACCAGCGGCTCGCGCGGGCCGACCTCCGGTACGACCTGGCCAACGGCACCGCGCCCGTCGGCCAGGTCACCCCGTCCGACGAGCTGGTCGCCCCGGGCACGCCCGTCGCGATCCTGCAGATCCCCCGCCTGGGGGTCGACGAGGTGGTGCTCGAGGGGACCACGTCGTCGGTGCTCAAGTCGGGGGCCGGTCACCGCCGGGACACCGTCCTGCCGGGTCAGGCCGGGCCGAGCGTGCTCATGGGCCGCGCGAACGCGTACGGCGGCGTGCTCGGCCGGATCGACCAGCTGCGCCCCGGTGACACCGTCCGCACGACCACGGGTCAGGGTGAGGCGACGTTCACGGTCACGGGGGTCCGGCGCGCGGGCGACCCGCTGCCCGACCCGCTCGGCCCGGGTGACGGCCGGCTCACGCTCGTCAGTGCGAGCGGCGCGCGCTGGCTGCCCGACGAGCTCGTCCGCGTGGACGCCGAGCTCGTCACGCCTTCGTTCCCCACACCCGTGAGCGTGCTCGCGGCACCCGTCCTGGGCGACGACGAGCAGGCGTTCGTCGGTCAGTCGTCGGCGTGGCCCACGTTCCTGCTGGGCCTGACCGCGCTCGCGGCCGCGGCCGTGCTGCTGGTGGTCATGCGGCGGTGGTGGGGCCGGTGGCAGGCCTGGGTCGTGGGACTGCCCGTGGTCGCGCTGTGCGCGGCGCTCACGGTGGACCAGCTGTTCTCGTTGCTGCCGAACCTGGTGTGACCGTGCCGGTTCCCGGCCCGGCGTCCGCCGGGCCGTCCGGTCGCGTTCGCCCGCCGTTCACCCCCGCGTCGTCGTGCGCGGGCAGGGTGGTGCGGTGAGCCTCGACACCGCCCCGGCCCGGGACCTGCTGCACGACACGATGGTGCTGCCGCCCGTGGCGCAGCCTCCCGAGCGTGCGGCCATGGAGGCGCGGGACGTGTCCGCGTGGTTCGGCTCGCACAAGGTGCTCGAGCGCGTCTCGCTGGTGATCCCCGCGGGGCAGGTGACCGCGTTGATCGGCCCGTCGGGGTGCGGCAAGTCCACGTTCCTGCGCATCCTCAACCGCATGCACGAGCTCGTGCCGTCGGCCGCGCTGGCCGGTCAGGTGCTGCTCGAGGGCGAGGACATCTACGACCCGGGCCGCCGCGTCACGCACGCGCGCCGCCACGTCGGCATGGTGTTCCAGAAGCCCAACCCGTTCCCCGCGATGTCCATCCAGGACAACGTCACCGCAGGGCTCGCGCTGACCGGCGTGCGCGTCTCCGCGCGTGAGCGCGCCGACCTGGTCGAGGAGTGCCTGACCCGCGCGGGCCTGTGGTCCGAGGTCAAGGACCGCCTGCGCGCCCCGGGCGGCGGCCTGTCCGGCGGTCAGCAGCAGCGTCTGTGCATCGCGCGCAGCCTCGCGGTCCGGCCGCGCGTGCTCCTCATGGACGAGCCGTGCTCCGCGCTCGACCCGACGTCCACGCGGCGCGTCGAGGAGACCATCGCGGCGCTGCGCGGTGAGGTCACCATCGTGATCGTCACGCACAACATGCAGCAGGCCGCGCGCGTCTCGGACCGGTGCGCATTCTTCCTGGCGGAGGCAGGGACACCGGGCGGGATCGTCGAGCACGGGCCGACGCCCGCGATGTTCGGCACGCCCCGCGACCAGCGGACGTCCGACTACGTCAACGGCCGCTTCGGCTGACCTGTCCCGCCCGGGCGGTCGTCTCCGCCCACAGCGGCGTCGTCGCGCGCAGTTTCAAGCGGAACGTTCGGTATATTTCCGTGACGCTCGACGAGGGGCCGGCCAGGGGAGGCAGCACGTGGCGCAGCAGGCGAGGGCGATCGCTACGCGCCGCGCGATCATCGAGGCCGCAGCGACGGAGTTCATCGAGCACGGCTTCACGGGCGCGAGCATCGCGGACATCGCGGAGCGCTCGGGTGCGACCAAGGGTGCGATGTACTTCCACTTCCGCTCCAAGGAGCTGCTCGCGCAGGCCGTGATCGAGCAGCAGCAGGAGGCCAACGCCGCGCTGCAGGAGCAGTTCGTGACCAGCGACCTGAGCGCGCTCGCGATCCTCGTCTCGATGGTGCGTGAGCTGGGCCTGCAGATGAAGAACGACGTGGTGGTCCTGGCCGCGATGCGCCTGGCCGTGGAGATCCCGGAGTCGGAGCAGGGCACGGGCGCGACGTACGAGGCGTGGGCGGCTCCCACCGAGGTGGTCATCGAGCACGCGATCGCGCAGGGTGACATCCGGGACACGCTCGAGCCCGGCACGCTGTCCCGCCTGCTCGTCGCCTCGTTCACCGGCATCCAGACCGTCTCGTTCGCGACGACGCGGCTCGACGACCTCATGCCGCGGCTGCGTGAGATGTGGACCGTGATGCTCCCGGGCATCGTCGCGCCCGGTCGCGAGCACATCATCCCGGACGTCCTGCAGCGCGCCTGAGCGCGCGCGAGGTCAGACCAGCGCTCTCGCGGGCACCTCGGCCGGGCGGCTCAACGGCGGGAGAGCGGCGCTCGCGCACGTGACCGTGGCGGCGACGTGGCCACCCTGGGCGAACGAGGTCTGCGTCCCGGCCGCGGTCCGCGTGGCGTGCACGTCCGCGGGCGCGCCCAGGTCCACGTAGCGCGAGCAGCGGACGTCGAGCGACGTGACGGCGGTGTCCGCGGTGAGCAGGTGGTGCGCCGTCATGGCCGCCCGGGCCAGGTGCATCGCGGGGATGTGGTCCACGCCGTGGTCGAACACCATGCGGTCGTCCGCGTCCCAGCCGAGCCACGCGTCCAGGCCGTCGGCCGTGGTGCGCACCGAGCCCAGCGCGGCGAGGTCGTGCCGCTGCTCGGCCTCCTCCCAGGTGGGGGCACCCGAGCGCAGCCGTGCGTGCACGCGCGGGTCCACGCACTGCAGGTCGCCCGAGGCCTGTGCGACCACGGCGTCCCCGACCGTCACGGTCGCGTCGAACACGTGCCGCACCAGGACGCCGCGGCGGTGCTCGGCGCGCACCGTGCGGAACTCGATCGAGGCGGGCACCAGCCCCGTGACGCCGGACAGGTCCTGCGTCCACTCCATCGCGATCCGCGTCGCGATGAACTTGTGGTCCAGCGGGACGCCGCCGCCGAGGTGCGCGAGCGCCGTGCCGGCCTGGCGGAACGCCTCGAGGCCCAGCAGCGTCGCGCTCTGGTGCGCGTAGACGGGGTGCGCGACGTCGAGCGGCAGCTCGATGGCCACGTGCCAGGACGAGCCGACGGCTATGCCGGGGCCGTCGTCGTCGGCGCCCTCGGGAGCCGCGCCGGCGCGGACCCCGGTGACCAGCACTGCCGACGCGTCGAGCTTGTGCACGTGCTTGCGCTCGATACCGGTCCGCTCGCGCATCGCTGGCCTCCGTCCGGGGCGCCTCGCGCGCTCTCCCTGGGCCGACAGTAAGCCAGCGGCACAGGTGGGAACAAGGCGGACGGTCGGCTTTTGTCGTCAGCCGAAGTGTCCGCCCTGCGTGCATTGACCCGCGCCCACGCGTGGTCCACAGTGAAACAAGCCGGATGCACGGTATGTTTACCGCCGGCTCGAGGACGAGCCTCCAGGGAGGGGACACGGCGTGGACGCGAGGACGGGTGTGGTGCGCCTGCGCTCCGGCGCGCGCTCGCGCGCGCTCGACGGCCGGGGGGTGGCCGTGAGCGCGGGCGACGACGCCGTCGTCGTCGAAGGTCCCGACGCCGGTGCCCTGTGGGCCGTCCTCGAGCCGGTCCTGCGCGACGGTGTGGACCGCGGACGTCTGCTCGCCGACTTCGGGGAGCCGACGCGGCGGGCCGTGCAGGCGATCCTCGACCGGCTCGACGAGCATCAGCTGCTGCGCTCCGTCGAGCCCGTGGCGCACGACGTGGCCGCTGCGGCGTTCCTCGAGACGGTCGCGCGACGACCCGCGGCGGCCGCGACGCTCGTCGGGGTCACGCCGCTGCGGGTGCGCGGCGCCGGGCCCGTCGCGCGCACGGCCGCCGAGCACCTGGTGCGGGCCGGGTACGCGCAGGTCACGCTCGAGAGCGGCAGCGACGACGACGCGGCGGCCGATGCGGTGCACGTCGACCGGCTCGCGCCCGACGGCGCCTGGTACCCGGTCGCGTTCGCCGTGAGCGCGGGGGCGACCACGGTCCTCGGCCCCCGCAACCGCGACGCCGACGCGTCGCTCGAGGCCGCGGTGCGCGCGCGCCTGGGGGAGCGTGCGCCCGCCGACGAGCCGGCCGCACCGCACGCCCTGGTGGGGACGCAGCTCGCCCTCGTGGTGCTCACCGCGACGGCCCGCGCGGCCGACGGGCGGCCCGGCCCGCGCACGTGGCCCGAGTACCTGGTGACCACGTCCGGCCTGGTCTCGGAGCCGCACCCGCACGCGATCCTCCCGCCGCTCGCCGCGCCCGCGGCGGACCCCGGGCCCGCGACCGCCGGCCCCGCGCCCACGGCCGACGACGAGGCACGCGACTGGACTCCTCCCGCCGGGTTCCCGCACCACGCGGACCAGGCCGACGTGCCCGACGAGGACGCGCTGACCCGGCTCGCGCCCGCGTGGGACCCGGTCCTGGGCGTGGTCGCCGAACCCGTGCTGCTCGACCTGCCGCAGCGTCCCGTGGGGCTCGCCGCGCTCGTCGACGCCGAGGGCAGGACCCGCGCGGGGATCGGCACCGGCACGGCCGCGGCCCGGCTGGACGCGGTCCTCGCCGAGCTGCGTGCGGTGGCGGGCGAGCCGGCCGGCTGGACCACCGGGCTGGGCACCTCGACCGACGCGGCGCGCGTCGACGCCGCGGTGCGCCTGGTCGAGCGCGCCGAGCTGGGCTGGCAGCCGCACCGCCTGGGGGCGGCCGACTGCGGGCCGCTCGCGCAGCAGCGGCTCGACGTGGTGGCCGGTGTGCTCGGGTACGCCCCGCACCTGGCGCTCGCGGCCGCCGCCGGCCTGTGCCGCGTGGACGTGCGGGCCGCCGACGGCACGTTGCTGGGCCGTGCGGTGGCGACCACGCCGGGTGCCGCGGCCACGGGCGCGCTGCTGCGCGCGGCCGGCACGCTCCAGTGGCGCACGTCGCACACCGCGCTGGTGACCGCGACGCCCGAGGTCGACCCGCTCGACACGCGGTCGCCGGGGGTGCGCGAGCAGGTCGCGCAGTGGCTGGCCGGCCCGGGGGCGCAGCTCGTGCGCGTCGCGGTGCCCGCGGCGGCCCGCAGCTGGCAGGGCGTCGGGCTGCGAGCGGTGGTGACCGCGTGGACGTGATCGTCACGGAGCACGTCCCCGACGCGGTCGACGCCGCGCTGCGCACGGGACGCGCACGGCTGCGCGTGCGTGCGGGCGAGCTCTCGATCTCGGCGCACGGCAGCCACGTGCTCGTCGGACCGCTGCTGCCCGCCGACACCGCGGGCGACGCGTCGGCCGACGACCCGACCGGCTGCCTCGAGTGCGCGCTCGCGTGGCGGGCCGACGTGGCGCCGCACCAGGTCGGCGGACCGCCCACCGACGTCGGCCTGGACTGGTCCGCGACCGTGGAGGCGCTCGTGGCGAGCGTCGTCGCCGACGGGCCCGCCGCGTGGCAGCGTCGCGTGCTCGCGCTCGACCGCGCGACCGGCACCCTGACGCCCCACCGCTTCCTGGTGCACCCCGCGTGCATCGTGTGCTCGGCCGCGTGGGAGCCGCCGGCCCCGCTCGACGTGACGACGCCCCAGCCCGCCCGGCCCGCGACGCTGCGCACGCGCTCGTTCGACCGCAGCGCGCTGCGCACGTGGTTGTCGGACACGCAGTTCGGTCCCGTGACGCGCGTCCGCCCGCGCGGCGACCAGGTGCTGGTCGAGGTCGAGTCGGTGGTGCCGGGCCGCGCGCGGCGGGAGATCGGGCGTGCCCGCGGCACCACGTACGCGGCCGCGGAGGTGGGTGCCTACCTCGAGGTGCTCGAGCGCATGCTCGGCGGGTACCGCCGCCCGTCGGTGCCCGTGGTCGTGGCGTCGTGGCAGGAGGTCGCGCACCAGGCGGTCGACCCGCGCACGCTCGGCGGGCACGTCCCCGAGCTGTTCACGCGGTCCGCGCAGGTCGAGCCGTTCGCACCGCGCACGACCACCAGCTGGGTGTGGGGCAGGTCGACGCGTGAGGACCGCCCCGTGCTGGTGCCCGAGCACGTCGCGTTCTGCCAGGAGCGCGGCGTGGGCGCACGGTTCCTGCACGAGACGACGGCCGCGTGCGCGATCGGGGCGACGCGTGAGGAGGCCGTGCTGCACGCGCTGCTGCGCACCGTCGAGCGTGACGCGTTCCTGCTCGCCTGGTACTCGCGGGCTCGCCTGGTCGAGATCGCACCGCAGGCGGGCAGCGCGCTGGACCACGGTCGCCGGCTGCTGGCCCGGCACGGCGCCCGGCTGCGCGTGCTGGACCTCACGACCGACTTCGGGGTGCCGGTCGCGCTCGCGGTCGCCACGTCCGACGACGAGCAGGCGGTGCGCTCCGGGCGCGTGCCTGCCGTCACCTATGCGTGCAGCGCCGCCGCGGACCCGGCCAACGCCGTCCGTGGCGCCGTGCGGCGCTGCACCACCACCGTGCTCGCCCACAGCAGGGGGGTGGGCGAGCACGAGCGGTCGGGTCGTCCGAGGCTGCACGACGACTTCGACCGGGTGTGCTCCGACCAGGACCGCACCGAGCTGCACGCGTCGTGGGAGGCGCGGCGGCTCGGTGCGTTCCTGGAGCATCCGGCCGCCGTGGTCGCCGAGACCGAGCACGCGGCGCTGCCGGGCCTGCCCGGCCGGGACGTCGCGCACGCGCTCGGCGTGCTGCTCGAGCGCACGCACGGGCTGGGCATGGACGCGATCGTGATCGACCAGAGCCAGCCCGAGCTCGTCGAGGCGGTCGGGCTGCACGTCGTCAAGGTGCTCGTGCCCGGGACCGTGCCCCGCACGGAGGGGCACGCCCTGCGCCGCACCGTCGGTCTGCCGCGGCTCGCGGCGGGCGCCACCATCCTGAGAGGAGCCCGGACATGGACCGACGACCCGCGACCCAACCCGGTGCCGCACCCGTGACGCCCGCCCACGAGGCGACCCGTCCGCCCCGCACGTGCTCCGTCGGCGCACGATGATGCGCACCCTCGCCCGCGCGGACGACGCGATCGGCTCCGCGCACGCCGCGGAACGGGCCCGCGACCTGTACCGCGAGCTGCACCGCATGCCCGAGCTGAGCGGACGCGAGCGGGAGACCGCCGCACTGGTGGCTGCCCGGCTCGTCGACAGCGGCGCGCAGGTGCGGACGCGCGTGGGCGGCCACGGCGTCGTCGGCGTGCTCAGCAACGGACCGGGGCCGGTGGTGGCGCTGCGCGCCGAGCTCGACGGTCTCGCGGTGGCCGAGTCGACCGGGCTGCCGTACGCGTCCGACCGGCGCACGTCGTTGGACGGGCGGCAGGTGGGCGTCTCGCACGCATGCGGGCACGACGTGCACATGGCGGCCGTGCTGAGCGCGGTCGAGCACCTGGCGGCCACGCGCGCGCAGTGGCAGGGCACGGTGCTGACCGTGTTCCAGCCGGCCCAGGAGTCCGGGAAGGGTGCGGCCGCGATGGTCGCGGACGGGTTGTTCGAGCGTGAGCCGGCCCCGCACGTGCTGCTGGCCCAGCACGTGCGACCCGATCCGCTGGGGGTCATCACGCTCACCTCGGGTGCGATGCTCACGTCCTCGGTCACGCTCACGGTCACGGTCCACGGCACGGGCGGCCACGTCGGGGCGACGCACGGCACGGTCGACGTGGTCGCGGTCCTGCTGGACCTGCTGGCGACCGCGCGCGACCTCGCGTCCGACGCGGGCGTCTCGTTCGCGGTGAGCGCGGTGCACGGCGGTGCGTCGCAGAACACCTACCCGCAGACGGTGCGCGCCGACGTCGCGCTGCGCGGCGACGACGAGCGCGCGCTCGACGTCCTGGTCGAGTCCGTCACGGCGCTCGCGCGGCACGTGAGCGTGCGCTCGGGGTGCCCGCGGCCGGTCGAGGTCGCGGCCGGCACGCGGTTCGGCCCGGTGCGCAACGACCCGGTGGCGACCGAACGCGTGCACCACAGCCTGGTGGCGGGCGGTGTGCCGACGTACCCGCTGCACCGGCCGTCGGCGGCCGGCGACGACGTCGCGACGCTGGTCACGGCCGCGGGCTGCCCGCTGGTCTACTGGTTCATCGGGGCCATGGACCCGGACGCGTTCGACACCGACGCGCTCGCGCGGATCGGCCGGGGGGAGCGCCCGGCAGGAGTGCCGGCCAACCACGCGCCCGAGTTCGCGCCGCACCTGGACGCCGTGGTGCACGCGACGCGCGCGCTCCTGGTGGCCGCCGAGCCCTGGCTCACCTGAGCGCGTCCCGCCGCGCGACGCACGGGCGGGCGTGGTTGCCTGGGTGTCGCGTCCGACGAGGGCGCTCGTCGACCCCGAGGAGATCCCGTGCCCCGCATCGGCCGGACGACCGTGCTCGTGAGCGACCAGGACGCAGCGATCGACTTCTACACGCGCGCGCTGGGGTTCCGTGTGCTGTTCGACGCGACGCTCGAGACCGGGTTCCGCTCCGTGCACGTCGGCCCGGGCGCGGTGGGCGACCCGGGCCTGTGGCTCGTCGCCTCGTCGTCGGACCGCGTGGGGGCGCAGACCGGCGGTGAGTCGCTGCTGGTGCTGTACAGCGAGGACCTGGACGCCGACCTGGCGCGCCTGGCCGACGTGGGCGTGCAGCCGCACGTCGGGCCCGCGGGGGCGCCGGGCGGGCGCTACGCGCACGTGCGGGACCCGTGGGGCACCGAGCTCGTGCTGGTGGACGCGCCGCCGCCCGGCCTCTGACGGGCGGCGGCGCGGGGGATCGACCCGGACGGCTCAGTACGTGAACGCGTTGACGCGGCCGCGCAGCTCCTCGGACAGCCGGGCGAGCTCCGAGACCGACGCCCCGACCTGGCTGAGCACGTCCGACGAGGAGTGCGCCGACGTGGCGACACCGGTGATGTTGACGGCGATCTCGCCCGAGCCGGTGGCCGCCTCGGCCACGCCGCGGGACATCTCGTTCGTGGTGGCGGTCTGCTCCTCGACCGCCGAGGCGATGGTGAGCTGGTAGTCGTTGATCGACGCGATGATGTGGGCGATCTCCCCGATCGCCGCGACCGCGCCCGTGGTGTCCTGCTGGATGGCCTCGACGCGGCGCGCGATGTCCTCGGTGGCCTTGGCGGTCTCGTTGGCGAGCTCCTTGACCTCACCGGCCACGACCGCGAAGCCCTTGCCGGCCTCACCGGCACGTGCGGCCTCGATGGTCGCGTTGAGCGCGAGCAGGTTGGTCTGCTCCGCGATCGTGGTGATGACCTTGACGACGTTGCCGATCTCCTGCGAGGAGACGCCCAGCTTGGCGACGGTCTCGTTGGTGGTCGCCGCGACCGCGGTGGCCTGACCCGCGACCTTGGCGGCCTCGGTGGCGTTCTGCGCGATCTCGCGGATCGAGGCGCCCATCTGCTCGGCACCGGCCGCGACGGCCTGCACGTTGCGGGACACCTGCTCGGCGGCGGCCGCCACGACGCCGGCCTGCGCCGAGGTCTCCTGCGCCTGGTCCGAGACCTCGCCCGAGGCAGCAGCGAGCTCCTCCGAGGCGGCCGCGACCGTCTGCGCGGTCTCGGCGACGCCCGTGAGCAGGCCGCGCAGCTTCTCCTGCGTGCGCGTGATCGCGGTGCCGAGCTGACCCACCTCGTCGCCGCCGGACGCCTCGACCGTGACCGTGAGGTCGCCGTTGCCCGTGGCCTCGAGCGCGGCGACCGCGCCACCGAGCCGGCGGCGCAGCGAGCGCGCGACCACGAGGCCGAGCACGAGCGCGACGGCCGTGCCGACGAGCACCACGGACACGACCGTGATCTGCGAGCGGCGCTCGAGGTCCGCGGCTGCGGCCGCCGACTGTGCGGCACCCTCCTCGTGCGCGGCGGTCTCCACCTGGATCGCGTCCATGACCGCGGTGGTGAGCGGGCGGATCGACTCCTGGAAGTACGCGCCGAACGCCGCGGTGTCACCCGCGTCCGCGAGCGGGAACAGCTCGTCGTGCGCGGCGGCTTAGTACGCGTCGAACGCGTCGACGAGCGCGTCGACCGCCGCGGGGTCGTCGGCGGCCGGACGGTACGCCTCGACCTGCGCGTCCAGGTCGGCGCGCCGCTCGGCGAGCTCGGTGGCCAGCTCGGCCCGCGTCGCCTCGTCCGCGATGCCGTACTGGATCACGCGTGCACGGTCACCCTGGAACGCGCGCTGGATCTCGGTCAGCTGGGACAGCGGCGTGACGCGCTGCGCGTACAGCTCGTCGATCGAGGTCCCCAGGTCGCTCAGCGCCCGCGCGGAGACGACCGCACCCAGCGCCGCCGCGACCGTCATGACGACGACCACCCAGACGATCTTCGTGCGGACCGATGCGTCGGCCCACAGACGACCTCCTGCGCGTGCCACGGGATCCTCCTGCGTCGACGAGAGCTCTCGACGCACCGATCGGCCGCGGACCGGGCCGCTGTAGCGGTCGCCGGGGATCGGGCGCTCCGGGCGGGGCTAGGGTGGGCGGCGCAGTCGTGCCGGGGACGAGGAGGAGACCGTGCCGCGGGTGACCAGCGCCGACGTGGCCCGGGAGAGCGGGGTGTCGCGCACCACCGTCAGCTACGTGCTCAACGCCAAGGCCGGCGTGGTGATCACGGAGGCGACGCGGCGACGCGTGCTCGAGGCCGCCGAGCGGCTGGGCTACACGCCGTCTGCGGCCGCCCGGGCCCTGCGCTCGGGCCGCAGCGACCTGGTGCTGTGCGTGCTGCCCGACTGGACCGTCGGCCCCGTGATCGACACGCTGATCGACCACCTGACCACGTCGCTGGCCGAGCACGGGCTCTCGGTGCTGGTGCACAGCGGCCGCGGCTCACGCCCGCTCGCGGAGCTGTGGCGGGCCGTGACGCCGTGCGCCGTGCTGGGCCTGTCCCCGTTCGCGGAGGCCGAGGCGCGTGCGATGCGGCAGGCGGGCATCCTCGTCGTCGGCACGGCGCTCGACGAGGACCCGCACCCCGAGACGTTCGCGGTTCCGCAGGGTGCGATCGGCCGCCTCCAGGCGGAGTTCCTGGCCGCGCGCGGGCACCGCGTCCTGGCGTACGCCGCGCCGGGCGACGACCGGCTCGCGGCGTTCGCCGACCGGCGGCTCGCGGGCGTGCGGCTCGGGTGCGACGCGCTCGGGATGCCCGCGCCGCTGGTCGAGCCCGTCGAGCTGTCGGTGGGGTCCGCGTCCGCGGCCGTCGCGCGGTGGCGTGCGGGCGACCAGCCCGTGACGGCCGTCGCGGCGTACAACGACGAGGTGGCGCTCGCGGTGCTGGCCGGCGTGCGTGCGCACGGGCTGCGCGTGCCGCAGGACGTCGCGGTGATCGGCGTCGACGACATCCCGGCCGCGCGCCTCGCGGCCCCCGCGCTCACCACGGTGTGGCAGGCGATCGACGCGCAGGCCCAGTACCTCGCGGACTCGGTGGTCGCGGCGCTCGCGGGGGGCGACCTGCCCGTGCGCCCGGACGACGTCTTCCACGTGGTCGAGCGCGACTCGACCTGAGCGGGCACCCCGGGCCGGTGTCGTCGGCCGGCCCGGGGCAACCCTCGCGGGGCGGCCTAGGAGAACGTGAACCAGTTGAGGTTCACGTAGTCGGCCGCCTGGCCCGACTCGAACGTCAGGTAGACCGTGTGCACCCCGGTCGTCCCCGTGATGTTCGTCGGGACCGTGCGCCACGTCTGCCAGCCACCCGTGCTCGCGATCGCGAAGCTGCCGATCGGAGTGGCCGTCCGGCTGTCGAGGCGGACGGTGACGAGCCCGCTCGCGCCGCCGCCCACTCCGGAGGCGACGCGTGCGGAGAACTGCGTGCGCGCCGTGCTGCCGAAGTCGACGGAGTCGAAGCGCAGGTAGTCCCCGTTACTGATCCAGCCCACGTTCTCACCGCCGTCCACGTCCTGCGTGGCCTCCGTGGCGACGCCCGCCATCGCGGCGTAGGCCTCGGCCTGGATGCGCGACGTCGCCGGTGTGCCGCCCGTGCCGCCCGACGAGCTCGTCGTGACGGTCACGGCGCTGCTCGCCGCGGACCGGTTGCCGGCCGCGTCGAACGCCCGGACGGTGAACGTGTACGCGGTGGACGCCGCGAGCCCGGTGGCCGTGTACGTCGTGCCCGTCGCGGTCCCGACCACCGTGCCGCCCCGCAGGACCTCGTAACCCGTGACGCCGACCGCGTCGCTCGACGCGGACCAGGACAGCGTGGTCGACGAGGCCGTGGTGCCCGATGCGGTCAGGCCCGTCGGGGTGCTCGGAGCCGTGGAGTCCCCGCCACCCCCGCCCGTGCTGCCCGTGCTGCTCGCGACCGAGCGGGCCGGCACCGCGAGCGTCACACCGTTGGAGAACGTGACCGTCGTGGCCGTGCCGCTCATGTTGGCGGCCTGGTACGTGCGGACCCCGTTCCTGACGAACACCGCGTGCAGCGGGGTGTTCGCGGTGACGGACCGGTCCACCGTGCCCAGCGTGGACAGGTTCTTCAGCGAGTAGAACGTGTGCGCACGGGACTCGCCCTCCTCGACCGTGTACGACCCGGCCTGCGCGCGGAACTGGGACAGCGCGGTCGGGGCGTCGGCCAGCGCCTGGAACTCCCAGATGATGTCCTTCCACACGGTCGCGGGGCCGCCGTTGTTGCGTTCGAGCTCGGCGATGTTGCGGCTGATGTACGCCGGGTCGTAGCCCAGGTACAGGTGTCCCGCGGTCGAGGGCAGCAGGTTGATGCCCTGGATCATCTCGGGCTCGGCGCTGAACCACGTCGCGTACGCCCCGCCGTCGCCCCACACCATGCCGACCGTGGAGTGGCCGAACGCGGCCGGGAACGCCTCGTCGTCGGTGTCGAACCAGTAGTTCTCGATCGCGGAGGCCTGCGTCGTGTAGAGGTAGATGCCCAGGTCACGGACGGTCTTGTTGTTCGTGGCCTGACCCCACTGGATCAGCCCGGACGCGAAGTTCATGCCCTCGGACGACGACTCCTGGTTGTTGCCTGCGCCGAATGCGCCGTGCCCGGAGGCCCAGTCGTGGCCCGCGTAGATGTCGAAGTCACGCAGGAACGGGAAGCGCGTGTCCGTGCGGTCCCAGTTGGCCGCGTCCTTGATGACGGTGTTGACCATGCCGCCGTAGGCGGAGTCGGCCGCCCATGACGGGTCGAACTGCGCCACCGTCGCGGCACCCACCACGTAGTAGCCGTAGTGGAAGTGGTGGTCGTTGAGGTCGGTGTCGGAGCCGTAGGAGGCCGGGTAGCCGATCAGCGTGCCCCACGCGGGGTTGTACCAGAACGCGCGCTGCGTCTCGCCCGACGACGCAGTCATCCAGTCGGTGAGGCGCGCCTTGACCGAGCTCAGCAGCTTGTCCCGTGCGGTCGTGTTCCCGGTCAGGTGCGCGGCCTGGATGACCTGCGTCGCCCGACCGATCGCCTTGCCGGTCCAGTACGTGTCCTCGCCGAAGCCCGCGAACGGGTCGGTTGCGGCGACGTCGTCGATGTACCCCTTGAGCTGGGCCGCGTCGGCCGAGCCGCTCGGGAAGCCCGTGGGCGCGAGCTGCGGCAGCACGCCGTTGAACGGGGTGACGGTGCGGAACTGCGTGCCGCCGATCACCACGCGCATCGGGCCGCGCGGTGAGACGTAGGAGTACGCGCTGGGCGTGGTGCCCGAGAGCTGGTCACGCTGGTGCGGGTAGAGCGCGAACACCGTGCCCGTGGTCGAGCCCTGCTTCGCGGTGGTGGTGAACGCGTACGTCGCGGTCATCTTCGCGGTCGCCTCGTCGTAGGACCACGAGACCTTGGTGCCCGTGACGTGGTTGTGCGCGTACGGCGCGTACGCGTCGAGCGCAGCGACGCGCGCAGAGTCGCTCGTCGACGTCGGCAGCACCGCGACGGAGAAGTACGCGCCGCCGTTGAGCGACGAGGACAGCGTGTTGCCGGACAGGTTCCACGTGGACCCCGTCGGTCCGAACGCCGCGTAGTCGTGCCCGTTGATCGTGAACCCGACCGCGCCCCCGGTGCTGCTCCAGATCCGGGGTGCCGCGGTGCCCGTGAGCGTCGCGTTGCCTCCGGTCTTCGTCGCGTACACGAACGGCAGGCCGTGCCCGAACGTGGTGCGCAGGCTGCTCGAGCCGTTGCTCCACAACTCGCTCACGGTCCAGTCGGAGTAGCCGTCCACCTTGCCGTCGGCGGACAGGCCCGCGATGCCGAGCCGGAAGTCCTCGGCGTACGAGTAGTGGTACTCGCCCACCCCCGTGGACGTGCCGGAGATGCTGGGCGTCGTGGGGTAGCTGACGCCGAGTCCGTTGGTGAACGCGTGGAACGTCAGCGGGTGCGCCACCAGGTTCTCGGAGATCGAGGCGCAGTCGAACTTGCGCCACAGCAGTGACGTCCACCAGTCGTTGGTGGGGATCGCACCGGCCGGGAAGTTCGTGGTCACGTGCGCCCGCGGGTTGCTGACGGGGGTGTTGTTGCACTCCGTGGGCACCGCACCGCCGGTGGGCGTGCCCTCGGCGTAGCTGCCGGCACCGACCGTGACGGCCGCTGCGCGTGGAGCGGGCAGCAGGACCGCCTGCACCAGGGAGGCGAGCAGCGCGCCCGCGGCGATCATGGCGACGAGCGCGCGGCGGTCCAGGCGTTGCTGCGCGGGTCTCGGCTCTGCGTGGGCAGACATCCGGTCATCTCCGTTCTCAGGGCGCGCAGGAGCGTCGTCCGACGTCCGCGCGCGGCGGGGGGACTGCCGACCCGCGGCGCCGTGCGCCCACCGGGGGCCGGGCCCTCCGGGAGGCAGCGGTGCCTCGTGATCGGTCGTGCGGTCAGCCCCCGTGGCCGGCCTCGTCCTTGAGGCCTATGTCCGTTGACTCGTGTCACTGGGACTGAGGGGTTCAGGTTCACCGCGGACCGGGTGAAAGTCAAGTGGAGCGGGGCCAGACTGGTCCGATGGCTCCCGAGACCCCGACCAGCACCCCGACGGATCTGCCCGCGGTGGCGCGCGCGCTGCTCGACGACGCGCGCTCGTCGGCGCACGGCCGCAGCGCGCAGCTGCTGCTGCACGACGGCGTGCTGCGGCAGACCGCGATCGCGCTGACCGCCGGCACCGAGCTCGCCGAGCACAACTCGCCGCACGCCGCGAGCCTGCTGGTCCTCGCGGGCCGGGTGCGCGTCACGGGTCAGGAGGAGGCGACGGTCGACGAGGGTGTGCTCACGGTGCTCACGCACCAGCGGCACGCCGTCCGCGCGCTCGAGGACGCGGTGTTCCTGCTGACCACCGTCACCGGGCTCGCCGACGAGCAGGTCGCCGCCGGCTGACGGGTCACCCGCGTGCGGGCCGTCCGGGCCGCCGGGGTGCCGCCGCGTCGCGCGGCATGCGGCCCGCGTCGCTCAGCGCGCGGCGCAGCAGCAGGTCGACCTGCGCGTTGAGCGAGCGCAGGTCGTCGGCGGCCCACCGCGCGAGCGCGTCGTGCACCGCGGGGTCGAGCCGCAGCAGCACGGGCTTGCGCTCGCGACGGGTGGGGGCGTCCCCACCCGCCGCGGCGTCCTGCGGGCGGTCGGTCACGCGTACAGGCTGCCGGTGTTGACCACCGGTGTCGCGCGGCTCTCACCGCACAGCACGACGAGCAGGTTCGAGACCATGGCGGCCCGGCGCTCGTCGTCGAGCGTCACGACGCCGTCCCGCTCGAGGCGCGCCAGCGCGTCCTCGACCATGGACACCGCACCCTCGACGATCCGCTCGCGTGCCGCGATGATCGCGCCCGCCTGCTGGCGCTGCAGCATCGCCTGGGCGATCTCGGGCGCGTACGCGAGGTTGGAGATGCGCGCCTCGATGACCTCGATGCCCGCGATGACCACGCGTGCGGCCACCTCGTCGGCGATCTCGCCCGAGACCACGTCGGTCGCTCCGCGCAGCGACTGCTCGCCGTCGTCGGCGTGGTCGTACGGGTGCGCCATGGCGACGTGCCGCAGCGCGGACTCGGACTGCACCCGGACGAAGTCCGCGTAGTCCTCGACCGCGAACGTGGCCTTGGCCGTGTCCGTGACCTGCCAGACGACGATCGCCGCGATGTTGATCGGGTTGCCGTCGGCGTCGTTGACCTTGAGCTCGTTGGTCTCGAAGTTGCGGACCCGCACCGAGACGCGCTTGCGCGAGGACAGCGGCGTGGTGAGCGCGAAGCCCGTGCGCCGGATCGTGCCCAGGTAGCGGCCGAACAGCTGGACCACCTTGGTCTGGCCGGGGTTCACGATCGTCAGGCTGGTCAGGGCGAGCAGCCCGACGAGCATGAGCACACCGCCGAGCACCCCGAGCGCGGGCGTGTCCTCCGCCGCGACGAACAGCGGGATCGCGCCCCCGATCAGTGCGAGCGACGCGAGCAGGGCCAGCACGGCGGCACCGGCGCCGAGCGACCAGGCCGTCTTCTCCTCGATCTCCACCCGGACGCCGCCGTGCCCCACGGGACGGCCGGCGGGCTCGCCACCCTCGGACTCCTGCGGCACGACGGACTCGGTCATGGTGGCCTCCTGGGCATCCGGTGCCCGGCGCGCCCGGGCGATATCAAAGTGATATCACATTCCAAGGCGCGCCGGGGCGACGAGGCCTGGACGGCGCGTGTCAGGCGGCGGGGTCGGAGCCGGGCTCGTCGGTCGGCTCCGCGGGGCACGCCGCCAGCGCCGCGGGCAGCGCGGCCGTCACCGTGAGGCCCGCGGCGGGCAGCCCCACGAGGACCGCGGAGACCACCTCGGCCCGGGTCGCGCCGTGCCGGACCGCCTGGTCCACGTGGAACGGGATGCCGCTGTGGTTGCCGACCGCGGCCAGCACCGCGACGTACGCGAGGGCCTGGGTCCGCGCGTCGAGCGCGCTCGCCTGCCCCAGGCCGTCGACGGCCTGCGCCCAGGCGCGGTGGTGGTCGGGTGCCTGCGTGACGAACGCCTGAACGGCCCCAACGTCCCGCCCGTCCGGCGGCGCCCCGCGTCCTAGACGACCCGGGCGTCACCCGTCCACAGCACCACCAGCGCGAGCCCGCCCAGCGTCGCGACGATCGCGGTGACGGCCGTGACCAGCCGGCCGGGTGCGGTACTGACGAGCACGTGGTGACGGGTGGCGCGGGCGACCACGACGACGGTCGCCGTCAGCCCCGCCCCGGCCACGACCCACGACCAGGGGCCGAGCTGCGACCCCAGCAGCCGACCCGCCGCGAGCGAGCCGGCCGCGGCGCCCAGGCCCGTGCGGCGCCAGGCGAGGCGGGTGCGCTCCCGGGCGAGCCCCGCCGCGGTGGCCCGGGCCGCGTGCCGGTCGCTCATGCGACGACCAGCCCGACGAGGACCAGGAGCCCGGCGACCGCGACGCCCACGACCAGGACCGCGAAGCCGCGCGGCCCGGGCAGCCGACGGTGCTCGCGCATCGCCTTCTCGGTGCGGCCCCACTCCCACCACGCCAGGACGGGCAGCGCGGTGCCGAGCGCGACCAGCAGCGTGGCCGCGGCCAGCCGGAGGTCGCCGCGTACGGGCAGGTCGAGGGCCTCGAGCGCGACGCCCGCGGCCAGGAGAGCGAGGGCCGTGCGCACCCAGGCGAGGAACGTGCGCTCGTTGGCCAGCGAGAACCGCGGGTCGGGGTCCTCGCCCGTGGCGTACACGTGCGCGGGGAACCGCCGGTCGGGCGCATCGGTCATGCCACCCATCGTGGCCGACGGGACGGCGGACGTGCGCGGGTCGCACACGCCCAGCGGTGGGCGGCGACGCGCGTCGGGGTTGCCCATTGATACCCCGGGGGGTATCGTCATTCCAGACGAGAGGAGCCGTCGTGACCACGACCCCCACGGGCACACCGCCCGCCCGCCCTGCCCGCTCCGTGCGGGACCGCCTGCGAGGACTGCTCCGCGGCACGCCCGCGGACGGTTCCCTCACGCACTCCGTCAAGGCCGCGGTCGCGATCGAGCTCGTGGCGCAGGGCGCGACGCTCGTCGACGTGCGGGAGGCCGGCGAGTGGCGCACGGGGCACGCCCCGCGTGCGGTGCACGTGCCGCTCGGGAAGCTCGGCCAGGGCGCCCGGCGGCTGACCAAGGGGCGGCCCGTCGTCGTCGTGTGCGCGTCCGGGATGCGGTCGCGCGCCGGTGCCCAGCAGCTGCGCGACCTGGGCTTCCAGGCCACGAGCGTGTCGGGTGGCATGGCCGCGTGGCAGCGCGCCGGCGGGGAGGTCACGCGATGACGAGCCCGACGAGCCCGACCAGCCTGACCAGCACCGCCGGCACGCCCCGGCGTGTCGTCGTCGTCGGTGGCGTCGCGGGCGGCATGTCCGCGGCAGCACGCCTGCGACGCCTCGACGAGACCGCGCACGTCGTCGTCCTCGAGCAGGGCGAGCACGTGTCCTTCGCGAACTGCGGTCTGCCGTACCACCTGTCGGGCGAGATCGAGCGCCGCGAGGCGCTCCTCCTGCACACGCCCGAGACGCTCCGTGCGTCGCTCGACCTCGACGTGCGGACCGGGCACCGCGTGACCGCGGTGGACCCCGCGTCGCGTGAGGTGGTGGTCGAGTCCGCTGCGGGCACCGCACGGATCGGCTACGACGCGCTGATCCTCGCGCCGGGCGCGGTCGCGGTGCGGCCCCCCGTGGACGGGCTGGACCACCCGAGCGTGCACACGCTGCGGACGGTCCCCGACGTGGACGCGCTGCGGGCCGTCGTCGACCGGCTGGCGGCGCAGCGCACCGCGGGCGACGAGCGGGCCCGGGCCGTCGTCGTCGGCGCGGGCTTCATCGGGCTCGAGGCCGTCGAGGCGCTCGTCGCGCGTGGCCTGCAGGTGCACCTGGTCGAGCTCGCGGACCACGTGCTGCCTCCGCTGGACGCCGAGCTCGCACCGTTGCTGTCCGACGAGCTCGCGGCGCACGGCGTCGACCTGCACCTGGGCGTGTCCGCGACGTCGGTCGGCGACGACGGCGTGGGCGCGGTGGTGACGCTGTCCGACGGCACGCGCCTGCCCGCCGACCTCGTCGTGGTGAACGTCGGCGTCCGGCCCGCGACGCAGCTCGCGCGCGACGCGGGGCTCGACCTCGGCCCCACCGGGGCGATCCGCGTGGACGCCGACCAGCGCACGTCCGACCCGCACATCTGGGCGGTCGGCGACGCGGTCGAGGTGCAGCACGCGGTCACGGGGCTGGCCGGTCCCGTGCCGCTCGCCGGACCCGCCAACCGGCAGGGTCGGCGCGCCGCGGACGCGATCTGCGGGCACCGCACCACGCCTCAGGCCCCCGTCCTGGGCACCGCGATCGTGCGCGTGTTCGGGCTGACCGCCGCGACCACCGGCGCCAACCAGGCGACGCTGCGCCGCGAGGGCGTGCCGCACGAGGTGGTGCACCTGCACGCGGGCCACCACGCGGGGTACTTCCCCGGCGCCGAGACGCTGCACCTGGTGGCGAGCTTCGCGCCCGACGGGCGGCTCCTGGGCGCGCAGGGTGTGGGCCGCGCGGGTGTGGACAAGCGGATCGACGTGCTCGCGACCGCACTGCGCGCGGGCTTCACGGCCGACGACCTCGCCGAGCTCGAGCTCGCGTACGCGCCGCCCTACGGATCCGCCAAGGACCCGGTCAACATGCTCGGGTTCGTCGCGCAGAACGCGCTGGACGGGACCATGCCGCAGTGGCAGGCCGCCGACCTGGACGAGGCGCTGGCGCACACGCTGGTGCTGGACGTCCGCTCCGCCAAGGAGTTCGCCGACGGCCACGTGCCGGGTGCGCTGAACGTCCCCCACACCGAGCTGCGTACCCGCTTCGCGGAGGTGCGCGACGCGGCCGGCGGCCGGCCGATCAGCGTGCACTGCGCCAGCGGGATGCGGTCCTACCTGGCCACGCGCATCCTGCGAGGGGGCGGGCTCGACGCGCGCAACCTCTCCGGCGGGTGGTTCACGCTGCGCGCCGTCCATCCCCACCTGACCACCGCCTGACCACCGCCTGACCCGCACGAGAACCCGAGGAGAACCCCATGTGCAGCCCTGCCCGATGCGCCCGCTGCGGCAAGACGACCTGGACCGGCTGCGGACAGCACGCCGACGAGGTGATGGCGGGTGTCGCGCCCGCCGAGCGGTGCACCTGCCGCTGACCCACCCGGTACCCCACGGGGTACCGTCACGCGACGCGACGACGACACGAGGAGACGCGATGCAGCTCGACCCGGCCGAGATGGGCCACGTGACCAACCGCCTCAAGCGCGCCCACGGCCAGCTCGCGGGCGTGATCCGGATGATCGACGAGGGCCGCGACTGCGAGGACCTGGTCACGCAGCTGTCCGCGGTCTCGCGCGCGCTGGACCGCGCGGGCTTCGCGATCATCGCGTCGGGCATGAAGCAGTGCATGACGCCGGGCGACGACGGGCAGGAGAGCACGCTCGACGTCGCGAAGCTCGAGAAGCTGTTCCTCTCGCTCGCGTAGGGTGGGCGCCGGTGCGCCGGGAAGTCTGGTCGGCAACGTTGCTGCCGACCCCGGAAGGCCCCCCGTGAACCAGCCTCGCCAGCCGCTGCTGCCCCGCCCGTCGTGGGCGGAGAACACACGCGTCGCCGACGTCCTGCGCAAGGAGACCGTCGGCGGTGCCCTGCTCCTGGTCGCCTCGGTCGCCGCCCTGGTGTGGGCGAACTCGCCGGCCGCGGGCTCGTACGAGTCGCTGCGGGACCTGCGGATCGGCCCCGAGGCGCTGCACCTGCACCTGAGCCTCGGGACGTGGGCCGCCGACGGGCTGCTCGCGATCTTCTTCTTCGTCGTCGGACTCGAGCTCAAGCGTGAGTTCGTGGTCGGGGACCTGCGCGACCCTCGTCGGGCCGCGCTGCCGATCCTCGCGGCCGTCGGCGGGATGGTCGCCCCCGCGCTCGTCTACGTGGCGGTGGTCGCGTCCGCCGGCCGCGACGGGCTCGCCGGGTGGGCGATCCCCACCGCGACCGACATCGCGTTCGCGCTCGCGGTCCTCGCGGTCGTCGGGACGCACCTGCCCGCCGCGCTGCGCACGTTCCTGCTGACGCTCGCGGTGGTCGACGACCTGCTCGCCGTGACCGTGATCGCGGTGTTCTACACCGACCACGTGCAGGTGTGGCCGCTGCTCGGCGCCGCTGCCGGGCTCGTGGTGTTCACCGGGGCGGTGCGACGCGGCGTGCGTGCGTGGTGGGTGCTGCTGCCGGTCGCTGTGGTGACCTGGGCGCTCATGCACGCGTCCGGCATCCACGCGACCGTCGCGGGCGTGCTGCTCGGCTTCGCGATCCCCGTGGCGCGCGCCGCGGACGGCTCACCGGGCCGCCCTGGCCTCGCGGAGCACCTCGAGCACCGCCTGCGTCCGATCTCGGCCGGCGTGGCCGTGCCGGTGTTCGCGTTCTTCGCCGCGGGCGTCGCCGTCGGCGGCGGCGACGGTCTGCGCGACTCCCTGACCGACCCGGTCGCGCTCGGCATCGTCGGCGGCCTCGTCGTCGGGAAGGCCGTCGGGATCTTCGGCACCACGTGGCTGGTGGCCCGCTTCACGCGTGCCGACCTGGACGAGAACCTGCGCTGGCTCGACGTGCTCGCGCTGGCGGTGCTCGGGGGGATCGGCTTCACGGTGTCGCTGCTGATCGGGGAGCTCGCGTTCGACTCCGAGACGCTCGCCGCGCACGTCAAGGTCGGCGTGCTGACGGGCTCGCTCACTGCCGCGATCCTGGCGGCCGTCCTGCTGCGCGCGCGCAACCGGGCGTACCGCCGGATCGCGAAGATCGAGTCCGAGGACTCCGACGAGGACGGCGTCCCGGACGTGTACCAGCAGCGGTGACCCCACGCCGACGCGGCGTCCCGCGCTGAGGAGCGCCGCGAACGGGTGGCTCGTGTCAGCCTTTCGTGTCGACACGGCAGAAACAGGACTGCGTCCGGTTTAGCGTGTGGGCGATGCTCTCCGCACCTCCCCGCGTGAAGCGGCCACCCGACCTGTCCATCGGCTCCGTCTTCGCGTGGATCGCGCACACGCTCGGCACCGGGCGCGGGGAGATCGGTGCGGCGGAGATCGCGGCTCTGCTGGGCCCGATGGGCTGCGAGACGACGTTCCCGCACGGCCCCGCCTCACGCGCGAGCGTGCACGTGGTCAGCGTCGAGAAGATGCTGCTGATCCGCTACCGCGGGTCACCGTTCTCCGCCCGCTTCCGGCGGGAGGCCGTCGGCGCGGTGGACGGACCGCGCATCTCGGTCGTCGAGCTCGTGCACGCCGGGCGGGGTCGGTTCGTCCAGGACGACCGCGCGCGTGACGTGGTCGCGGGGGACGCGATCCTGCACCCGCCGATCGGCGAGTACCTCGTCGAGTGGCTGGACGACGAGTGCGAGCGGACCTACGCCGTGATGAGCACCCGGCTGTTCGGGCGGCGAGCCGATCCGGTGCTGCACGACGACGACCTGGTCCAGCGCGCCGCCCCGCTGCTCCCCGCCGCGGTCGAGCTGCTCGACGTGCTCGTGGACGAGCCCGAGCCGCTCGTCGCGACGGTGGCGTCGCAGACGCTGTACGCGCTGCTCGCCACGACCGTCGCGGGGGCGATCGGGCCCGCCGAGCCGTCCGACGGCGGCGTGCTCCGCGACCGCGCGCGCGACGTGCTGCAGCGGCGCTACGCGGAGCCCGAGCTCGACGCGGACGCGGTGGCCCGTGAGCTGCGCGTGAGCAGACGGCACCTGTTCGCGCAGTTCGACGGCGAGAACGACAGCCTCGCCTCGACGTTGCGGGACATCCGGCTCGAGCACGCCGCCGAGCTGCTCGCGAGCGGCGACCGCGCGCTGACGGTGCGGCGCATCGCGCGTGCGTCGGGGTTCGGCGGCGCGACGCAGCTGGCGCGTGCGTTCCGCGCCCGGTTCGGCCTCACGCCGACGCAGTTCCGGTCCGCCGCCCTGCGCGCGAACGGCCTCGCCGAGCTCTGACCTGGGCCATTGCGGCAAATCGTGCACCCGCGACAGCGCGTGCACGGCGGTGCGACAGATCGAGCGACGTCACCCGCTCCCCGGGCGTGCGGCGCGTGAGGGTCGGGCCATCCATGTCCTGACGGGGGTCTGCCTTGCCATCTCTGCCTGCGCGCGTCCGTGCGCGTCGCCGCGTCGCCGCTGTGGTCGCGCTGCTCGTCGCACTCGTGACGGTGCCGATGACCACCGTGCCCGCTGCCGCTGCCGACCCCCAGTACCTCGCGCTGACGAAGACCGTCAGCCAGGCCGAGCTGGCGCCGGGTGACTCCTACACCTATCGGGTGCAGGTGACGTGTTCTGAGGCGTCCTGCCTCGATGCCGTGCTGGTCGACACGATGGGCGACCTCGCGGGTCACACGCTCACCGGGGTCACGTTCAAGGCCTCGCAGCCGGCGCTGACCTACGCGGCGACGTGGACGTCGGCGGGTGTCACCAGCGCCACCGCGCCGACGACCATCGCGGCCGACACCCAGCTGCGGGTCGCGTTCACGCAGCCGACGGTCAGCCCGACCGGTACCGGCATCCAGGCCGGCCTGACGTTCACCGTCGACATGACCGTCAAGGTGCCCACCGACCTGGCCCCCGGCACCGACGTGACGCTCGACAACGACGCGACCGTCACCGCGAGCAACTCCGCGCCGGCGGACGACTCGGCGACCGTGCACGTCGTCGTCCCGATCGTGGTCGACGTCGCGACGACGAAGACGTGGTCGCCCGCCTCGCAGGCGTTCGACGAGGGTGGCGCGTCGGCGATCGCGATCTCGACGACGAACGCGTCGAACGCCCGCGTCGACCGTCTGGTGCTGCAGGAGCCCGCGGCCGCACCGGACGGTGCGTCCGCGCTCCCCGCGACCAACCCGTTCCGGCTGGTCGACCTCGACGGTCTCGCGTCGTCCGCCGTGCCCGCGCAGTGCTCCACGGTGCGCGTCGATGCGTACGTGCTCGCCGGTGGCGCGTGGAGGTGGGTCCTGGGTGACCCCGACGACGGTGTCGCGCTGCCCGCGGGCGTCGCGGCGGCCGACGTCGCGGGCGTGCGGATCACGTGCGAGGGCGACCTGCCGGTCGGTGCACGGCTCGCGCTCGACCTGGACGTCACGCAGCGCGCCACCGACCGCGTGTCGGGCACGGACCTGTCGACGGCGACCCACTCCGTCACCAACGTGGTGTCCGGGACCGCCGCGCTCGCGGGCCACGCGCCCGTGACGCGGTCCGCGCAGGCGCCGTATCAGGTGGTCCCGGCGAGGCTCGGCACGCAGATCACCAAGGACTTCTCCCCGCAGCGCGTCTCCGCGGGCCAGTCGAGCACGCTGTCGCTCGTCGCGGCGCAGACGTCCGACGTCGCGGTCGCGGAGCTCCGCGTGGCCGACCTGGGCTTCTTCGGGGTCGACCCGTCGTTCGGCGGGTTCGCCACCGCGCCGCAGTGGCCCACGGGCGCCACGGCCGCGAGCGTCGTGTACCACCTGTCCGACGGGGGGACGCAGGAGGTCGGCCTCGCGCGGGGTGAGGTGCCGGCCGGTCCCAGCACGCCCGGCGCCGTGCACGTGACCGGGTTCGAGGTGGTGTTCACCGGGGTCATCGCCCCGAACGCCGATCCAGCGCGCCTCGAGGTGGCGGTCGGCACCGTGGAGCGCACCACCGGCGCCCCGGCGAGCTTCGACAACACCGCGACGGTCACCGTCACAGCGCCCAACGGCACCACCGCGACCGGCACCGACACCGCGCGCCTCACCGAGCTCCCCGCCTCGATCGGGGTCGACCTCGTCAAGACGGTGCGCCCCGGCACCGCGGTGCGTCCGGGCGACCGCGCGGTCGTCGAGCTCGAGACGGACCTGCGCGTGTCCTCGTCGTACGTCACCGCCGACGAGCTGACCGTGACCGATGCGTGGGACGGCGCGGCCACCGGCTTCTGGAACGCGTTCGACCTCGAGGCGGTCGCGCCCACCCAGGTGCCGTCGGGCGTCGCGGTCGAGGTCCAGGTGCAGACCGCGGTCGGCACGTGGGTCACGGTCGCCACCGAGCCGGCTCGCGGCGCCACCTGGCTGCTCGAGCTCGACGCCGCCGCGCTCACCGGCGCGCTTCCCCCGGGCGTGGACCTGCGGGACGTGACGGGCGTGCGGTTCGCGTTCACCGACGCCGACGGCTTCGAGGAGAACGTCACCGTGGTCCCGTACCTGGTGACCACGGCGCGGGGCACGCTGCGCACCGGGGGCCCGCTCGCCACGGGCCAGACGGCGCTGACCAACGCGGCCGCCGCGCAGGGCTCGGGCGAGACCGACGGCGGCACGCCCGTGACCGGCGGCGCGGATGCGGGGGACGACGGCGTCGTCGAGCCCACACCCCCCGGGGTCGGTGACGTCTCGGTGGACAAGCGGTGGTCGAGCGCGACCGTCGCCGCGCAGTCCGGGCAGCAGCGCTCGACGACCCTGACGTGGCGGAGCCGCACGGGCCTGTCCGCGGTCGCGATCAGCGACCCGGCCGCTCCGGCAGCGGTCGCCGACACGGTGTTCGACGCGTTCGACCTGGTGCGGGTCCGCCCCGTCGCCACCTCGTCGACCCCGTTCAGCAACGGCTGGTACCTGCGGTACGACCGCGTGACGGCCGTCGAGCTGTTCCTGCCGGACGGTGCGGGCGGGTTCGCGTGGGCGACGGTGGCACCACCGGCGGGGGGCTGGACGTCCTCCACCGGGTTCGTCGGGCTCACGCTGAGCGCCCAGCAGCGCGCGGACGCGCGCGGCGTGCGTGTGGTGCTCGAGGAGGACACCGCCGCGCGTGAGGCCGCACGTGAGCTGGGTGCCGCGTTCGACCCGTTCGCCCCGGCCCCCGGGACCGGCGTGGCGGCGGCCTCGACCGACCGTGCATTCGTCCTCGACTGGCAGGTGCGCCAGGTCCGCCGGTCCGCGCAGGAGTGGGTGACCGGCACCACGGACTTCGGCACCGGTGAGCCCGGCGTGGTCCGGAACACCGTCGAGGCGCGCGGGACGCGGCTCGCCGGTGGGCCCGACGCGGTCGGGACCGACCACGACGACATCGTCGTGACCGACGCCGTCCCGCTCGTCGTGATCGCCAAGTCGGTGACCCCGACCACGCCGCTCTACGTGCCGCGGCCGGACACCGTCGACGCGGGCAGCTGGCCGGTGCGGACGTTCACGATCACGGCACGCAACGACTCGGTGGCCAAGGCGTCCTACGTCCGCGTGACGGACCCGGCGTGCTCGGACTTCGACGTCCAGCAGGGCTGCGCGCTCGCGCAGGCCACGGCCGACCCGTTCGCCGCCACGGTCGACTGGCTCGCGCCGGGCAGCGCGCCCAGCATGTTCGACCGGTTCGACCTGACGCGCGTCCAGCTCGCGGCGTCCGTCCCGGCCGAGGTCGACCTGACCCGGTCCGTCGCCTGGCTCCTGCGGTACGACGGCACCGGCTACACGAGCGAGTCCACGACCGCGGCCGCCCTCGTCGCGATGACGCCCGCGCAGCTCGCGGACGTCGTCGGGGTGAGCGTGACGTTCCAGGGCACGGACCCCGCCACGACCGGCGGCACCATCAGCCGGGACGACGTGCTGACCCTCACGCTGACCACGCGCCTGCGCACGCACCTGCGCAGCTCGGGTGAGGTCCAGCAGCTCGCCGCGGGTCGGTCGGTGGACGTCGAGAACCACGCGTACGCGCAGTCGTACGACCCGGTGCTCGCCCCGACGGCGCTGGCCGCCGGCACCGACGACGCGCACGTCCCGCTCACGGGCGGCGACATCGACGTGCTCGCGAACAAGTCCATCAGCCCCGCGACGCTGACGGCGCCGCGCCGTGCCGAGCCCCTCACGGTGACGCTCGGCGCCACGCAGGCGACCAGCACGCTGGCCCCCGCCGAGGTCCGGCTGCGCGACGACGTCGACGGCTCACCCGACTTCTGGGACCGGTTCGACCTGGTGGGGCTGGGCGCGATCAGCCTGCCCGCCGGGGCCGACCGCGTCCGCGTCGACGTGCTCGGACCGTTCGGCGCGGACGGCGTGCGCACCTGGGTCAGCGGCACCGCCGCCACGCCCGGGACCGTGCAGCTGCCCGTGTCCGGGGCCGACCTCGCACGCGTGCAGGGGATCCGCTTCACGTTCCTGCGCGCCGACGGCGGGTTCTTCTCCCGCGCGATCCCGGCACCGGGCTGGACGGCGAGCGCCGCGTTCACGGTGCGGTTGAGGGACGAGACGCGCGAGGACGGCACGGCCATCGCGATCGACACGCCCGCGGCGCCCGTGCAGAACACGGTCGTCGTGCAGAGCGACCGGCTCACGGGCGAGGTGTCCGAGGAGCGGTCGAGGTCCGCGGTCGTCACGCTCTCCGAGGGGACGCACCGGCTGGCGGTGTCCAAGCTCGCGAACGAGGGTGACCGGACGGTCGACGTGGGCACCGCCGTGCCCTGGGACCTGCGGTTCACCAACACCGGCACGGGCTACCTCACGGTCACCGAGCTGCGCGACCAGCTGCCGCCGTCGCTCGTCTGGACCGGGGAGGCGGCACCCGTGGTGACCACCGACGACGACGGGCAGATGTCCGACGACGTGACGGTCGACCGCGACGGCTCCGACCTGGTGCTGACCTGGCCGCAGGACGGCCGCACGCTCGATCCCGGCGAGTCCGTCACGGTGCGGCTCATGCTCGAGCTGCAGCCGGGCCTCGCCGAGTCCGACCGCGCCACCAACACCATGACGGTCACGACGGCGCAGCCGCTCGACGCGTGCACACCGCTCGACCCGACCCGGCCGGTCACGGGTGCGTGGGCGCAGGACCCGACGACCTGCGGCGCGACGGACCACGTCTCGCCGCGTGGCGGCCCGAACCTGTTCACGGTCAAGGGTGTGCGCGGGTCCGTCCCGGGCGCAGCGACCGCGGCGGGCCAGGAGTGCGCGCCGCTCGTGCACGCGACCGGCGGTGACTACTACCGGACCCCGTGCATCGCGCGCTCGCAGGTGGGCGGCACGGACGACTGGGTGCTGCGCGTGGTCAACGGCGGCACCACGAGCGTCGAGGACCTCACGGTGTTCGACCCGCTGGCCGCGCCCGACGACGCGATGATCATCTCCGGCGCGTCCCGCGGCTCGGCGTTCCGGCCGCAGCTGGTCGCGGAGTCGCTGCACGTGACCGCGCCCGCGGGCGCGACCGTGGTGACCGAGGTGACCACGACCGCCGCGTCCTGCCGGGGCACCTGGACGGGCCTGCCGACGAGCCCGGTGTGCGAGCAGAACGGCGAGCAGTGGGCGGCCGTAGGCCCGACCACGCCGTGGGACTCGGTCACCGGCCTGCGCGTGCGCGTCGACCTGCGGACCACACCGGCCGGGGCGCTCCTGTCCGGTCAGTTCGTCGACGTCACGTTCTCCTCCACGAACGTGCTCGCGGACGCGGACGCGGACGCGGACTCGCTCGACGGCGTGCCGGCCGGCCCGGCCGCCGACGACGTGGTCGCCTGGAACCAGTTCGGCGTGAAGTACCGCGACCTCGGTGCCACGGGCTGGAAGACCATCGCGCCCGCCAAGATGGGCGTCGAGGTGCTCACCGGGCCGCTCGAGGTGCGCAAGGCCGTCACCGGCCCGGCCGCCGCGTTCGCGCCGACGTCCTTCACCGCGAACGTGGTCTGCACGCTCGACGGCACCCGGCTGGACCTGGGCGCGGACGCGGAGCTCACGCTCGACGACGCGACCGGCTACCTGGCCCGCATCGACGGGCTCCCGGTCGGCACGGAGTGCGACGTCACCGAGTCCGGTGCGCCGGGCGACGCGGGAGAGGCCGAGCGGACCGGACCGGTGCACGTCGTGATCGCCGCACCCGCGGCGGCCCAGGACGACGTCCCGACCGACCAGGTGGCGACCCTGACCAACACCTACCTCTACAGCGGCTTGTCCGTGACGAAGCGGCTCGACACGGCCGCGACGGCCGGCGTGGACGGCCCGTTCTCGTTCACGCTGTCCTGCACGGTCGCGGTCACCGGCGAGACGGTGCTGTTCGACGGCGCTCCCGAGCTGCGGTTCGACGTGCGGGCCGGCCAGACCTTCACGACGCCCCCGGGCACCATCCCCGCCCGGGCGACGTGCGGCCTGCGGGAGACCGAGCGGGGCGGCGCCGAGCGCGTCGTCGTCGTGGGCGACGGGGTCGTGGAGACCACCGACGGCCAGGCGACCGTCGTCGTCGGCGTGGTGCCCGGCGAGGTCACGGTGACCAACGGGTTCGACGCGGGCGTCCTCGAGGTCCGCAAGGTCGTCGACGGCGACGGGGCGGCCCAGCTGGGTGCCGGACCGTTCGGGTTCTCGGCCGTGTGCACGTCCCGGGGCGTCACGGTGCTCGACGAGGAGTTCACGCTCCGCGCAGGCGAGTCCCGCACGTTCGGCACCTACCCCGTGGGCACCGCGTGCACCGTGCAGGAGACGTCCGACGGCGGTGCGACGCGCGTGACGACGAGCCCCGCGGACGGCCTGGTGCGCATCGACGCCCCGGCGTCCGGAGAGGCCGTGTCCACCGCGGTGGTGACCGTGACCAACACGTTCGACGTCACGTCGCTCGACGTCGTCAAGGAGATCGCGGGCGACCCGACCGCGGACGGTGCGGCCGGGCCGTTCGTCGTCGAGCTCGCGTGCACGTGGCGCGACGCCGAGCTCGCCGTCCCGGGCGGTGCCGAGCGCGTGCTGCGGGCCCCGACGCTGCGTGCGCGCTACACCGGGCTCCCCGTGGGCGCGTCGTGCGTGCTCACGGAGACCGAGACCGGCGGCGCCGAGCGCACCACCTGGACGGTGACCGTGGACGGCACCGGCGAGATCACGGGCGCGGGGGTGCGCGTCTCGGTGGACGGCCTCGCGACGACGACGGCCCCGGGGCAGGCCGTGGTGCGGCTCGTCAACCACTTCGCCGGCAATCCGCCCGTGGACCCGCCGGTGGACCCGCCCGTCGGCCCGCCGGCCGATCCCGACGGCCCCTCCGGTGAGCTCCCCCTCACCGGTCTGGAGCTGGCCGGCGCGCTGGGCGCCCTGGTGGCGCTGCTCGTGGCCGGCGTCGGGCTGGTGCTGATCTCCCGCACGCGCCGGCGGCCCGGCCGCCGCTGAGGTCACGCACCGCCCGACGACGGGTCACGAGCCCCCGCGCTCGTCGTCGGGCGGTGCGGCCTGCGTGCGCAGCTCGCGGCCGCGCCGCACGGCCTCGTCGTGCTTGGCGCGGCGCTTGTCGCTCGCGCGCGTGTCCCGCGGCGGCAGCTGGAGCGTCTCCTCGGCGGCGATGCCGCCCTGGAGCTCACGTCCGCGCTCGAGCTCGGCGTCCAGCTCGGCACCGAACAGCAGCGCCAGGTTGCTCAGCCACAGCCACAGCAGCAGCACGACCACGCCGGCGAGCGAGCCGTACGTCGTGTCGTAGCTGCCGAACGCGCTCACGTACAGCGCGAACCCGGCGGAGGCCAGCGCCCACACGACGATCGCGACCGCCGCGCCGACGCTGATCCAGCGGAACCGCGGCTGCCGCACGTTGGGCGTCCAGTGGTACAGCACCGCGACCGCCACGACCACGAGCGCCAGCACCAGCGGCCACTTCACCACCTGCCACACCGTGACCACCACGCCGCTCAGCCCGAGCGTGTCGCCGACGGACTGCGCGACCGGCCCGGACAGCACCAGCATGGCCGCGACCAGCACCGCGATCAGCACCAGCACGAGCGTGACCAGCAGCAGCGCGGGCCGCAGCTTCCACACGGGGCGGCCCTCGTCGACCTCGTAGATGCGGTTCATGCCGCGTCCGAACGCGGCCACGAACCCCGACGCCGACCACAGCGCGAGCGCGAGGCCGACGACGAACGCGAGCCCCGCGGCGGGCGCCTCGGTGAGGCGCTCGAGCACGGGGCGCACGCTGTCCACCGCGGAGTCCGGGCCGACGTCCTCGACCACGCCCAGCACGTCCTCGACCATGGAGCGCGGGTCGGAGACCAGGCCGAACACCGAGAGCACCGCGATCGCGGCGGGCGCGAGCGCGAGCACCGCGTAGTAGGTCAGCGCGGCGGCCAGGTCCGTGCACTGGTCCTCGCTGAACTCGCGCACGGTGGACCTCAGCACGTACCGCCAGGAGCGGCGCGTCAGGTGCGTGGGTGACTCGGGCTTGCGTGCGTCGTCGGGCGCGGGCGCGCCCGCCTTGGCGACGCTGGACTCGTCGGTCACGGTCTCTCCCAGGGTGCCGGGACGAGGGCCGCGCGCACGCGGTGCCTCCGGGTGGGTGTCCCCCAGGGTGCGCACCCCCGCCCCCGCCCCGCATCCGCAACCGGCCCACTGGGTGCGGACGCCGTCCCAACGGACGGGTGCGCGCCGGCCGGACGCGTCCTCGCCGTCGACGTCGTGCGGGGCACGCCGCGCGTAGCCTCGAACATGCAGGACGCCTTCAGGCCTCCCGCATCGCCTTGAGCCTCGCACCTCCCGGTGCGGGGCTCTCGTGCTTCTACGGCTCCCATCAGAGCGAGTTCGTGGACGATCGCTGGCGACCGGCTGCGCGCCGGGTCCGCGTCCCGGCTGGTCCCGGGGGGTCGCGACGAGCACCGGTTCGAGCCAACCGTCGATCTCGCCAGCAGCGACCGGAACGACAACAGGCCGGACCCTGAGGGTCCGGCCTGTTGCGGATGTCCTGCGACATCACATGTGTGCGCGAGGGGGGATTTGAACCCCCACGCCCTTTCGGACACTGGCACCTGAAGCCAGCGCGTCTGCCGTTCCGCCACTCGCGCGCGCTGCAGAAGGCTAGCACGATCCGAGGGGCGCCCTGAACGCGCGGATGCGACAGTGCGACGGGCTGCCAGGATGGCCTGATGGTGGACGATCCCGCATGGTCCGACGACGCTCCGGTGCTGGTCACGGGCGGGACCGGGATGCTGGGGCGGCGGGTGGTCGCGGAGCTGCGGCGGCGCGGGTACGCGGTGCGGGTGCTCAGCCGGCACCCGGCGACGGATGACGCTCCGGGCGTCGAGCGCGTGGTCGGCGACCTCACCACGGGCGCGGGGCTGACCGCCGCGGTGGACGGCGTGCGGACGGTGGTGCACTGCGCGAGCGAGCCGAACCGGCCCGCGCACGACGTCGAGGCGGCGGGCCGGCTGCTGGCCGCGGCACGGGGGGCGGGCACGGCGCACCTGATCGACATCTCGATCGTCGGCGTGGACGCCGTCCCGTACGGCTACTACAGGGCCAAGCGGGACGTCGAGGAGCTGGTGGAGACCGGCGGCGTGCCGTGGACGATCCTGCGGACCACGCAGTTCCACCAGTTCGTCGCGCAGCTGCTGGACCGGCTGGGCGCGGGACCGGTCGCACTGGTGCCGCGCGGGCTGCGCGTGCAGCCGATCGACGTCGGCGAGGTGGCGACGCGCCTGGTCGACCTGGTGGAGGCAGGGCCGTCGGGGCGCGTCGAGGACATGGGCGGACCCCAGATGCTGGCGGTCGCGGAGGCGGTGCGGATCCTCGCGGCGGCGCGTGGCCGACGCTCGCTGACGCTCGCGGTGCCCATCCCGGGGCGCACGATGCGTGCGTTCCGGGCGGGCCGGCACCTGACGCCGGACCGTGCGGTGGGCAGGCGCACGTTCGCGGAGGCCGTCGCCGACGCGCCGTGACCGTCCGACGAAGGGCGGTCAGTCCTCGATGACGTCCAGGCCCTGCGCACGCAGCCGCGCGAGGCTGTCGAGCATGCCCTGCAGCACGTCGGGCGCGTGGCCCTCCCACTCCTCGAGCTCCGCGACGATCCGCAGCGGGTGCCGCGTCCGGTAGGACTGCGTGGGGTTGCCGGGGAAGCGCTTGTCGGTGACGTTCGGGTCGTCCTCGAACGGGCCCAGGGGCTCGACGACGTAGACGTAGCCGCGACCCTCGCCGTAGCGCAGCGCGGCCGCGAGCTCGGCGCCCCACGCCGCGGTCTCGACGAGCGCGCTGAAGTAGATGTTCCGCGAGACGCGCCCGTCCTGGTAGTTCGAGCCGTGGCCGGGGACCAGCTCGGTCCCGGCGGGCAGCGCGTTGCGGGTGCCGTGGAAGAACGGTCCGACGACGTCCGCGCAGGTCGCGTACGTGACCGGGATCCGCCGCGTGGCGGAGTCCGGGTGCGGGCTGTCGTCTGCCACGGCGGCCTCCTGGGACGTGGGTCGGGAGCGGGCGTCGGGTGCACCGGCGCTCGTCGTCGCGCCACGCCGCGCGCAGGCGCCCGCGACGGCGCAGGACGTGGTGCGATCGTGGCATGACCGCCACGCCGCCGCGCCTCGTCGAGCACACCGGGGTCCCGGGCCCCACGCTGGCGCTGACGTTCGACGACGGACCGCACCCGGACAGCACGCCCGCGCTGCTCGACGTGCTGGCGCGGCACGGCGTGCGCGCGGTGTTCTGCCTGTGGGGTGAGCACGTGCGGCAGCACCCGGAGGTGGTGCGCCGGACGGTCGCGGACGGTCACGTGCTGGGCAACCACTCGCTGCACCACGACGACCTGAGCACCTGGGACGACGAACGCGTCGAGGCGGACCTGCGCGCGACGGCGGCCGCGATCGACGCAGCGGTCCCGGGCGTGGCGGTCCCGTGGTTCCGGGCGCCGTTCGGCGCATGGGGCGGGACGCCGCAGGTCGCGGCCCGGCTGGGGATGCGGCCGCTCGCGTGGAGCCTCGCGGTGGCGGACTGGGACCCGCCGCCCGCGGCCGACGAGCTGCTCGAGCGCCTCGAGCGGGGCGTCACGCCGGGCGGCGTGGTGCTGCTGCACGACGGCGGCGGGGACCGCAGCGCGACGGTCGAGGCGGTCGACCGGCTGATCCCGCGGCTGCTCGCGGCCGGCTGGACGTTCACCGTCCCGGCCTGACGGCGTCAGGCGCGGTGGCCCGTCCAGCCGCGGCCGTCCCAGTACGCCAGGCCCCCGTCACGTTGCGGGTACCACCCGGGTGCGAGCACGGGGTGCGCGACGAGCGGCCGGTGCGGCATGACGCTCCAGATCAGGGCGATCACCCAGCCGATCCCGGTCCAGCCCAGCAGCAGCGTGAGCCAGAAGACGCCCCACCGGTCCGCCTTGCCGCGCGTCGCGGCGATCGCCCACGGCAGCAGGTAGAACCCGGTGAGAAGGACCAGCACCCACGCGACCACGACGGTCGCGTCGCTGGGCGGCACGCGGTCGGTCGCGGGCGGCGCCCACGCGGTGGCCTGCCACGGCGCGGCCGGTCCGATGGCGCCGTGGGCCGGCGGTGAGCCCCACGCCGGGCCCGCGGGCTCGTCGTACGGGCGGGCGCCGGAGTCGTACCGGTCGTTGCCGCTCATCAGCCGCGTGCCGTCAGGACCACGGGACCGTCCGCGGTGAGCGCGACGGTGTGCTCGAAGTGTGCGGCGAGCGAGCCGTCGGCGGACCGGATCGTCCAGCCGTCGGGGTCGATCACGTAGTCGTCGCCGCCCGCCATGAACCACGGCTCGATCGCGATCACCAGACCGGCCTGGAGCTTCATGCCGCTGCGCCGGCGCCCGTCGTTGGGGACGTGCGGGTCCTCGTGCATCGTCCGGCCCACGCCGTGCCCGCCGAAGTCCGTGTTGATGCCGTACCCCGCGCGGTGCCCCACGTCGCCGATCGCCGCGGAGATGTCCCCCATGCGCCCGCCGACCTTGGCCTGCGCGATGCCGGCGAGCAGCGCACGCTCGGTGGTCTCGATCAGGCGCTGGGCCTCGGGCGTCGTCGTGCCCAGCTGGAACGTGATCGCCGAGTCCGCGACCCACCCCTGCACCTGCGCCGCGAAGTCGATGGACAGCACGTCACCGTCCTGCAGCACGTACGACGAGGGCAGCCCGTGCAACGCGGCGTCGTTGACCGACGTGCACAGCACGCCCGGGTAAGGGATCGCCCCGAACGACGGGTGGTAGCCGAGGTACACGGAGTGCGCGCCCGCGGCGTCGATCATCCGGTGTGCGTGGTCGTCGAGCTGCTGCAGCGTCATGCCGACGCGGGCGACCTCCTGCAACGACGAGAGGACGCCGCCGACGAACTTCCCGGCCGGCCGCATGGCGGCCACGTCGGCCGTGCTCTTGAGCATCACGCGGCCAACTCTGCCACCTGGCGCCGGGCCTGCGGCCTGGTGTCGAAGCCGGTGGGCGTCGGGCGTCACCCCCGTGACGGCGGGACCGACCCGTCGCGCCCCTCGAGGAGGAACCCATGTCCCAGGCGACCCACCTGCTCCTGCTGCACGGCGACGAGACCGCGTGGGCGGCCCGCACGGACGACGAGCGTGCGGCCAACGAGGCCGCGCACGGACGCTTCCGGGCGCTCGCGGCCGGCCGCGGCCACACGATCGTCGGCGGCGAGGAGCTGCAGTCGGCGAGCACGGGCCGTGTGGTGCGGCGCCGCGCGGGCACCGCGCCGGGTGTCACCGACGGCCCGTTCGGCGAGATCACCGAGGTCGTCGGCGGCTTCTACCTGGTGGCCACGGAGGACCCGGAGGACCTGCTGGCGCTGGTGGTCGAGACGCTCTCGGAGGACGTGGAGCTGCGCGCGACCGTGCCGCACCCGTAGGCCCCGGATATTCGCTGGGCGGCCCCCCGGCCCCGGCGTAGCGTCGTCGGCACACACGGAAGGAGGTGGTCCGAGAGATGAAGCTCTACCGGACGCGAGAGGTGACTGCCCGCTAGTCGCCCGAGGAACTCGGACGGACTGCACCCGCCGCGCCTCACCGGTCAGGACACCGGCGGGGCGGTGAGCGGACCACCGGCAGTCACCGCAGCCCGTGGGAGCCGCGACCTCGTCCCTCGCGGCGGGGCCCCGTCAGGGGCCCGGCCCACGGGCTGTCCCGCGCCCGCGGCAGATCCGCACAGTCCGTTCACCGGACCGTCCGGCGCGATCCGGACACCCCGGGTTACTGTGGCATGGCGATAGGCACACGCCTTTGGCAACGACGCCCGCCGCGCGGGCCACACACCCGGCAGGTGCTCATCGCCACTTCTACCCCCCTCCCCGCGACCGCGCTGCGTGACGGATTCCGCCCGACGGTCGCCCGGGACACCTCGTTCCCGCACCTGACGCATGCGTACACGCAGGTCGCGCAGATGGTCCGCGACCGTGGCCTGCTGCGCCGCGCGTACGCGTTCTACGGCGGCGTGGGTGCCGCGCTCGTCGTCGGCTTCGCCGCCGCGCTCGCCGGCTTCCTGCTGCTGGGCGACAGCTGGTTCCAGCTCCTCATCGCCGCGGGGCTCGGCATCCTGTTCACGCAGACGGCGTTCGTCACGCACGAGGCCGCGCACAAGCAGGTCCTGGCCGGCGGCCCCGCCAACGACCGCCTGGCCCAGATCCTCGCGTGCGGCGTGGTCGGCGTGAGCTCGTCGTGGTGGAACACCAAGCACAACCGTCACCACGCGAACCCCAACCGCGTCGGCAAGGACCCGGACATCGAGGTCGACACGATCTCGTTCATCGAGGAGGACGCCGCCAAGGCGTCCGGCCTGCTCGGCTTCATCACGCGTCGGCAGGGCTGGCTGTTCTTCCCGCTGCTGACGCTCGAGGGCCTGAACCTGCACCGCCTGGGCCTGCAGCACCTGCTGGCGCGCGGCGAGGTCAAGGGCCGCGCGACCGAGCTCAGCCTGATCGCCGTGCGGTTCGTGCTGTTCTGGGCGCCGGTGTTCTGGCTGCTGCCGCTCGGCATGGCCTTCGCGTTCCTGGGCGTGCAGCTCGCGGTGTTCGGTGTCTACATGGGGGCGTCGTTCGCGCCCAACCACAAGGGCATGCCCATCGTCGCGCGGGACGCCAAGCTGGACTTCTTCACCAAGCAGGTGCGCACCTCCCGCAACGTCGCGGGTGGCTGGTGGGCCACGTGGCTCATGGGGGGCCTGAACTACCAGGTGGAGCACCACCTGTTCCCGAGCATGCCGCGGCCGCACCTGGCCCAGGCGCGCCGGCTGGTGCGCGAGCACTGCCGCGTGCTCGACGTGCCGTACACCGAGACGAGCCTGTTCCGCTCGTACGCGATCGTCGTGCGGTACCTCAACGAGGTCGGCCTCGCGGCACGTGACCCGTTCGAGTGCCACGTGGTCGCGCGCTTCCGCAAGGTCTGAGCGAGCGCACCGCCCGCACGACGAAGCCCCGGACCCTCGGCGGGTACCGGGGCTTCGTCGTCCCACGGCGCGGGTACGGGGTGCAGCGCGCCGGGGACGACGAAGGGGGCCGCGCTCGCGCGCAGCCCCCGAGGATCGCCACCGGTCGCCGGCCTCACGGCGAGGCGACCGGTGGGGAGCTCGTCACAGCGGGCGGATGTTCTCCGCCTGCGGGCCCTTGGGGCCGCTCGCGACGTCGAACTCGACCTGCTGGTTCTCCTCGAGGGTACGGAAACCGCTCGTCGCGATCGCGCTGTAGTGCGCGAACACGTCGGCGGAGCCGTCGGAGGGGGCGATGAAGCCGTAGCCCTTCTCCGCGTTGAACCACTTCACAGTTCCGGTGGCCATGATGTCTTCTCTCGTTCGAGGGGCGCGGTCGCGGGCGCGACCTCGCTCGCCGCGACCCTCAGGGCGCGGACGGTTGTGGGCGCGGGCTCGGCGTGAGCTCGCGGTGTGGTGGGCAGCCGCGCGGCCGGGGGCCGTGCACGGCAGGGGCCGCGGCGCTGCGGCGGGGTGCAGGAGCGCGGAGGCCTCGGGCCAGGTCGCGACGACGCCGACGGGCCGCGAGTAGCGGTCGCTGACGTGGAGACCGTCGGAGGCGCGCTGGGCGAGGCCCGCGTACTCGTCGTCGACGGTGGCGACCCAGAGGTCCATGTCGGCCTGGCGCCAGCGGGGCGTCACAGACCGGGGACCTGTCGGGGACAGGTGATCAAGAAAGGTGAAGATGATGATGACTGCTCTCGCTCCGCACGACCAGCGCGGAGGTGGATCGGGTGACGACGGGCGCCGTCCTGGCTCGCGGTCCTGCTTCGATGCGGAACCGAAGAGCGCAGCGGACAGTGCCCGCGACATGAACGCAGGTGCCAGCGTACACGGCGAAGCCCTTCCGGGGGAGCCCCCGGGACCATCGGCCTGCGCAGCGCCCTGGTCAGGCAGCCGCCGCGGACCGTTCACCACGGGTTCGGGCACCGGACACCGGCGGGCACGACGCTGCCCCCGACCACGTCCTCGAGGAGACCCGATGCTGCCTGCACGCCCCCGCCGTGCGCCCGTCCGCGCACCGCGCCGCGCCGCCGCACCCGCCGTCGCCGTCACGGTGGCGCTCACCGCCACTGGCCTGACCTGCGCACCCGCGGTCGCCGCCGCGCCGCCCGCACCCGGCTGGTCCGACGCGGGCTGGACCGCGCCGGCGGCCGACGCCGCGTTCCACCGGCTGGCCACCTACCCGGTCTACCTCAACCGCCCTGCGGGCACGGACGCCGCCGACCCGACGGTCGCGGAGATCTCCGCGGTCAGCGAGGACGGCACCACGTTCGTCCACACCGACGCGCTCGCGCGCCGGATCGGGTTCGTGGACATCACCGACCCCGCGCACCCGGTCGGGGCCGGGACGCTCGACCTGGCCGCGGACCTCGGCGTGGGCGCGCACGCCGAGCCCACGTCGGTGGCCGTCGTCGGCGGCTACGTGCTCGTCGTCGTGGACACGTCCGCGTCGTTCATCGAGCCGTCGGGCGCGCTCGTCGTCGTGGACCTCGCGACGCACCGGGTGGTCCGCACGCTGGACCTGCCGGGCCAGCCCGACTCGATCGCGCTCACGCCGGACAAGGGGCACGCGGCGATCGCGATCGAGAACCAGCGCGACGAGGACGCGACCCCCGCCGGGGCCGCGAAGGGCGACCTGCCGCAGCTGCCGGGCGGCTCGCTCGTGCTCGTGGACCTGCCCGACGTGGCCGCACCCGCCGACTGGTCGCTGCGCACCGTGCCGTTCACCGCGGGCGACGAGGCGCTGCCGTCCTTCGTCGCCGCGGGGCTCGACACCCCGCAGGACCCCGAGCCCGAGTACGTCGCGGTGGATCCGACGGGCAGCACGGTGGCCGTGACGCTGCAGGAGAACAACGGGATCGTGCTGGTGGACGTCGCCAGCGGCGCCATCACGGACGTGTTCTCCGCGGGCACGCAGGCCGTCGCGGGGATCGACACGGTCAAGGACGGCGTCATCTCGCAGACGGGCGCCATCCCCGCGGTGCCGCGTGAGCCCGACGCGATCGGGTGGCTGGACGCCACGCACGTCGCGATCGCGAACGAGGGCGACTGGAAGGGTGGGACGCGCGGCTGGTCCGTGCTGGACACCACCACGGGCGCCGTGGTGTGGGACGCGGGCGCCGAGCTCGAGCGCCTCGCCGTGCGCGTGGGTCTGCACACCGAGGACCGGGCCGCCAAGAAGGGCGTCGAGATCGAGGGCCTCGCGGTCGCGACCCTGGGCGGGACGCCGTACGCGTTCGTCGGCTCGGAGCGGTCCAACTTCGTGGCGGTGTACGACGTGAGCGACCCGGTGCACCCCGTGTTCACCCAGGTCCTGGCCACGACCAACGGCCCCGAGGGCATCCTGCCCGTGCCCGGCCGCGACCTGCTTCTGGTGTCCTCGGAGACCGACGCGGCGTCGGCGGGCGTGCGCTCCGCCGTGACCGTGTTCGGCCGCGGTGCCGCCCACGCGGGTGGCGCGGACTTCCCGTCGGTCGTCTCCGCGGACGCCGCGGGCGCACCCATCGGCTGGGGCGCACTCGGCGCGCTCGCGGCCGACCGCCGCGACGACGAGCGGCTGTGGTCCGCCACCGACGCCGCCTACAAGGACACGCGCCTGCTCTCGATCGACGTGAGCAGCTCACCCGCCGTGATCGACCGCCAGCTGCGCGTGACCGAGGGCGGCGCGGGCGTGACGCTCGACGTCGAGGGCGTGGCCACGCGTGCGGGCGGTGGGTTCTGGCTGGGCGTCGAGGGCGCGACCGGTGGGGCCAACCAGATCGTGCGGACCAACGCGTACGGTGCGGTCGTCGAGCGCGTCTCGCTCCCGGCCGACGTCGCGGCGGGCCTGACCAAGTGGGGGATCGAGGGCGTGACCACGCTCGACGACGCCGCGGGCGAGCACGTGTGGGTCGCGCTGCAGCGTGGCCTGACCACGGACCCCGGCGGGCTGGGCGGCGCGGCACGGCTGGGCCGCTACGACGTCGCGACGGGGGCGTGGGCGTGGTTCGCGTACCCGCTCGAGACCACGGCCACGGCCGGCGACTGGATCGGCCTGTCCGAGGTGGTCGCGGTCGACGCGGACACGCTCGCCGTGATCGAACGCGACAAGCTCAACGGCCCGAACGCGGCCGTCAAGCGCGTCTACACCGTGGACGTCCCCGCGAGCGACCCCGCCCCGGGGACGGTGGGCACGCTCACCAAGACGCTCGCGCGCGACGTCCTGCCGGACCTGCGGGCGACCGCGGGCTGGACCCAGGAGAAGCTCGAGGGTCTGACGATCGCGGGAGACGGCACGGTCTGGGCCATCACCGACAACGACGCGCTCGCGGACGCCACGGGTGAGACCGTGCTGCTCGACCTCGGGACGCGCAGCGCGGTGTTCGGCGCGAGCACGACGAGCACCGAGCTCACCGTCACGGGGAGCCTGCGGTACGGCGAGCGCCAGACGCTCACCGCGACCGTCACCCCCGCCACCGCGGGCACGGTGACGTTCCGCGACGGCGAGCGGACGCTCGCGACGGCACCTGTTGCGGCCGGCTCGTCGGCCGGAGCTGCGTCCGCCGAGGTCACGCTCGGCGCCGGTACTCACCGGCTCACCGCCGAGCTCACGCCGTCGGGCACGGACGTCGCGGGCTCGTCGTCGTCGACCGTCACCGTCACGGTGACGCGCGCGGCGACGCGCACGACGACCACGCTGGTCGCCCCGCGGGTCGCGTACGGCACGGCCGCGAAGGTCAAGGTCGCGGTCACGGGCACCGCCGCCGCACCGTCCGGACGGGTCGAGGTGCGCGAGGGCACGCGCGTGCTCGGCACCGCGACCCTGCTGGTCAGCGGCACACGCGGCACCGCGACCGTGACGCTCCCGGCACGCCTGGCCGTCGGCTCGCACCGGCTCACCGCGGTCTGGGCGGGCACCACGCATGTCGCGGGCTCGTCGTCGTCCGCGACGCTGCAGGTCACGAAGGCGACGCCGCGCATGAGCCTCGCCGCCGCGTCGTGGACCGTGGCCAAGGGCAGCCGCCCGGCTGTCGTGGTCCGCGTGAGCGGCGCGGGTGCCACGCCCACCGGCACGGTCGTCGTGCGGGTGGGGGCCACCACGGTCGCGAAGCGCGTGCTGCGGGACGGGACCGTCGTCGTGACGCTCCCGGCCGCGCAGCGCACGGCCCGCGTGACGGCCACCTACCTCGGGGGTCCGTCGTACCGCTCGGCCACGACCGCACGCACCCTCACGGTCCGTTGACCGCGCGTGCGGGCGGGGGCGACGGGTCCCCGCCCGCACGCGCCGTGGGCCAGGATGTGCGCGTGACGTATCGCGTGATGACGGTGTGCACCGGCAACATCTGCCGGTCGCCGATGGCGGAGATCGTGCTGCGGGACCGGTTCGCCCGGGCCGGGCTGGGTGACCGCGTGGTGGTGGACTCCTCGGGCGTGTCCGACGAGGAGCACGGCAACCCGATCGACCCGCGCGCCGAGGCGGTGCTGCAGGCGCACGGGTACCTGGTGGACGACGGGCACCGCGCGCACCGGATCACGCCCAGCGAGCTCGCGTCGCGCGACCTGGTGCTGCCGATGACGGCCCAGCACGCGCGTGCGCTGCGGCGGCTCGCCGCGGGTGCGCCCGACGCGAGCGTGGACCACGTGGTGCTGTACCGGCGGTTCGACCCGGCCGCGCCGGACGTGGCGCCGGGTGAGCCCGAGCACGTGCTCGACATCGACGACCCCTGGTACGGCGGCATCCGCGACTTCGAGGTGTGCCTTGCGCAGCTCGAGGCCGGTGCGGACCACGTGGTCGAGCACGTGCGGGAGCAGCTGGCCGCGCGCGCCTGATCCGCCACGCGCGCGGCAGGATGGGGCCATGAAGGTCGCCGCCCGCGCGCACGTGCCGCCGTTCGCCGTCATGGAGATCATCGCGGCGGCCAACGCGCGCCGCGCCGCGGGTGAGCACGTGCTCAACCTGTGCGCGGGGGAGCCGTCGACCGGTGCCTCGGACGTGGTGCGGCAGCGCGCGGTCGAGCTGCTGACCAGCGGCGACCTGGGGTACACCGAGGCGCTCGGTGCGCCGGGCCTGCGGGCCGCGATCGCCGCGCACTACGCCGGCTGGTACGGCCTGGACGTGGACCCCGCACGCATCGCGGTCACCACCGGGTCCTCGGGCGGGTTCATGCTGACGTTCCTCGCCGCGTTCGACGTGGGTGACCGTGTCGCGCTCGCGCGGCCCGGCTACCCCGCCTACACCAACATCCTCGCGGCGCTCGGGTGCGAGGTCGTCGAGCTGGCGTGCGGGCCGGAGAGCCGGTTCCAGCCGACCGTGGCGATGCTCGAGGCCGCGCACGCCCGCGCCCCGCTGACGGGCCTGGTCGTCGCGTCGCCCGCGAACCCGACCGGCACCATGATCGACGCCGCCGAGCTCGAGGCGCTCGCGGCGTGGTGCGGCGAGCACGGCGTCCGCCTGGTCAGCGACGAGATCTACCACGGCATCACGTACACGTCCGCGCAGGTCGCGACGGCCGCGCGCTACCTCGACGCGGGTGCCGTCGTCGTGAACTCGTTCTCCAAGTACTGGGCCATGACGGGGTGGCGGCTGGGTTGGCTGCTGCTGCCCGACGACCTGGTGGGCCCGGTCGACGCGCTCGCGGGCAACGTCGCGCTGTGCCCGCCCGCGCTCGCACAGCACGCCGGCGTCGCGGCGTTCTCCGCGGCGGGCATGGCCGCGGCACGCGAGAACGTGGAGCGCTACGCCGAGTCCCGTGCGCTGCTGCTGGCGCGCCTGCCGGAGCTCGGCTGGACGCACGTCGCACCCGCCGACGGCGCGTTCTACCTGTACGGCGACGTGTCCGCGTCGGGCCTGGACTCCGTGACGTGGTGCGCGCGCCTGCTCGACGAGGCGGGCGTGGCGCTCACGCCCGGCACCGACTTCGACCCCGTGGACGGGCACCGGTACGTGCGGCTGTCGTTCGCGTCCTCGCCGGCCGTGGTGGCCGAGGCCGTGGACCGGATCGTGGCGTGGCAGCGCGGGCTGTGACGCGCACGGGCACCTGCGGGCGGGTCCGGTCGTTGAACCCCTGACCGTCCGCCGAGACCCTTCAGGAGCTGCGCATGCGGTGCCCCGTCGACCAGGCCGAGCTCGTGATGACCGAGCGGCAGGGTGTGGAGATCGACTACTGCCCGACGTGCCGCGGGATCTGGCTGGACCGCGGGGAGCTGGACAAGATCCTCGACCGCGCGGCCGCGCAACCCGCGGCACCTGCGTATGGCACGCCCCCCGGGGACACGCGCACCGCGTACCCCGACCCGCGGTACGCCGACCCGCGCCCGGCCGAGCGGTACGACGACCGGCGTGAGGACCGGCGGGACGACCGCTACGGAGCGCCGTCGCGCGACCCCCGGTACGACGACCCGCGCTACCGCCGCAAGAAGAAGCGCGAGTCGTGGCTCGAGGACCTGCTCGACTTCGGCTGACCCGCGACGGCGCCCGTAGGTTGGGCCCGTGAGGATCGACCCGCTCGTCGCACCCGGACCCGCGCTCACGCCCGAGCAGACCGCGCGTGCGGCCCGGCACCTGCTGCTGCCCGGCGTGGGGCTCGAGGGGCAGCGCCGGCTGCGGGCCGCGCGCGTGGGTGTGATCGGCGCGGGCGGCCTGGGCGCGCCCGTGCTGCAGTACCTGGCCGCCGCGGGCGTCGGCACGCTCGGGATCGTCGACGACGACGTGGTCGACGTGTCCAACCTGCAGCGCCAGGTCATCCACGCGACCTCCGACGTGGGCCGGTCCAAGGTGGACTCGGCCGCGCACACGGTGCGCGCGCTCGACCCCGACGTCGTCGTGGTGCCGCACCGCACGCGGCTCACGCGTGAGAACGCGGCCGACGTGCTCGCGGGGTACGACGTGCTGGTGGACGGCACCGACAACTTCCCCACGCGCTACCTGGTCTCGGACACCGCCGCGGCCCTGGGCGTGCCGGTGGTGTGGGGCTCGGTCCTGCGGTTCGACGCGCAGGTGTCCGTGTTCTGGTCCGCGGCACCCGGCGGCGGCGTCACGCTGCGGGACCTGTTCCCCGTCGAGCCCGGGCCCGACGAGGTGCCCTCGTGCGCCGAGGCCGGCGTGCTGGGCGCGCTGTGCGGGCAGGTGGGCTCGCTCATGGCCACCGAGGTGGTCAAGCTCGTGTGCGGGCTGGGTGAGCCGCTCGTGGGCCGCGTGCTGGTGCTCGACGCGTGGCGGTCGCGGTGGTCGGAGCTGCCGCTGCGGCCCGCGGGGGCGGCGACGCCCGCCCCGCTCCGCACCGCCGAGCCGCCCGCCGGGGCACCTCGCACGGTCGAGGCACCGGCCACCGCGCCGCGCCCCGCCGAGGTGCCGCGCACCGCGTTCTCGGCCGCGCCGGACTCGCGTCCGGCGGGTGCGCCCGCGTCCGTCGTCGCCGGCGTGCCGCAGGTCGGCGCGGACGCGCTCGCGGCTCGGCTCGCGGACCCGGCGGACCCGCTCGTCGTGATCGACGTGCGCGAGCCCGCGGAGATCGCCGCCGCGGCGCTGCCGGGTGCGGTGCCGGTGCCGCTGCGCACGGTGCTCGACGGCACCGCGCTGCGCGACTGGCCGCACCCCGCCGACGTCGTGGTCCTGTGCCACTCGGGCGCACGAGCTCAGGCCGCGGCCGAGGTGCTGCGGGCCGCGGGCGTGGACGCCGCGAACCTCGCGGGCGGCATCGTCGCGTGGCAGGCGCGCACGCGCTGAGGACGGCGAGCGCCGCGCATCCGGCGCTCGACCTCATGGGACGATCGCCCGGGCGACGAGAGGGGTCACACGTGCGAGGGCTGGACGAGCACCGGGCGGCGGCGCGTGCGCTCGGCGCACCCCTGCCCGCGGTCGAGGTGGACCTGCTGGACGCGCAGGGCCTGGTGCTCGCGGCCGACGTGGTCACCGACTCGGCGCTGCCCCGCTGGGACAACTCCGCGATGGACGGCTACGCGGTGCGTGCCGCGGACGTCGCCGCGGCCCGTCCCGACGAGCCCGTGGCGCTGCGTGTGGTGGCCGACCTCGCCGCCGGGTCCTCCGCGACGCCGCAGGTGCTGCCCGGGACCGCCGCGCGCATCATGACGGGCGCCCCGCTGCCCCCGGGGGCCGATGCCGTGGTGCCGGTGGAGCTCACGGGTGCGGGCGCCGCGTCGCACGCGGACGACGTGTGCGCGCGTGACGAGCCCGCACCCGCGTGGGCCGACGACGCGCCGGTGCTGGTGCGGCAGGCCGTCGCGCCGGGTGCGCACGTGCGCCGGGCGGGTGAGGACGCCGCCGCGGGCGACGTCGTGCTGCGCGCGGGCACGCTGACCGGGTCCGCCGTGGTGGGCGCCGCGGCCTCGCTCGGCCGCGCGACGCTCGTCGTGCACCGCCGTCCGCGGATCGCGGTCGTGGCCACGGGAGACGAGCTGGTGCCGCCCGGGACGCCGCTGCGGCACGGCCAGATCCCCGACTCCAACTCCTGGCTGCTGGCCGCCGCGGTGAGCGACGCGGGTGCGGACGTGCTGCGCCTGGGGCCGACGTCCGACGACCCCGTGGCGCTGCGTCTGCTCCTGGCGGCGCTCGACGCGGGTGAGCACGGCCAGGTGGACGGCATCGTCACGTCGGGCGGTGTGAGCGTGGGCGCGTACGACGTGGTCAAGGCCGCGCTCGCCGACGAGCCGGGCGTCGAGTTCGTGCGCGTCGCGGTCCAGCCCGGCAAGCCGCAGGGGCTGGGCCGGCTGCCCGGCGGCACGCCGGTGTGGACGCTGCCCGGCAACCCGGTGAGCGTCGCGGCGTCCTTCGAGGTCTTCGTCCGGCCCGCGCTGCTGCGCATGCGCGGGCTCACCGACGTCGAGCGTCCGCGCGTGCGTGCCGTCGCGGCCGGCGCGTGGCGCACGCCGCCCGGGCGCGCCCAGGTCATGCCCGCCCGCCGTGCCGCGCCGTCCGCGCTCGCGGAGCCGGCCGCCCACGCGGGTCCGGCCGCGCTGTCCGCGCTGACCGGCCTGGCCGCGTCCTACGACCCGCGCGTGCCCGTGCAGCCCGCGTCCGCGCGCGGCTCGGGCTCGCACCTGGTCGCCCGCCTCGCGGCCGCGCACGGCTTCGCGATCATCCCCGCCGACGTCGACGAGGTGCGCGTCGGCGACACCCTGGAGGTCTTCTGGACATGAGCGAGCTCACCCACCTCGACGCACGCGGCCACGCGCGCATGGTCGACGTCACGCTCAAGCAGCCGACCGTGCGCTCCGCGACCGCGACCGGGCTGGTCCGGTGCGGACCCGCGGTGGTCGCCGTGCTGCGGGACGGCACGGCCCCCAAAGGTGACGTGCTGGCCGTCGCGCGCATCGCGGGCATCGCCGCGGCCAAGCGGACCCCCGAGCTGCTGCCGCTCGCACACGTGATCGGGGTGCATGGCGCGGTCGTCGACCTGGACGTGATCGACGAGGGTGTGCGCATCACCGCGACCGTGCGCACCGCCGACCGGACGGGGGTCGAGATGGAGGCGCTCACGGCCGTGAGCGTCGCGGCGCTCGCGGTGGTGGACATGGTCAAGGGCCTCGACAAGTCCGTGCGCATCACCGACGTGCAGCTCGAGGCCAAGACGGGCGGCAAGTCGGGCGACTGGCGCCGCACCGACGGATGACCACGCCCGACGAGCAGGCAGCCGGCTGGCCGGCGGCCGACGCCGGGGCCGGGCCGACGCCCATGTTCGACGCGATCGTGCTCGCCGGCGGCGCCGGGCGCCGGCTCGAGGGCGCGGTCAAGCCCGAGCTCGTGCTCGGCGGGCGCGCGCTCGTCGACCACGCGCTCGACGCGGTGTCCCGCGCGCGCCGCTGCGTGCTCGTCGCGCCGCCCGCGCTGACCCGCCCAGGCGTCCCGACCACGCTCGAGGACCCGCCGCTCGGCGGGCCGGTCGCCGGCCTCGCCGCCGGGCTCGCGCTGCTCGTCGCGCCGCCCGCGGACCTGGCGGGCGTGCCGGGTCCGGCGGGCGCTGCGCGCGCCGCCGAGGTGGTCGTCGTGCTCGCGTGCGACGTGCCGCGCGCCGGTTCCGTGGTCCCCGCGCTCGTGGCCGCGGCGAGCGCGCCGGGGACCGACGGTGCGCGCCTGGTCGATGCCGAGGGTGCACCGCAGCACCTGGTCGCCGCGTACCGGACGGACGCGCTGCGGACCGCGCTCGCGTCGCTCGCGGAGGTGCGCGGCGCTTCGGTCCGCCGGCTCGTCGCGGGGCTGCACCTGCGCGACGTGCCCGACCCGGGCGGCGCGGGTGAGGACGTGGACACGTGGGCGGATGCGCGCCGCGTGGGCGCCGCGCTGTCCGGGGCCGGCGCACCTGGCCGCGAGGCGGCGCCGGGCCCGTCCGCGCCCACGGCCGACGCGGTGCGTGACACGATCGGACCCGAACGTCCGCGCCAGCCAGGGAGCAAGTCATGACCGACCCGCGTACCGCCCCGGGAGCCGACCTGCCGCAGTGGGTCGCGCACGTGACCGCGCTGCTGGGCGTCGATCCCGGTGCCGTGGACGTGGACCGGCTGCTGGGGCTGTCGAGCGACGTCGCGCACGCGGTCGCACGGCCCGCGGTGCCCGTGACCATGTTCGTCGCAGGGCTGGCGGCGGCGGGCCGGACGCCCGACGAGGTCGCCGCGCTGCTGGCCGACGTCGAGGCCGCCGCGCGCGCGTGGCCGGAGCCCGCATGATCACGGTCCGGTACTTCGCCGCGGCGGCGGAGGCCGCGGGCCTCGACCGGGAGAACGCGGCGGCCGGCCCCGGCGCGGACGTGCGCGCGGGGCTCCTGGAGCGGCACCCCGCGCTCGCGCCGATCCTCGACCGGTGCGCGCTGCTCGCCGACGGCCGTCGCCTGGCGGACGACGACGACGTGCCCGCCGGTGCCACGCTCGACGTGCTGCCGCCCTTTGCGGGCGGCTGACGCGGCTCAGCCGCCGATCGCGCTCATCGGGCGCCGGGGCTGCAGGAACGTGGGGTCGTCGATGCCGTGCCCGGCCTTCTTGCCGGCCAGGCAGCGCCGGTACGCCTCGGCGAGGCCCTCCGCGACCTCGCCGTCCGGCGCCGTCCGCAGGATCTCGCGCGTGTCCACCTCGGCCTGCGAGAACAGGCATGCGCGCAGCTGGCCGTCGGCCGTGAGGCGCAGCCGGTCGCATGCGCCGCAGAACGGCGCGCTCACCGACGCGATGACGCCCACGGTCGCGGGCCCGCCGTCGACGTACCAGAGCTCGGCCGGTGCGGCACCGCGCCCCGGCACCTCGGTCAACGTGAACGCCGCGGTCAGCCGCTCGAGGATCTCGGCCTGCGTCACCATGGCCGTGCGGTCCCACGTGTGCCCGCCGTCCAGCGGCATCTGCTCGATGAACCGCATCTGGTAGCCGCGCTCCACCGCGAACCGCGTGAGCGCCACCACCTCGTCGTCGTTGACGCCGCGCATCGCCACCGCGTTGATCTTGACCGGGTGCAGCCCCGCGGCGTCCGCGGCGGCGATGCCCGCGAGCGTCTCCACCAGGCGGTCGCGCCGGGTCAGCTCGGCGAAGCGCGCGCGGTCGAGCGTGTCCAGACTGACGTTGACGCGCTGCAGCCCCGCGTCGCGCAGCGGCGCCGCGAGCGCGGGCAGGCGCAGGGCGTTGGTGGTCAGCGAGACCTCGACCGGGGCGCCGTCGGGCGTGGTCAGCGCGGTCAGGCGGCGCACCACGTCCACCACGTCCACGCGCAGCAGCGGCTCGCCGCCCGTGAGCCGGATCTCGCGGATGCCCAGGTCCACGCCCACCGCCGCGACGCGCACGATCTCGTCGGTGCTGAGCATGGTCGAGCGTGCGAGCCAGGGGACGCCCTCGGCGGGCATGCAGTACGTGCAGCGCAGCGAGCAGCGGTCCGTCAGGGAGATGCGCAGGTCGTGGTGCGCGCGCCCGAACCGGTCGACGAGCGTGCCGCGCGGTGTCGCGGCCGATCCGTCGCTGACCCCGGGGCCCGTCACAGGCCCACCCAGTGGTGCGTGCCGCCCGCCAGGAGCTCGCGCTTCCACACCGGCAGCTCGGCCTTGACCGTCTCCACCAGGGCGCGGCACGCGTCGAACGCCTGCGCGCGGTGCGCGGCGGCGACCGCGACCACGATCGCCGCCTCACCGACGCGCAGGTGACCCGTGCGGTGGCTGACCGCGACACCGAGCACGTCGGGCTCGTCGGCCACGCGTCTGGCCAGGTCCGTCAGCACCGCACCCGCGTCCGGGTGCGCGCTGTAGTCGAGGCCCACCACCTCGCCCGTCACCGACGGGTCGTGGTCCCGGACCAGCCCGACGAACGTCGCGACCGCCCCCGTGCGCGGCCCGCTCACGTGTTCCACGTGAAACAGCAGGTCAAGCGGCTGGTCGGTGACGGCCGCGATCATGCGTGATCACCGCCCCGGACCTGGCTCAGCAGATGCGGCAGCAGCGGGAGCAGCACGCCCAGGCCCTCCGCGACGCCGCGCGGCGAACCGGGCAGGTTGACGAGCACGGCGCCCGACGCGGTGACCCCGACCAGACCGCGGCTCAGCACCGCGGTGGGCACGTCCGACGAGCGCCGCAGCAGATCCGCGACACCCGGCAGCTCCTTGACCAGCAGCGGGCGCGTGCCCTCGGGCGTCTCGTCGCGCGGGCCGACGCCCGTCCCGCCCGAGGTCAGGACCAGGTGCGCACCGGCCGCCACCGCGGCCTCGAGCGCGCCGCGCACGCTCGTCGCGCCGTCGGGCACCACCACGGGCGCGTCCACCGCGAAGCCCGCGGCGCGCAGCCGCTCGGCGGCGGCAGGGCCCGAGAGGTCCTCACGCGTGCCGGCGGCGCTGCGGTCGGACACGACCACGACGACCGCCCGGGGGGTGCTCACCCGGTCAGGCTAACCACGACCCGGTGCGGGGTGCGCGGCCGCCCACCGTGCAATCTCGGGCGCACGCCCACGGTCGGCCCTGGGACACCGCGACCGTGGCGCGAGGGAGCGGGTAGCCTGCTCGTGTGCGGCCGAGCCGCGCGCCCAACTGAACACGCTGCTCGAACCGAGGCGGGAGAGACCCGCGTGCGGGCGCCGAAGGAGCAACCCTCCCCGGGAATCTCTCAGGCACCAGTACCGCCACGGCGAGGCAACTCTGGAAAGCGGCCGGAACGCACGGCCCACCGACGGTGCAAGCCGGCGCGCCCCGTAGGCGGACCGGCAAAACTCTCAGGTCGTCGCGCTGCGACGGATGACAGAGCGGGGAGTCCCAGCCCGTTCCGGCGACCCACCGGACGACCCCCGGAGCAGCCCGTGTCGATCGCCCCCACCTCAGGTCCCGCCTCCGCACCCGCGGCGCGGGAGTTCGCCGACCGGCACATCGGGCCGCGCGGCGACGAGACCGCGCGCATGCTCGCCACGGTCGGCTACCCGACGCTCGACGCGCTCGTCGACGCCGCGGTGCCCGCCTCGATCCGCAGCGCGCGTCCCCTGGACCTGCCCGACGCGCGGGACGAGCACGAGGTGCAGGCCGCGCTGCGCGCGATCGCGGACCGCAACACGGTCCTGCGCCCGCTGATCGGCCAGGGCTACTACGGCACGCACACGCCGCCGGTGATCCGCCGCAACGTGCTCGAGTCGCCCGCCTGGTACACCGCGTACACGCCCTACCAGCCCGAGATCAGCCAGGGCCGGCTCGAGGCGCTGCTCAACTTCCAGACGATGGTCGAGGACCTCACGGGCCTCGCGATCGCGAACGCGAGCCTGCTCGACGAGGCGACCGCGGTCGCGGAGGCGGCCGCGCTCATGTGGCGCGCGCAGCGCGGCAAGGCGGGCACGGTCGTGCTCGACGACCAGCTGTTCCGGCAGTCGCTCGCGGTCACGGTCGGGCGTGCGCAGGCGATCGGCCTGACCGTGGTGGTGGCCGACCTCAGCCAGGGGCTGCCCGCGGTCGAGGGTGACCTGATCGGCCTCGTCGTGCAGCAGGTCGCGGCCTCCGGACAGGTGCGGGACCTCACCGACGTGATCGCGGCGGCCAAGGAGCGCGGCGGGCTCGTCACGGTCGCCGCGGACCTGCTGGCGCTCACGCTGTTGACCTCGCCCGGCACGCTCGGCGCCGACGTCGCGGTCGGCTCGGCGCAGCGGTTCGGCGTCCCGCTGTTCGGCGGCGGCCCGCACGCGGCGTTCATGGCCGTGCGTGAGGGGCTCGAGCGCATGCTGCCGGGGCGGCTGGTCGGCGTCTCGGTGGACGCCGACGGCGCGCCCGCGTACCGGCTCGCGCTGCAGACGCGTGAGCAGCACATCCGGCGTGAGAAGGCCACGAGCAACATCTGCACCGCGCAGGCGCTGCTCGCGATCGTCGCGTCGATGTACGCGGTCTACCACGGGCCCGACGGCCTGCGTGCGATCGCTGAGCGGACGCACCGGCACGCGGTGACCCTCGCCGCGCGGCTGCGCGACCTGGGCGTCGAGGTGGAGCACGACGTCGTGTTCGACACGGTGCGCGCGGTCGTCCCGGGCCGCGCGGCGGACGTCGTCGCGGCGGGGGTGCGCCAGGGCGTGAACCTGTGGGCGCCGGACGCGGACCACGTCCAGGCGAGCGTCGACGAGACGACGGACGACGACGACGTCATGTCCGTGGTCCTGGCGTTCTTCGCGGCGGGTGCGACCGACGCCCCGTTCGGGACGGACGACGAGCAGTGGACCTCGCCCCGCGAGTCGTTCACGGTCCGCGGCGGCGCGTTCGCCTACAGCCCGATCGCGGTCTCGGCCGCGCTGCCGGACTGGGCGACGCGCACCGACGAGTACCTCACGCACCCGGTGTTCCACGTGCACCGCTCCGAGACGGCGATGCTGCGGTACCTGCGTCGGCTGTCCGACCAGGACCTGGCGCTCGACCGCACGATGATCCCGCTGGGCTCGTGCACCATGAAGCTCAACGCCACCGCGGAGATGGAGCCCATCTCCTGGCCGCAGTTCGCGGACGTGCACCCGTACGCCCCGGCCGAGCAGACGGCGGGCTACGCCCAGCTGGTCACGCAGCTGCAGGACTGGCTCGCGGAGATCACCGGGTACGCGGCGGTCTCGGTGCAGCCCAACGGCGGTTCGCAGGGCGAGTTCGCGGGGCTGCTGGCCATCAAGGCCTACCACCACGCACGCGGTCAGGCGCAGCGCGACGTGTGCCTCATCCCCGCCTCGGCGCACGGCACCAACGCCGCGTCGGCCGCGCTCGCGGGCCTGCGCGTCGTCGTCGTCGCGACGGCCGACGACGGCGAGATCCTGCTGGACGACCTGCGCGCGAAGCTCGAGCAGCACGGCCCGCAGGTCGCGGCGATCATGATCACGTACCCCTCGACGCACGGCGTGTTCGAGGCGCACGTGCGGGAGGTCTGCGACCTGGTGCACGAGGCCGGCGGCCAGGTCTACATCGACGGCGCCAACCTCAACGCGCTCGTCGGGCTCGCGCGGCCGGGAGAGCTGGGTGGCGACGTGAGCCACCTCAACCTGCACAAGACGTTCTGCATCCCGCACGGCGGGGGCGGGCCGGGCGTGGGCCCCGTCGCGGTCGCGGCGCACCTCGCGCCGTACCTGCCGGGCGACCCGACGACGAGCCCCACGGCGCCGACGAGCGACGCCGACCCGGCGCTGCACGTCCCGCCGGTCTCGGCCGCGCCGTGGGGATCGGCCGGGATCCTGCCGATCTCCTGGGCGTACGTCGCGCTCATGGGCCCCGACGGCCTGCTGCGCGCCACCCAGGTGGCGGTGCTGGCCGCGAACTACCTGGCCACGCGCCTGCGCGAGCACTTCCCGGTGCTCTACACGGGTCCGAACGGCCTGGTCGCGCACGAGTGCATCCTCGACCTGCGCGGGCTGACCAAGGACACGGGCGTCACGGCCGAGGACGTCGCCAAGCGGCTCATGGACTACGGCTTCCACGCGCCCACGCTGAGCTTCCCGGTCGCCGGCACGCTCATGGTCGAGCCCACCGAGAGCGAGGACCTGGCCGAGCTCGACCGGTTCGTCGACGCGATGATCGCCATCCGCGCGGAGATCGACGAGGTCGCCGCGGGCACGTGGCCGCTCGAGGACTCGCCGCTGCGCCAGTCGCCGCACACCGCCGCATCGGTCACGGCCGACGAGTGGACGCACCCGTACGGCCGTGAGCGTGCGGCCTACCCGCTGCCCGGCCTGCGCCGCGGCAAGTACTGGCCGCCCGTGCGGCGCATCGACGGCGCGCGCGGCGACCGCAACCTGGTCTGCTCGTGCCCGCCCGTCGAGGCGTTCGAGCAGTGAGCGTCCCGTCGACCGTCCGACCCGAGGAGCGCATGTGACCCGGCTGTCCCCCCTGCACGACGAGCACGTCGCCCTGGGCGCCGCGCTGACCGACTTCGCGGGCTGGCAGATGCCCCTGCGCTACGGCTCGGACGTCGCGGAGCACACCGCGGTGCGCACGGCCGCGGGTCTGTTCGACCTGTCCCACATGGGTGAGCTCGAGCTGTCCGGGCCGGGTGCGGGCGATGCGCTCGACCGCGCGCTCGTCGGGAACCTGTCCGCGCTCGCGGTGGGCCGCGCGCGTTACACGATGATCTGCGCACCCGACGGCGGCGTGCTCGACGACCTCGTGGTCTACCGCCTCGAGGACGAGCGCTACCTCGTCGTCGCGAACGCCTCGAACGTCGCGGTGGTGCGTGACGCGCTGACCGAGCGACTCGCGGGCCGGCCCGACGCCACGCTCGAGGACCGGTCCGAGCAGACCGCGCTGATCGCGGTGCAGGGCCCGCTCGCCGAGCAGGTGGTGGGGGGCCTGGTGCCCGAAGCGACCGAGGCCCAGGCGGTGCGGGAGCTGCGGTACTACGCCGCGGTCCGCGCGACCGTGCAGGGGATCGACGCGCTCGTGGCCCGTACGGGCTACACGGGCGAGGACGGGTTCGAGCTGTTCGTGCCCGCCGACGAGGCCCCCGCGCTGTGGCGTGCGGTGCTCGCCGCGGGCGCGCCGCTGGGACTGGTGCCCGCGGGCCTGTCCGCGCGCGACTCGCTCCGGCTCGAGGCCGGCATGCCCCTGTACGGCAACGAGCTGGACCGGACCACCACCCCGCACGACGCGGGGCTCGGCCGGGTCGTCAGGCTCGACAAGGTCGACCGCGACGGGATGCCGCTGCCGTTCGTCGGCCGCGACGCGCTCGAGGCGCGTGCGCATGCGACGCCCGCGCGCACGCTCGTGGGCCTGCAGGGCCTGACGCGCCGTGCCGCGCGCCACGGCTACGACGTCGTCACCACCGGGGGCACGGTCGTCGGGACGGTCACGTCCGGCGCCCCGTCACCCACGCTCGGGCACCCCGTGGCGATGGCGTACGTGACGCCCGAGGTCGCCGCCGAGGGCACCGACCTGGCCGTTGACGTGCGCGGTCGGCACGAGGCCGTCCGGGTGGTCCCACTTCCCTTCTACCGCCGCGCGCGGTAGACCTCCCCTAGAGACACCGAGAGACGGAGCACCTCATGGCTGATCTGCCGCCCGACCTGCAGTACACGCTCGAGCACGAGTGGCTCGCGCAGGGCACCCCGTCGACCGTCGGCATCACGTCGGTCGCGGCCGAGGCGCTCGGCGACATCGTCTACCTCGAGCTGCCCGCGGTGGGCGAGACGATCACCGCCGGGGCCGTCGTCGGCGAGATCGAGTCGACCAAGTCGGTCTCCGAGCTGTACTCCCCGGTCACCGGCACGGTGGTCGAGGTCAACACCGCCGCGGTCGACGACCCGTCGGTGGTCAACACCGATCCGTACGGCGCCGGCTGGCTCCTCAAGGTCGAGGTGACCGAGGCCGGGCCGCTGATGTCAGCCGAGGAGTACGCCGCGCACGCGGCGGGCTGAGGGGCCGCCGGGCGGGGTGGAACCCGTCGGGCGGGCAGGGGCACGGCAGTTCGGAGTGTGGTGCGGCGTGCGCGAGCACGCCCGTCCGGTCGACCGGGTGAAACGGTCGACCCCCGAGGGTCCGGGGTATCAGGCCGGACCCGAACCGCTCATTGAGGGGCGCAGCTGGTGCCGCGCACCGTCCGAGAGAGACCCGGGAAAAGAAGTTCGGAAACCCGCGTCATGGGTCGTCACCCGGTCCCTCTCATCCGACGAAGCGCGCACCACTGGCACCTGGCCAGGTCGCCCGGTGCGCCGCCCGAACGGAGGACATCATGAGCATGCTGGACAGCCACGGGACCGTGACGGTCACCGAGAGCCTCACCCGTCGCGAGCGCGTGGTGCTCGCGGAGCTGGCGGAGGACGTCACCCTCGAGGAGATCGCGACGCGTCTGTTCGTCACCCGCAACACCGTCAAGTCGCAGGTCCGCAGCGTCTACCGCAAGATCGGCGCGTCGACCCGCGCGGAGGCGGTCGCCTGGGCCGTCGCGCACGGGATCCGCTGAGGCCGACGCTGCACCCGACGCCCCACCCGCGCCGCACGGACCTCGCCCCCCCACGCGAACCGCCCGGCACGCACCCGCGGGACCTGCACCCGCGCACCCGCCCCCACCTGACCAGCCGCGCCGCCCACGACGACGAAGCCGCGCACGGCACGACGAACGGCCCGCCCCATCGCCGGGGCGGGCCGTTCCGCCGTTCGTCGTCGGCGGGGGTGGTGCGGGCCTGGCACACTCGCGCCATGTCACCTGTGCTCGTCGTCGCGGCCGCGATCGTGGACGACCTCGACCGGCCCGACGAGCTGCTCGCGGCGCGGCGGGCGACCCCCGCGAGCCTTGCCGGGAGGTGGGAGTTCCCCGGCGGGAAGGTGGACGGCGACGAGACGCCCGAGGCCGCGCTGCACCGCGAGATCCGCGAGGAGCTGGGCGTGCGCATCGCGCTGGGTGCCGAGGTCGTCGGGCCCGACGAGGGGATGTGGCGGCTCTCGGAGAAGTACGTCATGCGGCTGTGGTGGGCCGAGCTGGTCGCGGGAGTGCCCGAGCCGCTCGTGGAGCATGACGCGCTGCGCTGGTTGCCGCGCTCCCGCTGGCTGGACGTGCCGTGGCTCGACGCCGACGTGCGCATCGTGGAGCACCTCGACGGCCTCTGACCTGGTGGTTCAGCCGTGGGCGAACGGCATCACGGCGCGATCGCCGCGATGCGGCGCACCGCCTCGGTGAGGATCGCGGGGGACGTGGCGATGTTGAGCCGGACGTGTCCGGCCCCCGGCGCCCCGAACGTCGGACCGGGGTTCACCGCCACGCGCGCCTCGCGCAGCAGCACGCGGGCCGGGTCCTCGACGCCCGGCAGCACCGCGCGCAGGTCCAGCCACGCGAAGTAGGTGCCCGCGCCGGGCGTCCACCGAGCGCCCGGCAGGTGTTCGTCGAGCAGCGCGCGCAGGTGCACCCGATTGCCGCGCAGCTCGGTCAGCACCTGGTCCAGCCACGGCCCGCCCTCGCGCAGCGCCGCGCAGTGTGCGACCACCGGCACGTGCCCCACGCCGTGCTCCACCAGCTCGTCGATGCGTGCCAGGTCCGCCACCGCATCCGACCCCGGCACGGCCACGGCCGCCTTGAGGCCCGCCAGGTGGAACGCCTTCGAGGCCGAGTGCAGCGCGATCGCGTGCGGGATCACCGTGGTCGCGGGCGTGAACGAGCCGTCGAGCGTGAGCGGTGCGTGCACCTCGTCGACCACCACGCGGACCCCGTGCCGGACGGCGAGCTCGCCGACCGCGCGCAGCTCGTCGGACGTGTGGACCGTGCCGGTCGGGTTCTGCGGGTGGCACAGCAGGAACGCCGCGGGTCGGCCGCCCGCCGTCGCCGTGCCGAACGCCGCCTCGAGCGCGGCCAGGTCCAGCCGGTGGTCCGCACCGAGCGGTGCCTCGATCACGTGCCGGCCCGCGCGGCGCAGGTACGCCCAGAACGGCGGGTACACGGGTGGGTTCACGACGACCGCGTCGCCCGGGCCGGTCAGCAGGCCGACCATCTCGACGACGCCCGCCATGATCTCCGGCACCAGCCGCATGGCCGACGGCTGGGTGGTCCAGCCCCAGCGACGCTGCGCGAACCCCGCGAACGCCTCCTGGTAGGCCGTGCCCACCGGGTAGCCGGTGTCGCCGCGGCGGACGGCGTCGCTGACCGCCCGGACCACGGGCTCGCACACCTCGACGTCCATCTCGGCGACCCACAGCGGGAGCACGTCCTCGGGGTACTGCCGCCACTTGGCGCTGGTCCGGGTGCGGAGCTCCGTCACCGGCACGTCGAAGATCGCCACCCCCCGACGCTACCCGCCCCATCCCACCCCCCGACCTGGCGGTCATCTACCAGTTCGGCGACGGGAACGGCGCGGGCCCCCCACCCCACCCCGCCGACCTGGCGGATAACTACCAGTTCGGCGAGGGGGAAGGGTCGGGTTCGCCCACCCCGCGCCGCCGACCTGGCGGATAACTGCCAGGTCGGCGAGGGGGAGGGTGGGGCGTCAGAGGGTGGTGCGGACAGCCTGGGTGGCCGCGAGCATGTGCTCGAGGCTCGCCGTGGTCTCCTCGTAGCGGCGGGTCTTGAGGCCGCAGTCGGGGTTGACCCACAGCTGGTCGACCGCGATGGCCTTGACCGCACCGCTGAGAAGGTCGGTGATCTCCTCGACCGACGGGACGCGCGGGGAGTGGATGTCGTACACGCCCGGGCCGACCGCGCGCGGGTAGCCCGCGGCCGCGATGTCCTCGACGATCTCCATCTTCGAGCGGGCCGCCTCGATGGACGTCACGTCGGCGTCGAGGCCGTCGATCGCGCCCATGATCTGGCCGAACTCGGAGTAGCACAGGTGCGTGTGGATCTGGGTGTCCGGACGCACGCCGGCCGTCGAGAGCCGGAACGAGCGCACCGACCAGTCGAGGTAGTCCGCGTGGTCGGCCGCGCGCAGCGGGAGCAGCTCGCGCAGCGCGGGCTCGTCGACCTGGATGATCGCGATGCCCGCGGCCTCGAGGTCGGCGATCTCGTCGCGCAGCGCGAGGCCCACCTGGTTGGCGGTCTCACGCAGCGGCTGGTCGTCGCGCACGAAGCTCCACGCCAGGATCGTGACCGGGCCCGTGAGCATGCCCTTGACGGGCTTGCTGGTCAGCGACTGCGTGTACGTGGTCCAGTCGACCGTGATCGGCCTGGGCCGCGACACGTCGCCCCACAGGATCGACGGGCGCGTGCACCGCGAGCCGTAGGACTGCACCCAGCCGTTCTCGGTGACCGCGAAGCCGTCCAGGTTCTCGGCGAAGTACTGCACCATGTCGTTGCGCTCGGGCTCGCCGTGCACCAGCACGTCCAGGCCGATGCGCTCCTGCAGCTCGACGACGCGGCGGATCTCCGCCTTCATCTCGTCGGTGTACTGCTCGTCCGTGAGCTCGCCCTTGCCGTGCGCGGCGCGCGCCTTGCGGATCTCGGGCGTCTGGGGGAACGAGCCGATCGTCGTGGTCGGCAGCGGCGGCAGGTTCAGGCGGGCGGCCTGCGCCTCCTTGCGGCCCTCGAACGCGCCGCGGTTGAACGCGTCCTCGGTCAGCGCGGCCGTGCGCTCGCGCACCTCGGGCCGGACGACGCCGGGTGCGCCGCGGCGGGAGGCGACCGCGTCGGCGGCCTCGAGCAGCTGCTCGTGGATCGCCTCACGGCCCTCGGTCAGGCCCTCGGCGAGCGTGACGACCTCGACCACCTTCTGGTCCGCGAACGCGAGCCACGTGGTGAGCGACGCGTCGAGGTTCGGCTCGTCGGCCGTGTCGTGCGGCACGTGGAACAGCGACGTGGACGTGCCGACCGTGACGGCGGCCGCGCCCAGCACCTCGAGCTGCTCCAGGATCTGGAGCTTGGCGTCCAGGTCCGCGCGCCAGATGTTGTGGCCGTCGATCACGCCCGCGACGAGCGTCTTGGTCTCGAGGCCCGGCACGGCCTGCGTGGGCACCGCACCCTTGACCAGGTCCAGGCCGATCGCCTCGACGTCCGTGGCCGCGAGCACCGGAAGCGCCGCGTCCAGGTCGCCGTAGGGAGCGGCGACGAAGATCGCGGGGCGCTGCGGGCGCGTGAGCTCGGTCGCGAGTGCGCGGTACGCCTCGACGGTCGCCGCGAGCAGGCGCTCGACCGGCACGTCGATGCTCTCCGAGACGAGCGCGGGCTCCTCGAGCTGCACCCACGTGGCACCCGCGGCCGCGAGGTCGCGCAGCAGGTCCGCGTAGACCGGCAGCAGGTCGGGCAGGCGGTCGATGGGCAGGAAGCCCTCGGGCGCGCCCTCGGTCGCCTTGGCCAGTGCGAGGTACGTGACGGGGCCGACGAGCACGGGCCGCGTCAGCACGCCGTCGGCGAGCGCCTCGACGAACTCCGCGACCGGACGCGTGCCGGCGTAGCGGAACTCCGTCTCGGGGCCGATCTCGGGGACCAGGTAGTGGTAGTTGGTGTCGAACCACTTGGTCATCTCGAGCGGGAGGTCGTCGCCGCGGCCGCGCGCCACGGTCGAGTAGCCGGCCAGGTCCAGGCCGCCGTCCTCGTCGAGCAGGTCCGCGAACCGCGCGGGGATCGCGCCGACGACCGCGCTCGCGTCGAGCACGTGGTCGTAGAACGAGAACGCGCTGGGGATGGCCGGCACGTCGGTCGGCAGGCCCAGCTCGGCCAAGCGGTTCCGGGTACGACGACGCAGCTGCGCGGCCGTCGCCTCGACCTCCTCGGCCGTGGACCGGCCGGCCCAGAAGGCCTCGATGGCCTTCTTGAGCTCGCGGCGCGGCCCGATGCGCGGGTAGCCGAGCACGGAGCCGGTCGGGAACTGCGGGGTCTCGCTCATCAGGGTCCAGCCTTCGCGTGTCGTGGTGGTGCGGTGGTCGGTGCTGCGGCGGTCGCTCAGCGGCGGGTCGCGCCGTCCAGGTGCGCGCCCTCGAGCAGGTCGAGCGCGGCCTCGTGCGTGTTGTACGTGTAGACGTGGACGCCGGGGGCCCCGCCGTCCAGGATCCCGTTGATCAGGTCCACGCCCGCGCGGATCCCGCGGCGGTGCCGCTCGAGCTCGTCGTCGGCCGCGCCCAGGTGGTCCAGCAGGTCCCGCGGTACCGGCACGCCCGTGAGCTCCTGCACGCGCAGCAGCCGGGCGGGGTCCGTGGTCGGGATGATGCCGGGGATGATCGGGATCACCACGCCGGCCGCGCGCGCCTCGGCCACCAGGCCCAGGTACGCCTCGGCGTCGTAGAACACCTGCGTGATCGCGAAGTCGGCGCCGGCCTCCTGCTTCGCCAGGAGCGACGCGACGTCCTGCGCACGCGTCCCGCCGGTCGCGGCGTTGCCGCGCGGGAAGGCCGCGACGGACACCGACAGCGGACGCACGCGCGCACGCACCGCCTGGGACGGGCTCGCGACGCAGCGGCGCGCCTCGATCTCACGCAGCAGCTCCACCAGCGCGCTCGCGGTCTCCACGCCCTCCGGGTGCGGCCGCCAGTCCGGCTCGCCCGCGGGCGGGTCGCCCCGCAACGCCAGGAACGAGCGCACGCCCTCGTCGAGGAACTCCTCGACGATCGCGGTGATCTCCGCGCGGCTGGTGCCGACGCACGTCAGGTGCGCGATCGGGGACAGCGACGTCTCCTGCAGCAGCCGGGACACGAAGGCGCGCGAGGTCGCGCGCGTCTTGCCGGCCGCGCCGTACGTCACCGAGACGAAGTCGGGGTGCACCGACTCCAGCTGGCGCACGGTGGCCCACAGGCGAGGTGCCGCCTGGGGGTTGCGGGGCGGGAACAGCTCGAACGAGATGGTCGGGCGGTCCACCGAGCCGAGCGGTCGCGGCGCGGGTGCGACGTGCTCACCGGTGGTGCCGCGCGGCTGGGCTGCTGGCGTGGTGACAGGGGGTTCCACGGTCGGGGCGCTCATGCGCGCGACCTCAGACACAGGGTCTGCGACATCGTCTCTCCATCGACCCTGGCGGAAGCACCCACACCCTCGTCGCGGAGGGGGGTTGCTGCGGCGTCAACGAGCCAGGTCTCTCGGCCGCTCTGGATGGTAGGCCGCGATCGTACGAGACAGACCACATGCTGAGCAAGGGTGCCCAACAGGCGAGACGATGCAGGTCGCCGGGGAGAGACGTCCTGTCAGCGGTGCTGCTGGCGCAAGGGCTGCGCCAGCTCGGTGACCGGGCTGCCGGCGCCCGGCACCGAGAGCAGCCCGGCCTCCACGGCACGCAGCACCTGGGTGTCGAGCGGCTTGACGCCGCCCAGCGCCTCCTGGGCGCCGCGGACGGCCTCGAGCCGGCCGTCGGGGTCGGGCAGATCGGTCATGCGCGGAACTGTAACGTCCCGTCAGGGCGCCTGCCGAGCCCATGTCCACCAGATCACCCGGCGGGAGCACAGCCCGCGGCTGAGTCACCGCGGGGACTCAACCGACCACCGACGGGCAGGTCGCCAGGTGGTCGTCGACGAGCCCGCACGCCTGCATCGCCGCGTAGGCCGTGGTGGGCCCCACGAACCGGAACCCGAGCGACTTGAGCTCTTTGGCGAGCGCACGCGACTCGGGCGTCGTGGCCGGGACGTCCGCCCAGGTCGCGGGGCGCACGTGCTGCGTGCGGTCGGGTGCGAAGGACCAGAACAGCGCGTCGAGCGTGCGGCCGGCCGCGTGCAGCGCGAGCAGCGCGTGGGCGTTGGCGATGGTCGCCTCGATCTTCTGCCGGTTGCGCACGATCCCGGTGTCGCCCAGCAGCCGCGTCACGTCCTGCTCGTCGAACTCCGCGACCACCGCCGGGTCGAAGCCCGCGAACGCCGCCCGAAACGTCTCCCGTTTGCGCAGCACGGTGATCCAGGACAGGCCCGACTGGAACCCCTCCAGCGCGATGCGCTCGAACAGCGCCTCCTCGCCGTGCACCGGGACGCCCCACTCTTCGTCGTGGTAGCGCTCGTACAGCGGGTCGCCGTCACCGAAGCACCGGCCGGTGACGGGATGCGGGGCGGGAACGTCGGTCATGGCCCGCAGTCTGCCGCGCGCCGCCGACACCGTGGTGCGCACCTGTGGACGGGCGGGCCGCCGCGGGTCACGTGAGCGCCGTGAGCGCCTTGCGCACGCGCTGCACCGAGACGGGCACGGGGGTGCCGAGCTGCTGCGCGAACAGCGAGACCCGCAGCTCCTCGATGAGCCACCGCACGTCTGCGACGCGCTCGGGCGCCGCACCCGCGGCCGCGGCGAGCGCGTCCTGCAGGTCGCGCACCTGCCACGCCAGGTCCGCATCCCGCTGCGGACCCTGCGCCGCCTTGTCCAGGCGGTGCCGGGCCGCGCGCAGGTAGCGCGTGAGGTGGACCAGACGCGCTGCGCCGGCCTCGACCACGAAGCCCGCGTGCACCAGCCGCTCGGACTGCTCCCGCACGTCGGCGGCCGTGGCCAGCAACGCCAGGCTCGTCGTCCCCCGGAGCGCGACGTCGAGCTCGCGCCACGCCGTGAGCACGTCCACGAGCGTCCCGACGAGCGCGTGCACGCGGTCCTCGAGCCGGTCCCGCACGTACGCCCGCACGGCCGCGTAGTCCGCGGGCGTGCGGACGTCGTGCGGCGCGCGCGACCCCAGGTGCTCCGCGACGAGCGCATCGATCGCGGCCAGCTGCACGTCCTCGACCAGCGCCTCCCGGCTCGGGTACGGGTTGGCCGCGAGCGCGAGCGCCTGTGCACCCGACCAGCGGGACGTCACGCGGCCGGGCGTCAGGCCCACGTCGAGCAGCAGCAGCCGGCGCAGGCCCGCGCGTGCGGCCGCCGGGCGATGCGCCTCGTCGGCGAGCGTGCGGACGGCCACGGTTCCGCCGTCCTCCACCAGCGACGGGAACGCGCGCACCACGGTGGCGCCCGAGCTGCCCTCGACCACGTCGGGCAGCGTGAGGTCGTCGGGCCACGTCGTCAGGCCCGTGCGCGTGACGGACTCCGCGAGCCCGGCCGGCGACGAGCCCGCATCTGCGCGCCGCGCGGGGACAGACCGGGGCGTGGCGGGACCGGCCCCCGCCGCGGCGCCGGGGCGACGCGCGCCGGCCGACCCGTCGGCGGCGGGCTGCGCGTCCAGGCCCGCCTCCCGCATCGCCTGCCGCATGGCCTGGCGCACCGCGGTGTCCACCGCGTCCTGCGCCTGCCCCGCGAGCCGGTGCTGCAGCACGGCCAGGTCCCGACCCTCGTCGACGATCCCGCCGCGGTCCCCCACCACGCGGAACGTGAGGCGCAGGTGCGCGGGCAGCCGCTCGTCGTCGAACGCGTCCGCGGGCACCTCGACGTCCCGTACGGCCCGGACCGCGCGCGCGAACGACTCGTGGAAGGACGGTGCGGCGTCGCCCGCGCGCACGGTGTCCTCCCAGGACGCGGTGTGCTCGCGCAGCCACGACGCGACGGCCCGGCCGACGTCGGGTGCGGGGACCAGCTGCACGCGCACGGGTTTGGGCAGCGAGCGGATGGTCGCGACGACGAGCTCGTCGAGCAGGCCGGGCACCATCCAGCCGAATCCGTCGGGCGTGACGCGCGGCAGCTGCGCGAGCGGGATGTGCACGGTGACGCCGTCGGCCTCGGTGCCGGGCTCGAACTGGTACGTGAGCGGGAAGGACACGTCACCCTGCGGCCAGCGGGACGGGAAGGACGCCTCGTCGATCGCGTGCGCGTCGTCCGCGACCAGGAGCGCACGGTCGAACGTCAGCAGGTCGGGTGCGGACCGCTGCGCCTTCTTCCACCACTGGTCGAAGTGCCGTGCGGAGACCACGTCGTCGGGGACGCGCTCGTCGTAGAACGCGAAGAGCGCGTCCTCGTCGGCCAGGAGGTCCGCGCGACGGGCGCGCGCCGCGAGCTCGGCGGCCTCGGCCAGCAGCCGGCGGTTCTCGTGGAAGAACCGGTGGTGCGTGGTCCACTCGCCCTGCACCAGCGCGTGCCGCAGGAACAGCTCACGCGCGTGCGCGGGGTCCACGGCCGAGAACAGCACGCGCCGCCCCGCGACCACCGGCATGCCGTACAGCAGGACGCGCTCGGTGCACATCGCGGCACCCTGCTTGGTGGACCACGCGGGCTCGGAGTAGGAGCGCTTGACCAGGTGCGCGCCCAGCTCCTCGGCCCACGCGGGGTCGATGCGGGCGGCGTCCCGGGCCCACAGGCGCGACGTCTCGACGAGCTCGGCCGCCATGACCCACGCGGGCGGCTTCTTGGCGAGCCCCGAGCCGGGGAAGATCGCGAACCGGGCGCCGCGCGCGCCCAGGAACTCGTTGCGGCCCTTGCGGTCCGGCCTCCCGGCGGGTCTCCGGTCACCGCGGCGCGGCGCGGCCACCTCGGTCGCCTCCTGCATGCCTACGTGCGAGAGCAGGCCCGCGAGCACCGACCGGTGCACGGCGTCCGCGTCCCACTCGCGCCGCAGCTCGCCGCGGCGCGGCCCGGTCTGCTCGGCCTCGTCGGGCGGCGCGGGCTCGCTCGTCGGGCGCGGCTCGCGGTCCTGCACCGGGCCCGTGCGGGCGGGTGCCGCCTGGCCGGGCAGCTGCTTGGCCAGGTCGCGCAGCTGCGTGACCACGTCCTGCCACTCGCGCACGCGCAGGTAGTTGAGGTGCTCGGCGCGGCACATCCGCCGGAACGCCGAGCCGGACAGCTCGCGCTGCTGCTCGCGCAGGTAGGTCCACAGGTTGAGGTAGGCCAGCAGGTCCGAGGTCGGGTCCGCGAACCGCGCATGCAGCGCATCGGCCTTCTCGCGCTCGTCGACGGGACGTTCGCGCGGGTCCTGGATGGACAGCGCGGCGGCCACGACGACGACCTCGCGCAGCACGCCCCGACGCGCGGCCTCGACGACCATGCGCGCCAGGCGCGGGTCGACGGGCAGCAGCGCGAGCGCACGTCCGGTCTCGGTGAGGCGCGTGCCCGAGGGCCCGGTCTCGAGCGCGCCCAGCTCGGTGAGCAGCTGCACGCCGTCGCGCACCGCGCGCACGTCGGGCGGGTCGACGAACGGGAAGTCGACGACGTCCTGCGGCGTCCCGGCGACACCCACGGCGATCATCTGCAGGATCACCGACGCGAGCGACGTGCGCAGGATCTCCGGCTCGGTGAAGCGCTCGCGCGACTCGAAGTCCTCCTGCGAGTACAGGCGGATCGCGATGCCGTCCGCGACGCGTCCGCAGCGCCCCGAACGCTGGTTCGCCGACGCCTGGCTGATGGGCTCGATCGGGAGCCGCTGCACCTTGGTCGCCTTGGACCAGCGGGAGATGCGCGCGGTGCCCGGATCCACGACGTACCGGATGCCCGGCACGGTCAGCGACGTCTCCGCGACGTTGGTGGCGAGCACCACGCGACGCCCGGGGTGCGCCGAGAACACGCGGTGCTGCTCGGCCGCCGAGAGCCGGCTGTACAGCGGCAGAAGCTCGACTGCCTGCGGGTGCCGCGGGTCGGTGACGCGCGTCCCCAGCGACGTGCGCAGCGCATCCGCGGCGTCCCGGATCTCGCGCTCGCCCGAGAGGAACACCAGCACGTCGCCCGGGCCCTGCGCGCACAGCTCGTCGACCGCCTCGGTGATGCCGGTCATCAGGTCGCGCTCGCGCACCGGCTGACGGGGTCCCGCGGTTCCTCGTCGGCCGGGTCCCGACGAGGGTGCGCGCGGCTCGTCGGCGAGGTCCGCGTCCTCGTCGGACGTGCCCAGCGCGTCGGGGGACAGCGGCCGGTAGCGGATCTCGACCGGGTACGTGCGACCCGTGACCTCGACCACGGGGGCCGGTACGCCGTCCGGGTGCTCGGGCGTGGGCGGACCCGCGAAGTGGCGTGCGAACCGCGCGGAGTCGATGGTCGCCGACGTGATGACGACCTTGAGGTCCGGGCGGCGCGGGAGCAGACGCGTGAGGTAGCCCAGCAGGAAGTCGATGTTGAGCGAGCGCTCGTGCGCCTCGTCGATGATCAGCGTGTCGTACGCGAGCAGCAGCGGGTCGCGCTGGATCGCCGCCAGCAGGATGCCGTCCGTCATGACCTTGACCAGCGTCGTGTCGCTGGACGTGTCCGTGAACCGCACCTGGTAGCCCACCAGCTCACCCAGCGGCGTGCCGATCTCCTGCGCGATGCGCTCCGCGACGCTCCTTGCCGCGATCCGGCGCGGCTGCGTGTGGCCGATCTGCCCTGCACGGCCGCGACCCAGCTCGAGCGCGATCTTGGGCAGCTGCGTCGTCTTGCCCGAGCCCGTCTCACCCGCGACGACGACCACCTGGTGGTCGCGGATCGCCGCGGCGATGTCCTCGCGGCGTGCGCTCACCGGCAGCTCGGGCGGGAACGTGAGGGGCGGGAGCACCGCCGCGGTGCGCGCCGCGGCGGCGCGGGCGCGGCGTGCGGCGCCGCCCCCCCGTGACGAGCCGCGCTCGGCGGTGCGCTGCGCGGTGCGGCCGGCGGGCCGGTCGGTGGGGTGGCCGGTGGCGCGGTCCGTCGCACGGTCGGCGCGTGCGTCGTCGCGTGGTGCTCGGCCGTCCGGGGTGTCGGACGCGCGCGCGTCGGGGGTGACCTGCTCGTCGCGCGCCGGGCGCCCGCGGCCACGGCCGGAACGGCGCCGCGGGCGCGGCTCACGCCCGGTCGGCTGCGGCTGGTCGGTGGTCACGACTTCCCATCATCCCAGGTCCTCCCGCCCGACCGCCTGGGGATTCCCGCCGGCGCCGCGCGCACCCCGCGGGGCGTGTGGTGGGCTGAGCCCATGAGCGAGCACGAGAGCGCGGCGGAGAAGCGCGCGCGGGCAGGGCTGGAGGCGTCGGGGATCGCGTTCGAGGTGACGCGGCACGGGCGGGTCGGGTCGCTCGCGGAGGCGGCGGCTGCGCGCGGCGTCGAGCCCGCGGACATCGTGAAGTCGCTCGTGGTCCGGCGGGGTGACGACGACTTCCTGTTCGTGCTGGTGACCGGCGACCGCGCGATCTCCTGGCCCAAGCTGCGCGCTCTGCTCGGCGTCTCGCGGATGTCGCTGCCGGACGCGCAGACCGCGCTGGACGTCACGGGCTACGAGCGCGGCACGATCACGCCGTTCGGCTCGCTGACCGCGTGGCCCGTGGTCGCCGACGAGCGCGTGCGCGGACGGCGCGTCTCGATCGGCGCGGGCGGGCACGGGGTGGCGGCCACGGTCGACGGCGACGAGCTGGTGCGCGCGCTGGGCGCGACCGTCGCGGACGTCACGCAGGACGCACCCGCCCCCTGACGCGGCACGGGGGCCGCGACCCGTGGTCGCGACCCCCGTGCGTGCTCGTCGGCGTCAGAGCGTCGGCGCCCGGCCGGGCAGCGGCGTGACGATGTGCGACTCGCCCACCGGCGGCACCGCGGAGATCCGCATCTGCGCCCCGTCGATCGGGTAGCGGAACGGCTGCGACCGGCCGACGCAGACCTTGCCCTCCGCGGGGACCTTGGTGGTCACCAGGTAGGTGGTGATCGCCTTGTCCACGCAGCTGGACGTCAGGAACGCGGTGTGGCCCCAGCTGTTGCTGGACAGCAGACGGCTGTTCGGCAGCAGGTCGGCGGCCGCGACCGCACCCGCGTAGTTCGTCGCCGGGTCCCAGTAGTTGCCGACGACGAGCACAGGGTTGGCCGTGACGTGGTCGAACGTGCCGCGGTAGGCGTCCTCGTCGACCGCGGTCCAGGTGCTCGACGCGCACGGGGCCGAGGCCCACGTCCACAGCGGGCCGAAGCCCGGGGCCTTCTTGTCCGCGGCGGCCGCCGCCGACGGCCAGCTCGAGGCGAACCGCGGGTTCAGGCCGTCGGTGCACAGCACCGACTGGAACGCCTCGGGCGAGCTGTCGTACGGGAAGTCGAACGCGCGCGCCAGGCGCTCGGTGCGGGCCTGCGTCGCGGCCTCACGTGCCTCGAACTGCTTGAGGCGCTCGCGGAGCTGCCGCGCGGGGCCGAAGGCCTTCTCGCTCTTCGAGGGCGGGTCGAGCTGCATCGAGCGCAGCGCCCAGATGTCCATGTCGAGCATGTCGGGGCCGTAGTCGGCGTACATCTCGCTGAGGAACATCGAGATGACCAGCGGGTAGTCGATGCGGTAGCCGTCGCCCAGGTCGATCGGCTTCTTCTTGAGCGACGTCGTCATGTCCTTCCAGACCTGCGCCGGCTTGCCGAGGCGGGCGGTGTAGCAGTACTTCTTGCCCGCCGCCGCACACCGCTTGAGCGTCTCCTTGACGGCCTTGGACGCACCCTCACCCGACTTGATGCGCGCCGTCTGCGGGACGTCGGCGGTCGCCGGGCTGCCCTGCCAGCCGTTCGGGTCGAGCACGCCGTCGATCACGATCGCGCGCACGCGGTCGGGGAACATGTTGGCGTAGACGTTGCCCAGGTATGTGCCGTAGGAGAAGCCCAGGTAGGACAGCTGTGCGTCGCCCAGCGTGCGACGCAGCACGTCCATGTCCCGCGCGACGTTCGCGGTCGACATCGACGCCGAGAGCGGCTGGCCGGTGGTCGAGCACTTCTGCCCGAACTTCTTGGCCGACGCGACGAAGTCGGCCTTCTCGATCGTGGTGTCCGGGAACGCCGTCTCGAACGTCGGCAGCAGGTCGTTCGCCTGCTCCCCGAGGTTGTTCCAGCACTTCACGTTGGTGCTGAAGTTCGTGCCGCGCGGGTCGAAGCCGACGACGTCGAACCGCGCCAGGACGGCGGCGGGCAGGAAGTCGGCCGCGTTCGAGGCGATCGAGACGCCCGAGCCGCCGGGTCCGCCGGGGTTGAGGAACAGCGTCCCCACCTTGCGCGACGGGTCGACGACGCGCTGCCGCAGGACCGCGACGCTCGTCGTGGGGCCCGTCGGGTCGTCGTAGTCCAGCGGGAGGTCGACCATGCCGCAGTCGACGCGCGGGCCGACGACGTTCGTACAGTCGAACCAGTCGATCTCCGCGGCTACGGAGTCGACGCGCGCAGCCTCCTCGGGCGACGTCACGTCACCCGCCGTCGCCGCGGGTGCCGCACCGGGTGCGGCGGTGGCCGTGGTCGTGGTCGCGGCCCATGAGACCGCGAGGGCGAGCGCGGTCAGGACCGCTGTCGTGCGTCGTGCGTGCGTGCGTGGTTGCATCCGACACCCCCTGGGTGTGCGCAGCCGTCCGGGCCCCCTGGCCCGACGTCGCCGGTGCGCTGACGCTCACCCTGGCGCGCCGGGCGGCTCGGGCGCAGCAGAACGGCCGGCTGAAGTCGTGAAGATCTGGTGCATCCTGCCGACGCCGGACGCAATGACGGCCTGTCGGCGAGGGCGTGTGGGAGGCGGGCGTTAGCGTCCGGGCCATGCGGTTGCTGCACACCTCCGACTGGCACCTGGGCCGGTCGCTGCACGGGGTCGACCTGCTCGACCACCAGGCGGCGTACCTGGACCACGTGCTCGACGTGGTGCGTGCGGAGCGCGTGGACGCGGTCGTGGTCGCCGGCGACGTGTACGACCGCGCGATCCCGCCCGTCGAGGCCGTCACGCTGCTCTCGGACACGCTCGCGCGGCTCGCGGAGATCACGACCGTCGTGCTCACGTCGGGCAACCACGACTCCGCGACCCGGCTGGGTTTCGGCGCCGGGCTCATGCGGGAGCGCGTGCAGCTGCGCACGCACCTCGCGGGGATCGCCTCGCCCGTGGAGATCCGCGGGGAGGACGACGAGCGGGCGCTCGTGTACGGGCTGCCGTACCTGGACCCGGACACGGTGCGCGGACCGCTCGCGGAGCCCGGTGGCGAGCCCCTCGCACGCTCGCACGAGGCCGTGACGTCCGTGGCGATGGCGCGCGTCCGGGCGGACCTGGCGACGCGCTCGGGTGCCGGTCCCGTGCGGTCGGTGGTCGCGGCGCACGCGTTCGTCGTCGGCGGGCTGACGAGCGAGTCGGAGCGGGACATCCGGGTGGGCGGCGTGGACCACGTGCCCTCCGCAGTGTTCACGGGTGTCGACTACGTCGCGCTCGGCCACCTGCACGGCCCGCAGCGCGTCGCCGGACCGGACGGCACGACGCTGCGCTACTCGGGGTCGCCGCTCGCATACTCGTTCTCCGAGCAGCACCACACCAAGTCGAGCGTCCTGGTGGACCTGGACGCGCGCGGTGTCCGGACCGAGCTGGTCGCTGCGCCCGTGCCGCGCCGGCTCACGGACCTCACCGGACCGCTCGAGGACGTGCTGGGCGCGCTGGGCGAGGCGCACCTGGAGGACTGGGTGCGCGTGGTGGTCACGGACGCGCACCGCCCTGCTGACCTGTACGCGCGCGTCCGCGCGCGGTTCGCGCACGCCCTCGTGGTCCAGCACCGGGCACCCGAGGCCGCAGGCGAGCGCGCGCTGCGCGCGGTGACGTCCGCGCAGGACCCGGTCGAGGTCGCGGGCGACTTCGTCGCGCACGTGACCGGCGCCCGGCCGGACGCGGCCGAGCTCGCGGTGCTGCGTGCCGCGTACGAGCACGTCGCCGATGCCGAGCGGAGCGCCTGATGCAGCTGCACAGCCTCACGCTCCAGGCGATCGGGCCGTTCGCGGCCCGCCACACCGTGGACTTCGCGGCACTCGCCGCGTCGGGCCTGTTCCTGCTCGAGGGGCCCACCGGAGCGGGCAAGTCCACCGTGATCGACGCCGTGGTGTTCGCGCTGTACGGCAAGGTCGCCTCGGCCGACGCGAGCGAGGACCGGCTGCGATCGGCGTACGCAGACCCGGACACCGAGTCGTTCGTGGACCTCACGTTCGAGGTCGGCTCGGGCCGCTACCGCATCCGCCGGGCCCCCGCGTACGACCGGCCCAAGCGGCGTGGTGCGGGCACCGTGAAGCAGCAGGCCTCCGTGCGGCTGTGGCGCCTGGCCGCCGACGACGACGCCGCCGACCCGACCGCGGGTGAGGTGCTCTCGACCCGGCTGGACGAGGTGGGCGCGGAGGTCCAGCGCATCGTGGGCCTGGACCGCAGCCAGTTCGTGCAGACCATCGTGCTGCCGCAGGGCGAGTTCGCGCGGTTCCTGCGCGCCAACCCCGAGGACCGCCGCGGGCTGCTGCAGAAGATCTTCGGCACCGAGGTGTACGAGCGTCTGCAGGCGCGGCTCGCCGAGCTGCGCCGCGAGGCCGAGCGCGCGGGCGGGCAGTCCCGTGCGCTGCTCGACGAGCGCGTGGCGCACCTGGTCGGAGCGGCCGCGCTCACGCCGGACGAGCACGAGACGCTGCGGGCGGCCGTCGCGGCGGTCGCCGGCGGGCCGCGCACGGGTGCGGACGCCCGTGGGCTTGAGCCGGTCGAGCGCGCGGTCGAGGTGCCCCTGGCCGCGCTGGACGCGGCCGCGGGGGTCGCCGAGCAGGCGGCGGCGTCGGCCGCGCAGCGGCACCGGGCGGCCGACGCGCTGCTCGCGCACGAACGCGAAGTCGCCCGGCTCCTGGCGCTGCGGGTCCGGTGGCGCGCCGAGCGCGACGTGCTGGCCCAGGGCGCGGCCGCGCACGCCGAGGGCGTGCAGCGGCTCGAGCTCGCACGCGCGGCGCAGGCCGTGGCACCGCAGCTGCGCGCCGTGGACGCCGCCGTGGTCGCGTCCGACGCCGCGCACAAGGCGCTGACGGCCGCACGCGACCTCGCGCCGACGGACCTGGCGGACCTCGTGCATGAGGACGAGCCCGGACCAGCCCTCGGCGCCCCCGGCGCCATTGCCGACCCGGCGGGTCCTGTCGCCGAGAGCGCCGGACCGGACCTCGCCGCCCTTGCCGGCCCGACGGGTCCGGTCGCGGGGAGCGCCGGACGGGAGCTCGGCGCCCTTGCCGGCCCGGCGGGGCCGGTTGCCGGGGGTGAGTCGGGCACGGCCCGGCGGTACCCGGCCGACGACGCAGGCGGAGTACCCGCGGTGCGGGAGCGGCTCACGTCGGCGCACACGCAGGCCGTGCGGGACGCGGCCGCGCTCGAGCGCACGGTCGAGCTCGAGGCCGGGCTCGGCGCGCTGAGGCTCTCGGTGCGTGAGGCGCGCGGCACGGTCGAGGACCACACCACGGAGATCGCGGCGCACGACGCGTGGCTCGCGGCGCGGCCGGCGCAGGCGACGCTCCTGACCGAACAGCTCGCCACCGCGCGGCAGCTCAGCACGCGGGTCGCGGAGCAGACCCTCGCGGTCCAGGCGGCGCAGCAGCTGGTCGACGCGCACGCCCGGGTGACGGCGCTCGAACCGCGGTGCGCCGACGCGACCGCGCGCGTCGGCGAGCTCACGCGGGCCGCGCGGGATGCGGTGACGCACGAGGCGGCGCTGCGCACCGCGCGCATCGACGGGCTCGCGGGTGAGCTCGCGGGCGGGCTCGTCGCGGGCGACGCGTGCCCCGTGTGCGGGTCGTGCGAGCACCCGGCGCCCGCACGCGTCGCCGCCGACCACGTGACGCCTGAGCAGGTGGACGCCGCCGAGCAGCAGCGCAGGTCCGCCGAGCAGGCGCTGGCCCATGCTCGGGAGGCCCTCGCATCCGTCGAGGCGGACCTGCGCACCGCGCGCGGCCTGACGGACGGCAGCACGCGCGCAGCCGCGGACGACGCGCTCGCGGACGCGCGGACCGCGCTCGACCTGGCGCAGCGCGCTGCGTCCGACGTGGACCGGCTGACCGCCGACCTCGACGCGCACGTCGGGGCCACGCACGCCCGCGAGAGCGCCCGGATCCTCGCGGTGGCCGCACGTGAGGCAGCCGAGCTCGTGGTCGACGCCCGCCAGGCCGAGCTGGTGCGCGCCGAGGCGGAGGTCGAGGCCGCTCGGGCCGGGTACCCGACGGTCGCTGCCCGGCACTCGGCGCTCGTCGAACGTGCCGCGGTCGTCGCCGACCTGCTGGGCGCGTGGGACGCCGTGCGCGAGTCCGGGCGCGATCTGGCACGACGCCGCGCCGAGCTCGGCGCCGCACTCGAGCGCCACGGCTTCGGGGACGACGAGGCCGCACGCGCCGCGACGTTGCCCGACGCGGACGTCGCGGCGCTCGACCGGGCGGTCCGGGAGTACGCCGAGGCGGTGGCGAGGGTGACCGCTGCGCTCGAGGACCCCGACGTGGCCGGTCTGCCCGAGGACGCGACCGCGGACGTCCCGGCCGCGCAGGACCAGGCCGCGCGGGCTGCCGAGGAGGCGCGTCGCCTCTCGGCCGAGGCCGGCGTCGCGCGGTCCCGCGCGACAGCGGCGCTCACCGCGGCCCGGGACGTGCTCGACGCGGCAGCGGCGCACCTGCGTCGCATCGAGGAGGCCGGGCCGGTGCTCCGGCTCGCGGAGCTCACGGGCGGCACGGGCCCGGACAACGAGGCCCGGCTGTCGCTGGCGACCTATGTGCTGGTGCGCCGGTTCGAGGATGTCGTCGCGGCGGCCAACGCGCGCCTGGTCGGGATGTCGGACGGCCGGTACGAGCTGGTGCGCAGCGACCGCAAGGAGGACGTCTCCGCGCGGCGCACGGGCCTGGCGATGCGCGTGGTCGACCACCACACCGAGCAGCAGCGCGACCCGCGCACGCTGTCCGGCGGGGAGACGTTCTACGTCTCGCTGTGCCTGGCGCTGGGGATGGCCGACGTCGTGACGGCGGAGGCGGGCGGGATCGACCTCGGCACGCTGTTCGTCGACGAGGGGTTCGGCTCGCTCGACCCCCACACGCTCGACCAGGTGCTCGGTGAGCTCGACCGACTGCGCGCGGGGGGTCGCGTGGTGGGCGTCGTGTCCCACGTCGAGGCGCTCAAGCAGACGATCGCCGACCGGATCGAGATCCGCCGCACGGCCGCCGGGCCGAGCACGTTGACGGTGCGCGCGGGCTGACCGCGGACACCGACGCGGTCGCGCGCGGTTCGGCCGGGCGTGTGCCGGGTGGGCTACCAGGACCAGCCGCGGGCCGCGAGCTCGACCTCCTGGCGGAAGCGCTCGGCGGGGTCCCCGGGTGCCCAGTGCTCGACCTCGACGCCGGCCAGCAGGCACGCCTCGACCAGCAGCTGGTCGTACGCGCGCTGCGAGGCGATGATCTTCTCCGCCCGCGCGTAGCAGTGCGCGTCGAGCTCGAGGCTGCGCACGTGGTCGGCCACCTTGCCGAGCCGCTCCTGCACCCGCAGCGTGGTGAACGGGTCGTAGGGCGGGTCCTCGTGCCGCCGCAGCCGGTCCGCCCACGTCTCCAACCGGTGGGCCAGGGCCGCACGCCACCGTGGCGCGTCGTCCTCACCCGGGAACAGCGACCACACGAACCCGAACACGAGCGCCGGCGCGACCATGGTGCCGATCATCAGAACCCACGTCATCGGGGTGTCCCTCGTCACGAACCGTTGCCGTCCAGGCTAGGACCGCACCCGGGTCCTGACCAGGTGAATCGGGCGGCGTCCGGCCGCCGGGCGGAAGGCGTCGGTGCCACCTACCGTGAGCGCGTGAGTGCGCGTGGGTGGATGGCCGGGTTCGTGACCGTCGCGGTGCTGGGTGCCGGGGCGGTGGTCGCGGACCGCGTCGCCGCGGACCGCGCCGAGCAGGAGGTGTCCGACGCGATCGTCGCCAACCTCGAGGACGTGCAGGGCGAACCGCAGGTCGACGTCCCCGGCTTCCCGTTCCTGCCGCAGCTGCTGCGCGGCTCGATCGAGGACCTCGACGCCCGGGTGGACGGGGCGACGGTGGGCGGCATCGCGATGACCGACGTCCGCGTCGCCGCACGCGAGACCTCGACGAGCGCGCCGCACGCCATGGGCGAGGCGGTCCTGACGGCCACGGTCCCGACCGCGTCGCTCGAGAAGGCCATCGCCGAGCGCGCGGGCGCCGCGGTCACCGTGACGGTCGACGGGAACCGGCTCGCGATGGCGGGCGACGTGTTCGGGCTCGCGCTCGCGGCCGGGCTGGTGCCCCGCGTCGAGGAGGGCCGGCTGCTCGTGGACGTGGACCGGCTCACGCTCGATGGCGTCCAGGTGGACGTCTCCGCGCTGCCCGAGCAGACCGGAGACCGGCTCACCGACCTCGAGGTGCCGATCGAGGGCCTGCCCGAGGGTCTGACGCTGACCGGTGCAGAGGTGGTCGCGGACGGGCTGCGGGTCACCGCCGCGGGGACCGACGTCGTGCTCCCTGCCAACGCCCCGTGACCACACCCGCATCCCGACCAACCCCGTGCACCCTCGCGGCGGCGCGATCGGACCGCTCCTGCGCGTCCCGACCGCCTGCCGCGTCCTCACCGCGGCGTCAGCGGGCGATCGGTGCTGCGCGGGCCGCTGCGGTCAGACGGTGACGCACGTGTCCAGCGCTGTCTCGAGCGCACTGCGCTCGTCGGGCGTGACGCGCAGCGCGTAGGCGGCCTTCACGCGGATCTGCTGCAACGCGTACCGGCATGCGAAGCCGCTGTTCGGCGGGAGCCACGCGGCGGCGTCCGACGCACCCTTGTCCTGGTTGGTCGGGCCGTCGACGGCCAGCAGGTTCGCCGGGTCGTTGGCGAACTCCAGCCGCAGCGCAGGCGACCAGTCCCGCGCGCCGCTGATCCACGCGTTCTGCAGCGCGACGACGTGGTCGATCTGCACCGCCGCGGAGTCCGCACCGCGGCGGAACGGGGTCCGCGCGCCCGTGTACGGGTCGTCGAGCGTCCCGGACAGGACCGTGCACGCGTCGACGTCCACCACGAGCAGCACGAGGTCGCGCCGCAGCACGTCCTCGCGCGTGCTGCAGCCGTTGCCGTCGACGTCCGCCCACGCCGTGCCGAACCGGTCGCGCTCGTAGTCGTCGGCCGGTGCGGCGGGACCGACCACGAGCGCGCCGAGTGCGGCGCGTCCCGAGGCGAGGTCCACCGCGCGCACGGGGTGGCGCGCGGCGGCGCGCTCGCGCAGCAGCACCGGACCGCCGAGCCCGACCACGAGGGTGAGGACCAGCACCACCCACCAGATCCGCGCACCACCCCGCACCGGGACAGGGTCGTCGTCGGGGCACGGGTGCGGCCGCGCACGTCAGCGCGTTCGCGAGGGTTCGCCCGCCACGCCGGGCTGGGGTCGGATGGGCGTGACCTGAGCGCGTCGGCCTGCCAAGGTGTGCGCATGGATCCGTCGTACGACCTCTGGACCCGCGTCGCGTGCGAGTTCATCGGCACCGCCATCCTCATCATCCTGGGCAACGGCACCGTCGCGAACGTGCACCTCAAGGGCTCCAAGGGGTACCGCGGGGGGTGGTCGCTCATCGCGATGGGCTACGGCTTCGGCGTGATGATCCCGGCGCTCATGTTCGGCGGGATCAGCGGCAACCACATCAACCCGGCGTTCACGGTCGGGCTCGCCGCCTGGGGCCTGTTCCCGTGGGCGGAGGTCGCGCCGTACGTCGTCGCACAGCTGCTGGGCGCCATGGCGGGCCAGCTCGCGATCGTCGCGACGCACAAGCCGTACTACGACCAGACCGACGACCCCGACGACATCCTCGCGACGTTCTCGACCGTCAACGCTGCCCGGTCCCGCCTCAACGGGTTCGCGAACGAGCTGCTCGGCTCGGTGGTGCTGTTCTCCTGCGCGCTCGCGATCGTGCACTCACCGCTCACCGCGAACGAGCCCGGAACCGCGCACCTCGCGCTCGGGTTCCTGGTGTGGGGTCTGGTCGCCGGCCTCGGCGGACCCACCGGGCCCGCGCTCAACCCCGCGCGTGACCTGGGACCGCGCCTGGTGCACGCGATGCTGCCGCTGCGCCACAAGGGCGGCTCGGACTGGGGCTACGCGTGGGTCCCGGTCGCGGCGCCGCTGCTCGCGGGCCTGATCGGCGTCGGCGGCTGGAAGCTGCTCCTAGGCTGAGCGCCCGCGCGGCCAGGCGCGTCAGTCCTGCGGGACCAGCACGAACACCGGGATCACACGGTCGGTCCGCTGCGTGTACGACTCGTAGTCGGGCCACGTCTCGAGCGCCCGCGCCCACCACTCGTCGCGCTCGGCACCCGTCGCCTCGTGCGCCACGTAGTCCTTCTTCGTCGGGCCGTCCTGCAGCTCGACGTGGGGATGCGCGACGAGGTTGTGGTACCAGGCCGGGTGCTCGGGTGCGCCGCCCTTGGACGCGACGACGGCGTACCGGCCCTCGTGCTCGACGCGCATGAGCGCGGTCTTGCGGAGCTTGCCCGAGCGCGCGCCCACGGTGGTCAGGACGATGACGGGCCGCCCGTTGAGCAGCGTGGCCTCGAGGCCGCCCGACTCCTCGTACGTCTCGGCCTGCGTGCGGGCCCAGGCCGACGTGCTCGGTGCGTACTCCCCGGAAAGTGGCATGACCGCGTCAACGACCGGGGCCGCCTCGGGCATTCCCGTGGAGCGGTGAGGCACAATCGTCGGGACCCCGGCGCATCGAGCGCCGGTCGAGTACACGGACGAGGAGCACGCGGATGCACGGCACCGCAGGTTGCGGGGTGGCCACCATGGCCTGCTCAGGCGCACCCGCTGACCGCCGTGCCGACTGACCGTCGTATCTGCTGACCGCCGTACCTGCTGACTGCCGTACCCGCTCACCAGTCCGACGGCCCGGCGCGGCACCACCCGTCCCCGCCCTCGCCGAGCCCCGTGCTCGTGCCTCGTCACCTCCGGCGCGCCCGCGCGCCGCACGCCGCAGACCCGCCCGGGTCCACGGGCGACGGCCGTGTCCCACGACCCGACGTGCCGCCGCGACGTGCCCCGACGAGCCGCGCCCGGCCGGCCCGGCACCCCACCCGGAAGCCCGGAGCCATGGAACCCCTGACCGAGAAGCAGATCCGCGCGTCGTTCGTGAACGCGTCGCGCCGCGAGGCCGCGCAGGCCACCCTCCCCGACCTGACCGCGCTCGGCTGGTCCCGCCTCGACTACGTCGGCTGGCGTGACCGACGCGCACCCCTGCTCGCCTACGCGGTGGTCCCGCTGGACGGCACGCCCACGGGCCTGCTGCTGCGCTCGACCGACGCCAAGCACCGCGTGCGGCGGCGTGCGGTGTGCGCGTGGTGCGAGGACGTCGTCGTGACCGAGGACGTGAGCCTGTACGTCGCGCGCCGCGCGGGAGCCGCCGGGCGGCGCGGGGACACGATCGGGACGCTCATCTGCACCGACTTCATCTGCTCGCGCAACGTGCGCCGGCCACCCACCCGGACCGAGGCGGGCAGCGACCTGGAGCAGGTGCGCGACCAGATGATCGCCCGCCGCATCGAGGGCCTGCGGGAGCGGTCGGCGCGGTTCGTCGCCGAGGTGCTGCGCGACACGGGCGTGGCGCCGACCCCCTGACGTGACCCGGGCGGCCGCACGAGAGCGTCAGCGGCCGCCCGGCGCGTCGGCGGCGAGCGCCTGCGCGCGGAGCAGCACGGCGTCGAGCATCGCCGGGGTCAGCCGCCCGGTGAAGGTGTTCTGCGGGCTCACGTGGAAGCAGCCGAGCAGCGTGAGCGTGCGCTCGCCGCGGGCCACCCGCACCTCGGCCCCGTGCGCGAACCGGGGCGCCGGTCGCGGCACGTCCCAGCCCAGGTCACGCAGCGTCTCGAGCAGCGCGGCCCAGCCGAAGGCGCCGAGCACCACCGCGACCGTGGGGTCGACGAGCTCGATCTCACGCGCGAGGAACGGGGCGCAGGCGCGTCGCTCGTCGGGCGTGGGCTTGTTGGCGGGCGGTGCGCAGCGCACGGGGGCGGTCGCGCGGATCCCCGTGAGCCGCAGCCCGTCGTCGGCGTGCACCGACGTCGGCTGGTTCGCCAGGCCCACGCGGTGCATCGCCGCGAACAGGAAGTCGCCCGAGCGGTCGCCGGTGAACATCCGGCCCGTGCGGTTCGCGCCGTGCGCCGCGGGAGCCAGCCCCACGACGAGGATGCGCGCGCGGGCGTCGCCGAACCCGGGCACCGGACGCGCCCAGTACTCCTGGTCGCGGAACGACGCGCGACGCTCGCGGCCCACCTGCTCCCGCCACGCCACGAGCCGCGGGCAGGCGCGGCACGTCACCACGTCCGCATCGAGGAGCGCCAGTCCGGGCGACCGTGCCGCATCGGGGTCGCCGGGCGGCGCGGCCGGGGTCGTCGGCCCGGGAGGGGGCGCCGGGGTCGTCACTGGAACCGGTCGGGGTCCCCTGCGCCCTCACGGACCACCTCGGGGCTGCCCGACGTCCAGTCGACGACCGTGGTCGGTGTGGTCCCGCAGTCGCCCGCGTCCACCACGGCGTCCAGGTCGTGGTCCAGCTCCTCGCGGATCTGCCACCCCTCGGTCATGGGCCACTCGTGGCCCGGCATGAGCAGCGACGACGAGAGGATCGGCTCGCCCAGCTCACGCACGATCGCGGCGGCCACGGGGTGGTCCGGGATCCGCACGCCCACGGACCGCTTCTTGGCGTGGGCGAGGCGACGCGGCACCTCGGGCGTGGCCTGCAGGATGAACGTGTACGGCCCGGGGGTCGCGGACTTGATCGCGCGGAACGCCGCGTTGTCCAGGTGCACCAGCTGACCCAGCTGCGCGAAGTCCGCGCAGACCAGCGTGAAGTGGTGCCGGTCGTCCAGGTGCCGGAGCCGGCGGATGCGCTCCGCGCCGTCGTGCGAGCCCATCGTCGTGCCCAGCGCGTAGCAGGAGTCCGTGGGGTAGGCGATGACGCCGCCGCCGCGCAGGACCTCCACGGCCTGGGAGATGAGCCGGGGCTGCGGGTCGTGCGGGTGCACGTCCAGGTAGCGGGCCATGCCGTCACCGTAGCGCCGGGTGCCCACGGCCGCGGTCGCAGCGCCCTGACCAGGACTTTCGGCCGTCAGGGCCCCCTGAGTCGCTCCCAGCGCACATTCAGGGTCCGTTCAGGGGGATAACCCCATCGTCAGGGCAGCCCTCCCCCGGGAGGATCGTCGATGTGAACACGCCCGATCCTGCCACCGTCATCGCCTCCGCCCGCGGCCTCGTCAAGACGTACGGCCGCGGTGACACCGCCGTGCACGCACTCGCGGGCATCGACGTCGACTTCGAGCGCGGCAAGCTGACCGCGACCATGGGCCCCTCCGGGTCCGGCAAGTCGACCCTCATGCACTGCATGGCCGGCCTCGACCGCCCGACCGACGGCACGGTCGTCGTCGACGGCGAGGCCGTGTCCGCGATGCCCGAGCGTCGCCTGACCAAGCTGCGCCGCGACCGCCTGGGCTTCGTCTTCCAGGCCTTCAACCTGGTGCCCACCCTCACCGCGCTCGAGAACATCACCCTGCCGCTGGACATCGCCCGGCGGCCCGTGGACCGCGACCACCTCGACGCCGTCGTGCGGGCCGTCGGCCTGCAGGACCGCCTGAGCCACAAGCCCGGCGAGCTGTCCGGTGGTCAGCAGCAGCGCGTGGCCTGCGCGCGCGCCCTGGTCACCCGGCCCGCCGTCGTCTTCGCCGACGAGCCCACCGGCAACCTCGACTCGACGTCCGCGCGCGACGTGCTGGGCTTCCTGCGCCGCAGCGTCGACGAGCTCGGCCAGTCGGTCGTCATGGTCACGCACGACCCCACCGCGGCCTCGTACGCCGACCGCGTGCTGTTCCTCGCCGACGGCCGGATCGTCGACGAGCTGCGCGAGCCCACGCCCGAGCGCGTGCTCGAGCGCCTGGGCGCCCTGACCCGCCGGGTCGAGGACGCCGCGCAGCAGACCGTCGCCGCCTCGGCCGGGCTCGAGGTGCGCTGATGCTGCGCGTCACCCTGCGCGGGGTGCGGGCCCATGCGGTCCGCTTCCTGCTCTCGATCCTGGCCGTGGCGCTCGGCGTCGCGTTCGTCGCGGGCACGTTCAGCCTGCGCACCATGATGTCCAGCACGTTCGACGGCATCGTCGAGGCGTCCGCGCCCGCCGACGCGTACGTCCGTGGCGCCACCGAGGTCGCGGGCGGCGACGACGTGGGTGAGACGCGCAACCCCGTCCCGATCGGGCTCGCCGACGAGGTGTCGGCGCTCGACGGCGTGCGCCTCGCGCTGCCCGACGTGTCCGGCTCCGTGGTGCTCGTCGGGGCGGACGGCACCGCCGTCCAGTCCACGCAGGCGCCGTCCTTCGGCATCGCGTACGACGAGCGCGACCCCAGCCTCACCCTGATCTCCGGGGACATGCCCACGGGCGACGACCAGGTCGCGCTCGAGGAGGCCACGCTCGAGTCGTCCGGACTCGCGATCGGGGACGAGACGCGCCTGGTGATCGGCGGCGACGTCCGGGACGTGACCATCGTCGGCGAGGTCAACGCGGGCGGCCCCATGGCCGGCGCGACGATCGTGCTGCTCGACCCGGCAGCGGCCCAGGCCGTGTTCGCACCCGAGGGCACGGTCGACTCCATCTCCGTGTACGGCGACGAGGGGGTCGAGGAGCAGGCGCTCGCCGACACGATCTCCGCCGCGCTGCCCACGCTCGAGGGCGGTGACGTGGCCTCGGCCGTGACGGGCACCGAGCTGCGGGGCGACCTGCAGTCCGACATCCACGAGATGCTCGGCTTCGTCACCACGTTCCTGCTGATCTTCGCCGTCATCGCGCTGTTCGTCGGCGGCTACATCATCGCCAACACGTTCGCGATGTCCGTGCGTCAGCGGGTCCGGGAGTTCGCGCTGCTGCGCGCCATCGGCGCCTCACCCGCGCAGGTGTTCGGCGTCGTCGTCGGGCAGGCCGCGGTGGTCGGCCTGGTGGGCGCCGCGCTCGGCGTGCTCGGCGGCCTCGGCCTCGTCTCGCTCCTGCGCGTGGTGCTCGCCGGCGTCGGCATGGATCTCGCGTCGGACATCCCGCTCGGCACGTCGACCGTCGTCGGCTGCCTGGTGCTCGGCACGCTCGTGTCCGCGATCGCGTCGGCGTTCCCGGCCCGCACGGCCGCGCTCGTCGCACCCGTGGAGGCCATGCGTGGGGAGATCTCTGTGCGCGAGCGGTCGCTGCGGCTGCGAGCCGTGCTCGGGGGCGCCGTGGTCGCCGCCGGTGCGGCCGGGGTCGTCGCGGCGGCCCTGCGGCCCGACGCGAAGATCGCCGAGTCGATGCTCGGCCTGGGCGCCGCGCTCGTGCTCATCGGCGTCCTGGTCGCCGCGCCCACGCTGGCGCGTGCGGCGATCCGCCTCATGGCCGCGCCGTTCGTCGCGCTGCTCAAGCCCATCGGCAAGCTCGCGCAGGGCAACGTGGTGCGCAACCCGCGCCGCACCGCCAACACCGCGGGTGCGCTGATGATCGGCATGGCGCTCGTCGGGGCCGTGTCCGTGATCGCCGCGACCGCGCAGGCCTCGCTCGCGAGCGTCGTCGAGAGCTCCACGAACGCCGACCTCATCCTGCGGTCCGCCACGTTCGTGATCCCGAAGGGCGCCGTCGACGAGGTCCGCGACCTGCCCGAGGTCGGCAAGGTCGTCGAGATCGCGTTCACCAACGCGGGCGTCTCGCCCGAGCCGGGGGTCGCGCCCACGCCGCAGGACTACGGCGGCGTCCTGTCGCTCGAGCAGGGCGTGCTCGGCAGCACGCTCCTGGTGGAGACCAGCGCGGGCGACACCGACGACCTGGCCGACGACACCGCGCTCCTGAACTCCGACTTCATCGGCGACGGGTGGTCGGTCGGGGACACCGTCAGCATCGTCACCGCGACGGGTTCGCGTGACCTGCGGGTGGCCGGCATCTTCGAGAGCCAGCTGCTCGGGTCCTCCGTGGTGGTCACGCCCCGCGTGCTCGACGAGCTCGCCCCCGGCGAGGCCCAGATGATCGACACCGTCACGCTCGACGCCGCGCCCGGCGTGAGCCAGACCGACCTGCGCTCGGCGGTGACCGCGGCCGTGGCTCCGTTCGTGGTGGTCTCGGTCCAGGACCGGGACCAGTTCGTGGACCAGATCGCCGCGCAGGTGGACCAGCTCCTGGTGATCCTCTACGCGCTGCTCGGGCTGTCGCTCGTGATCGCGGTCCTCGGGATCGTCAACACCCTCGCACTGTCCGTGATCGAGCGGACCCGCGAGATCGGCCTGCTGCGGGCCGTCGGCCTGGGCCGGCTCCAGCTCGCCGGGACCATCACGGTCGAGTCGGTGCTGACCGCGCTGTTCGGGACGCTCGTCGGGCTCGTCGTCGGTGTCGGGCTCGCCTCGGTGCTGCCGTCGATCTACGCCGACGAGGGCCTCGACAAGCTCGTGGTGCCCTGGGGTGGCCTGCTGACCATGGTGATCCTGGCCGTGGTGGTGGGCGTGCTCGCGGCGCTGTGGCCCGCGATCCGGGCGGCGCGCATGCGCGCGCTCGACGCGATCGCCAGCGAGTGACCGCGGCGGTGGGTGGGTCCGACGAGCCCGCCCACCGCGCACGGTCGCGCATGAGACGCGGTGGGGTGGTGGTGCCGGAGGGGGCGCCACCACCCCACCGGGATGTCACCCCCGAGTGGCGCCGCACCGCGGCGCAGCCGATGGTTCTCAGCCTCAGCGGGGTTGCGGCGAACCGGGTCCGTCAGCCCACTTCGGTTGTCGACGCCGTGTCAGTCACTCCCCGGGATGGCGACGTGCCGGGTGTCGGCCCGCGGGACGTCGGTCCATCGGGGGCCGGCCAACGGGGTAGTCAGCGCACGGCGATTCCGGAACTGGGTCTGTCAGCCCAAGCGGGTCGCGGCCCGGTCCGGCGTCCCCGGAGGCTGGCGGATCGGGTCTGTCAGCCGCCCGCGCGGCCCGTCGCGGTCAGGTAGGCCTGCCGGATCACCGCCTCGGCGGGCTTGCCGAACGGGCAGTAGTCGTCGTTGGTCGCCGCGTCGGCCTCGTCGTACAGGTGCGCGGGCCAGTCCCACAGCACGAATCCCTGCACCCACTCCCGGCGCGCACAGGAAGCGAGCATCTCGCGGTACCAGTCCGCCTGCGCCTCGCCGTCGGGCTCGCCGGCCAGACCCCAGTCGTTCGGGAGCGCCGACGAGCCGGTCCTGCTGGGGCAGCCCGCCTCGAGGAAGACGAACGGCTTGCCGTGGGTCGCGACCACGGGCTCGATCCGGTCCAGCTGGTTCTCCCAGTCGCCCAGCGGGTAGTAGCCCGAGGACGAGATGACATCGACCGCGTCCCACCACGTGACGCGGTCCTCCTGGTACTTGTCGCAGTTGTACGTGACCAGGCCGGGGTAGACCTCGCGCACCTGTGCGACCAGGGCGCGCCACTCGTCGGCCCGGCGGTCCGTCTGCACCATCTCGCACCCGACCGAGAACATCTCGCACCCCTCCTCGGCGGCGACCCGGGCGTAGTGGACGACGAACTCGCCGTACGAGCGGAACCAGTCCGACCATTTCGGCTCGCAGGGCACGTCGTGGTCGAAGAAGTTGATGTGCGCACGCCACGTGCCGTCGGCGCAGTTCACCACGGGCTTCAGCAGCACGTGCTGGCCGAGCGCCCGCGCGGCCCGGATCGCGTGCCTGACCTCGTCCTCGGTGACGGTCGGCGCGTCCCGCCAGTGCACGTCCACGGACTGCGCCGTGTCCTGGTACGCCGCGAACGTCACGGCCGTCCAGGTCGTCGCGACCCGGTCCACCATGACCCGCATCGACTCGGCCGCGGCCTCGTCCGTCCACGTCCCGCGCACGCCGGTCCATCCCCAGGTCATCCCGGCGACGTACCCGCCGGGCAGCTCGCCGTCCCGCTCGCCATCCCGTGCCGCGCCCAGACCGTGCACCATGCCACCTACCCCAACCGTCCGCTGTCGCACCCTTGCGACCGGGGCAGCCTAACCCTTACTTCATCCTTTGAAGAAAGTTGCTGACCCGAGCCCGCGACGCCGCCGGGCGGGACACGGCGGGCCGTCCGCGACGTCAGTCGGGCGGGACGCCGCCAGGGGTGTTGTAGGGCGCGCCGCGGCGGTCGCGGAACACGTAGCGCACCGCGGGTGTGGTCGTAGCCGTGGGTGGAGGGGTCTGCCGTGTACGTGTCGGCATGAGGGGCGGCGGCCCGCCGGGCGGCGGTTGCCCTGTATCGCCCGTGGGCGGAGCCGCGCTCCGCGACGGCTCGGTGGATCTCTGCGGTGCTGCTGTGTTCGCGGTCGGGGTGGGCAGCATCGAGGCGCCGGCGCCGGTGTCGGCGTCGAGGTGCGGCGAGGCCGCGACCGGGTCCGGGACGGTCGCTGGTGGGAGGCGTTCGATGTCGAGGTCGAGGCGGTGGACTTCGTGGTGGTGGAAGGTGCAGAGCAGGACGGCGTTGGTCAGGTCGGTGGTGCCGGTGTGGCGGTGCCACCAGGCGATGTGGTGGATCTGGCAGTGGCGTGCGGGTACGGAGCAGCCGTTCCAGGTGCAGTGGCGGTCGCGTGCGGTCACGGCCGTGCGCTGGGCAGGGGTGAACATGCGTCGGGTGCGTCCGACGTCCAGGGGCAGGCCGGCGGCGTTCATCACGGTGCGGGTCATGGCGCAGTCGCACAGGGCGGCGGCGAGCTCGGTCGCGGTGATGGTGGTCCCGTCGTCGGTCGCCGCGGGCGGGACGGCGTGACCGGGCGTCCTGCACGGGTGGGGTGAGGAGCGCTCGCCTGTGCCCGAGACCGCGGGACCGCCATCGGTGAGGTGGCGAGGGTCGCGCACGGGGTCGTTGTCGTCCGATGGCTGACCGGGGTTGGCCGGTATGGCGGGAGTGCTGGCGTCGCTCGAGGTGTCAGAGGCCCTGCGGGCGCCGGTGCGGCGGGCTTGTTGGGTGGTGCGCACGGCGTGCCAGGTCTCGGCTGGCACGAGCAAGGTGATGTGGGCGGCCGGGGCGGACGGGGTGCCATCGGGCAGGTCGACATCTGAGACCGGGTCTGGGTCGGCCGCGCCGGTGACAGCGGCGGCGCCGGGCCGCGGTGACGGCACTTCGAGGTCCTGCGCCTCGACGACCCGACTGGGGCGGTGCCCTGCGGTCAGGGTGTGCTGGGCCAGGGCGGTCAGCGCGTCGGCGCGGGCCTGATCACCCGTGCGGTCCACGTCCGGCCGGTGCCCGGTGGCCTCCAGCGCGCGGGCCAGGACCTGCCCGGCGACCGGGTCCAACCGGCCCCGCAGGAACGTGCCGTCCGGGGCGTGCGACAACGTCAGGAACCGGGCACGGCGCGCGGCCTCCCGCCGGTCCTCGACCCCGTCCGGGTCGTCCTGTGCCGCCAGAGCCGCCAACGACCGGGAGAACTCCCGCGCATCGACACCCCGGGCCAGCTCGACGACCTTCTCCTGACCCGCCGCCGTGCCCCACGCCGCGCTCAGACCCGCGCCCGCGTCCTGCCACGCCCGCGCCAGCACCTGCACATGCCCGACCGGCACCACCCCGCCGGCGACCGCCTCACGCACCACCGGCAACGCCGCCAACGCCCCCGCCGCCGCGACCTGACCCGCCGCCTGCCACCGCGACGCACCCGTGGCCCGGGCCCGCACATCCACGAACCCCCGCTCACCACCAGCCACCGCTGCCGCCGCACGCTGCGAGGCGACCAGCACCGGGGCACGCACCGCCTCCACCACCCCCGGCAAGGCGTCCAACACCCGCAGCACCCGGGCTCGCACCCGCCCGTCCCAGCCCGCCGCACCATCAGCGACCGACACCAACCCCGCCAGACGCGCCGCAACCGCCTCCAGTTCCACCAGCACATCCGCACCCGACGCCAGCTCACTCCCCGGCCGCCCGCCGTCAGCCGGGGCCAGAGACCAGCGGCCAGCCCGCGCGTCCGCGCCGGCGCCGTCCTCGCGCGCGGGGCGAGCGGCGGACGGATCCGCAGGCACGCGCACCGCACCGTCGGTGCGCGGGCGGGACGCGACGAGCGTGGCGGTGGCCTGCGAGCCACCACCGTCCGCCCCTCGCGATTCGAACATGTGTACGATTCTAGGGTGAATCGGACACGAGCGCCAGACCCCGGAAGCGACCGGTGGAAGGCCGAGGGCAGGCCGGACCGCGGTGCCGCGCGACGGCGTCACCGCGACCGGGACGGCCGAGGGCCGAGCCGTCAGCGGGCGCCGGGGTCAGGCCGTGACCAGGTGCTCGGGGCACACCTCGTAGGTCCCGGGCGAGACGGTCAGCTCGGCGCGCCCGCCGGTCAGCGACCGCAGGTCCATCACGTACCGCGTGAGCTCGGACTGCGGCACGTACGCCTCGATCTCCACCAGCCCGTCGTCGCGCGCGGTGGTCGCGGTGATGCGCCCTCGCCGCCCGGACAGGTCGCCCATCACGTCACCCTGGCTCGCGGAGGGCACGACGACGCGCACGTGGTCGATGGGTTCGAGCACCACGGTCCCGGCGGCGGCCAGGGCGTCGCGCAGCCCGTTGGCAGCGGCGGTGCGGAACGCCATGTCGGAGGAGTCGACGGAGTGGGCCTTGCCGTCGTACACCTCGACGCGCAGGTCCACGACGGGGTAGCCGTGCGGTCCGCCGTGCGACATGCCCTCGACGACGCCCTTCTCGACGGCGCCGAGGTAGTTGCGCGGGATGGCGCCGCCGACGACGGAGTCGACGAACTCGAACCCGCCGCCGTGCGGCAGGGGCGCGACGCGCAGGTGGGCGACGGCGAACTGGCCGTGCCCGCCGGACTGCTTCTTGACCTTGCCCTCGGCCTCGACGGTGCGGCGGATGGTCTCGCGGTAGGCGACGGGCACGGGCGAGGTGGTGACGTTGACGCCGAACACGCGCGCGAGGCGTTCGAGCGCGACGGCGAGATGCGTCTCGCCGAGCCCGCGCAGGATGGTCCGGTCGGACGAACGGTCGACGACGAGCGTGGTGTCCTCGGCGGTCAGACGCGCGAGTGCGGCCGAGAGGCGGTCGTCGTCGGACTGGGTCACGGGCGACAGGACGAGCCCGTACACGGGCGGGCGCGGACGTGCGACGGGCGCCGACATCGCGGCGCCCGGTCCGGTCTTCTCTGCCAGCAGCGAGCCGCTGGGGGTGCCCGTCAGCTTCGCGACGGCCACCACCTGACCTGCGACGGCGCCGTCGACGGGCAGGTGCTCCTTGCCGCGCAGACGGAACAGGCCGGGCAGGCGCTCCTCGGTGCGGGTGGCGGTGTTGAGCAGGCGGTCGCCGGGGCGGATGGTCCCGGACAGCACACGCAGGAGCGTGACCTGCCCGACGAACGGGTCGGCGACGGTGCGGAACGCGTGGACCAGGACGGGGCCGGCCGGGTCGGCGGCGACCTCGACGGTGGTGGCGCCTGCGGTGACGCTCGCGGGCCGGTCGCCGGGCGCGGGGCCGAGCTCGCACACCAGGTCGGCGAGGCGGTCCACACCGACCTCGGTGATGCCGGAGACGACCAGCACGGGGAACGCCTCGAGGTCGCGCACCTCGTGCGCGAGCGTGCGCTCGAGGTCGGCCGCGGACGGCTCGTCGCCGGACAGGTACCGCTCGAGCGCCTCGTCGTCGTGCGAGACGATCTCCTCGGTGACCTCGTCGTGCAGGCGGTGCTCCTCGGCGGCGACGTCGTCGGGGACCGCGCACGTGCTGTGCCGGCCGTCGGGCGTGTAGTCGAGGCCCTCCTCGCTGAGCACGTCCGCGACGCCGTGGAACGCGGACTCCTCGCCGAGCGGCAGCTCGAGCGGCACGAACCCGGTGCCGAACGCGGTGCGCAGGTCCTCGAGCACGTGGTGGAAGTCGGCGCGCGCCTTGTCCTCCTTGGTCACGACGACGAGGCGCGGGACACCCGCGGCGGCGGCGGCCCGCCAGGCGGCGTACGTCCCGGCCTGCACGCCGTCGACGGCGGAGACGACCACCACGGCCAGGTCGGCGACGGCCAGAGCGGCGTCGAGCGCGCCCGCGAAGTCGGGCGACCCGGGGGTGTCGAGCAGCGTCACGTCGTACGTCTCGCCGTCGGGCGCGCGCCAGCTCAGCGGGGCCACGCCCAGCGACAGCGAGATTCCGCGCGCGATCTCCTCGGGCTCGTGGTCGGTGACGGTCGAGCCGTCCTCGACGCGCCCGGGGCGCGGGATGGTGCCGGCGCGGTGCAGCAGCGCCTCGGCGAGGGTGGTCTTGCCCGCGCCTGCCGCGCCCACCAGGGCCACGGTGCGGATCCTGGGCGTCGTTGCCTGGTCCATGCTCGTCTCCCCGGCCACCGGTGCGGTGCGAGGGCGGATCCCAGGAGGGCGTCGGCGACCTGTCGCCCACAGTAGCCACGCACCCCCGGTGCCGTCAGGACGTCAGTCCCTGGGCGCCGGGGGTGCGGGTGGAGCGGAGTGCGCGCGGATGCGCGGACGTCAGGCGAACAGGATGTCCACGACGAACACGAGCGTCGAGTTCGGCGGGATCGCGCCCTGCTGCTGGTCCTTGTAGCCCTTCTCCGGCGGCACGACGAGCAGCACCTGGCTGCCGACCTTCTGCCCGACGAGGCCCTCGTTCCAGCCGTCGATGACCTGCGCCTGGCCGACGTTCGCGACCGTGAACGGCGTGCGGCCCTCGCCCCAGCTGGAGTCGAACGCGGTGCCGTCCCACAGGACGCCGGAGTACTGGACCAGCACGTTGTCGCCGGCCTCGACGGTCTTGCCCGTGCCCTCGATGAGCGGCTGGACCACGAGCTCGGTGGGCGCGTCGCCCTTGGCGGGCGTGATGGTGGGTGCGCCGTCCTCGCCGAGCTTGACGGTCGGCAGGCCGTCCTTGGGCGCCACGGCCTTGCCCTCGGCGCGCAGCGGGATGACCCGCAGCGGCTCGACGACGTAGACGGTGGTGGTGTCCTGCGGCAGCGCCATGAGGATCTGCGCACCGAACTTCACGGTGGTCAGCAGGTCGTCCAGCACGGGGAGCGCCGAGCCGACGGTCCACGTGCCCGTGGCCTCGCCGTCGTGCGTGCTGCCCAGGATCTTGCCGTCGGAGCCGTCGACCGCGGTGAGGCCGAGCTCGATGAGGTCGCCGTCCGCGATCGCGTCGCCCGAGCCCTCGTCGACGACGCGGGCGACGTTGGCGGACACGGTGAACGGCTTCTCCGGCAGCGTGATGGTCGGCTGCGTGCCGGGCTTGCCCTCGACCTTGACGGACTCGAGAGCCGCGATGTCCTCGGCGGACGCGGTGGCGGCGGCGGTGGGCGCGGCGGACGGGTCTGCCGAGGGGTCGGCCGACGCGGACGTCGTCGCGTTGGGCTTCGACTCGGTGGACGAGTTGTCGTCACCGCATGCGGCGAGCGTCAGGGCGAGCGCCGCGGCGGCGACGGTCGCGGCGACGCGGTGCGCGCGGGTGCGACGGGTGGTGGTGGCGTGCACGGCAAGGCTCCGTGGGTTCGGTGGACGCGCCGCGTCCACGGCACCCGTGCACGGTACGCGACGGACCTGGCCGCCGTCCCGGCCCTCGACGATTCAGCGTGCGGCTCGGGTGGAGGTTCCGCGGAGGGGTTCAGGTGGACGTGCGCACGGGCGTCCCGACGAGTGCACGGGCGGGCATCCGCCGGTCGACGAGCACGATCAGCAGCCCCAGCAGGAAGAACCCGGTCCCATAGATGAGGACGTTGACGGCCAGGCCGCCCCACCCGTGCTCGTCGAGGTCGATGAAGCCGTACGGGTAGCCGAGGTCCCAGACCGTGCCGCGGATCGTCGTGAACGTGACGTAGGCGAGCAGGTACGTGAGCCACCACCACGCGTACCGCCAGCGCGTGCGGCGGTGCGGGTCCAGCAGCAGGAAGTCCAGCACGGCGAGCACGGGGTTGAGCTGGTGCTCGATCTGCCCGGCGGTGAGCCCGACGGCGCGCACGGGTGCGTCGGCGGCCTCGGGTGCGAGCACGAAGTACGCGACGAGCCCGGTGATCGCCAGGAACAGCGTGACGCCGCCCTTGAGCCACGCGGGCGGCTGGGGCTTGCGCAGCAGCGACGCGATGCCGCCCCAGACCATCACCACGGTCAGCAGCACGCCGGACTGGTTGGTGAAGTAGAGGAGGCCGTCCACCTCGCCCTGCAGCCAGATCTCCTTGGTCCCGGCGAGCGCGAGAGCCGCGACCGCGAATCGGAACACTGCGACGACGACGTTCACCGGGCCTCCCGCCGGACCTGCCGGCGCCTGTGCCGGACGCAGGACAGGCTGCCATCCGCGGCGATGCCTCGGCCACCGGGCGCGGCTGCGTAGTCTCGGGGAGGCCGCCGCCGGGCGGGCTTCTTCGACGACGAGGGGGACGGATGGCTCCGCTGCGGTTCGGGATCGTCGGGAGCGGGTGGCGCGCGGAGTTCTTCGCGCGGATGGCCCGCCTGCTGCCGGAGCAGTTCACGTGCGTGGGTGTGGTGACGCGCACGGCCGAGCGCGGCGCGCAGGTCGAGGCCGCGTGGGGCGTGCCGACGGTGCGGACCGTCGCCGAGCTCGTCGGCGGCTTCCCGCAGAAGCCCGAGCTGGTGGTGGTGTCCGTGCCGTGGCCCGTGACGCCCGTGGTGACGCGGGAGCTGGTCGCGGCCGGTGTCCCCGTGCTGGCCGAGACCCCGCCCGCGCCGGATGCCGACGGGCTGTTCGCTCTCTGGGCGGACGTCGGCGCCTCGGGTCTGGTGCAGGTGGCGGAGCACAGCCCGTCGATGCCCGCGCACGCGGCCCGCCAGGCCGTGGTGGACGCGGGGCTGATCGGGCGGCCCACGCAGGTCCAGGTCTCCTCGACGCACCTGTACCACGCGGTGGGCCTGATCCGGCGGCTGCTCGGGGCCGGCCGGGGCGCGGCCACGGTGCGCTCGGTGCGGTTCGAGGCGCCCCTGCTCGACCCGCTCGCGCGCGACGGCTGGACGGGCGCCACCGAGCCCGCGGCCGCGGGCACGGTCCTGGCGACGCTCGACCTGGGCGAGGGCCGCAGCGCGCTGTACGACTTCACCGACAACCAGTGGCACAACCCGCTGCGCACCAACCGGATCGTCGTGCGGGGTTCGCTGGGCGAGATCGTCGGCGACGAGGTGACGCGCTACGCCGGTCCGCGCACCGTGCTGACGTCCCGCATCGAGCGCCGCACGTCGGGTCTCGAGCAGAACCTGGACGGGTTCGACCTCGAGCACCTGACGCACGAGGGGCACGTGCTGTTCCGCAACCCGTTCGTCGGGGCGCGGCTGGCCGACGACGACATCGCGGTCGCGGGACTGCTCGCGGGGTGCGCGCGCTGGCTGCACGACGACGGCCCCGAGCCGTACCCGCTCGCGGACGGCTGCCACGACCACCTGCTCGGGCTGGCGATCGAGGAGTCGGCCCGCACGGGCGAGGCCGTGCACGTGGCCGCACCGCCGTGGGCGGGCTGAACCCGTGACGCGGGCCGGCTGAACCACCGATTCGCCGTCCCGAACTCGACCGGATGCCCGGGATGTCCGGTTTCCGGCTGCCACCATGGGCGGCGTGACCGGAACGACCGCGCCCTCGCGCGCCCAGACGCGCCGCTGGCGCCAGTACCTGGCCGACGAGCGCGCCGAGGCGGCCGTGTACCGCGACCTGGCGGCGCGTCGCACGGGTGAGGAGCAGGCGATCCTGCTGGCGCTCGCGGATGCGGAGCGCCGCCACGAGCAGCACTGGCTGACCCTGCTGGGCGACGACGTGGGCAAGCCGCTGCGCGGGGACTTCCGCACGCGCACGCTCGGCTGGCTCGCCCGCCGCTTCGGGTCGGTGTTCGTCCTGGCGCTCGCGCAGCGGGCCGAGGCACGCTCGTCGTACGACGACGACGCGGACGCGACCGCGCAGATGGCCGCCGACGAACGGATCCACGAGGAGGTGGTGCGCGGCCTGGCGACCCGCGGCCGCAACCGGATCTCCGGGACGTTCCGCGCGGCGGTGTTCGGCGCCAACGACGGCCTGGTCAGCAACCTCGCGCTGGTGCTCGGCATCGGTGCGAGCGGCGCGAGCAACGGCACCATCCTGCTGACCGGGCTCGCCGGGCTGCTGGCGGGCGCGCTGTCGATGGGGGCCGGCGAGTACGTCTCGGTCCGCTCGCAGCGTGAGCTGCTCGAGGCGTCACGCCCCGGCCCGCGGGCGCGCACCGCGCTCGCCCACCTGGACGTGGACGCCAACGAGCTCGCGCTGGTCTACCGCGCCCGCGGGATGGATCCCGGTGAGGCCGACGAGCGCGCGCGGACCGTGCTGACGTCGCTCGAGCAGTTCGCCGGCTCCGCGCCGTTCCTGGTGGCGACGGACGACGAGGCCGCCGAGGTGCCCGTCGAGGAGGTCGACGAGCACGAGACCATCGGCACGGCCGTCGGCGCTGCCGTCGCCAGCTTCTGCTTCTTCGCGACGGGCGCCGCCGTGCCCGTGCTGCCCTACCTGCTGGGTGCGAGCGGCTGGACGGCCGTGGGCTGGTCGGCAGGGCTCGTCGGGCTCGCGCTGCTGGGGACTGGCGCGACCGTCGGCGTGCTGTCCGGTGCCTCGCCGGGCCGCCGTGCGCTGCGGCAGCTCGCGATCGGGTGGGGCGCCGCGATGGCGACGTACCTGCTGGGTCTCGCGTTCGGCACGGGTGTCGCGTGACGGACGCCTCTTGATGAGGTAAGCCTTGCCTGCCTACAGTGCTCCGGTGACCGCGACCCAGACCGAGCCGCAGCCGTCCTCGACCGCCACCAGCACCGAGCAGAGCCAGGCGCCCGCCGCGCAGCCGTTCCGCGCCTTCGCGGTCACGGTCGCCGCCATCCAGCGCGTGTGCCCGAGCGTGCTGCGCGTGACGTTCACGGGTGAGGACCTGGACCGGTTCGCCGACAACGGGTTCGACCAGCGCATCAAGTTCTTCCTGCCGCTCGAGTGCGGCTACGGCGAGCTGCTGGACCTCACCGCGAGCGGCGACTGGTACGGCCGTTGGCGGGAGCTGCCCGACGAGCGCCGGCACCCGATCCGCACCTACACCGCCCGCACCGTGCGCCCGCACGCCCGGGAGCTGGACGTGGACATCGTCCTGCACGGCGACCACGGGCCCGCGTCCCGGTGGGCGCTGCAGGCCCGCCCCGGCTCCGAGCTGGTCATCCTGGGCCCGAACGCCGACGCCGTGGGCCCGCACGGCGGCGTCGACTTCGTCCCCCCGCTGCGCACCGACCAGTTCCTGCTGGCCGGCGACGAGACCGCGCTGCCCGCGATCGCCGCGATCCTCGAGCGCATGCCCGCCGACGCGTGCGGCGAGGCCCTCATCGAGATGCCGCACCCCGAGGACCGCATGGACCTGGGCGCACCCGCGGGCGTGACCGTCCACTGGCTCGGCCGCGACGGCGCCCCCCACGGCTCCCTCCTGGACCCGGCGGTGCGCGCTGCTGCGGCACGCGTCCTGCCCCGCGGTGACGGCGGCGAGCTCGTGGACGTTCCCTGGACCCACGCCTCCGACGACGACGTGTGGGAGGTGCCCGTGGACTACAGCACCTACAGCGCGCTGCGCGAGACCGCGCCCGTCTACGCCTGGCTCGCCGGGGAGTCCGGCGTGATCCGCGGGCTGCGGCGTCACCTGGTCACCGAGCTCGGCATCGACCGCAAGTCCGTCGCCTTCATGGGCTACTGGCGCCAGGGCCGCTCCGAAGCCAACTGAACCGTGTTGCTGACGCCCTGTGCGGATGCTCCAAATCGCACCTTGTGACAACGCGTGACGAAGTGACCGCCCCACGCTCGGTGGTTGACAGGTGGATCGGCCGAGGTCTCGGTATGTGAGATGTCGCCGATCCGCGTGCCCGCGACGTCAGTGCGTCACGCGCGTTGGAAGCCGCGGGTCCTGCAGCGGCAGGATCCCGAGCATGAGGCACGCCGAACCCGAACCATGGCGCGCCGCCGCCGCGGCCAGTCAGCTCAGGTCGCGGGCCAGCCGCTGGATCGGGTGCAGCCCGGCGCCGAACCTGGCGATGGCTTCACGGTTGGCAGCAAGTTCGCCGTACGGCAGGTAACGCAGGTGAAGATCGGCAACCGGGCTGAAGGCCGGTCTCCTGAGCTGGGCGCGCACCTCGTGCTCGCGCTCGTCGGGTGCCACCAGGTACAGCCCTGTGACCACGCGCCCGTCACCGGACAGTGCGAGGTCGAGCATGCGGACGATGCCCGAGTAGATGGACGTCGTGTGCTCGACCTCGAACGCCGCCACCACCGAGCCTTCGCCGTCGAGCCACAGCGCGTCGATGAGCCGGATAGCGTCGCCCGCCGGGCCGGCCACGAGGGCATCGGGCAGTGCTGCCAGACACCCGTCGGCCAGCCGGCCGCCGGCGTAGGGCCGGCTCCGGTCGTTGCTCGCGATCCACACGTCGAACCCCAACGCATGCCCGAGGTCACGCAGCCACCCCTGCACCTCGGTGTGGGTGGTGTCCTGCCGGGTCGCTGCGGTGAGCGCGGAGTCCTCGCTGAGTGAGCCGACGCGCTGCAGCTGCTCGCGCCACGCGGTCAGCGCTGCGGTGGCGTCCTGCCCGGGGAGCGGTGGGGCGGTGATGCGGCCAGCGCCGATGTCGAAGAGCAACCCAGCGACCGCCCCGAGGTCGTTGGACAAGAGGTCGCGCAGCTGCTCGTTGAGCTCGAGGATCCCCGCCCTCATGGCGAGGAAGTCGTCCCAACGTCCGAGCCGGACGCGCGCTCCGGTTAGCGCGTTGTAGCCGCGGACGATCGCCGTGTTGAACGGTGGGACGATCGTGGGGTGCAGGAAGTACAGCAGGTTCGCCGCTGCGGGACCCAGGCCGCGGATTCCCCGGCCTGCGAAGGCACCGATCGCGGCTAGGACCTGCGCCTCGGTGGTGCAGCATCGGCAGGTCTCGAGGAGGCGACCGAAGGCGAGCTGGTTGTCACGGTCCTCGTAGATGTCGGGGATGCGGAGCTTCGGCTTCCAGTGGAACGGATGATCGGCCCCCTTGAACAGCTGCCGCTGCTCCGCGATGCCGCGAACGACCGTCTCGAGTGACGACTCCTTGTAGGAGTTCCCGAACGTGCCCGCCTCGATGTCTGCGCTGACCCGCTCGATGCCGCGGCGGAGCGACCGGAAGTTCTTGACTCGCTCCGGCCACAGGAACCAGGTCCGGTAGGTGCTGCCCGGATCCTCTCGCCACGCCGTGACGAGGTCCCGCGTCGCGGCCCAGTCGAGGGACAGTGTCGTAGCGGTCATGGCGGCGTCACTGGACCGGCTCATGCCGGCCATTATCCGAGTGCAGGCGATCCTCAGAAGGGGACCAACGAACTGAGTCGGCGGACGGCGGTCGGGCTCCGTGTTCCGCCTCATCTGCGCCCGAGGGCCGTGGCCAGCATCTCTTCGCGCGGCACGACCTTGATCCGCTCACGACTGTGCGGCTCGCCGAGCTGCTGCTCGTGCGCGTCGAGCAACTCCCGGCCGGACCAGTCGACGACTTCGACGCCGCGCTGCTCGAGGAAGTCCAGCACCGCCTGCGGGTCGCGCTCGGTCGTTCGGCACCGGACGCTTGACCCCGACCCACTTCCGGACGAAGTCCGAAATGGCCCCGAACGGGCAGACGGCGACGAGGACACACCGTGACGGCATCTGTCCAGCGCGAGAGCCCGATGCCCGAGTTGAGAGCCCTGGGCCGTGTCGGCGACTTCGCGTCTTTCCAGCGTTCAGCCGAGACGGCGGCGCCCGGCACGTCGTGATGCTGGACATAGACCTGCTGGCCAATGGTCAGGACGTGCCAGCTTCTTTCATCGCCTCGACAGCGCTCTTGTACTCCCAGTGCCACGGTTCGTAGTAGCCCGAACCGCCCTTGCGGGCCCACTCAGGGTTCTCCCACCCGAAGGTGGCGGCATTCGCCCACAGCCAGTCGCCACGTTCTCCCGCATAGGTTTCACTGCAGAAGTCGACGGCCAAGCCCCAACCGTGGTTCGACAGCCCTGCAGGAGCCGCGATTCCGCCCTTCTTTCTGCGGAGCGCAGCCTGTTCCTCGTACGAGCGGTACCCGGACGACAGGCACATGGGCTCGCCGAACCGTGCGACATAGAGGGCGTTCAGGGAGAACAGCGACTCGGCCGCGTCAGCTCTGTCTCGGTACGGCCGCTGCCACAGGTCACACAGCTCAGAATCGGGCACCCGTCCGTTCGTGCGGGTCTGCCGCACGAGTAGGTGACACCCACGTGTGGTGCCGGGAGGCGCCGCTGGAAGGATGTGCACCGTGCCCAGGCCCTATCCCAAGGAGTTCCGCGAGGACGTCGTGGCCGTGGCTCGCCGCGGGGACGCTCCGATCAAGCAGATCGCGGCGGACTTCGGCATCGCCGAGTCGTGTCTGCGGAACTGGCTGCGTGATGCCGACGTCGCGGACGGCAACCGCCCCGGGGTGACTCGGACCGAGTCGGCCGAGCTGCGAGAGGCGAACCGGCGTATCCGTCTGCTGGAGCAGGAGAACGAGGTCCTGCGCCGCGCGGCCGCGTATCTGTCCCAGGCGCATCTGCCGGGAAAAGGCTCTACCCGCTCGTGAGTGAGCTCGCCGCCGACGGGGTGCCCGTCGCGGTGACGTGCCGGGTTCTTAAGCTCGCAAGGCAGCCCTACTACCGGTGGCTCGCTGAGCCCGTCGGCGCGCGGGAGGTCGCCCGGGCGCACCTCGCTAACGCGTTGTTCGACGCCCACCGTGACGACCCGGAGTTCGGGCACCGGCTCCTGGCCGACGAGGCCGCCCGCGCCGGACTGATCGCCTGCGACCGCACGGTCTGGCGGATCTGTCGGGACAACCAGTGGTGGTCGGTGTTCGGCAAGAAGCGCTCGAAGAACGGGAAGAAGGCCGCTCCGCCGGCCCATGAGGACCTCGTGCTGCGGGTGTTCACCGCCGATGCGCCGAACAGGTTGTGGCTCTGGGACATCACCGAGCACCCGACCGCCGAGGGCAAGGTCTACCTCTGCGCGATCAAGGACGTGTTCTCCAACCGGATCGTCGGATACTCGATCAGCGACCGCATGACGTCCCAGATCGCAGTAGACGCTCTGGTCAGCGCGGTGCAGCGGCGCGGGGATGTCGCCGGCTGCGTGGTCCACAGCGATCGTGGCAGCCAGTTCCGAAGCAGGAAGGTGGCCCGTGTCCTGGCCCGCCACGACCTCGCTGGGTCGATGGGGCAGGTCGCCTCCGCCGGGGACAACGCCGCTATGGAGAGCTTCTTCTCGCTGCTGCAGAAGAACGTCCTGGACCGCCGCCGCTGGGCCACCCGTGACGAGCTGCGCCTGGCGATCATCACCTGGATCGAACGGACCTACCACCGCCGCAGACGCCAGGTCCGCCTCGGCCGCCTGACCCCCATCGAGTACGAGACGATCATGACCACTCAGGTCGCACTCGCCGCCTGAGTTTCGCTGTCACCTACTCGTGCAGCAGACCCTGCCGGGGTTCGTGACGACTCCGTCGCAGTCGGGCGTGGCGTCTGCCTGGCTCTCTAGCCGACTTGCCGACCGCGACGCCTGTTCTTGTCGAACCACCCGTTCAGCGGCACCTGGCGCGACCAGTGATGGTGGAGGGGTCAGGTCAGTCGCCGTGGCAGTCAGCGCCTCGACGGTCGACGGGCCAGCGTCCGCCGTCGAAGCGGGTGTGGATGCGGGACTCCGGTCAACGAGCGCGAACGCGGTCGTCGCGAGGACCATCGCGATTAGCGTTGTGATCCGAACGGGCCACACACGGAGTCGGTAGCGGGCGCTGTTGCCCGAAGCATTCCGGCGGACTCGACGGCCAGTTTGTCGGCGCGGCGGAGATACCTCTGCGGCGTGACGTCCCATGTTCTCTCTCCGGTGAGCGCCCGCGGCGCGGTGGCGCGACCAAGTGGCGATGGCGGCTCGGTACCCGGTCAGTCCCTTCTGCTCGAGCCGCGCGTCAGCTCATGTCGTGCTTGACGGCGCGTGGGATCGATGCGCTGGTGAACACACCGCAGCCTCCGGACGCGGTGAGGAGTCCGGCGGCCTGCCGTCAGCCTGACGTAGCGACGATCAACGTCTGACGCCGGAACAATGAAGGCTCGCTTGACTTCGGGCGCCTGGCGGCGGGGCTGCTCGGTACCGCGTCTCAGTGGTGCTGGTCATGGTCGGCGGGGGCGCTCGGCGTCACCTCGGACGGGACCCCGTCGCCGCTGATCATCGGGCCGATCACGGTCGTCGAGACGACGAAGGCTGCCGCGAAGGCGAGCAGCGCCAGCCCGGGCGCCCACCAGGTTCTCGAACGTCGGCGCAACCGAACGAGCATCGGAAGGGCAGCGATGAGCCCTACGAGTCCGAACAGTGCCTGCCCGCCGACACCGGCGACGAGGGCGGTGCCGACGAGCGGACCGATGTGGTGCAACACGTGCGGCGCGAGGCCGACGACCGTGCCTGTCGCCGCGGTAACGGCGGACCCGACTGTCCTCAGCGGTCGGCGTCGCGCGGCCACGACGTGACCGCCGGCGACTGTGAGCTCGGGTGCATGCTGCACTGTCATGACGACATCGTGCGCGTTGGGCTGTTGCTGTCTGATCGAGGCCGGATGAAGATCCCGCGAAGCGGACGGCTGGGGCGCGTCGTGGTGGCGCTCGTCGACGCGCCCAGTTAGAGCAACAGGTCGACGAGGAACTGCTGGCGGACGCCGAGGGCGAAAGCGGCGAGGACGCCAAGCGCGCATGCGAACCGGGTCGTTCGACTGGAGACCACGAGATCGACGACGAGCCAACGGTGGGCTGCGAACCCAAGCGTTGCGCGGAGTGCCATGGCCGCCACCCCGATGACGGCAAGCGGCCCCAGGGGGTTGTAGAACCACGCCTTCGACCACTGACCGGTCACCGTGAAGTAGGCCGCACGCGTTCCCCCGCACAGGGGATCCATGATTCCGAGACGGTGCAAGGGCCCGTGCAGATCCACTGGTGGAAGCCCCCAGAGCGCGAGCGCCCCTGCGGCCACTGCCCCCATGACTGCGAGCCATGTCAGGTGGGGGTACGGGTCTGTTCCAACCCACCTGAGGGGTGCTCGCCGCTGTCTTGTGCGCCGCGCGAGTGGCCGACGGTCCGGGTCATCGTTGCCGTCCGCCCGGCCCGACGTCCATCGTCGACGTCCCTGCCCGGCGCGCACCGGAACGCGCCGGGCAGGTGGACCGTCGTCTCCAGGCACCTGCGTCATGTCGTCCTCGACGCGCGGCTCGCGCGGTCAGTGCGTGGTAGCTGGGTGCCCGTACCGGTGAGGGTCGGCGTCGAAGGCGGCGGCGCAGCCGGGGCTGCAGAAGTAGAACGTGACGCCGTCGTGCTCCCTCGTGGCAGCCGCACTGCTCGGGTCGACGCTCATGCCACAGACCGGGTCGATCGACGCCGAGGACGAGTGCTGGTGGTGCTGGTGGTGGGACATGGTGTTCTCCGCTTCTTCGTGGTCGTGTCCGAGCTCGACCACCGGTTCGGTGGTCCGTACGAGGGGAGCCACCGACGTCGTCGAGGCCGTGGGGGTGAAGCGACGCAGCCGGTTGGCGTTGGCGACCACCGACAGCGACGACAGCGCCATCGCGAGGGCCGCGAGCATCGGGCTGAGCAACAGCCCGAACGCGGGGTACAGCACGCCGGCGGCGATCGGGATGCCGATCGCGTTGTACCCGAACGCGAAGACGAGGTTCTGGCGGATGTTGCGCATCGTCGCCCGCGACAGGTCGATCGCGGTCACCAGGCCGCCGAGGTTCCCCGAGATCAAAGTGATGTCGGAGGACTCGATGGCGACGTCTGTGCCGGTGCCGATCGCCGAACCTACGTCTGCCTGTGCCAGGGCGGGTGCGTCGTTGATGCCGTCGCCGACCATTCCGACGACCCGGCCCTCGGCCTGCAGTCGTCTGACCTCGCGGGCCTTGTGCTCCGGCATCACTTCCGCGACAACTCTGGCGATTCCGACCTGCCGGGCGATCGAGCGGGCAGTCTCGCGGTTGTCGCCGGTCATCATGACGACGTCGATGCCGCGGGCCGTCAGGTCTGCGACGGCGGCGGCAGATCCGTCCTTGAGCGTGTCAGCCACGCCGATCACGCCCGCGGCTCGGCCGTTGACGGCGACGAGCATCGGTGTCTTGCCGTCCGCGGCCAGCCGGTCCAGGTCCCCAGTGAGCTGCGCGGGGTCGGCACCGTGTTCCGTGAGCAGCCGCACGTTGCCGACCACGACCTGCGTTCCTTCGACGCGCGCCAGCACGCCCTGGCCGGTGACCGACTCGAACGCCGATGCGGTCGGCACCTGCAGGCCGCGTTCTGTCGCGCCGGTGACGATCGCGAGGGCGAGTGGGTGCTCCGAGTCGCGTTCGGCCGCGGCGACCAGCGTCAGCAGCTCGTCGGCGACGAACCCGGGAGCGGGCAGCACGTCGGTGAGGGCCGGCCGGCCCTGCGTGATCGTGCCGGTCTTGTCCAGCACGACGGTGTCGAGCCGATGTGCGGTCTCGAGCGCCTCCGCTGAGCGGATCAGGACGCCCGCGGTCGCGCCCTTCCCGGTTCCGACTGTGATCGACAGCGGGGTCGCCAGGCCCAAGGCGCACGGGCACGCGATGATCAGGACGGAAACTGCGGCCACCAGGGCATACACACCTGCGGGCGGCGGGCCGACGAGCCACCAGACGACGAACGTCCATACCGCGATCGCGATCACGGCCGGCACGAAGTAGCTGGACACCTTGTCCGCGAGTCTCTGGATAGGCGCCTTGGAGCCCTGAGCCTCGCGGACGAGGGCGATGATCTGGGCGAGCATCGTGTCCGCGCCGACCTTGGTCGCGGCGTAGCGGAACGAGCCGGTCTGGTTGATCGTCGCGCCGATGACCGTGTCGCCGAGCCGCTTGACGACGGGGATCGGCTCGCCGGTGACCATCGACTCGTCCACGAGGGACGCGCCCGCGATCACCTGTCCGTCGACCGGGAGCTTCTCGCCTGGTCGGATCACTACGGTGTCGCCGACGACGACCGTGTCCACATCGACGTCGACCTCAGTCCCGCCACGCACGACGCGAGCTGTTCGTGGCTGCAGGCCGATCAGGGCTCGGATCGCCTCACCGGTGCCGGCCTTGGCCTTCGTCTCGAGCAACCGTCCCAGGAGGATCAGGGTCAGGATGACGCCGACGGCCTCGTAGTACACCTCGCGGTGGTCGGCGGGCAGCAGACCGGGTGCGACGGTGGCGACGAGACTGAACCCGAATGCGGCGAGCGTCCCGAGTGTGATCAGCGAGTTCATCTCAGCGGTTCGGTGCGACAGCGCCAGCCAGCCGGTGCGATGGATCGGCCAGCCCGTGTAGACCATCACGGGTGTGATGAGCAGCAGCTGGAACCAGGGTTCCAGCAGCAGCGCCGGTACCCAGGTGGCGGCGAGCAGCGTCTCGGCCATCACTGCGACGAGCACCGGGAGTGTGAGGACGGCGCCGACGATCACCCTGCGGCGCAGGTCGACGATCTCGGCGGAGCGTTCTGCGGCCTCCACGTCGGCTGCCGCGCCTGCGGCTTGTGTGGCGGGCGCCGCAGGTCTTGAGGCTCCAGGGCTCCTGTCGTTGCGGTGGGAGTCGTGGATCCGCGAGGACGTCGACGTACCGCCGTCGGCGTCCTGGTCGCCTGCGAGTGAGCCGCGTCCACGTGCAGACGGGACGACCTTGAGCGTGCCGTGCAGCATGTTCATCCCGCAGGCGAACCCGAACTCCCCGGCCTGCCGCGGGGTGAAGTCCACGGCTGTGGTCGCGTATGCCGGCAGGGTCTGGTTCACCTTGAAGTCGGGGAACACCACGCGCGAGGAGCAGTCGCCGGCCTCTTGGCGGTCGAAGAGCAGCCGCACGGGCATGCCTTGTTCTACCTCGATGACGTTCGGGCTGTACCCGCCCTTGACTGCGACGGTGAGCACCTGCACGCCGTTCTCGACGCCGGCGCGAGCCGATGCGCGAGGTCCGAAGAAGTACCAGCCCAGTGCCGCCGTCAGTGTGACCGCGACTGCTACGACCAAAGCGTCCATGGCGCTCAGACCTCCCACTCCATCGTCTGCCGATAGCTGCCGTCGGGCGGTGCCGCAGTGGCCCGGTGATCCGCAGCCTCAGTTGGTCCAACCGGATACCCCCTAGGGGTATTCCGACGACCGACGGGCGCCCCCGGGGATCGTGCCGGGCATCCGTCAGCCGGAAGGCGTCAGTCGATGCGTTCGTGGTTGTCGCGGGTCAACGGCGCGCTGGGCCCCGACGCGGCGACGGCGCCGTTCTCCTGCCCGTGGGGCTCCGTGTCGGGTTTCTGTGTCGGCACGTGAGTCTGGCCGTGCTGATGGCCGCCGCTCTGGGTGTTGCCGCCCATGGCCTTCATCATGAACAGCATGCCGACGGGGCAGGCCAAGGCCACCGCAAGGGGCAGCGCACGGCCGATGTCAACCTGGAAGATCACTAGTGCCGCGAGGACTGCGCCGCCGGCGATGAGCATGTGCTTGAGGTGGTGCTTCATCGAAGTCCTTCCGTCCTGACCTGCGAGCGGTTCTCGAGCAGGTCGTGCAGCCGCTGATAGCTGTCCATGTCGATCTCTCCCGACGCGAGGCGGGCATCGAGGATCGTGAACGCATCGCGGTCTGGCTGCGCGGGAAACAGTCGGCACACCGTCCAGATCGCCAGTCCGACGACGGCGGCCCAGCCCGCGATCATCACGACCCAGCTCGCGCCGCTCATTGAGCTGCACCACAGACCCATTGCACGACCTCCTCGCCTCGGGTTGGCGGCATCGGGCCGCCTGAAACCACGTTCGGTCACGCGAGTCAACTTCCGGGTCGCGAACGATGAAGCCTCTCTGAAGATCGGCAGCATGCGACACGGACGACGAGTTGCGGAGCCCGTCGGGTGCGCGCGACCCCGCCGGTCCACCGGCCGTCGAGGTGCCGGCGACAAGAGAGGCAATCTCCATCGGATCTTCATCGCGGCACGAACGACATCGGCACGTGCCGTCGATATCCTGGTGATACCCCCTGGGGGTATCGGGCGGGATGTCCGGACGTTGCCCGGCGATGACCGCCCTCGTCGACGGAGGGAGCCCGCGATGTCCGTCCCGCTGACGGGTCCGGTTGCCCCCGCCCGCTTCCGGCGCGATCGAGCCGAGCGGGGCGCGCGCGCCCGGCCGACGTCCCGGGTGCGCACCCATGGCCGGAGAGGATCAGGTGTCCCGGTCGCCGGCCGGTTCCTCACGGCGCGTCCGGCGCGCACCGCGGCGGGGGCCGCGGGCATCGGTCTCGCCTTGAGCTGATGCTGCTGCTGGCCGGCCTCTGGGCGGGCGTCCAGCAGGCTGTGACCACCTACGAGGACCACCTCGCCGTCGACCTGGTCGTGCTGCCCACCGGCAGCCGCCACCTGTTCGCCGATCCAGGTCTGCTCCCGGCTACGACGGTCGACGCTGTCGCGCGGACACCCGGCGTCGCACAGACCGCACCCCTGCGCACCCTCTACGAAATCCTCGAGCTGCCGCATGGGAAGGCCGCCGTCGCGGCGGTCGCGTACGACCCCGCCAGCCGCCTCGGTGGTCCGTGGGACCTCGCTGGCGGCCGCAGCCCCGCGACGGGTGACGAGATCGCGGTCGACGCCGTCTGAGCCGCGCAGCACGACGTCGCGATCGGCGACCGGCTGCCGGTCCTCGGACACCCGATGCGTGTGGTCGGACTGACAGACGACACGGACTTGTTCATGACGCCACTGGTCTTCACCACCATGACCGGGATGGATCAGATGCTGCGGGCCACCGGTACCACGGGCGCGGTGCTCGTGACCACAGCAGACCCCCAGGGTGTGGCAGCACGGCTCGAGGACGCCGGCTACACCGTCCGCAGTCCGGCCCAGCTGCACGAGACGTCGCTGCGGCTCGCCACTGACATCTACGGGCCTCCCATGCGGCTCATGGTCGGGGTCGCCTTCGCGGCCGGCACCCTCGTCGTGGCGCTCGTGGCCTACACCCGGATCAACGAGCAGCAGCGCGACCTCGGAGTCCTCAAGGCGCTCGGAGCGACGCCGGGACGTCTGCGCAGGGTCGCCGTCGCGGAGACCATGGCACTGACAGCGTTGGGCACCTTGGCAGCGATCGTCCTGCTGGTCGTCGCCCGCGAGCTCCTTGCGTGGTGGCGGCCCTCGTTCCCGGTCCTGCTGACCACAGGCACGATCACGCGAACCGCATCGGCGGCCGTTGGGATGGCACTGCTTGCCGCGTGGCTGCCGGCTCGCCGTCTCGGCCGGCTCGACGCTGCATCCGCGTTCCGGAGCGGACGATGACCACGGACACGGTGCGCCGACCCCGCGCCACGCATCAGGCCAACCCGACACGGGCCGTGCCGCTGGGACGTCGCTTCCTGTTTGCCGACCGGCGCCGTGCCGCATTGACCGTCCTCGGCGTTGCGGCCTCGCTGCTCCTGGTCCTCCTCCTCGACGGCATCTTCGCCGGGGCTGTGGACCGGGTCACCTACTACATCCGGACCTCGCCGGCAGACGTCTTCGTCGCCCAGTCCGGGGTGCGCACGATGCACATGTCCGCATCCGCACTCCCGGCCGACACCCCCGACCGCGTCGCCGACGTGCCTGGTGTCGCCTGGGCCGCGCCGATCGCGTTCGCCTCCGGCACGATCGCCGGGCCACGAGGGCGAGAGCTCTCGTACCTGATCGGTTACGACACCGGCACCGGCCGGGGAGGACCCGCTCGCCTTGTCGACGGGCGGGCGCCGGGCGCCGGCGAAGCCGTCATGGACGAGCAGGCCTCGGATCGGCTCGGCGTCGGGGTCGGCGACCTGCTCACGGCCATGGGGGCGTCACTGCGCGTCGTCGGGCTCTCGACCGGAGGAAGCAGCATCACGAACACCACCGTGTTCGTCGACCTCGCCGAGTTCCGCCGGATCCGCGGCGACCGTGTGTCCTACGTGCTCGCTGGCCTCGACGCGGGCGTCGATGCGAGCGCCGGGGCACATCGGATCGGGGCCACAGTCGGCGGGGTGACGGTGCAGACCCGGCAGCAGTTCGCTGACTCGGAGGCGCGTGTCGTCCGGGACATGAGCGCCGACCTCCTGCGCCTGATGTCCACCATCGGGCTCGTCATCGCACTGGCCGTGATCGCGCTCGGTCTGATGAGCGCCACACTGAACCGACTCCGCGACTTCGCCGTGCTCAAGGCTCTTGGCGGTCGCACGCCGCACCTTGCCGCTGTCGTGACATTCCAGGTCGTGCTGACAGTCGTCCTTGCCTCGGTCGTCGCCTCTGCGGCAGCGCTGGCGGTGGCATGGCTGGTACTGCTCGCGGAGCCGTCGGTCGAGATCTCGGTCACCGCTTCGGCGGTGACACAGACCACGGCTCGAGCGCTCGTGGTCGGCATGCTCGGTGGCCTGTGGCCGCTTCGCCGTATCGCCGTGCTCGACGCGGCGTCCGCATTCCGGAGGTCACGATGAGAAGAGCAGCAGGCACCTCGTCCACGACCGGCGCGCTCCCCGGCCCGCCTGCGCCGCCTGCCGGTGACTCGCATCCGCGTGCGTCCTCAGAGACGCGGGTGCTCACGGTTCGAGGGCTGTCCATGACCTACGGCTCGGGCGTAGTCGCCGTCGACGCCGTCCGTGCGATCGACCTCGACGTGGAAGCCGGTGAGGTCCTGCTCGTGATGGGTCCGTCCGGGTCGGGGAAGACGACGCTGCTGCTGATGCTCGGCGCCCTGCTCCGACCGACGTCGGGCTCGATCGCCGTCACGATCAGCGACGGCCACAGCGTGGACGTCGCAGCTGCACCCGAGAAGCAGCTCCCGGCGCTGCGGTCTCGCACCTTCGGGTTCGTCTTCCAGGACTACGCCCTCCTCGACGCGCTCACCGCGGCCGAGAACATCGCCGTCGCCGCCAACCTCGCCGGCACGACCGGGGCCAACGCCCACCGGTGCGCCCGCGAGCTGCTCGACCGTGTCGGCCTGACGCACCGGTCGACCGCACGACCGAACCAGATGTCCGGCGGCGAGCAGCAGCGGGTCGCGGTGGCCCGCGCACTGGCCAACGACCCGCCCGTCCTGCTCGCCGACGAGCCGACCGCCAATCTCGACGCGTCCCGCGGCCGCGACCTGGCCCGCCTTCTTCGTAGGCTCGCAGACGAGGATCGCCGCGCCATCGTGATCGTGAGCCACGACGAACGACTCCGCGAGATCGCCGACCGCGTGCTCTGGTTGGAGGACGGCGAGTTCCGCCAGATCGCCGCGATGGTGATCGACCCGGTGTGCCGCATGCAGGTCGAGCCGACAGGCCCAGGTGCGACCTGGAGCGGCGACCAGTGGTCGTTCTGCTCCGACGCATGCCGGCGCGAGTTCCTCACCGAGCCCGAGCGTTTCATCCCTCGCGGATCACCCGGGGCAACGGATCGCGAGCGGTGAAGCTTCGCGGTGAAGTTTGGTCTCAGACGGCAAGGTCGACGACGAACGACGCGCCACGGCCCGGGCCGGCGCTGAGGGCCGATATCGAGCCGTCGTGCGCCTCCACGAGGGCCTTGGCGATCGCCAGGCCGATCCCCGAGCCGCCGTGCCCGCGGTCGCGGGCCGCGTCCGCCCGGTAGAAGCGCTCGAACACGTGCGGCAAGTGCTCGGCGGCGATGCCCTCGCCCGTGTCGGTCACGGTGAACCGCACGCCGACGTCGGTGCGTTGCGCCGCGAGGGAGACAGTCCCGCCCGGCGGGGTGTGGCGGATCGCATTGTCGAGCAGGTTGCCCAGCACCTGCCCGAGCCGGTCGACGTCGACCCAAAGCTCGGGGAGGTCCGGCTCCGGCATCGCGACGAGTTCAAGACCGGCGTCGTCGGCGCGCGTGCGCGCCGCGGCGACCGCGCGTTCGACCAGTGCGTCGGGTGTGATCTCGCGCGGCTCCAGGCGGAGCGCACCGCTCTCGGCCTGGGTGACCGCCGCCAGGTCCGTGGACAACCTGGTCAGCCGGGCGGCTTGTGCGTGCAGCACCTCGACGGTCCGCGGGCCCAGCTCTTCGACGCCATCCTCGATGGCGTCGATGTACGCGGCGATGGTGGCCACCGGCGTGCGCAGCTCGTGCGCCACGTCAGACATCAAACGGCGGCGCAACGCTTCGTCGCGCTCGAGCCGGCCGGCCATGGCGTTGAACGCGTCGGCTAGGTCGTCGAACTCGACCCCGACGTGCGGTTGCTCGAGGCGGATGTCGAACCGGCCGGCGGCGACCTGTCCGGCGGCAGCGGACAGGCTGCCCAAGGACGCGCCGATGCGTCGTGCGAGCACCACGGAGGCGAAGAGCGCGGTGAGCAGCGAAACGGTCAGCGCGACCGCGACGGTGACCGTGCTGGCCGCGGCGAACGCCTTCTCGGCGTGCTCGATCGCGTCGCCTGGCGAGTTCGCGGCCGCTTCCATGTGGTGGTGGAAGAGGCCGGGGCCGACCGCGCCGGCCACGAGCCAGGCCGCCGCCGCAGCCGAGATGAGCACGAGTGCCATCGCGACCATGAGCCGCGCGGCGATGCCACCCCGCGCGGGGCCCTTCTCGCTCACTCGCCGGACCCCATGCGGTACCCGACACCGCGCACGGTGCGCACGAACCGTTGCTGGCTCGCCGTGTCACCGAGCTTGCGACGAACGTGCAGAAGGTGGACGTCCACCAGGTGCTCATCGCCCACATACCCGTCGCCCCACACCGCCGTGATGAGCGCCCGGCGGCTGAACACCCGCTGCGGGGCGGCGGCCAACGCGGACAGCAGGTCGAACTCGGTGCGGGTCAACGGGACCGGCTCGCCGTCGAGGCGCACCTCGCGAGCGTCAGGGCTGATGCTCAACGCCCCCACAGTCATCACGGTGGCTGGAGCGGCGGCTGCCTCGGTATGCAGGCCTCGAGGCCGTCGCAGCAGCGCTGCGATGCGCGCGACAAGCTCGCGGGGCCGGAACGGCTTGGTCACGTAGTCGTCGGCACCGACCGACAGCCCGATCAATGTGTCGACCTCGTCGGCGCGCGCGGTCAGCATGACCACGTACGCGTCGGAGAACGTGCGCACCTGCCGGCACACCTCGACCCCGTCCAGACCCGGCAGCCCGAGGTCGAGAACGATCACGTGGGGGTCGCGTTCCTGCGCCAGGCGCACGCCGGTGGGTCCGTCGAACGCGAGGTCGACCTCGAATCCCTCACGCTCCAGGTAACCCGCGACGAGGCGTGCCAGCGCCTCCTCGTCGTCGACGACAAGGGCGCGCCGTTGCGGCGTGGTGACGGTGTTCATGGCGCCAGTGTCTCCGCACACGGCCCGTCCGGACAGCGCGATCGCGCAGGCCGCACCGGTCTTCATCGTTTCTTGAGCGAACCGATACCGGCAGCCCAGGGGACCGTGCCGAAGATCGTGATGTCAGTTCGGCGCGGGCACGTCCGTGCGCACGCGCCGCAGAAGATGTTCGGAGGTCCCTCGTGCAAGCAACATCCTCGGGCACGGTCGTCATCACCGTCGTGCCCACTCCAGCGTGCCACTTCTGTGAGGACGCCGAGCAGGCACTGACGGCCCTGGCGGACACGTTCGACTTCGAGCTGGACCTGGTGCCCTTCGACAGCGCCCACGGGGCGCGTCTCATCGCCGAGCATCGCCCGGCACTCAACCCGCTCGTCCTGGTCGACGGCGCCTTCTTCAGCGCCGGACGGCTCCCACGCAAGAAGCTCATCAAGCTCCTGACCACGCGAGGCGCAGGTCGGTTCGCGGCCACGGAGGCGGGGGCTCGACGTGGGTAGCGAACTGCTGACCACCGGGAGCGTCATCGCGGCGTTCCTCGCCGGCGGCGTCGCCCTGTTCGCGCCGTGCTGCATCGTCTTCCTCGCCCCGAGCTACCTTGCGGCAGCGGTGAAGAGCCGACGCTGGCGGCTGCTGCCGTTGACGTTCGTCTTCGCTGCGGGCCTTGCACTGGTCATGCTTCCGCTGACCCTGGGGGCCAGCGTCCTCGCCGGAGCGATCGCGAAGTACCACCAGCCGCTGTACATCGCGGGTGGGCTGCTGATGATCGCGCTGGGCGTGTTTGCACTCTCGGGACGGATGTGGTCGCTGCCCTCGTTCGTGCGCGCCCCGGACACCGCCCGCGCGGACACTGGGAGCTTCTTCGCGCTCGGGGTGTTCTCCGGCATCGCCTCCGCCTGTTGCGCGCCCGTTCTCGTCGGCGTGATGACCCTGTCGGCCCTGTCGGCCAACCCCGCAGGTGGGTTCGTCCTCGGTGTCGCCTATGTGTTCGGGATGGTGTTCCCGCTGTTCGTCATGGCCCTGCTGTGGGACAAGGCGCGGCTCAACGAGCGCCAGTTCCTGCGCGCACGACCGGTGCGGCTCCGCGTCGCCGGGCGCGTGATCGCCACGAACACCGTCAATCTGGTCGTAGCCGTGGGCTTCTTCGCCATGGGCATCGCGATCATCGGCCTGGCGAACCAGTCGGACATGTCCCGAGGCACCGCAGCACAGTCCTGGGCCTCCGAGCGCCTGACCGACGCCTTCCTTCGCATCCAGGACTGGGCGGCCCCCGTGCCGGAGGTCGTCCAGGCGCTGCTGCTCTTCCTCGTCGTCGGCGGGCTGGTCGCGGCCACCCTGACCGGACGGCGCCGCGGGGTCGTCGCCGTTCCCCCTGACGTCGACGACCCCGCACCGCGCCCCGACGCTCGACTCGCAGAAGCTCAACCCGAAGCCGTCGAGGGGCACCCGTCCCACACCGACGCCGACGCCACCCCGTCGTGCCACCAGCACCCGGCAGCAAGGACCCACTGATGACCTCCGGATCGGCCACACAGCGCGCCAAGGAACGCCAGGAAGCGCTCGAGAGCGTCCGTGCGGACCAACACGCACAGCAGCAGCGCCGCCGCCTCCTGATTGGGGGCGCGTGGGGCGCGGTCGCCCTACTCGTCGTCGGACTGATCGCCGCGGCCCTGTGGTCCGCGCGACCGCAGACGTCCGACGCCACGCGAGTCGCCCCCGACTTCACGCTGTCCGACTCCGAGGGCGGATCCGTGACCCTGTCCGACCTGCGCGGCGCGCCCGTCCTGCTCTACTTCAACGAGGGCGCCGGCTGCGACGCCTGCATCCAGCAGCAGACCCAGATCGAGGCCGAGCCCGGCTTCGAGCAGGCCGGCATCACCGTCCTGCCGATCGTGATGAACACCGCCGAGCAGATCAACGCCGACCGCGAACGCCTCGGCGCCACGACCCCGTTCCTGCTCGACGACGGCACCGTCTCCGAGGAGTACGGCACCCTCGGTACGGGCATGCACGAAGGCCTTCCCGGCCACGGCTTCGTGCTCATCGACGCCGACGGCAACCAGGTCTGGCAGGGCGACTACCCCTCCATGTGGATCGAACCCTCCGAGCTGCTCGACATCGTGAAGAACGAGCTCTGACACCCCCGAAGGAGCACCAACCATGTCTGACACCTGCTGCCGAAGCACCGGCATCGCCGACCCTGCGCCGGAGACCGAGCACCACTGCGCCTGCAACCGGGACGTGGCGGACAGCGGCCACGGCGAGTCACGCCACCTGACCCTCGCCGCACCAGCGGGCGCCGACCCTGACGACGGACCCATCAGCGCCTGACCCCACGCGGGCAGGACGCCGGAAGGGAAGACTTCCATGCAACCCGTGCTGTTCTCAGTCTTCGGCTTCGACGTGCAGTCCTACGGCGTCAGCAAGGCAGCGGCCGCACTGCTCGCCGCCTACCTGCTCGGCCGCGCGTTCCAGCGTCACGGCCTGAGGAAGGAGGACGCCCACTCCCTCGTCATGTGGGCGACGATCTGGGGCTTCGTCGCAGCCAAGGTGTACTTCCTGCTCGAACACGCCGATCAGTTCACCTGGCACCACCTCGGGGGCTCAGGGTTCACCTGGTACGGCGGGCTGATCGGCGGCGTCGTCACGTTCCTCGTGATGATCCGGCGCCGCCGGCTCCCGGCCCAGCTCGTCGTCGGCGCCGCAGCGATCCCGCTCACGCTGGCGTACGGCGTCGGCCGCCTCGGCTGCTGGCTGTCGGGTGACGGCACCTACGGCAAGCCCACCGACCTGCCCTGGGGGCAGTCGTTCCCTGACGGGATGGTCGCCACTGACGTATCGGTGCACCCCACGCCGCTCTACGAGGCGCTCGCCGCTGTACTCATCGCAGCCGCGCTGTGGGCGTTGCAGCGACGGGCATGGCGGCCGCTCCAGGTGTTCGGTGCCTACCTGATCCTTTCGGGGCTGTCGCGGTTCCTTGTGGAGTACCTCCGGATCAACGAGCCTGCGCTGCTCGGCCTCACCCAACCGCAGCTGTGGGCCATCGCCAGTGTGGCTGCCGGCGGGGTGCTCCTCTGGCGCGACGGTGTGCGTGCCCGGCGCACCGAACAACTCCGGGCGAGCTCCGACGAGAGTCGGGTCTCGGCTCACACCTTCATCAAAGCTTGATCGTTTCGCAGCCGTTTTCCGCATTTGGGAGCAGCAGCGTAGGACCAAGGTCCCAAGGTGATTGAGCCTGCGACCACCCGACTGACCATTGAGGAGAACCAAGTGCGCCGACGAGTCACCGTCGCCATCATCGCTTCGACAACCGCCGCGGGACTGCTTCTGGCCGGCTGCTCGAGTACCGCCACACCAGCAGACCCAGCCGCCACGGCTTCCGAGACGGTCGCAGCGCCGTTCAACGACTCCGACGTCACGTTCGCCCAGATGATGGTCGTCCACCACGAGGGCGCCATCGAGATGGCCGACCTCGCCGTCGAACGAGGCACGAACCCCGAGGTCCAGGCGCTCGGCAAGGCGATCTCGGCAGCGCAGGGACCCGAGATCGAGCAGATGACGAGCTGGCTCGAGAGCTGGGGTGAGCCGACGGCCGACGACATGATGGACATGGACGGCATGGACCATGGGGGCATGGACATGGACGGGATGGATCAGGCCGGCGCGATGGCGGACCTCGACTCGCTGTCCGGCACCGAGTTCGACCGCCGCTTCCTCGAGCTGATGACCGCACACCACCAGGGCGCAATCGAGATGTCCGAGCAGGAGCTGGCCGACGGCGAGAACGCCGACGCGCTCGCGCTCGCCCGTCGGATCATCGATGCCCAGAACGCCGAGATCGTGGAGATGACGAACATGCTCGGCGGGCTCTGATCTTCCTCCCGGGCGGGCGCCGGACCCTCAACGAGGGTCCGGCGCTTCGCCGCGAAGCTACCCTCATCGGACCTTCATGATTCCTGAGCCGAGACTCAATGAACTCTCGGGACAGTGGTCGCGCGCGCTGGAGAGCCCGGCGCCTTGATCGGAGGTACGTCGTGGTCGCCACCGCTCCTGAGGTCTCACGCGGCACGGAAGGTCCCGGAACGCCCAGCGGCCGAGCGGGCCTCAGGCTCGCCGCCGTCATCGCCGTCAGCGTGGCGATCGGGATCGTCGCACTCCTGCTGCCTGCCTGGCCGGCCGGCGAGGACATGGGGTCGACGCACTACATGGGCCTGCTCGCCGCGAACCAGCCGTGGAACCTGCTGATCTTCATGGCGATCCCGGTCATCTGCGCCGAGACGGTCGCGGTCACCGAGCTCGTCATCCTGTTCAGCCCGCAGCGTGCCGGCCGGACCGTGAGGGCGTTGAACCGCTACGTCGGCCTGTTCGCCGGGTTCTACTTCCTCGGGATCTTCGTCTACCTGCTCGACAACGCGGTCGTCCCGCTCACCCAGTCCGGGGGCTGGCGTGGCCCGGCCGACGTTATCGCCGTCGGGTTCTACCTGCTTGGTGTCGTGCCGCTCTACGGGATGAGCCTTCTCGAGACGCGCGTGCTGGGCGCCGGGTGGGACGAGCAGCACCGCCTGAAGATCCACGCCACCTTCGTGGGCATCTTCCTCGTGGTCGCTCACATCGCGATGATCGCGGGCATGCTCGACCCGACCGTCGCCGGCTGGGACCCCACCCACGAGATGGACGACGGGTCGCAGATGGAGGGCATGACCCACTGATCGCCGCGACATGATCCGGCATCGCCTGTCGCTCCCCAGCTCGTCGGGGTGGGGACCTCCGAAACCGTGCCCAGTCTATACCCCCCAGGGGTATAGACTGGGCACGGTTGTCTCACCGTGAACCTGTATCGGAGTTCCATGGCCCTGCCTGCGTCGTGCCACGACCAGTCCCTCGGAGCGACCCGGTCGCCCGGGGAGCGTGGTCGTCCTGCGTCACGCCGGGTTCCCGGTCTGACCGTGTGCGGGACCTGCGCGGGCGAGTCGCTCGGTGGTCCCGACGACGGCGCGCGCGACGAGCAGATGCGCGTGCTGCGTGACCTCGCCGGCGAGCTCGGCGTCGCGCTGACCGTCGTCGATTGCCTTGACGCGTGCGAGCGCGGCGACGTTGTCGTCGTGCGGCCGTCGGCGGCGGGCCGAGCGATCGGCGCGGCGCCGGTCTGGCTTCAGCGGATGGCGGGGCCCAGCGCGATGGGGGAGCTCCGTGACTGGCTCGCCGCCGGCGGTCCTGGAGTGGCTGCCGAACCCTCTGGGCTTGAGCGGCACCGCCTCGTCGACCCCGACGCGCGGGTCTGCTGCACGGATAGGTGACAGTTCGTCTCAGGCGGCGAGTGCGACCTGAGTGGTCATGATGGTCTCGAACTCGACTGGTGTCATCCGACCGAGGCGGGCTTGCCTGCGGCGGCGGTGGTAGGTCCGTTCGATCCAGGTGATGATCGCCAGGCGCAGATCCTCGCGGGTGGCCCAGCGGCGCCGGTCCAGGACGTTCTTCTGCAGCAGGGAGAAGAAGCTCTCCATGGCGGCGTTGTCCCCGGCCGAGGCGACCTGGCCCATGGACCCGAGCAGGCCGTGACGGTGCAGCTCGCGCAACACCTTCCTGCTTCGAAACTGGCTGCCTCGGTCCGGATGGACCACGCACCCGGCCACGTCACCGCGGCGTTGCACGGCGCTGAACAGGGCGTTTACCGCGATCCGGGACGTCATTCGGTCGCTGATCGAGTACCCGACGATGCGGTTGGAGTGCACGTCCTTGATCGCGCACAGGTACAGCTTGCCCTCGCCCGTGGGGTGTTCGGTGATGTCCCAGAGCCACAACCGGTTCGGGCCATCCGCGCGGAAGATCCGCAGCACGCGGTCGTCGTGCGCTGGCGGGCCGGCCTTCTTGCCGTTCTTGGCGCGCTTCTTGCCGAACACCGACCACCACCGGTTGTCCCGGCAGATCCGCCACACGGTGCGGTCGCAGGCGACCTGCCCGGCGCGGGCCGCCTCGTCGGCCAGCAGCCGGTGCCCGAACTCCGGGCCGTCGCGGTGGGCGTCGAACAGGACGTTGGCCAGATACGCCTCCTCGAGGTCGTGCCTGGTCACGGGTGCAGCGAGCCAGCGGTAGTAGGGCTGTCTGGCGAGCTTCAGGACCCGGCACGTCACCGCGACGGGGACCCCGTCGGCGGCGAGCTCACTCACGAGCGGGTAGGTCATTTTCCCGGCAGATGCGCCTGAGCGAAGTACGCAGCGGCTCGGCGAAGGACCTCGTTCTCCTGCTCCAGGAGCCGCACACGCTTCTTGGCCTCGCGCAGCTCGGCCGATTCCGAGGCCGTCACGCCGGGCCGGTCGCCGTCCTCGACGTCGGCGGCATGCATCCAGTTGCGCAGGCACGAGTCGCTGATGCCGAAGTCCTTGGCGATCTGAGACACAGGGGCATCACCGCGACGGGCGATGGCCACGACGTCGTCGCGGAACTCCTTGGGGTGGGGTCTGGGCACGGTGCACATCCTTCCAGCGGTGCCCCAGGCGCCACAGGTCAGGTGTCACCTATCCGTGCAGCAGACCCGAGCGTACGAAATCTCATCTCCGCAGACCCTCGGCACCGTGTGACGGGGGAGGCCTCCCGTGCGTACCGTCGTCGCGGTACTGGCCGATGCCTCAGAGCGAACCCGGTCACGAACCCCTGAACAGGCCGCTCGCCCCACGGGGTCGTTTTCCGGGCCTGGAGCCAGGACTGACGCGGCTCAGCCAGGAAAGTGCTCGGCGCAGCTCAGCTTGCTCGTCGCGCGCCGGTAGCGTCCCGACCATGCTCTCCGCACGACGTCATGGTGGCCACGACGAAGAGGGCGACCGGCCACGCGACACAGGAATGCCAAGCAGGCGTGAACCCGCGTGGTGGTCCGCGTGGCGACGAAGGGCGGGTACGAGGAATGCTGCTGACCCCGGCCGTGCAGGGCTCCCGGCAGCTGATCCGAAACGGGCCGACGAGCTACGAGACGGATCTTCCCCGAGTGCCGTCGACGTCAAGCGCGTGCTCGGGGTCCTCTCGCCGCCGCCATCGGCTTACACCGAGAGCGCCATCTTTCTCCACCCTGGCGGGGGCGCCGAGCTGCGGACCATCTACGAGCGGAGCGGCTCGATGTATTCGGGTGGTCTTCGGTTCGATGGCGTGCGCGCGTACAGGTTTCGTGCCGAGGGCCACTGCACTGCTTGGCATAGTGAAGACGCGTACAACACCCTCGTCGAGGTTGAGCATTCGGCTTGGATCGCTGAGCTCCTGGCCGCCCAGGCGAGCGAGTGGCGGGGTCGATGGAAGATTCGACACTTCCTGATCTACGTCGATGACTCAGGTGCCTTCGAGGTCGCTGCTGAGGGTTATGAGTGGCTTCCGGAGGAAGGTGCGTCGTGACCTTTGCCGGGGTGCGGTCCAGGCGTGGGGCATCCGGGGAGTAGCGTGCCCGCCACGGCTCGCGAACTGCGGTCGGCGACCGGGGGGTTTCGGGAGTGTGGTCGCACCTGTTCGGGGGCGTGTCGATCCGTGCCATGTCGCGGTCCGTCCTGGCGGAAGGTCCGGGTGGAGTCGACGCCCACGGTCTCCTCGCCGACAGGTCGCAGGGCTCGGGGTCTGGCGTTGCTCCTGATGTGCGCTGTCGTCGCGGGTGCGTGCGCGGGTCCTGAGCGGGACGTCCGGGAGGGACTGCCGGCGGAGTGGCGGGACAGCGTCAGACCTGCGGAGCCGATGGCGCTCCGACTCGAGCGCGATGGGACCGCCTGGCTCGAGAACGTCCCGCTGTGGGACGGGTCGGGCAGCTGTGAGGGCGCCGGCCCCGTGCGCTACACCGGGACCGCGACCTGGACGTGGGAGCGCGGGTTCCTCCTCGACCCTGGACCCCGCGGTGCGCGCTGCTGCGGCACGCGTCCTGCCCCGCGGTGACGGCGGCGAGCTCGTGGACGTCCCCTGGACCCACGCCTCCGACGACGACGTGTGGGAGGTGCCCGTGGACTACAGCACCTACAGCGCGCTGCGGGACAACGCACCCGTCTACGCGTGGCTCGCGGGTGAGTCCGGCGTGATCCGCGGGCTGCGGCGCCACCTGGTCACCGAGCTCGGCATCGACCGCAAGTCCGTCGCCTTCATGGGCTACTGGCGTCAGGGCCGCTCCGAAGCCAACTGACCCGTGTGACGGGGTGCCGACGGGCAGCGGTCTCTAGAGGTTCGGCGTCACTCTGGAGGTTCTGGAGATCGCGACCCGTCCGGTGCCGAACTCTGGAAGTGGTGCCGACGGCTAGGTGCTCTGCCCGGGCGGTATCAGCACGTGGCTACCCACGCTCGTGCGGCTGCTGGGTACAGCGTGGTCGGGCCTCCCTCGGCCGTCAGGTCCTGAAGGGCTCCTCGCTGCGCAGCCAGCCCACGCTGTGCTGAGGGACGGCGCCCGGGGGTGCGGGGTGGCACGACCGCGGCGGAGCATCGCGCGACTACCGTGCCACCCGTGAGCGAACCAGGCGCGGACGACTTCAGTGTCTCTGTCGACCTCGCTGATGGCGCGGTTGCACGGGGTCTGATGGACCCAAGGCCGATGCTCGAGATCCACGGAACAGCTCCGATCGTCCTACTTCGTGGCAATCGTGAGAGTGCAGCTGAAGCGGCGTGGGGGTGGGGGGAAGCAGGCCTGACGACACGGCTCGTTCGCGGTCGGAAGATGCGGAACGTGAGCACGCTCTTTGACGAGGTCTCCGCCGCACTGCAGTTCCCCTACTACTTCGGCGAGAACTGGGGCGCGTTCGACGAGTGCCTGGCCGATATGGACTGGCTGCCGTTGCAGGTGGGCGTCGTGATCGTTGTTGTCGATGCAGTCGAGGTGCTGTCCGACGACCTCGCGGCTCAACTGGCCACTCTGGTGCGGGTGATCACACGTGCCTCGGAGACCTACGCGGAACCGATCGACTCAGGTGAGTGGTGGGACCGCCCGCCGCTGCCCTTTCACGTGGTCCTGCAGGTCCGGGAGGACGAAGAGGCGCTGTTGCGCAGACGCTGGGGCGCGTCGGGCGCGGCGCTCTCCGTGCTCGGCTGAGGGCGGCCTCGCGCGTTGGGAAGGGCGAAGTGATCGAAGACGTCGAGCGGAACGGTCAGTGCATCGCGGTGAACGGACACCACCGGCTCGCGGCGGCCAGGAGAGCTGGTCGTGAAGTGCGTTACGAGGTGGAACCGCGGTCCAGCCTCGTCGGCCGCGGCAGTGGGGTTCGGTCGATGAGCACCCTCCGCGACGCTGCCTCGGTCGGACCGGACCGCATCCGATGACGCCTGAGCTGATCGTGTCCGCCTTCGTGCGGGAGCTCCGTGCGTGTACGCAGGCACTGCGCGTGCAGTTCGTGGGGGCCTGGCGGGCTGAGGTCGTGGAGCCTCTGATGCTTCGACCAGCCGGGGGCGGCCCCGGGCAGCGCTCGGGTCGTCTCGATGGTGTGGGTGACTTCCAGGTACACGGGCTGGGCTGCCGCGTTGAGCTCGATTCTGGAGCGATTGTCGATTTCGACTGGGACGAAGACATGCGGGAGGTGTTCGACGGCTGGCGACTTCAGAACTTCGCCGAGTCGCTCGGTGACTCCGGCGTCGCCGCGAGTGCCCTGGTCGACGCGGCGCGTCGCGACCCGTGCCTCCGTGAGACCACGAGCGGATGGTTCACGTGCACAAGTCCCTGAACAGGTCATTCGCACTCAACCCGGCGAAGCGGCCGTCCCCAAAGGGGTCGACGTCCGCGGCCTGGTCGCCGAGAGGTCGCAGGGCTCGGGGTCTGGCGTTGCTCCTGATGTGCGCTGTCGTCGCGGGTGCGTGCGCGGGTCCTGAGCGGGACGTCCGGAGCGGACTGCCGGCGGAGTGGCGGGACAGCGTCAGACCCGCCGAGCCGATGTCGCTTCGGCTGGAGCGCGACGGAAGCGCGTGGCTCGAGGACGTCCCGCTGTGGGACGGGCAGGCACCTGCGAGGGTGCCCGACCCGTGCCTTACACGGGGACCGCGACCTGGACGTGGGAGCGCGGGTTCGTCCTCGACGTCCCCGACGGACGGAGCGCCGTCGTGCTGCCGAGGGCGAGTTTCGGCGAGCTGCTCTGGAACGAGGTCGGCGTGATGATCTGCGGCCGTGAGTCGTCGCCCGACCGGGTCCACTTCCTGCTCGGCGGGGGGCCGGACGGAGAGCTGGAGGACCCGCTCGACCCATAGCCGCCGGGTGGGCCTTCGCCGATCACGCGGAGATGGCGCTTCCGTCGAACGGGTGATCTGTGGGCCCGGGTGGTGCGCGCACGACGAGTCGGGCGCAGGCTGACGTCCTGGTGGAGCACACGACGAGGTGGGCAGACACATGGCAGAGCTGGAGCGGTCCGAGGACGTCCTGCTGACACCGGGTGAGGTCGCGGCCTTGTTCCGGGTGGACCCGAAGACGGTCGCGCGGTGGGCCGGCGCCGGGCGGCTGACGCCGATACGCACGCCGGGCGGGCACCGGCGCTACCGCGAGGCCGAGGTGCTCTCGCTGCGCGTCGGGAGGCGCATCTACCACCGCAAGGCTTGAGCTGGTCGGCCCGCCCGCGGTTGCCGGGGGAAACCCGCAGTCCTACGGTCGGAGAAGGTCTGGCAGACGGCCGCACCACGACGCCGTGGGGGGCGCACATGCGAGAGCAGGCACCGGCACCGCCGCTGGGCGGGCGGTTCGTCGTGGACCTCACCACCGACTCGTGGTGGTGGAGCGACGGGCTGTACCGGCTGCTCGGGTACCAGGCGGACGGTGTGACGCCGGGTGCCGACCGGTTGCTCGCGCACACGGACCGGGCCGCGCGGGCGTGGTGGGCGGACGCGTTCGCCCGGTGGCGCGGGGGTGAGGTGGCGGTGCTGGGCACCGTCGCGATGCAGGACCGCCAGGGCAGGTCGTTCGAGGCGGTGGTGGCGGGCGGGGTGCAGGACGCGCCGGTGGGTGCCACGGGCGTCGTCGTCGACGGCTGGGTGCTGCGGACGCCGGACCTGGGTGCGGATGCGCTGGTGGTGGAGGAGCGCATCGCCGCGGAGGTGCGGACGCGGGAGACCATCGACGAGGCGAAGGGCATCGTCGCGGCCGCGCTCGGAACCGACCCCGGGACCGGGTTCGACCTGCTGCGGGAGGCGGCGACGCGCCGCGCCGTGCCGGTGCGGGTGCTCGCGCAGCACATCGTGCGCAAGGCGCCGTCGGTGGAGGTCGCGTCGCTCGAGGAGTGGCTGCGGGACCTGATGGAGATGGCCGCGCGGGGTGACGCGGGTCAGCGCCACCCCGACGCGGCCGACGAACCGGCGGCCAGCCCTCAGTAGGTGAACGTGGCGACCTGCTCGCGCAGCTCGCGGGAGAGGCCCGCGAGCTCGGCCACCTGGCCGGAGACCGAGCCGATCGCCTGCGTGCTGGAGGACGCGGCCGACGCCACGCCCGTGATGTTGTGCGCGATCTCCCCCGAGCCGGTGGCGGCCTCGGCCACGCTGCGCGACATCTCGTTGGTGGTGGCGGTCTGCTCCTCCACGGCGGAGGCGATGGTCAGCTGGTAGTCGTTGATCGAGGCGATGATCGAGCCGATCTCGCCGATCGCGGCCACCGCCCCGGTGGTGTCGTGCTGGATGGCCTCGACGCGGCGCGCGATGTCCTCGGTCGCCTTGGCGGTCTCGTTGGCGAGCTCCTTGACCTCACCGGCGACGACCGCGAAGCCCTTGCCGGCCTCACCGGCGCGTGCGGCCTCGATCGTCGCGTTGAGGGCCAGCAGGTTGGTCTGCTCGGCGATCGTCGTGATGAGCTTGACGACGTTGCCGATCTCGGCCGAGGACGTGCCCAGGCGCGAGACCGTGTCGTTCGCGGCCGCGGCCACGCCCGTCGCGGTCGAGGCGACCTTGGCGGCCTCGGTCGCGTTCTGCGCGATCTCCCGGATCGAGGCACCCATCTGCTCGGCACCGGCCGCGACGGCCTGCACGTTGCGGGACACCTGCTCCGCGGCGGCCGCGACCACACCGGCCTGGGTGGACGTCTCCTCCGAGCCGGCGGCCACCTGGGTCGATGCTGCGGAGAGCTCCTCGGAGCTCGCGGCCACGGCCGCGGCGGTGCGGACCACACCGGCGAGCGTCGCGCCGACTGCCTCTTGCGCGGTGGTCAGCGACGCGGCCATCTGGCCCAGCTCGTCGGACGAGCGGACCTCGGCGCGCACCGTGAGGTCGCCGCGTGCGAGCGCGTCGACGGCCACCTGGAGGGAGACGACCGCGCGGCGCAGCGTCGCGGTCAGCCAGAGCCCGAGCGCGACCAGCACCGCGATCCCGACGGCGAGGGTCACGGCGATCTGCACGAGCGCGGCCGCGGCGGCGTCGTCCGCGTCCGCGGCGAGCGCCGTGAGGTCGCCCGCGACGTGCTCCTCGACCGCGCCGAGGTCGTCGAGCATCTCCGCTCCCACGTCGGCCAGGCCGTCGCGGGCCGCCTGGAACGCCTCGCGGTCACCGGTGCGGGCGACGGCCACCAGCTTCTGCTCGACGCCCGCCCGGTAGGTGTCGAGCGACTGCTCGAAGCCCGCGAAGTCGTCAGGGAGCACCGCGCCGCTCTGCGCGTAGGCCTCGTCGAACGTGTCGATCGCGTCGTCCAGCGCGGCGCTCGCGTCGGAGTACGCGCTGATCTTCGGGTCCACGTCGCCCCCGACGAAGATGCCGATCACCGACACCGAGTTCCGCACCGTCCACAGCGCGTCCTTGAGCGCCTGGAGCGAGGCCGAGACGGACGTCTGCGTGCGGGCCATCTCGGCCGTCGTCGAGCGCAGGCCCGTGGTCGAGGTGAGCGCGAGAAGGCCGATGCCGAGCGCGACGACGACAGCTGCGCCGACGATGCCCAGCACCTTGGTGCGGACGGAGATCCGGATGGGGGGTTTGGCCTGGGACATGGTCGACTCCGCGGACGAAGGGGCGCGGCTGGGGCTGCCGCTCATCGACCCCATCGGCAGCGCGGCGCCGGTGTGATGCCGGACACAGTGTGAGGTGGATCACGAAACCGCAGGTCAGAGCGCTGATTCGGGTGCGCGCGCACCGGTCGTCGGGACCTTGGCCCCTGGCGGACCACGGTGTGCGGACGCTTACGGTCGAGGAGACGACCCGCGGATCCGGAGCGACGATGACCAGCATCAAGGACGCAGCCGAGACGTTCCTCGACAGCCGCCGCATCGCGGTGACGGGGGTGTCCCGCACACCGGCCAGCCACGGGGGCAACGTGGTCTACCGCCGCCTGCGTGAGCTGGGCTACCAGGTCTTCGCGGTCAACCCGAACGCCGACGAGGTCGAGGGCGACCGCGCGTACGCGGACCTGGCGGCGATCCCCGGAGGCGTCGACGCGGTCGTCGTCGCGACCCGGCCCGAGCACGCGGTGGGCGCGGTGCGCCAGGCCGTCGACCTGGGCGTGACGCAGGTGTGGATGCACCGCTCGGTGGACGGCGGCTCGGTGGACCCCGAGGCGACCCGGCTGGGCCGCGAGCACGGGCTCACGGTGATCGACGGCGGCTGCCCCCTGATGTACGGCCCCGACGCCGACCGCGGGCACCGGGTGATGTGCCGGCTCATGACCTTGACGCGGCGGATCCCCCGCCAGGTGTAGCCGACGCGCGCCGCCCTATGATCGCGTCGCCGGCCGATCGGCCGGGCACGGCGACGACGCCGGAGGTGCTGCGTGGCGCGAGCGGACGACGCGCGGCCGCACGTGGTGGTGGTCGGTTCCGGGTTCGGCGGCTCGGTGGCCGCGCTGCGCCTGTCCGAGAAGGGCTACCGCGTCACGGTCCTGGAGGCCGGACGGCGGTTCACGCCCGAGACCCTGCCGCGCACGTCGTGGGACGTGCGGCGGTTCCTGTGGGCACCCCGGCTGGGCTGCCGCGGCATCCAGCGCATCCACGTGCTGCCGGACGTCGTGGTCCTCGCGGGTGCGGGGGTCGGGGGCGGCTCGCTGGTCTACGCCAACACGCTCTACGAGCCGACGTCGGACGCGTTCTGGGGCGACCCGCAGTGGGCCGGCATCACCGACTGGCGCGACGAGCTCGCGCCGTACTTCGACCAGGCACGCCGGATGCTGGGCGTGGTCACCAACCCGACGACCACGCCCGCGGACCGCGTGGTGCTCGCCGCGGCCCGGGACCTGGGGGTGGCGGACACGTTCGTCCCCGCGCCCGTCGGCGTGGTGTTCGGGCCCCCGGGCGAGCCCGTGCCCGACCCGTTCTTCGGCGGTGCCGGCCCGGAGCGCCGGGGCTGCCTGGAGTGCGGCGAGTGCATGACGGGGTGCCGGCACGGGGCCAAGAACACGCTCGAGACCAACTACCTGTGGCTCGCCGAACGGCTGGGTGCGCGCATCGTGCCCGACACCACCGTGACCTCGGTGCGGCCCGTCGGCGCCGGCTGGGAGGTGCGCACCGTCCCGACGGGACGGCGGGGACCGGTCACGACGACGCGCGCGGACCAGGTGGTGCTCGCGGCCGGGACGTGGGGCACGCAGTCGCTGCTGCACCGGCTCAAGGCGGACGGGACGCTCCCGGGGCTCTCGGACCGGCTGGGCGTCTCGACGCGCACCAACTCCGAGGCGCTGGGCGGCGCCGTCCGCCGCGTGCGCGGGCACCGGCGCACGCCACCGGTGAACACGGGTGTGGCCATCACGTCCTCGGTGTGGCTCGACGAGCACACCCACCTGGAGCCCGTGCGGTACGGGCGCGGGTCCAACCTCATGGGCCTGCTGGGCACCGTGCTGACGGACGGCGGCGGCCGCGTACCGCGGCCCGTGCGCTGGCTCGGCCAGGTGCTGCGCCACCCGGTGCGCGTGGTGACGGTGCTGACCGGGCTGGGCTCGTGGTCCGAGCGGACCGTGATCGGGCTGGTCATGCAGACCGGCGACGCGTCCCTGACGCTCGCGCCGCGCCGGACCTGGCGGGGCGGGTGGCGCCTGACCTCGACGCGCGGCGCGGGTGAGCGCCCGCCGACGTGGATCCCGCAGGCGAACGCCGCGTTCCGCCGCATGGCCGTCCACCTGGGCGGCGCGCCCATGAGCAGCCTCGGGGAGGTGGTCGACGTGCCGATGACCGCGCACTTCATGGGTGGCTGCGCGATCGGGGCGAGTGCGGAGCAGGGGGTGGTGGACGCCTACCACCGCGTGTTCGGGCACCCGGGCCTGCACGTCCTCGACGGCTCGACCATCTCCGCGAACCTGGGCGTGAACCCGTCGCTGACCATCACCGCGCAGGCCGAACGGGCGTGCGCGATGTGGCCCCGCGCCGGCGAGCCCGACCCGCGCCCGCCCGTCGGTGAGCCCTACCGGTGCGTCCCGGCCGTCGCGCCGCTCCACCCGGCGGTCCCGGCCCACGCACCCGCGGCACTGCGTCTCACGGTGGTCCGACGCCCCACGGCCTGACGGCTCACTCCACGCCGTGGTGGAACAGCGCGCTCACCGACTCTCCCGAGTGGATGCGTCGCACCGCCTCGGCGAACGCGGGCGCCACCCCCAGGACGGTCACGCGGTCGTCGTCGGCCAGGTCGTCGTGCGGGACCGTGTCGGTGCAGACGACGCCGTCCACGCGGCCGGACGCCATGATCCGGTCCAGCGCGCCGTTGGACAGGATGCCGTGCGTGCACGCGACCTGGATGCGGCGGGCGCCGGCGCGGTCCAGCAGGTCGACGATCGCGATGATCGTGGACCCGTTGGCGATCTCGTCGTCCAGGACGATCACGTCGCGGCCCGCGACGTCGCCGATCACGGTCGAGATCGAGACCGCGTCACCGTCGAGCCGCTCCTTGGACCCCGCCGCCACAGGCGTGCCGAGCATCCGCGCGAACGCGGTCGCGGTCTTGGCGTTGCCCAGGTCCGGCGAGACCACCGTGGTGCGGGACAGGTCCTGCAGCGAGAAGTGCGTCGCGAGCTCGTGCAGCGCGTGCAGCTGGTCGGTGGGCACCCGGAAGAACGCGTGGACCTGAGGCGCGTGCAGCGACATGGTCAGCACGCGGTCCACGCCGGCCGTGGTGAGCAGGTCCGCCACCAGCCGGCCGCCGATCGAGATGCGCGGCGCGTCCTTCTTGTCCGAGCGCGCGTACGCGAAGTGCGGCATGACCGCGGTGATGCGCTTGGCCGAGGCGCCGCGCGCCGCGTCCACCATGAGCAGGAGCTCCATGAGGTTCTCCTGCACGGGCGCGACGATCGGCTGCACCAGGAACACGTCGCGCTCGCGGCAGTTGGCCAGGAGCTGCACCTGCAGGCAGTCGTTGGCGAACCGCTGCAGCCGCGAGGGGCTCAGCGGCACGCGCAGGTGCTCGCACATCCCCGCCGCGAAGCTCCGTCCGGCCTGCCCTGCGAACACGCGGATCTTCGCCACGCGCCGATGCTACCCAGGCCGGCCGCTCGGGACTGGCGCTGCGCGCGCGTCAGGGTGCGGGGGTGTCGGGTTCGACGACGAGCGTGCGGGGCACGGGCGGCGGCGGCGTCGCCGGGGTGCCGGACATCGCGGCCTTGGCCGCGTCGACGGCCTTGTCCTTGAGGCTCACGGCCTGGTCCTTGGCGAACTGCTTGGCCTGGTCCTCGACGTCGTGCACGTAGGACTGCACGCGCGGGTCCTGCCACACCTGGCCGGCCTTGCCGCGGGCCTTGGCGACGAGCTCGCGCCCGTGCCGCGTGCCGAGCAGGTACCCCACGCCGGTGCCGACGACGAATGCCGTGATGCGACCGCTCACGGTCACCACCTCCCTGGACGACGGAAGTTCCGACCCTAACCAGGCCACGCCGAGCCCGCCTGCGCAGCCACGGGACGGCGTCCTCGCCCTCCGATCCCGGCTCGGATGCCGCCGACGGTTCCCAAGACGCGGTGTGAGCGTTAACATCACGCGAGTCGCCCCGGTCACCCGCGGCGGCGGGCGCCGGGCCACCGGCGTCCGGACGTGCGACGGGGCACGGACCGCGAACGGCGCAGCGGAGCGTCGTCGCGGACGCGGCACCGGACGCGCACCACGCCTTGTCCGTGACACGGCCGCACCCCGGCCCACGGACGTCGGGGTCGCTCGACCTCACCCGGCTCGGCTCCGGCCGCGCCGCCCCGGCGCTGCCACGCCGAGGACCCGGACCCGCACCGAGCAGCGGCGCTGCCACGTCGCTCCGCGAGGCCGACGCGCACCACCCCGGCGCTGCCACGCCGGCCCCGGCCGACGGCCGGGCACCACACCTTGGAGAGGCTGCACATGCCCCACGAGACCCGCCGACGCCGGTTGCGCCGGCTCGTCGCCGCCGGCGTCATCGGTCCGTTCCTCGCCGTCGGGAGCCTGGTCCCCGCGCACGCGGAGACGACGCTGAGCGACCCCGTGCTCGACCTGTCCTTCGAGGGCACGGTCGCCGACGCCAGCGCGCTGGCCCACCCCACCGCCCTGACCGGGCACAACGGCTCGAGCACGCTGAGCTACCAGTACACCCCGGGCGTGGCCGAGGGCACGCAGGCGCTGCAGCTGCAGGGCAGCACGTACCTGGACCTGGGGACCAGCACCGCGCTCCAGCCGCAGGACCTCACGCTCTCGTTCTGGATCAAGCCCAACGGCGCGTGGTCCGGCGAGCAGGTGATCACGTGGAACAAGAGCACCTGGAACAGCGACGGCTGGTACGTCGCGTCCGAGTCGAACACCTCCCCGCTGGCGATCTCGATCGGCCCGGCCACGAGCGGCAACAACCAGCCGTACATGGTCACGGTCGCCTCGACCGACCGGGCGGCGTTCATGCCCCCGGGCGAGTGGACGCACCTCGTCGTGACGTACGACCACACCTCCAAGGGCGTCGCGGTGTACCGCAACGGCATCGCCGTCCCGACGAGCGTGCGGTACCCGTTCGGCGGCGCGAACGGGGCCACCGGCGTGCTGGGCTCGAGCCCCGCGCTGCCCAAGACGATCGGCTTCAACGGCCCCACGTACAAGGGCTCGTACCTGCTGGCCGCGCTCGACGAGTACCGCGTCTACGACGACGTGGCCTCGCTCGAGGACGTCGTCGGGCTGTACGAGCAGTCGGGCCGCACGATCGACCGCCAGGCGGTCGCGCAGCAGGACGCCGACGCGCTGTCCGTCCCGGAGCAGGTCACGCTCGGCGTAGTCCTGCCCACAACCGGCTCGCAGGGCTCGCAGGTGAGCTGGGAGTCGTCGGACCCCGACGTCATCAGCACCACGGGTGTGGTGCACCGTCCGGGCGCCGACGAGGAGGACGCGACGGTCACGCTCACCGCGACCGTCCGCTACCTGGGCGGACCCGCGGTGACGCGGACGTTCACGGTGACGGTCCCGGCGGACCTCACGGAGCACGCGCTGCAGGACAGCGGCCTGGAGGACCTGTACCTGACCGACGCCTACCTGACGAACGCCGCGGCCAAGGAGCACGAGTACCTGCTGAGCCTCAGCTCGGAGAAGTTCCTGTACGAGTGGTACCGGAACGTGGGCCTGACGCCCACGACGACCTCGGGCTACGGCGGCTGGGAGCGCAGCGACGTCACCAACTTCCGCGGGCACGCGTTCGGCCACTACATGTCGGCGTTGTCGCAGTCCTACAGCGCCACGGCCGACGCGACGACGAAGGCCGCCCTGCTCGAGCAGGTCGAGGACGCGGTCGCGGGCCTGACGCTGGTGCAGGACACCTACGCCGCCGCGCACCCCGCGAGCGCCGGGTACGTCTCGGCGTTCCCGGAGAGCGCGCTCGACGCGGTGGACGGCACGGGCACGACCACGGACAAGGTCCTGGTGCCCTGGTACAACCTGCACAAGGTCCTCGCGGGGCTGCTGGACATCCACGACTACGTGGGCGGCGCCACGGGGGCGCAGGCGCTCGACATCGCGTCCCAGTTCGGTGAGTACACGTACCAGCGGATCTCGCGCCTCACGGACCGCACCCGCATGCTGCGCACGGAGTACGGCGGCATGAACGACGCGCTCTACCGCCTGTACGACCTGACCGACGACCCGCACGTCAAGACCGCCGCGGAGGCGTTCGACGAGACCGCGCTGTTCACGCAGCTCGCCGCCGGGCAGGACGTGCTCAACGGCAAGCACGCGAACACGACGATCCCCAAGCTCATCGGCGCGCTCAAGCGGTACACGGTCTTCACGTCCGACGCCGACCGGCTGGCGAGCCTCACGGAGGCGGAGCGCGCGCAGCTGCCGACGTACCTGGCCGCGGCCGAGGAGTTCTGGCAGATCACGGTGGACCACCACACGTACGCCACGGGCTCCAACAGCCAGTCGGAGCACTTCCACGACCCGGACTCGTTGCACGAGTTCGCCACGCAGCAGGGGGAGACGGGCAACGCCCAGACCTCCGAGACGTGCAACGAGTACAACATGCTCAAGCTGTCCCGCGAGCTGTTCAAGCTCACCAAGGACGTCAAGTACGCGCACTACTACGAGAACACGTTCATCAACACGGTCCTGGCGTCGCAGAACCCCGACACCGGCATGACGACGTACTTCCAGCCGATGGCCGCGGGCTACGACCGCATCTACTCGATGCCCTACACCGAGTTCTGGTGCTGCACGGGCACGGGCATGGAGTCGTTCTCGAAGCTGGGCGACTCGATGTACTTCACGGACCGGCGCTCGGTGTACGTGACGATGTTCTTCTCGTCGCGGTTCGACTACGCCGAGCAGAACCTGCGGCTGACGCAGGAGGCGGACCTGCCGTCCGACGACACCGTGACGTTCCGCGTCGCGGCGATCGACGGCGACCAGGTGGCCGACGGGACCACGCTGCGCCTGCGCGTGCCGCAGTGGATCGACGGCGCCGCGACCCTGACCGTCAACGGCGAGGCGGTGACGCCGCAGGTGGTGCGCGGCTTCGTCGTGCTGGAGGGCGTGGCGGCGGGTGACGTGATCACCTACCGGATGCCCATGAAGGTCCAGGCGCACGCGGCACCCGACAACCCGACGTGGGCCGCGTTCTCCTACGGCCCCGTGGTGCTCTCGACCGGGCTCGGCACCGCGAACCTGGGCGCGTCGCAGACGGTCGGCGTGGGGGTCCGGGTCGCGCGCGTGGACCCGGCCGCGCAGAAGTCGGTGACGGTCGCCGAGGGCACGCCCGAGCAGTGGCTCGCGGACGTCGAGGACAACCTGGTGCGCATCGCCGACGGCGCCGACGGCCAGGTGCGGTTCGCGCTGCGGAACACCACCGACGGCGCGGACCTGGTCTTCACGCCGCACTACCAGCGGCACGACGAGCGCTACGGCCTCTACCTGTACGTCGAGTCCGTGGACGGGCCCGAGGCGCAGGCGCGGATCCTCGCGGCCAAGCAGGAGCTGCGCGACGACGAGATCGCCGTCGACGGGATCGACAACTTCGACGGCAACAACTTCGAGGCCGAGAAGGGGCTGCGCACAGGCGGCACCGGCACGTCGCAGGTGGGCGTCTGGAACGGCCGGCAGTACCGCGACGCCACCGCGGGCGGCTGGTTCAGCTACGACCTGGCGTTCGACCCCGCAGCCCCCACGGGCTACCTCCGGGTGCGCTACTACGGCGGCGACGTGGGCCGGTCGTTCGACGTGTACGTCAACGACGTCAAGCTCAAGACGGTCGCGGTCTCGAACGCCCAGGGCGGCACGTCGTTCTACCTGGACGACACGCTCCTACCGGCCTCGGCGCTCGCGATCGACGGCAGCACCCGGTACAAGAAGGACGTCAACGGGAACGTCGTGCTCGACGCGGACGGGCACAAGATCCCCGTCGTCACGGTGCGCTTCCAGTCGACCGGCGGCCTCGTCGGCGGCGTGTTCGGCGCGTACGTGCTGCGCTCGACGGCGTACGACACCGACCCGGAGCTGTCCGCGCTGTCGTTCGACGTCGGCACGCTGGACCCGGCGTTCACCCCGGGCCGCTCGTCCTACGTGCTCACGGTCCCGCCGGCAACGACGAGCGTGCGCATGAGCGCGGCGCCGCACGTGCCCTCGGGCCTGGTGCACGTGGACGGCGTGCTGATCGACGACACGGTGGCGCGCACGGTGCCGCTCGCGGCGTCGGGGACCACGACGGTCTCGATCATGGCGCGCGCGCAGGACCACACCACCGCGGCGCCGTACACGGTCCAGGTGGTGCGCCGCGCGCTCGGCACCGACGCGTCGCTCAGGTCTCTCACGGTGGACGGCACCGCGGTGCCGGGCTTCGACCCGGCCGTGCACGACTACGCGCTGACGACCGCCACGGGGACCGCGGTGGTCGCGGCGGTCGCGGCCGATCCCGCCGCGACCGTGGTCGTCGGTCCGCAGGGCACGGACGGTGCGTACGCCGTCGCGGTCACCGCGGAGGACGGCACGACCACCGCGACCTACCGCGTGGTGGTGACCAGGACGCCCGCGCCCGAGCGGTCCGCGTCCACGACGACGGCCACCGTGCCGCGTCAGGTCCGGTACGGCGCCGCGCACACCGTGAAGGTCCGGGTGGTCGCGCGGGACGGCAGCGCGGTCGCGGGCAAGGCGACCGTCACGGTGCGCAAGGCGGGCAAGACCGTCCAGGTGCGGACGGTCACGGTGAAGGCGGGCGTCGCCGCGGTCACGCTGAGCCGGCTGCCCGTGGGGCAGTACTCGGTGCAGGCCACGTTCGCGGGCAGCACGACGGTCCTGCCCTCGAGCGGGGTCGCGGTCACGCAGGTGGTCCGGACCCCGTCCAGCGTCACCGCACGCCTCGGGACCGCGACGATCAAGGCGCGGACGGGTCGGACCTCGGTGGCCGTCACGGTCCGCACCGCGACCGGTGTGCCCGCCACGGGCAAGGCCACGGTGCAGCTGGTCCGCGCGGGCGTCGTGGTCCGGACGACCACGGTGACCCTGAGCGCCGGCAAGGCCGTGGTCCCGGTGCGGGACCTGACCAGGACCGGCACGTACACCGTCAAGGTCACCTATCGCGGGACGGCGAACGTCGCCGCGTCGGTGGCCAAGGCGCTCACCCTGCGGGTCACCTGACCTGACCCGCACGGCCGGCCCGGTGGGACGACGAACCACCGGGCCGGCCCCCGGCCCCCGCCCGCACACCGGTGGGCGGGGACCGCCGGATGGTGACGTCACCACCCGGCCGGACGCACGACGAAGGAGACGGACGACCGATGCGCACAGGACCAACCCGGCTGACCGGCACCGCGGTGCTCGCGGCCCTCACGGTGGCGGGCCTGGCCGGCCCGGCCGCCGCGGACCCGCCACCCACCGACGCGCTCGCCGCGCACTACGACTTCGCGGACCTGAGCTCGCCGACGGTGCACGACGTGAGCGGCCAGGGCCGCGACGCGACCGTCGTCGGGACCGTGGCCGCGGGTGAGCGCGGGCTGCTGCTGGGACCCGCCGCCTACGTCACGCTCCCGCCCCTGCTCGCGGAGGCGAGCAGCGCGAGCGTCTCGGTGGAGGTGCGCGCGGACGCCGCGGCGTTCCAGACCGCGAACTTCGTCTGGACGTTCGGCGGCCCGGGGGTCAGCGCGTCCGGCGGCGGCACCGGCTACTTCTTCGCCGCGGTGCACAGCAAGCAGGCGCGCACCGAGATCACGCCCACCAACTGGCAGGGCGAGCAGGAGGCGCGCGCGGCGGCGGGCACGTTCGCCGCGGACACGTGGACGAACCTCACCTCGGTGCTGGACGCGGATGCGGACACCCTCACGCTCTACGTCGACGGCGTGCAGGCCGCGCAGGCCACGGGCGTGACGGTGACGCCGTCGCAGTTCGGCAGCCAGGCGGTCAACTACCTGGGCAGGTCCGCCTACTCCGCGGACGCCAACTTCACGGGTGAGGTGGCCGACCTGCGCGTCTACACCGACGCGCTGACCCCCGCCGAGGTGGACGCGATCGCCGACGAGCAGGCCACCGATGCGCTCGCCGCGCTGCGCACGCGCGTCGAGTCGGCGCTCGCGGTCACCGACGGCGAGGGCCGGGCGCTGCGCAGCGTGAGGCTCCCCGCGGGCGTCACCTGGACGTCCTCCGACCCCGCGGTGATCGGCACCACGGGGACGGTCGTCCGGCCCGCCGCGGGCCTGCCCGACGCGCGCGTCACGCTGCAGGTGAGCTACGCGACGCGCGGCCTGACCGGCTCCGCGACGTACGTCGTCACGGTCCCCGCGCAGCGCGAGGACCGCCTGGTGGCGCACTACCCGCTCGACGAGACCGCCGGCACGGCCGTGGCCGACGCGAGCGGCAACGGCGCGGGTGCGACCGTCGTCGGGAACGCCGTCTGGAACGGCGGGTACGGGCTGCGGCTGGACGGCAGCACGTACGTGGACCTGCCGGACAACCTGCTGGCGGGCGCGCGCAGCGCCACGTTCTCGATCGAGACGAGCGCGGACCCGGTCTCGCTCGCGCGCAACAACTTCCTGTGGACGCTCGGCGGCACGGGCACCGAGGGCTACTGGTTCGCGTCCACCGGCAACGGTCACGCGCGCACCGAGATCACCGCGACCACGTACACGGCCGAGCAGACCGCGCAGGACCCGGCCCCGTTCCCCGCGGACACGTGGACCAACGTCACCGCGACGATCGACGGGTCGACGAGCCCCGCGACCATCGCGCTGTACGTGGACGGCGAGCAGGTCGCCACCACCACGAACGCCGCGGTGGTCACGCCCGCCGAGCTGGCGACGCAGACGCTCAACGCGATCGGACGCTCCGCCTACAGCGCCGACTCGCGCTACGTGGGCACGGTCGCGCAGGCGCGCGTGTACGCCACCGCGCTGAGCGCCGAGCAGGTCCGGGACGTGGTCCTCGAGGACGCCGCGACGGTCGCGGGCGCGTTCGCGCTGGACGTGGCGGCCGTCGACGGCACCCGGGTCACCGACGCGCTGCCGGGTGCGCCCGGCGTCACGTGGACCGCCGACGTCGCGGGCGTGGTCGCGCCCGACGGCACGATCACGCGGCCGCAGGCCGACCAGGACGCGCTGGTGCGCGTCGTGGCGACCGCGACCTACACCGACCGCACGGGCACCATGCGCACGCTGCCGCCCGTGACGTTCGACGTCCCGACGACGCCGCCCAACGACGGCCCCGCGCTCGTCGACGCCGACGGCGGGCACTTCTACGCCGACCCGAACGTCACGGTGTTCGGCGACACGTACTACGTGTACGCGACCACGGACGGCACACCCGGCTGGGGTGGCAACACGTTCTACGCGTGGAGCTCGAAGGACCTGGTCACGTGGACCCGGGCCGAGGAGCCCTTCCTCACGCTCGACGGCGCGAACGGCAACGTGCCGTGGGCGACCGGCAACGCGTGGGCACCCACGATCATCGAGCGGGACGGGCGCTACTGGTTCTACTTCTCCGGCCACAACCCCGCGGACAACGCGAAGAACATCGGCGTCGCGGTCGCGGACAGCCCGCAGGGCCCGTTCACGGCGCTGCCCGACTCGATGCTCAAGGGCTCCACGGGCAACGGCCAGGAGATCGACCCGGCCGCGTTCCGTGACCCGCAGACGGGCACGCACTACCTGCTGTGGGGCAACGGCACGCCGTACTACGCCGAGCTCGACGACTCCATGACGTCGCTGCGCACCGCACCGAAGGTGATCAGCGGGCTGACGAACTTCCGCGAGGGGCTGTTCCTCAACTACCGCCAGGGCACGTACCACCTGACGTACTCGATCGACGACACCGGCAGCGAGAACTACCGGGTCGGCTACGCGACCGCGACGTCGATGAACGGCCCGTGGACCTACCGTGGCGAGATCCTGACCAAGGCCCCGTCGATCGACGTCTACGCCACGGGCCACTCGTCGATCCTCAACGTGCCCGGCACGGACGACTGGTACATCGTCTACCACCGGTTCGCGCAGAGCGTCCCCGCGGCGCAGCGCACGGGCTACTACCGCGAGACGAAGATCGACCGCCTCACGGTCGGCGCCGACGGGCTGTTCCAGACCGTCGTCCCGACGCTGCGGGACGTCGCGCCCGAGACGGTCATGACGCCCACGCTCACCGGGACCGCGCGCGTCGGTCAGCCGCTGACTGCGGCCGCCACGGGCGTCGCCGACGAGTGGACCGCGACCGGCTACCGCTGGTTCGTCGACGGCACGGCCGTGGCCGGCCAGACCGGCGCGACGTTCGTGCCGCGTGCGGCCGACGCGGGGCTGACGGTCACCGCCGAGGTCACCGCGACCGACGCGGCCGGGCACGTCGCGGTGCGCACCACCGCACCGAGCGCCGCGGTGCTCGCTCCGCTGCCCGTGGCCACGACGACCACCGCGACCGTCGCGCGCTCGGTGCGCTACGGCGCGCCGCACACCGTCAAGGTCGCGGTCACCGCGCGGGACGGCGCGACCGTCGGGGGCACGGCCACCGTCACGGTGAGGCGGTCCGGCACCGTGGTGCTGGTGCGCACGGTGACCCTCACGCGCGGTGCCGCGAGCGTGCCGCTCGGCCGCCTGGGCGTCGGCGTGTACTCCGTGCAGGTGCGCTACGGCGGGTCCGTGACGCTGCTCGCGTCCACGGGCATCGCGACGACGACGGTGGTCGCGACCCCCTCCTCGGTCACCACGACGCTCAGCCGCAGCACCATCGGGCAGCGCACCGGGGTGCTCACCGCGAACGTCGTCGCGCGGACCGCGACGGGCGTGCCCGCAACGGGCAAGGCGACCGTGCAGGTGGTGCGAGCGGGCAAGGTGGTCCGCTCCACCACCGTGACGCTCAGCGGCGGCAAGGCCGCGGTGCGGATCGGGAAGCTGACCGCGACCGGCACGTACACGGTCAAGGTCACCTACCGCGGCACCACGAACATCGCGCGGTCCGTGGCCAAGGCGGTCACGTTCCGGGTGGTCGCACGCTGAACCGACCGCGGGGCCCGGCGGAGTCGTCGGGCCCCGCGGCGTGGGTCGCGGCCGCCACCTAGACTGCCGCGGTGCGGTCCCTCGTCGTCGACACGACGCCCCTGCGGATCAGCCCCGACTTCCGTCGCCTCTGGTGGGGCCTGTCGATCGCCAACCTGGGGACGCAGCTCACCGTGGTGGCCGTCGGGCTCCAGGTCTACGGCATCACCGGGTCGACGCTGTCGGTCGGGGTGCTCGGCATGTGCGCGTTCGTGCCGCTCGTGGTGTTCGGGCTGTACGGCGGTGCGGTCGTCGACCACTACGACCGACGCACGGTCGCACTCGTCGCGAGCGTCGTCTCGTGGGTCGCCATCCTGGTGCTCGCGGTGCAGGGGTGGGCCGGCAACGAGCACGTCGGGCTGCTGTACGCGCTGACGGCGGTCCAGTCGGGTGCGAACGCGGTGAACTCGCCCGCACGCTCCGCGATCATCCCGCGCCTGCTCGCCCCGAAGCTCATGCCGGCCGCCAACGCGCTGCAGGCGATCGGCTTCCAGACCGCCCTCACGGTCGGCCCGCTGGCCGGCGCCGGGCTCGCCTCGATCGACTACGGCCTGGCGTACACCGTGGACGCGGTGCTGTTCACGTTCGCGCTGGGTGCGGTGCTCCGCCTGCCGCCCGTCCTGCCCGAGCCCTCGGACTCGCGCCGGGCGCGCGTGGGCCTGGCCTCCGTGGTCGACGGCCTGCGCTACCTGGCGACGCAGCCGGACGTGCGCATGACCTTCGCTGTGGACCTGTGCGCCATGATCCTGGCGATGCCGCGCGTCGTGTTCCCCGCGGTCGGCATCTGGTACCTCGGTGGTGGCGAGACCACCACCGGCATCCTCACCGCGGCGCTCGCGGTCGGCGCCGTCTCGTCGGGACTGCTGTCCGGCGGGCTCGCGCGCGTGCGCTGGCAGGGCCGGACCATCACGTGGGCGATCACCGGGTGGGCGGCGTCCGTGGTCGCGTTCGGCCTGGTGCTGGTCGCGGTCGGCCGGGACCGGCCCGAGCACGCGCTGTGGGGTGCGATCGCGGTCGCGTGCCTCACGCTCGTCGCGGCGGGCGCGTCCGACGAGGTCAGCGCCATCTTCCGGCAGACCATCCTGCAGACCGCGACGCCCGACGACATGCGCGGCCGGCTGCAGGGCGTGTTCATCGTGGTGGTCGCGGGCGGACCGCGCCTGGGCGACATGTTCATCGGCTCGGTCTCGGGCGCGGTGGGCGAGGGGTGGGCCGTGGTGATCGGCGGCGTGCTGTGCGCCGCGGCGCTGTGGACCCTGGTCCGCACGCAACGCTCGTTCTGGCGCTACGACGCGCACCGCTTGACCCCAGGAGCACGCACATGACCCTGCTCGGCCGCCCGGAGCTCACGCAGGTCCCCGAGGGAGCGGTCGCGGACGTCACCCCCGACGTCTTCGTGACGTTCCTGGCGGGAGACCCCGCGCTCGACACCCTGAGCGCGGAGTCGACGTACCTGTTCCGCGAGGCGCGCGACGTCCCCGCGGTGGTCGCGTGGGCGCAGGCCCACGTGCCGGAGCACCTGCTGCTCGCGGAGGTCGCGGTCCGGCCGGCCGGGACGTCCCGGCGTGCCCGGATCTGGTGCTCGATGCCGGACACGCCGTGGGCGCGTGAGGTCGGCGCGGACTACACGTACTGACCGCGGGACCCTACTGACCGCCGACGCGGACCAGCCCCGACTCGTACGCGGTCACGACGAGCTGCGTGCGGGTGGTGCAGCCGAGCTTGCGCAGCAGCGCGTGCACGTGCGCCTTGACGGTCGCCTCGCCCACGCCCAGCTCGGCCGCGACGTCGGTGTTCGAGCCGCCCCGCGCGACCGCGACGAGCACCTCCCGCTCACGTTGGGTGAGCGTGCCGATCGCCTCCGCGGCACGCCCCGCCGCGGCCGCACGCGGTGCGGTGCCCGCGCGCCACTGGCCCACCACCACGCCCGTGACCTTGGGGTCCAGCACCGACTCGCCGCGGTGCACGCGGTGCACGGTGTCGACGAGCGTCGCGGGCTCGGCGTCCTTCAGCAGGAACGCGTGCGCACCCGCGTGCAGCGCACCGGTGACGTACTCCTCGTCGTCGAACGTGGTGAGCACGACGATGCGCACGGCCGCCAGGTCCGGGTCCGCGCGGATCCGGCGCGCGGCCTCGACCCCGTCGGTCCCGGGCATCCGGACGTCCAGCAGCACCACGTCGGGCCGGACCTCGCGCACGACGTCGACCGCCGCCTGCCCGTCGCCCGCCTCACCGACCACCTCCACGTCGGGCTCGTGGTCGAGGATCATGCGCAGCCCCAGGCGGATCGTCGGCTGGTCGTCGACCACCACCACGCGCACCGCACCCGTCATCGCATCGCCCCGTCCCGTCCGTTCGTCGGCACCATCAGCAGCACGCGCCAGCCGCCGTCCGGTGCGGGGCCGACCGCGAGGGTCCCGCCCGCCGCGGCCGCGCGCTCGCGCATGTGCACCAGGCCGTTGCCGCCGCGCGAGGCCTCCGCGCGGGGCGGGCCGGGGTCCCGGACGTCCAGCACCAACGTCCCTCCGGCGACCGACAGCGTGAGCACCGCCTCGGTCGCGGCCGAGTGCACCAGCACGTTGGTGAGCGCCTCCTGGGCCACGCGCACCACCGCGAGTCCGACCGCCGGCGGGCACGCGGGCAGGGGCGCGGGGAGCTCGGCCGTCACGACGACGCCTGCCGCGCGCACGCGCTCGACCACCGCGGGCAGGGACTCGAGCCCCGCGGTGGGGGCGAGCGGCGCGGACTCGTCGTCCGCAGCACGCAGCACGCGCACCACCGACCGCATCGCGTCGAGCGCCTCGCGGCCCGCCGGTGCGATCCACCGCACGGCCTCGCGCGGCGCCTGCGGGTCGCGGTCCGCGACCCGGTCCGCGGCCTGCGCGCGCACGACGATCGCCGAGACGTGGTGCGCGACCACGTCGTGCAGCTCCCGCGCGATCCGTGTGCGCTCGTCACGCACCGCCGCCCGCGCGCGGACCTCCTGCAGCGCCAGCAGCTCGGCGTTGCGCTGCTCGAGCGACGCGCTCGTCAGCGCGAGCCGCCGCATGATGCTCCCGATCACGGCCGCGGCGACGACGAGCGCGGTCAGCTGGACGGCGCTCGACCGGTCGATCGCGGGGAACCACTCGCCGCCCGTGACCCCGCGCGTCGCACCCGCGAGCCCGGCCGAGAGCACCAGCTCGGCGCCCACCGACGCGACGACCGCGGGCACCACGCGCAGCCCGCCGCTGCGCGTCACGCCGAACGCCGCGACCAGCAGCGGCAGGATGTGCGACGGCGACGACATGCCCCAGCCGTCGGTCACGACGAACGAGTACGTCACGGGGTAGCCGACCGCGACCACCCAGAACGACGCGCGCGGCGCGGCCCGCCACGTGGCCAGCGTGATCGTGAGCCACAGGCCCGCCCACCAGTAGCCCTCGATGCTCAACGGCATCCAGTTGGCCGAACGCATCGCGACCAGCAGCCCGAGCGACCACAGCGTGCCCACGGCGAGCCCGATGGGTACGTCCGTGCGGGCCGCCGTCCGCCACGCCCCGCGCGGGCCTGTGCCTGCCTTCGGTGTGAGCACCGCCTCGCGGGCCCGGCGGTCCGCCACGGGCGGCGGCGGGACCGGCGGGAGGGTGGCGGGCACGGCACCGACCGTACGCGCGCGCGGGCGCCCCGCCGAGCGTCGTCGGCCGGACACGCGTCTCCACCCTGGGGTGGAGACGCACGGTCCTCCCCCTGCCCAGGGCAGGGTGCGGGTCGGTCCTCTGGCGGAGACCCCCGCAGGTCACGTCCCGCCCACGGTCCGACGCGGCCGGACCCTGCGTCACGGGAACGTCGTCCTCGTGACCCGACCGACCCGCACCGCACCCGGAACCCGCACCGCCGCCCGCACCGCCGCCCGCACCGCGCACAGCTCCGCCGGCGGCGCCGCGGTGCCCGGAGGCGTGCTGGCGGCCTCGCAGGCCCACGAGCGGGCGAGGCAGCGCCGGCGCAGGTGGCGGGTCGGGTGGGGCGTGCTCGTCGCGCTCGTGCTCGCGGTGGGGGTGAACCAGGCCGCACGCGTGGCCGCCGATGCCGTCGGACCGCAGGGGGGTTCGACGGCGGGCGACCGCACGCACGGCGACGGCACGTCCGGCGGCGAGCATGCCGCGACCGGGCTCGACCCCGAGCTCGAGCGGCGGTTCGCCGCGGCGCAGGACGCCGCCGCGGCCGACGGCGTCACGCTCGTGCTCAACTCCGGCTGGCGCTCGGCCGACGAGCAGCGCCGCATCGTGCGGGACGCCGTCGACAAGTACGGCAGCGAGCGCGAGGCGCACCGCTGGGTCCTGCCCGCCCGGCACTCCGCGCACGTGCAGGGCCTCGCGGTCGACGTCGGCCCGCCCGAGGGCGCGCAGTGGCTCAGCGAGCACGGCGAGGCCCTGGGGCTGTGCCGCACGTACGAGAACGAGCCGTGGCACTTCGAGCCGCTGCCGGCCGGCGCCGACACGTGCCCCCCGATTCACCCCGACTCGTCGTGGGGCTGGTCGTAGCACCCGGCTGGCGGAGCGCTGCGGGTGAACTTCCCGTGAGCCGCCGACGGCGGCTCTAGCATGCCCCGCATGGACGAGATCGTTCTGCGCAAGGGGGCCAACTGCGAGGTCCCGTCCGAGGTGGAGAGCCTGCAGGTCGTGGTGGCGTGGGACGAGCCGGACGGCGAGGTCGACGTGGATGCCGCGGCGCTGCTGCTCGCGGGCGACCGTCGAGTCCGCTCGGACGCCGAGTTCGTCTTCTTCAACCAGCCCGCGTCACCCGACGGCTCGGTCCGCCTGGTCGGACGTTCGAGCACCGAGTCGGGCTCGCACGAGCTGGTCCGGATCGACCTCGTCAGGATCGACCCGGAGGTGGACTGCGTCGCGGTCACGGCGAGCCTCGGAGACGGGGACTTCGGTTCGCTCGCGGGCCTGCGCCTGCGGATCCTCGACGCCGGGGGTGAGCCGCTCGCGAGGTACGACATCGACGACGCCGACGCGGAGACGGCGTTCGTCTTCTGCGAGGTCTATCGACGCGGCCCCGGCTGGAAGGTGCGCGCTGTCGGGCAGGGGTGGGACTCCGGCCTCGCGGGCCTGGCGTCCGACTTCGGCGTCACCGTGGACGACGGCGTCGACAGCGACGTGCCACCCGTCGACGACGCACCGCTCGGCGAGGAGGCCGACGGCGCCGTCGTCCAGGTCGATGCCGCCGAGGCCGAGCCGTCGCTCGTCGAACCCGTGGACGGCGTACCGGACGAGAGCCTCGATCCGGACGGCGTCGCGCAGGTGATCGAGTTCCCGGCGACGCCGACCGGGCGCGTGCGCCCGACGCGCCCGCGTCCGGGCGTGCGGACCAGCAAGCGCGCCGCCGTCGTCGTCAGGCCACCGCGGCTCAAGCTCGCGGGCGCCGAGACCTGGCAGCCGTCGCGTCTGTTCTCCATCTCCGGTGTCGGCACCGCCGAGGAGCAGGAGAAGCGTGCGACCTCCGCACTCCTCGCCACGGTCATGGCAGTTCCCGCCTTCGGGCGCGCACTCAGCGCGCGGTTCGGGGCGCCAGCGGGACCTGTCGAGACGTTCCTCGAGGTGCCCTTCGGTCTGGGGGAGTCGACTGTCTACCCCGACGGGGTGCTGCGCGTCGCGCGCGGCGGGAAGCTGTGGACGGCCGTCCTCGAGGTCAAGACGGGTAGCGGACAACTCCTCAGGGAGCAGGTCGAGCGCTACCTCGACGTCGCGCGGCAGGAGGGCTACGACACCGTCGTGACCCTCTCCAACGAGATCGCGGCACATCCGGGCGAGCACCCGGTGCTCGTGGACAAGCGCAAGCTGCGCCGAGCGACGTTGACCCACATCTCGTGGGCGGAGGTGCTGCACGAGGCGAAGTTCACGCTCCACCACCGCGGCGTCGGCGACCCCCTGCAAGCCTGGATCCTCCACGAGTTCATCCGCTACATCGAGCACCCGCGCTCAGGAGCCGCGACCTTCGAGGACATGGGTCCGTCGTGGGTGCCCGTCAGGGAGGCGATCCACGCAGGCACGCTTCGTGGGAGCGACAAGAAGGTTCCCGCGGTCGCGGCGGCGTGGGTACGGCTGGTGCGGCACCTGTGCCTCCGCCTCAGCAGCGATCTGGGCGTCAACGTCGTCCCGTCCGTCGCGCGCAAGCTTGCCGGTGACCCGGCTGCTCACGTGCAGTCGATCGTCACGCGGCTGGCATCGGAGGGTGCCCTCGAGGCGGTCATCAAGGTCCCGCTCGCCGCTGGGCCGTTGACCGTCACGGCCGACCTGCGCACCTCTCAGGTCCGGACGTCGGTCGCGGTCCGCGCGCCCCAGGAGGGCAACGGGCAGCGGCGGATCGCGTGGCTCCTGCGCCAGCTGAAGGACGCGCCCGACGCGCTCCTCGTCGAGGCGGTGTTCGCGGCGCGCACCGAGACGGCGTGCGAACAGCTGAAGGACGTGCGCGACAACCCGACGATGCTCCTGCCCGACAGGGGCGTGGAGATCAGCGCGTTCCGGCTCTCGCTCGCCAGTGCCATGGGGACCAAGCGGTCCGGCCAGCGAGGCGCTTTTGTGCCGAGCGTGACGAGTGCGGTGGAGGCGTTCTACTCGTCGGTCGTCCAGCCGCTCAAGGCCTGGCAGCCGGCAGCGCCCAAGCTGTCCGAGGACGTCGAGAGCGAGGCGATCGAGACGCAGGAGAGCGAGGTCTCCGACGAGGCGATCTCGTAGCGAGCTCGGGTCCGGGCTGGTCCTAGATGTTCCGGCTCATGAGGTTGGTGACGCCTGCGTGGAGGCGTGAGGCCGGGGGCTGGTTGCCGGCGGCGGTGTGGCAGCGATGGTAGTTGTAGTGGACGTTCCAGATCTTGATCGCTGCGGCCCGCTCGGCCTCGGAGGTCCAGATGCGGGCGTAGAGGAGTTCCTCGGCCAGGATCCGGTTGTATCTCTCGACCTTGCCGTTGTGCCGGGGAGTGTGCGGACGGATCCGCTGGTGACGCGAGGCGAACGCGGTCACCGTCCGGGTGAACGCCTTGGCGGTGTAGTTCGCGCCGTTGTCGGTGACCACCCGGACCAGCCGGTTGATGCCGTGGGCGGCGAAGAACGCCCGTGCCCGGCAGAAGAACCCGATCGTGGTCGCTGCCTTCTCGTCGGGCAGGTGCTCGGTGTAGGCCAGTCGGGAGAAGCCGTCGACGGCGGAGTGCAGGTAGACGTAGCCGGCGCGGGCGCCCTTGGTCTTGGCCCGCTGGGCGGCCTTGTCCGCCGCTGAGCCGCGCCCGTGAGCGCGCCAGCCGCCGCCATCGGGGATGCGCCCGACCTTCTTGACGTCCAGATGGACCATGTGACCGGGGTAGCGGGCGGTGATGCGGCCCGCGGTGCGGTTCATCGACCCGTCGGGGTCGATGTCGCGGCGCCGGCTGATGCCCAGGCGGACCAGCCACCGCCCGACGGTCGCGACCGAGACCTGGTGCCCGCGGCGGACCAGCTCGAGGTGGATCGCCCGGGCCGACCACTTGTGCTCCCGGCGCCACGTCTCGATCAACGCGACCAGGTCGGGCTCGAGCTGGGTCGGGGACGCGTGAGGGACACTCGCCCGGTCGGCCAGCCCGACCTCGCCCAACTCGTCGAACCGGGCCTTCCACTTCGACAGGCACTGCCGAGAGATGCCCGCCTCGGCAGCGACGTGAGCGATCGGTCGGTGGGCGCAGCGGCGCACGAGCCGCAGCCGCCCTTCGGGGGTGAACGGGGCGTTAGCGTGGCTCATCGAGGGGTAGGTCCTTCGCGCAGCAGTTGGTTGGTCGCACTTCCATCCTGCCGCCGGGGCCTACCCCTCCCTCACACCCCCAGCCGCGTCACCAACCTCATGAGCCACAACACCTAGACGCCGAGCTCGTCGAGGGCGCGCAGCAGGTTGCCTCGGTTCGCGGAGTCGTACTCCGCCACCCAGTCGCCGGTGTAGGCGCGGGGCGCGATCTCGACCGTCATCACGAGCGCGAGCCACATGCGGGCCAGCAGTAGCCGCGCGGCACCGGACGGCGAGGTGAGGTCGAACGAGTCGTCGAGGTCCAGGCCGGGCCCGTCCCACATGGGGTCGGCGCCCACCACGTCGACGAGCGGGTCGCCCCACAGCGCGCGCTCGGGGTCGATCACGCCCGTGAGCGCGCCCGTGACGGGGTCGACGAACAGGTTGCCGGGCCACAGGTCGGAGTGCACGAGGCGGGGCTCGGTGACCTCGTCGAGCGCGGCGCCGTGGCGGTCCAGCGCGGTGCGGATGCGATCGGCCGGGACGTCGACCGACCACCGCTGCGCGTCGGACAGGAGCGCCTCGACCATCGCGGTCAGCGCCCCGCGCCACGTGTCCGCCTGCAGCGCGGGGGACTGCGGGTAGCCGAACGTGGTTCCGGTGACCGCGGCGAACCGGCCGATGAGCGCCGCGAGGTCCCCGTGCGCTCGTGCCGTGCGTGGGTCCAGGCCGGCGGGGCCGAAGCCGGCGTCCTTCCACGGCACGCCGTCCAGGTGGGCCGCGACCACGACGTCCCCGCCGACCACCTCACGCGTGAAGTCCTGGTGCAGCAGCCGCGGGAGCAGGAGGTCCGGGTGCTCCGCGCCCAGCGCGTACACCTCGGCCTCGGTCCGCAGCAGGTCGTGCTCGTGCGTGAGGAGGCGGCCGGTGGCCACGGGTGCGGTCTTCACGACGACGCGCGTCCCGTCCTCGAGCGTGACGCGGTACGTCGTCGCGAACAGGCCGCCCTCGAGGCGGGTCGCGTCGGCCAGCGTCCCCAGCGGAGCGACCAGCCTGGTCAGGGCGTCGAGCGGGAGGTCGGGTGCGGCGTCGTCGGGCACCCGCGCAGCCTAGGGCCGCGGCTCGTCCTCCGGGCCGGGACGTGCGTCCTCGACCTCGCCGGGTGCGGCCTCGGCGTCCTTGGCGGCGGCGAGCCCCGCGTGGTGCGCGGCGCGCAGCGTACGCAGGGACGCGACCGTCGCGACGGCCGCGCACGCGCCCGCGACCACGACGACGACGAAGCCGCCGTGCGAGCCCTCGGCGTCGATGCGCGCACCCGCGATCGACGAACCGATGGACACGCCGACGCCCAGCGACGTCCCCACCCAGGTGAGCCCCTCCGTGAGGCGCCGCGCCGGGACCAGCTCCTGGACCAGGCCGTTGCCGTTGATCAGCGTGGGCGCGATCGCGAACCCGGTCACGAACATCACGGCGGCGAGCGCCCACAGCGACTGCACCACGACGAACAGCGACACACCCGCGGCGAGCGCGACCATCCCGATGCCGAACCGCATCCACAGGGGTCGCACCCAGTGACGCGCGCCGTACAGGAGGCCGGAGACCATGGAGCCGGCCGCGAACACCGCGAGGATGAGCCCCGCCGCGGACTTGCGGTCGGCCTCCTCGGCGAACGCGACGGTCGCGACGTCGGTCGCCCCGAAGATCGCGCCCATCGCCAGGAACACGACGACCAGCACGAGCATCCCGGGCACCGCGACCAGCGACCCGCCGCCGGAGCCGTGGTGCGGGACGGGTGGCGGCTCGGTGCGGCGCTGCGACAGGAACCAGGTGCCGCCGACCACGGTGGCCACGAGCGGCACCACGAGGCCCGCGGTGGGGGTCACGCCGGTGGCGAGGATGGTGGCCGCGGCCGGTCCGACGATGAAGACGACCTCGTCGAGCGCGGCCTCGAGCGAGTACGCGGTGTGCAGCGCCTTGGCGTCGCCCTGCAGCAGGTGGGACCAGCGGGCACGCACCAGCGAGCCGAACTGGCCGCTGATCCCCGCGACGACGGCCGCGGCCCACAGCACGGGTTCGGGGGCGTGCGCGAGCAGCGCGGCGATGAGCCCGACGAGGCCGGTCCCGCACGTCGCGAGCGCCACGCGCATGACGCGGGCCTGCCCGTGCCGGTCCACCAGGCGCGCGATGAGCGGCGCGGTCAGCGAGGATGCGACGACGAACACCGCCGAGACCCGGCCCGCCATCGCGTAGGAGTCGTACAACGACGACACCGCGAGCACGATCCCGATGCCCACCATCGAGATCGGCAGCCGCGCGACGACTCCCGCGACGGAGAACGCGAGCGCCCCGGGCCGCGCCAGCACTTCCCGGTAAGGCCCCAGCACCCGCACATCCTGTCATCCGGTCCCGACACGGACGTCCGTGCGCGCGGCCACCGGCCCCGGGCACCGACCGGTGGCAGGGTGGGGTGCATGGTGGACGTGGTGGAGGTCACGCAGGAGGAGCGGTTCGAGGCGCGCCGGGACGGGGAGCTGCTCGGGTTCGCGGCGTACACGCTGGACCGGGGCACAGTCGTGCTCACGCATACGGAGGTGTTCCCGGAGCACGAGGGGCAGGGCGTCGCGGGTGAGCTGGTCCGTGGCGCGTTGGACCAGGTGAGGGCCTCGGGCCGGGACGTCGTGCCGCTGTGCCCGTACGTCAGGGCGTGGCTGGGGCGGCACCCCGAGTACCAGGACCTGGTCCGCGCGGATCCCTCGAACGGGTGACCACAGGGCCGCTCACGGCCCGGTGGCTGTGAACGTTCCCGGACACCGCCTAGAGTGCGAGGCGATGGAGCCGAGAGCAACGCCGCGCAAGCGGCCGACGATCCGCGACGTGGCGGCCGCAGCCGGGGTGTCACGCGGCACCGTGTCGCGCGTCATCAACGGCGGCCACTGGGTCTCCCCGGAGGCGCTCGCCGCCGTCGAGGAGGCGATCCGCACCACCGGCTACAAGGCCAACCAGCACGCGCGCAGCCTGGTGACCGGCCGGTCCAACTCGGTCGCGTTCCTGCTCACGGAGCCCCAGCACCTGCTGTTCGAGGACCCCAACTTCTCCATCCTGCTGCGCTGCGCGGCCAACGAGCTGGCCGCGCGCGGCATGCCGCTGCTGCTCATGGTCGCGGGCACGCCCGCCGAGCAGGAGCAGATGCTCGGCTACGTCGGCGCGGGCCACGTGGACGGCGTGCTGCTCATCTCCTCGCACGCCGGCTCGCCCGTGCTGCGCGAGCTCGTGGCGCAGCAGATCCCGACCATCGCGTGCGGCATCCCGCTGGGCTTCGAGTCGCGCGTGGGCTGCGTGGCCGCGGACGACCTGGGGGGCGCGCGGGTCATGACGCGGCACCTGATGGAGCGCGGACGCTCACGCATCGCGATGATCACCGGCCCCATGGACACACCGGGCGGGCGTCTGCGCCTCGAGGGCTATCGCCAGGAGCTCGGGGACGCGTACGACGAGTCGCTCGTGGTGCACGGCGACTACACGCGCGCGAGCGGCGGCCGGGCCATGGCCGAGCTGCTCGAGCGTCGGCCGGACCTGGACGCGGTGTTCGCCGCGAACGACCTGATGGCCGCGAGCGCCATGGTGGTGCTGGCGGACTCGGGCCGCACGGTGCCCGACGACGTGGCGGTGGGCGGCTTCGACGACGCGGGCGTGGCCGTCACGGTCAACCCGAACCTCACGACGATGCGCCAGCCGTTCGAGCGGATCAGCTCGGAGATGGTCCGCCTGCTGCTCGAGGTGGTCGACGGCCACCCGCCGGCCGCCGTGACGCTGCCGGCCTCGCTCGTCGTGCGCGAGAGCACCTGAGGCGACCCGCACGCCCGAGGGGGCGGCGGTCGTCGTGCGCGCCGCCGACGGGCGCGCACGACGAACCGCGGATCAGCCCGCGAGCGCCGCCGAGACCACGTCCTTCGCCTCGGCCTGCACCTGGGCCAGGTGCTCCGCGGACACGAACGACTCGGCGTAGATCTTGTAGACGTCCTCGGTGCCCGACGGGCGCGCGGCGAACCACGCGTCGTCGGTGGTGACCTTGAGCCCGCCGATCGACTCGCCGTTGCCGGGGGCCTGCGTGAGACGTGCCGTGATGGGTGCGCCGGCGAGCGTGGTGGCCGTGACCTGCGCGGGCGAGAGCGCGCCGAGCCGGGCCTTCTCCTCACGCGTGGCGGCGGCGTCGATGCGCGCGTACCAGGACTCGCCCAGCTCGTCGACGAGCGCCCGGTGGTGCTCCGAGGGCGAGCGGCCCGTGGTCGCCAGGATCTCCGAGGCCAGCAGGCACGCGATCGGCCCGTCCTTGTCGGTGGTCCACACGGTGCCGTCGGTGCGCAGGAACGACGCGCCCGCGGACTCCTCCCCGCCGAACCCGACCGAGCCGTCGATCAGGCCGGGGACGAACCACTTGAACCCGACCGGGACCTCGACGACGCGCCGGCCCAGCCGTGCGCCGACGCGGTCCACGAGCGAGGAGGAGACCAGCGTCTTGCCGATCGCGGCGTCGGGCGACCAGCCCGGGCGCGCGCCGCCGTACAGGTAGGAGATCATCACGGCCAGGTAGTGGTTCGGGTTCAGCAGGCCGCCATCGGGCGTGACGATGCCGTGGCGGTCGGAGTCCGCGTCGTTGCCGGTCGCGATGTCGTACGGCGCGGGCCCGTCGCCCGCGGTCATGCGCGCCACGAGCGACGCCATGGCGTACGGCGACGAGCAGTCCATGCGGATCTTGCCGTCCCAGTCGAGCGTCATGAACGGCCAGCGCGGGTCCACGGTCGGGTTCACCACGGTGAGGTCCAGGCCGTACCGCTCCCCGATCACGCCCCAGTACTCGGCCATCGCGCCGCCCAGCGGGTCGGCGCCGATGCGGACGCCCGCGGAGCGGATCGCGTCGAAGTCGATCACGTTGGCCAGGTCGTCGACGTACGCCGTCAGGTAGTCGTGCCGCTTGACCAGGTCGGAGCCGATCGCCGCGTCGTACGCGGTGCGCGGCACCTGGCGCCAGCCGCCCGCGAGCAGCTCGTTGGCGCGCGCCGCGATCGGACCCGTCGCGTCGCCGCCCGCGGGGCCGCCGTGCGGGGGGTTGTACTTGAAGCCGCCGTCCGCGGGCGGGTTGTGCGACGGGGTCACGACGATCCCGTCGGCCAGCCCGGGCCCGTGCGTGCGCACGCCGGCGGCCGTGCCCGCGCCGTTGTGCCGCAGGATCGCGAGCGAGACGGCGGGTGTGGGCGTGAACGAGTCCCGCGCGTCGACGTGCACCTCGACGCCGTTCGCCACCAGCACCTCGATCGCGGTGCGCTGCGCCGGCTCGGAGAGCCCGTGCGTGTCGCGCCCGATGAACAGCGGCCCGTCGGTCCCCTGGGCCCGCCGGTACTCGACGATCGCCTGCGTGATCGCGACGATGTGCGCCTCGTTGAAGGCGGTGCGCAGCGACGAGCCGCGGTGGCCGCTGGTGCCGAACACCACCTGCTCGTCCGGGTGGGTGGGGTCGGGGATGCGGTCGTAGTACGCGCCGACGAGCGCGTCGACGTCGATGAGGTCCTCGGGCAGGGCAACGGTTCCGGCGCGCTGGTGCATGCGCCGATCTTCCCCCGGTCACCCCGCCCGCGCACAGTCCCGGAGTCCCATCCGTGGCGTCGCCGCCGGGCTGCGGACGTGGGCAGCCGGGCCGGTAGGGTGCTGCGCTATGGCCAAGGGATCTGTGGACTTCGTGCTGCGACCGTTCGAGGGGCTCCCGGGCGAGCCCGACTGGGTCGCGCTCAAGGAGGTCGTGCCCGCCGCGACGGCGCCCGCGCGCACCACCGCGGAGCACGGCAGCAAGGACGTCCTGATCACCACCGTGCTGCCGCAGGCCTGGCCCGCGCTGCACCGCGCGGACGGCGTGATCCTGCTGGCGCTGCAGACCTCGACGCACTCGGGCGACGCGAGCCGGGACCTGGCCGCCGCGCTGCTCGAGGCGATCGAGGTCGAGCCCGGCACCGCGGTCGAGGTGATCGGCCTGCCCGAGGCGGGCCCGCGCCTGCAGGACGTGCTGGACCTGAGCGTCCCGTTCGAGGTCACGGTGCACGACTCGTTCGCGTACTGGCTGGCCCCCGACGTCGAGCGCACGAGCGACCTCGAGGCCGCGATCCAGGACGCCGACGAGGGCATCATCGACACGGTCAAGATCCCCGGTGTCGAGGCGGCGTACTGGTGCCGCATGGGCGCCAAGGAGTTCCTGCGATGGGCGCAGCCGCACGACGAGCAGGTGGTGCTGGACGGCCTCGCCCGCCTGCACGCCCGGCGCGAGTCGGGCTTCGCCGGCGGCAAGTTCATCGGCTACTTCCGCTCGAGCGGTCTCGTCGTGCCCGTGTGGGAGCTCGCGCGCGGCACCGAGGCCGACGAGCTGGACGGCGCGATCGCGCAGTTCGCGCCGCGGTTCGAGGCCGCGCTGGCCAGCACCGAGCCGCTCGACGCGAACGAGCGCCGCGCCCGCGCGGGCCTGGTGGCCCGCCAGGTCACGCTGCGCTGACGTCGCGGCTCACGTCGTCGGCCGCCCGCGCGTCTGCCTCATGAGGGGGCACGCCGGCGGGGAGGGGACGGGCATGACGCAGGACGCGGTCACGACGGGACGCGTGCACACGTGCGTCGCGACGCCGCTCGGTGAGGTGGTGGTCGCGGCGCTCGACGGTGCCGTCACGCACGTGCGCCTGCCGTTCCGCGCAGCCGGCCTCGCGCCGGTGCCCCCGTCCGTGCCCGCGGCGTCCGTCGAGCCGGTGGGCCTGGGCGAGCGCGTGGTGCCCGCGGACGAACCCGTGCTCGCAGCCGCGGCCGACCAGCTCACGGCGTACTTCGCGGGGCGGCTGCGCGCGTTCGACCTGCCGCTGCGGCTGACGGGCACCGCGTTCCAGCTCCGGGTGTGGCAGGGGCTGCGCGCGATCCCGTACGGCACCACGACCACGTACGGCGCGCTCGCGGCGGACCTGGGCCTGGACCCGCGGACCACGTCCCGTGCGGTCGGCGCGGCCAACGGCGCCAACCGCGTCGCGATCGTCGTGCCGTGCCACCGCATGGTCGGCGCCGACGGGACGCTGACGGGCTTCGCGGCGGGCGTCGGCACCAAACGTGCGCTGCTGGACCTGGAGCGCGGCACCGCCGGCCCCGACGACGCGCTGTTCTGACCCGCCGACCCGCGTGCCGCCGGATGGGGGACCGCGCGCGCGTGCTGTGCGCGGTGGCAGGGCGAGGGCGCGCGGCGTCGATAGGCTGGGACCGTGACCCCTCGCCCCTCGTCCGACCCCTCCACGGAGGGGGAGCCCGACCCGCGCACGCCCTCCGGCGACGAGCCCGGCAGGAGCCACTCCCGCAGCGGCACCACGCCGCGCGTGCGCCAGCGGGTCGCGGTGATCATCCCCGCCAAGGACGAGGCCCGGCGCATCGCGGCGACGGTCCGGGCGGCCAAGGCGATCCCGCACGTGGACCTGGTGCTGGTGGTCGACGACGGCTCCGAGGACAACACGCAGCACGTCGCGCGTGAGGCGGGCGCGGTCGTGGTGCGGCACTCGCACAACCGCGGCAAGGCCGCCGCGATGGAGACCGGTGCCGCGGTCGTCGCGATGCGTGACGCGCCCGACCGGGCGCCGCGCATCCTGCTGTTCATCGACGGCGACCTGGCCGAGACCGCGGTCAACACCGCGCCGCTGGTCCCGCCGGTGCTCGAGGGCCACACCGACCTGGCGATCGCCCTGCTCCCGCCGCAGCCGGGTGCGGGTGGCCGCGGCATCGTCGTGGGTGCCGCGCGTCGTGCGATCGCGGCGATGACGGGGTGGACCCCCACGCAGCCGCTGTCCGGCATGCGCTGCCTGACGCGCGAGGCGTTCGAGGCGGCCACGCCGCTGGCCCGCGGCTGGGGCGTCGAGACCGGCATGACGATCGACCTGCTGCGCCAGGGCTTCCGTGTGGTCGAGGTGCCGTGCGAGCTGCGGCACCGCCCGTCGGGCTCGGACCTGCGCGGTCAGCTGCACCGCGCCGCGCAGTACCGCGACGTCCAGCTCGCGGTGAGTGCGCGGCGTGTGCGCGCCGCGGCGGGTTCCGTGAAGAGCACGGTGAGCCCTCCGCGTCCGCCGACGCACCGCTGACCAGCACCTACCCTGGACGGATGCCCCTGCAGCCGCCCGCCACCCGTCCCGGGCGCGCCCGTCGCGCCCTGCGGGCGTGCCTGACGGGCGTGATCGCGTCGTTCGTCGCGGGCACGGGCCTGGTGGCCGGGGCCGGGGCGGCGCACGCCGACGAGGGCGAGCTGCGCGACGTCGTCGTCATCGGCGTCGGCGGCATGCACTGGTCGGACGTGGACCGGGTGGGCACGCCCACGCTGTGGCGCATGGTCGGCGAGGGCGCGGTCGGGTCGATCTCGGTGCACACGTCCTCGGCCCAGATGTGCCGCCTGGGCGCGTGGGAGACGGTGTCCGCGGGGCGGCGCGTGCCCCCCGTCCCGACGCGCGAGCAGCAGGATCCCGACGACGCCGCGACGCCGGGCTCGGACGCGGGCGACGGCACCGACGGCGGGACGGGCGACGGGTCCGACGACGCGTTCGACGACTGCCGCCCGCTGCCGGGCGTGTCCGCCGCGACCGATGCCGTGGGGCCCGCGACCGTGCGCGGCTGGTCCGACCTCGCGGTGCCGTCGGACGACGAGCCCGCGGGCAGCTACGGGCGGCCCGGGACGGTCGGCGCGCTCCTCGAGGAGACCGGCCGGTGCACCACCGCGATCGGCCCGGGCGCCGCGATCGCGCTCGCGGACGCCAGGGGCAAGGTCGAGCGGTACGCGCCGACGCTCGGCGCGGTCGGCGACGACGAGCTGCGCGCATGCCCCGTGACCGTGGTCGACGCGGGCGACCTGCCCGCGGACCGCACGGACCGCCGCGACGCGCTCGGCCTGCTCGACGACGAGCTGCGGCGCGTGCTGGCGGCGGTCGAGGACGGCACGGACGTCGTCGTCGCGGGGATCTCTGACGGGCCCGCGGGTGAGAGCGGGCTGCAGGCCATCGCGTCCTGGCGTGCGGGCGGCGGCACGATCGGGTGGCTCACGTCGTCCTCGACGCGGCGCACCGGGATCGTCACGCTCACGGACCTGTCGGCCACGCTGGTCGCCGCGGTCGGCGGGCCGTCCGCCGACCTGGACGGCGCGCCGCTCGAGGTCGGCCCGGAGCGGCGCATGAGCACCGATCGGACCGTCGAGAACCGCCGGTACCTGACCGAGATGACCACGATCACGCCGCACCTGCTGCCGCTGCTGCTCGCGGTCGTCGGCGTCGTCGTCGGGCTCGTGCTCGTCGCGCTCCTGGTGCTGAGGCGCCGGCACGCGCGCCCGCCGCCCGCGCTGCGGCGGGTGACGGTCGCGGTGCTCCTGGTCGGGGCGTGCACGCCCGTCGGCGCCCAGCTCGCCGCGCTGTCGCGGTGGTGGGGCGCACCCGCACCCATGTTCGCGGCCGCGGCGTGGTGGGCGGTCGCGACGACCGCCGTGGCGCTCGCGGCGTGGGGCCTGTCGCGTCGGATGCCCGCGGGTCCGTGGCGCCTCGCGATCCCGACCGCGGCCCTGACGTGGCTGGTCGTCACCGTCGACGGGCTGACCGGCACCGTGCTGCAGCAGGGCTCGATCCTCGGCGTCACCCCCACGCTCGGCGCGCGCTACTACGGCTTCGGCAACACCACGTTCGGCGTGTACGCGGCCGCGAGCCTGGTGCTCGCGGCCGGCGTCGCGGCGCTGGCCCGTGCGGCCGGACGACGCGGGCTCGCGCTCGCGGCCGTCGTCGTGGTCGGCGTGGTCACGGTCGTGGTCGACGGGTGGCCCGCGTTCGGCGCCGACTTCGGCGGCGTCCTGGCGCTCGTCCCCGCGTTCGCCGTGCTGCTGCTCGGCGCGGTCGGGGGCCCCGTCAACGCGCGGCGGGCCGTGCTGTTCGGCGGCGTCGCGGTGCTCGTCGTCGCGGTCGTCTCGGTGGTCGACTGGGCGCGGCCGGGGCGCAGCAGCCACCTGGGCCTGTTCGTGCAGCGTGTGCTCGACGGCGAGGCGTTCGCGGTGGTGCTCGGCAAGGCCGCGGGTGCGTGGGCCACCGTCGCGCAGCCGCTCGGCGCGACCGCCGCCGTGGTGTGCCTCGCGGTGTGCGTGCTGCTCGTCGGCCCGCAGCGGTGGCGGCCCGCGGTGCTGCGGCGCGTGACGGCGGCGTGGCCCGGCCTCGACCGGCTGCTGCAGGCCGTGGCCGTGGCCGCACTGGTGGGTTCGCTGCTCAACGACTCGGGCGTCGTGGTCGCCACCGCGGTGCTGGGCGTGGCCGGAGCCGTGCTGCTGGCCTCGCTCACCGCGGACCGCTGGGCCGCGCTGCCCGACGACCCCGCACCCGTGCGGTCCCCGCTGCGGCACATGCCCGCGGTCGTCGCGACGACCGGTGGCGGCCTGCTCGCGGCCCTGCTGCTGGTCACCGTCGTCGTCCCGCTCTCGGCCGCGGTGCCGGGTGCGGTCACCGCGGGCCGGGGCACGCCCGCGGTGCCGCAGGACGCACCCGTCGTGGTCGTCGGGACGTCGGGCGTGGACTGGTCGAAGGTGGACCGGACCGCGACGCCCACGCTGTGGGGTCTGCTGCGGGACGGCGCACCGGCCGGCGGCGTCACGCCCGGCGCGACCGGCCGCAGCGCGTGGTGCTCGTCCGGCGGCTGGCTCGCGCTCTCGTCGGGCCGTGCGGCGCTCGCCGGGTCCGCGCAGGACGGTGCGTGGCGCTGCGCGTCGTGGTGGGTACAGACCACCGCCGACGGCGGCGCGACCGTGCCCGGCTGGGCCGACCTGGTGGCGCTGCAGTCCGCGTCGGAGTTCCGCCCGCGCCTGGGCGCGCTGGGTGAGGGCCTGGCCGCGAGCGGGGGGTGCAGCACCGCGGTGGGTCCGCGCGCCGCGCTCGCGCTCGCGCTGCCGGACGGCACGGTCCCGCGCTACCGCACGTTCGCCGACATGGTGGCCGACGCCCCGGACGCGTTCTCCTGCCCGACGACGGTCGTGGACGCGGGTTCCGCGACGCCGCCCGCGCTCGCCAAGGACGTGGCGGGTGACCAGGCCGGGCTCGACGCGCTGCGCGCCGTGGACGCGAACGTGGCCCGCGTGCTGCGCGCGGCCCCGGCGGACGCGACCGTCCTGGTCGTGGACACGGGCATCGCGGGCCGGGGCCGCCCCGTGCTGGGCGTCGGCATCGGCGACACCGCGACCCGGTCGGGCTTCCTCACGACGCCCGCCACGCGCTGGGTCGGCGTGATCCGCCTGCTGGACCTGCCGCTCACGCTGCTCACGCACGCGGGTGCGGTGGCCGGCGACGACTTCGCGGGATCACCCGCTCAGATCGGCGCCGAGCGGCCGTCGGAGGTCGCGACGACCGTGCAGCAGCTCGAGGACCTCACCGCACGCGACCAGGCGCTGCGCGGGACGTCGACGCCCGTCACCACGCCGCCGCTCCTGCTGGCGCTGCTGGTGCTCGCGCTCGCGGCGCTGCTCGGGCCGCGCCTGGTGCGCGCACGGCCGGCGCTCGCCGAACGCCTGCGCCGTGCGGCCGACGTGGTGCTGCTGGTGCTCGCGACGCTGCCGGTCGCGTCGTTCCTCATCACCACGACCGCGTGGTGGCGCGCGGCCGATCCCGACACCGCGCTGTGGGTCGCGCTGGGCGGCTGGGCCGCGGTGATCGCCGCATGCGTCGCGCTGCTGCCGCGGCGCCCCGTGCTCGCGGGCCCGGGCGTGCTCGCCGCCCTGACGTTCGGCGTGCTGACCCTGGACGCGCTGCTGGGCACGCCGCTGCACCGCGGCTCGCCGCAGGGACCCGCCGTGACGCTCGGCGGTCGCTTCTACGGCTTCGGCAACCCCACGTACTCGGTGTACGTGGTCGCGGCGCTCGTGACCGCGGCCGTGCTCGGGGGTGCCCTCGTGCGGCGCGGCCGGCGGCTGCTCGGCACGTGCGCCGCGGCCGCGGTGTGCGGCATCGCGCTCGTCGTCGACCTGTGGCCCGGGCTCGGGGCGGACGTCGGGGGCGGGCTGGTCCTGGTGCCCGCGAGCCTCGTCGTCGTCCTGGGCGTCGCGGGCGTGCGCGTCACATGGCTGCGGCTGCTCGTCGCGGGCGCGGCGGGCGTGCTGCTCGTCGGTGGGATCGCCGTGCTCGACTGGCTGCGACCCGCCGCGGACCGTACGCACCTGGGCGTGTTCGTGCAACGCATCGCTGACGGATCCGCGTGGGAGACCGTCGCGCGCAAGCTCGGGTACGCCACCGCGACCGTCACCACGGGATGGCTGCCGGTCCTCACGCTCGCGGTCCTCGTGCTCGTGGCGCTCGCCCTGTGGCCGGTCGCACGCGTGCGGGTGCCGGGCTGGCCGACGGTCGAGCGCGCCTGGCCCCTGGCCCGGCCGGTGGTGGTCGCGCTGCTCATCGCGGGCGTGGCCGGCGGGCTCGTCAACGACTACGGCGTGCGCATCGCCACGGTCATGCTCGTCACGGCACTTCCGCTGTTCGGCATGATCGGCCTGCGTGCCGCGACGCCCACCGGGCCCGACCTCACGGCGGGGCGTGACGACTACCCTGCGAGCACGTCGCCCGACGCCACGCACGCCCCGTAGAAGGACGGTCCATGCGCTACGCCTACCTCGGCCCCGCCGGCACGTTCACCGAGGCCGCGCTGCGCCAGGTCGCCTCCCCGCAGGACGCCGAGTACCTCCCGCAGGTCGACGTCGCGTCCGCGATCGACGCCGTGCGGGAGGGTGCGGCGGACTTCGCGGTGGTCGCGATCGAGAGCACGGTCGAGGGCGGCGTGACCGCGACGCTGGACGCGCTCGCGACCGGCACGCCGCTCGTCGTGGTGCGGGAGGTGCTCGTCCCGGTGCAGTTCGCGCTCGCGGCCCCGCACGGCACCGCGCTCGCGGACGTCCGCCGGATCTCGGCGCACCCGCACGCGTGGGTGCAGTGCCGTCGCTGGCTGGCCCACCACCTGCCCGGCGTGGTGCACGTGCCCGCGACGTCGAACACCGCACCCGCCGCGCTCATCGCGCAGGCCGGCGAGCGCAGCGCAGAGCTCGGCTTCGACGCCGCGCTGGTCCCGCCGCCCGCGGTCGAGACGTACGGCCTGCACGCGCTGGCCCGGGACGTCGCGGACAACCCCTCGGCGGTCACGCGGTTCGTCGTCGTCGGTCACCCCGGGGACGTGCCCGCACCCACCGGCGCGGACAAGACGACGCTCGTCGTCCACCTGCCCGACAACGAGGCCGGTGCGCTGCTGGAGATGCTCGAGCAGTTCGCGGCGCGCGGCGTGAACCTCTCCCGGATCGAGTCGCGCCCCATCGGGGACGCGCTCGGCCGGTACTCGTTCTCGATCGACGCGGAGGGGCACGTCGCCGACGAGCGCGTCGCCGAGGCGCTCATGGGCCTGCACCGGCGCTGCCCGCTGGTCCGGTTCCTGGGCTCCTACCCGCGTGCGGACGCGCTCGAGCCCACGGTGCACGTCGGCACCGCGGACACCGACTTCGTCGCCGCGCGCGCGTGGGTCGCCGACGTGCGGGCCGGCCGCACCACCTGAGCGGTCAGGACGCGATGCCGCGCTCCACGGCGGCCGCGACCAGCGCGTCGCCGAGGCCCAGCACGTACGCGCGTGCCGCGTCGCCGGCACGTGCCGCATCGCCCGCCGCGAGCGCGACGACGACCGCCTCGCCCAGGCGTTGCGTCGTCGCGACGTCGGGCACGCCCGGGACGAGCGCGACCAGCCGCGTGAGGTGCGGCCGCAGCGACAGCAGCGTGCGCGTCAGGACGGGGTTGCCGCTGCGCTCGTGCAGCACGTCGAGAGCGGCGTCCGTCTCGGCGGCCCGCTGCGCGGCGTCGCCGGACTCGTGCGCCTTGACCGAGGCCTCGAGGTGCGCCGCCAGCATCGCGTGGTCGACCGAGCCCAGGCGGTCCGTGGCGCGCGTCGCGGCCAGCGCGTAGAGCGCGGCGACCACCTGCACCACGTGCTCGAGGTCCTCGCGGTCCAGGGGCGTGACGTGCGAACCGCGGTTGGGCTGGTAGACCAGCAGGCCCTGCTCGCCCAGCCGGTGCATCGCGTCGCGCACGGGGGTCCGGGACACGCTGAGCCAGCCGGCGACCTCCTCCTCGCGGACGACCTCGCCGGGGGCGAGCTGGCCGCCGACGATCACCGAGAGCAGCCGGTCGTAGACGACGTCGGCGAGCAGCAGCCGGCCCGGTTCGGCCGCGGAGACGTGCGCGGGGATCGGCATCGCTGGCGCGCTCCCGTCGGGTGGTGGATGGACGCTGCTTCGAGGCTAGGTCGGCGGGTGCTTCGCACACAGGGACACACGTCCCGGTACGGGACGCCCCCGCCCGGTCCTGCCGGCGTCAGGCGGGTGCCGCGACGCGCACGACGAGCGCGCCCGGATCGACGCGCGCGGTCACCTCGGTCACGCGTCCGACGATGTCCCCGTCCACCTGCGCGTACTCGCCCGCGGGCACCACCACGCGCACGTCGCGCGCACGCGTGTGGTCGATGCGCCCGATGCCCCGCGCGCGGCCGTTCTTGACCCCGACGCCCTGCAGCACCACCTCGCCGAACAGCTGCGCCCAGCCCGCGATGCCGGCGCGCGTGTCGATCGCGGCGACGTCGAGCCACCCGTCGTCGACCACCGCGTCGGGCAGCAGCGTCAGGCCGCCGGGCAGCCTCCCGCAGTTGCCGATCAGGAGGCTGCGCAGCCGGGTGGACGTGGTCGGCTGGTCGTCGATGCGCACGTGCACGCGGTTGCGCCGACCGTGCAGGTGGCGGATCCCGGCCACGAAGTACGCGACCCAGCCCATGCGTGCCTTGAGCCCGTCGTCCGCGTCGGCCACCATCGCGGCGTCGAACCCGAGGCCCGCGATCACCAGGAACAGGTGGTCGCGCTCGTCGCGCGGCCGGGGCGCCGCGGGGGCCGCGTCCGGTGCGCGGCGCGCCGTGGGCCGCCGGGGCTCGCGCGGGCCCTCCTCGTCGTCGTAGCGCAGCACGCGCAGCCAGCCCACGTCGATCGCGCGGTCCGCGCCGCGCACCGCGACCTCGAGCGCGGCGAACGGGTCGCCGATCGGCAGGTCGAGGTTGCGGGCCAGCAGGTTGCCCGTGCCGAGCGGAACGATCGCCATCGCGACGTGCGTGCCCGTGAGCACCTCCGCGACCGCGCGCACGGTCCCGTCGCCGCCGATCGCCACCACCAGGTCCGCACCCTGCGCGAGTGCGGCGCGGGCCTGGCCGCGGCCCGGGTCCTCGACCGTGGTCTCGAGCCACAGCGGTGCGGGCAGACCCTGGTCCGCGGTGGCGCGCTCGACCGCGTCCCGCAGCGCGGGCACGTCCGGCTTGGAGGGGTTGGCGACGAACGCGATCAGCTGGCCGCGCTCACGCGCGTCGCGTCCGAGCGCGCGTGCCCGGGTGCCCGTCGCGGGGGAGGAGTTGAGGTGCGCGAGCAGGTCGCGCCGTCGCGCCCAGGTCACGAGCGCGACCAGGAGGCCGACGACGACCGCCAGCCCGACGGCCACGGCCGCCCACTCGTGCCACCCCACACGCGCAACCTACCGACCAGCCCCCACAGCCACCCGGTGTTTGTCCGGACGGCCGGACGGCCGGGTCGCGGGGGGAAAGCGGTGGGCGCGGTCGGTAGCCTGCGAGGGTGATCGATCTCAAGCTCCTGCGCGACGACCCCGACGTGGTCCGCGCCAGCCAGGTGACCCGTGGTGACGACCCCGCCCTCGTGGACGAGGTGCTGGACGCGGACGCCCGCCGGCGGTCCGCGCTCACGGAGTTCGAGCAGCTGCGCGCCGAGCAGAAGGCGCACGGCAAGAAGGTCGCGCAGGCGCAGGGGGAGGAGAAGCAGGCGCTGCTCGCGCACGCCAAGCACGTGGCCGACCGCGTCAAGGCGCTCCAGGCGGACGCGGACGCCGCGCAGGCCAAGGCCGACGAGCTGCTGCGCCGCATCGGCAACGTGGTCGAGGACGGCGTCCCGGCGGGCGGCGAGGACGACTTCGTCGTGCTCGAGCACGTGGGCACGCCCCGCGACTTCGCCGCGGAGTACGGCGCCGACTTCACGGTCAAGGACCACCTGGAGCTCGGCGAGGGCCTGCGCGCGATCGACACCGAGCGCGGCGCCAAGGTCTCGGGCGCGCGGTTCTACTTCCTGACCGGCATCGGGGCGCGGCTCGAGCTCGCGCTGCTCAACGCGGCCGTGGACAAGGCCGTGGGCCTGGGCTTCACGCCGGTCATCACGCCCACGCTGGTCAAGCCGGAGATCATGGCGGGCACCGGGTTCCTGGGTGCGCACGCCGACGAGATCTACCGGCTCGAGGCCGACGACCTGTACCTGGTCGGCACCAGCGAGGTCGCGCTCGCGGGCTACCACTCGGGCGAGATCGTCGACCTGTCGGACGGCCCGCTGCGGTACGCCGGGTGGAGCGCGTGCTACCGGCGCGAGGCGGGCTCGTACGGCAAGGACACGCGCGGCATCATCCGCGTGCACCAGTTCCACAAGGTCGAGGCGTTCAGCTACACGCGCGTCGAGGACGCGCAGGACGAGCACCGGCGCATCCTGGGCTGGGAGAAGGAGATGCTCGACCTCGCCGAGCTGCCCTACCGCGTGATCGACACCGCGGCGGGCGACCTGGGCTCGAGCGCGGCGCGCAAGTTCGACTGCGAGGCGTGGCTGCCCAGCCAGCAGCGCTACCTGGAGCTGACGTCGACCTCCAACTGCACGACGTTCCAGGCCCGGCGCCTGGGCGTGCGCGAGCGGACGGCCGACGGCCAGGTCCGCGCGGTCGCGACGCTCAACGGGACGCTGGCCACGACGCGGTGGATCGTCGCGCTGCTCGAGAACCACCAGCAGGCGGACGGGTCGGTGCACGTCCCGGTGGGGCTGCGGCCCTACCTGGGCGGGCTCGAGGTGCTGGAACCCCGATGAGCCGCACACGCCTGGTGGCCCTCGACGTCGACGGGACCCTCATGTCCTACGACGGCGTCATCTCCGACGGTGTGCGCCGGGCGGTGCTGGACCTGGTCGCCGCGGGTGTGCACGTGGTGCTCGCGACCGGCCGCGGCGCGCACTCGGCCGTGCCCGTCGCGCTCGACCTGGGCCTGACCGAGGGCTGGGTGGTGTGCTCCAACGGGGCGGTCACCGCACGCCTGGACGCCGACGAGGCCGCGGGCTTCGAGATCACCGACGTCGTCACGTTCGACCCCGGTCCCGCGCTGCGCGCGATCGCGCTCGAGCTGCCGGACGCGCTGTACGCGGTCGAGGACCTCGGCGTCGGCTTCCGCGTCTCGTCGCCGTTCCCCGCGGGCGAGCTGAGCGGGGAGATGGAGGTCGTCGGGTTCGACGAGCTCGCGGCGACGCCCGCGACGCGCGTGGTCATCCGCGCACCCGGCGCGAGCCCCGAGGAGTTCCACGCGATCGTCGAGCGCGTGGGCCTGCACGAGGTGGAGTACGCGGTCGGCTGGACCGCGTGGCTCGACCTGACCCCGGGCGGGGTCTCCAAGGCGAGCGCGCTCGAGGCCGTGCGGCGCAGGCTGGGCGTGGAGCCGTTCGCGACGGCCGCGGTCGGCGACGGCGGGAACGACCTGCAGATGCTCCAGTGGGCCGCGCGCGGGGTCGCCATGGGCCACGCGCGCGACGACGTGCGCGCCGCGGCCGACGAGGTCACGGGCACGATCGACGACGACGGCGCCCTGGCCACGCTCCGCTCCCTCCTCCCCTGACCCGCCCACCTGGTCGTCGGACACCGGTTCACCCCGCCGAACTGGCGTCCAACCACCAGTTCGCCCCGCCGAACTGGCCTCCAACTACCAGTTCGGCGGGGGTGGGTGGGGGCGTGGGAGGATCGCCCGATGGGGCACGGCATCGAGGACGTCGCCCGCGCGGCAGGCGTGTCCACCGCGACGGTGTCCCGCGCGCTGCGCGGGCTGCCGCACGTCACCGATGCGACGCGTGAGCGCGTCCGGGCGGTCGCGGCCGAGCTCGGATACGTCGCCACGCCGTCGGCGCGCTCGTTGGCCACGGGGCGGACCCGCACGATCGGGCTGCTCTCGCCGTGGGTCAGCCACTGGTTCTTCGCCAACGTGATCGAGGGCGCCGAACGCGCGCTGCGCGAGCAGGACCACGACGCGTTGCTCTACACGTTCGACGTGTTCGAGCTGGGACCGCGTCGTCGCGTGGAGACGCACGTGCTGCGCGGCCGCGTGGACGGGGTCCTGGTGGTGGGGCTCCCGCTCGAGGACGCCGAGGTCGCGGACCTGGACGCGCTCGGCCGGCCGCTCGTGTTCGTCGGCGCGGGGCCCACGGACCGCTGCACGGTGCGGATCGACGAGGTCGCGGTGGCGCACCTGGCCGTGCGCCACCTGCTCGAGCTCGGGCACCGGCGCATCGCGTACGTGAGCGGGCACCCGGACGACGTGAGCCCGTGGTCGGCCGCGGTGCTGCGGACGCACGGCTGGCGCGAGGCGATGACGGAGGCCGGGCTGCGCACGGACCTGCAGGTCAACGGCAACTTCGACATGCCGGGCGGGCGTGCCGCGACGCATGAGCTGCTGGACCGGCACCCGGACGTCACGGCGGTGTTCGCGTCGTCCGACGAGATGGCCATGGGCGTCGTCGTCGCGGCGCGGGAGAGGGGCCTGCGGATCCCGCAGGACCTCTCGGTGATCGGCGTCGACGGTCACGAGCTGGGTGAGGTCGTGGGGCTCACGTCGGTCGCGCAGGACGTGCTCGCGCAGGGTCGGGAGGCCGCCCGCCTGGTGCTGCGCGTGATCGCGGGCGAGCCCGTGCCGGTGCGCGTGACCCCTCCGGTGCGCCTCGTCGTGCGGTCCTCGACGGGTCCCGCACCGGCCTGACGGCCGTGACCGAATTGTGACGGTCCTGATGCGGGATCCGACTTGCGAGGTCTGTCCGTAAGCGCTTGCATGGCTGGCGACAGGACCCGATGGCGCGCCCTGGCGTGCTCGGGTCGTCCCAGCGACGATGTGGAGCGCTCGATGAGGAGTTTGCGCAACCGACGCGGATACGCGGTGGCGGCGACCGGGGCGGCGCTCGCCCTGGTGCTGACGGCCTGCGGTGGCGGCGACGACGAGGACCCGAAGGGCGGCGGGGGCGAGACGAACGCCGACTGCGCCGCGTTCGAGGAGTACGGCGACCTGGACGGCAAGACCATCACGATCTACGCGGGCATCGTCAACCCGGAGGACCAGCCGTACGTCGACTCGTTCAAGCCGTTCGAGGACTGCACGGGCGCCAAGGTGGACTACCAGGCGGACAAGCAGTTCGAGCAGCAGATCCTGGTCCGCGCGCAGGCCGGCAACCCGCCGGACATCGCGATCGTCCCGCAGCCGGGCCTCCTCGCCCAGCTCGTCGCGACCGGGACCGTCAAGGCCGCGCCCGAGGGCGTGGCGGCCAACGTCGACGAGTTCTGGGGCGAGGACTGGAAGGCGCTCGGCACCGTCGACGGCACGTTCTACGCAGCACCGTCCGGCGCCAGCGTGAAGTCGCTGGTCTGGTACTCGCCGCAGGAGTTCGAGGCCAACGGCTGGACCGTCCCGACGACGCTCGACGAGCTCAAGACGCTGAGCGACACGATCGCGGCCGACTCGGGCCACAAGCCGTGGTGCGCGGGCATCGCGTCCGACGCCGCGACGGGCTGGCCGGTCACCGACTGGATGGAGGACATGGTCCTGCGCGTCGGCGGCCCGGACGTCTACGACCAGTGGGTGAAGCACGAGATCGCGTTCAACTCCGACGTGCCCACGCAGGCGCTCGACGCGGTGGGCGCCTACCTCAAGAACCCGGACTACGTGAACGGCGGCTACGGCGACGTGTCGTCGATCGCCACCACGGCGTTCCAGGACGGTGGCCTGCCGATCCTCGACGGCCAGTGCTCGCTGCACCGCATGGCGAGCTTCTACGCCGCGAACTTCCCGAAGGGCACGGACATCTCGGAGAACGGCCAGATCTTCGCGTTCTACCTGCCCGGCCAGGCGGCCGAGGACAAGCCCGTGCTCGGCGCCGGCGAGTTCGTGACCGCGTTCTCCGACGACCCGGCCGTTCAAGCGCTGCTCGACTTCTGGAGCACCGACACCTGGGCCAACCTCAAGGCCAAGGCGAGCGCGGACCTGACCAACGGCGGCTGGATCACGGCCAACAAGGGCCTGGACACCTCGATCCTGGTCAACCCGATCGACGCGCTCTCGGCCGGCATCCTGCAGGACCCGAACGCGGTGTTCCGGTTCGACGGGTCGGACATGATGCCCGCCGCGGTGGGCTCGAACGCCTTCTGGAAGGAGGCGACGAGCTGGATCACCGGCCAGTCGACCAAGGACACGCTCGACAAGATCGAGGCGGCCTGGCCGTCGTCGTGACGTGACACCGGTGCCCCGGGGGCGGACCGCTCCCGGGGCACCGGTGCGTGCCCGTCCCGTCGTGCCCTCATCCGGAGGAGGTCGCTGTGGAAGCCGCCGACAAGCTGGTGCAGATGGTGGTCGCGCTCGTCGCGTTCGCCGCGGTCATCGGCGTGATCCTGCTCGTGGTCCACCTGCTCGAACGCCGCGGCGCGCGGCGCGTCGCCTGGTGGTTCATCGGCCCGACGATCCTGCTGATCGTCGTCGGCCTGGTCTACCCCGCCCTGCACACCATCTGGCGGTCCTTGTACGACGCCGCCGGGACGACGTTCATCGGGCTCGGGAACTACGCCGACATCTTCACGTCCGACGACCAGCTGGTGGTGCTGCGCAACACCGTGCTGTGGGTGCTCGTCACGCCGTTCGTGGCCACCGTCGTCGGGCTGGTCTACGCGATCCTCGTCGACGGCGCGAAGGGTGAGGCGGCAGCGAAGGCGCTGATCTTCCTGCCCATGGCGATCTCGTTCGTGGGCGCGTCGATCATCTGGAAGTTCATGTACGAGTACCGGTTCTACGACCCGGCCGTCGCGAACAACCCGAGGCAGATCGGGTTCATCAACCAGATCATCGTGTGGTTGGGCGGGACACCCCAGAACTTCCTGCTGAACAGCCCGCTCAACAACTTCTTCCTCATCGCGGTGATGATCTGGATCCAGGCGGGGTTCGCCATGACCATCCTGTCCGCCGCGATCAAGGCGATCCCTGCGGAGATCACCGAGGCCGCGCGCCTGGACGGCGTGTCCTCCCTGGAGATGTTCCGGTTCGTCACGGTGCCGAGCATCCGGCCCACGCTCATCGTGGTGCTCACGACGATCGCGATCGGGTGCCTGAAGGTGTTCGACATCGTGCGGACCATGACGGCCGGCCGGTTCGGCACCAGCGTGGTGGCCGACGAGTTCTACACGCAGAGCTTCAGCGCCGGGAACCAGGGGCTGGGCGCCGCGCTCGCGGTCCTGCTGTTCGTGCTCGTCGTGCCGATCATCGTCTACAACGTGCGCCACCTGCGGAAGGCGGACCGATGAGCGCCCCCGACGTCACGCTGACGAAGAAGTCCGCGGCCACCACGCCGCGCCGCTCCACCGCCGCGGCCGCCAAGCAGCGGCTCTCCCGGCCGTGGGCGTCGCTGTTCGCGGTGGTGCTCGCGGTGCTGTGGACCATCCCCACGCTCGGGCTGCTGGTGACGTCCTTCCGGCCCGTGGCGGACATCAACTCGAGCGGCTGGTGGACGGTCCTCACCGACCCGACGTTCACGCTGGAGAACTACCGCAACGTCCTGTCCCCGGACAACGCGCAGTCGTTGGCCCCCTCGATCGTCAACTCCGTCGTCATCACCATCCCGGCCGTGGTGCTGCCGATGTTCCTGGCCACGCTCGCGGCGTACGCGTTCGCGTGGATGGACTTCAAGGGCAAGAACGTGCTGTTCATCGCGGTGTTCGCGCTCCAGGTGGTGCCCATCCAGGTCACGCTCATCCCGCTGCTCTCGCTGTACGCGGACATGGACATCGCCGGGACGTTCTGGGCGGTGTGGCTCTCGCACACCATGTTCGGCCTGCCGCTCGCGGTCTTCCTGCTGCACAACTTCATGCGCGAGATCCCCGCCGAGCTCATCGAGGCGGCGCGCGTGGACGGGGCCGGGCACGTGGTGATCTTCTTCCGCCTGATGCTGCCGATGCTCAAGCCCGCGATCGCGGCGCTCGGCATCTACCAGTTCCTGTGGGTGTGGAACGACCTGCTGGTCGCGCTCACGTTCGCGGGCTCGTCGCGCGACCTCGCACCCATGACGGTGTCGCTGCTCAACCTCACGGGCACGCGCGGCTCGCAGTGGTTCCTGCTCTCGGCGGGAGCGTTCGTCTCGATCATCATCCCCGCGATCGTGTTCCTGTCCCTGCAGCGGTACTTCGTGCGCGGGCTCCTCGCGGGCTCGGTCAAGGGGTAGTCCCGACGAGGGTCGCGCACGCCCGGCGTGCGAGCGGCGGGGCGGGCTAGCCTGACGGGCGTGCCCGCCCCGCTGCTGTTCGTGATCTCGGGGCTCACGCAGTACGTCGGTGCGGCGGTCGCGGTGGACCTGTTCGCGCGGGTCGCGCCCGCGGGCGTCGCGTGGCTGCGGGTCGCGGTCGCCGCGCTCGTGCTCGTGGCGTGGCGCCGGCCGTGGCGCGCGCGGGCGACGTGGACGTGGCCCTCCGTCCGCACCGCGGCGCTGTTCGGCGTCGTCCTCGCGGGCATGAACGTCGCGTTCTACGTCGCGATCGACACGCTGCCCCTGGGCACCGCGGTCGCGCTCGAGTTCGCCGGGCCGGTCGCGGTCGCGGCGGTCACGGGCCGCGGGTGGCGGGACCGGACCGCGATCGTCGTCGCCGCCGCGGGGGTGGTGCTGCTCGCCGGCGTGAGCCTCACGGCGGGCCACGAGGCGGTGCGCGGGCTCGTCGCGATCGGGGTCGCGGCGCTGTGCTGGGCGTTCTACATCGTGCTCGGGCGGCGCGTCGCGACGGCCGCGACGGGCGGGCTCACGGGGCTGAGCGTCGCGATGGCCGCGGGCGCGCTCGTGCTCGCACCGTTCCTCGCGCACACCGCGGGTCCCGTGCTGCACGACGCGCGGCTCGCGCTGCTCGTCGTGGTGGTCGCGGTGTGCTCGTCGGTGGTGCCCTACGGGATCGAGCAGGTGGTGCTGCGGCGTGTGCGGCCCGCGACGTTCGCGGTGCTGCTCGCACTGCTGCCGGCCACCGCGGCCGTGGTCGGTGCGGTGATGCTGCGCCAGGTGCCGCACGGGCTCGAGGTCGTGGGTCTGCTGCTGGTCTCCGGGGCCATCGCGCTCACGGCGCGTGCGTCGGACGCCGCCGAGGAGGCACCGCCTCCCGCCTGAGCTACAGGTACTGCCCCGTGCCGCCCGGCCCGTCCGCGCCCTCGTCGGACGCCGCCATGCCCGGCGGCCGCACGGCACCGGGCGGCAGCGCGCGGCGCATCTGGTGCAGCTGGGCCTGCGTGGCCATCTGCTGCGCGACGAGCGCGGTCTGGATGCCGTGGAACAGCCCCTCGAGCCAGCCCACCAGCTGCGCCTGCGCGATGCGCAGCTCGGCGTCCGACGGCGTCGCGTCCTCCGTGAAGGGCAACGTGATGCGGTGCAGCTCCTCGATCAGCTCGGGGGACAGGCCCTCCTCGAGCTCGTGGAGCGAGCGCTCGTGCACCTCGGCCAGGCGCGCGCGGGCGGCGTCGTCGAGCGGTGCGCTGCGCACCTCGTCGAGCAGCTGCTTGATCATCGTGCCGATGCGCATGACCTTGGCCGGCTGGGCGACCATGCCGCGCACGTCCTCGTCGGCGTCCTCGGGCTCGTCGGTCCCTCCGGGCTCGTCGGTCCGGTCCGCGGGCACGATCACGATGCGGGGCTCGTCGGGCGCGTGCTGCTGGTCGTCGCTCACCGGGGCATTCTCACCGACGCGTGGGCCCACGGCCAGGGCGCCGCACGCCACTAGGGTGTCCGCATGGCCTGGCTGACCACCGCTGCTCACGCCCGCTGGCTCGAGGCGGAGACCGACCGTCTCCTGGAGTTCGGCCGCGCATCCGCGCTGCCGGGCGGCGGGTTCGCCCGCCAGGACGACGCGGGCCGTCCCACCGACGGACCGCTCGAGCTGTGGATCGCGTGCCGCATGACGCACGTGTACGCGCTGGGTCACCTGCTCGGCCGGCCCGGCTCGGCGGCGCTCGTCGACCACGGCCTGGCCGCGATCACGGGCGTGTTCGCGGACGACGAGCACGGCGGCTGGTTCGCCGAGGTCGAGCGGGACGGGACGCCGGTCACGACGACGAAGGCCGCCTACCCGCACGCGTTCGTGGTGCTCGCGGCGTCGTCGGCCACCGCGGCCGGGCGCCCGGGTGCGCGCGAGCTGCTCGACGCGGCGCTCCAGGTCCAGGAACGGCACTTCTGGGACGAGGCCGCGGGCATGGCGGTCGAGGAGTGGGACGCGGCGTTCGGCACGCTCGACGCCTACCGCGGGGTCAACGCGAACATGCACACGGTCGAGGCGTACCTGGCCGCCGCGGACGTCACCGGTGACCGCGTGTGGCTCGACCGCGCGGTGCGCATCGTCGGACGCGTGGTGCACGGCTTCGCGCGGGACAACCAGTGGCGCATCCCCGAGCACTTCGACTCGGCGTGGACGCCCGAGCTCGAGTACAACGCCGACACCCCGGCGCACCCGTTCCGGCCGTACGGGGCCACGATCGGGCACTGGTTCGAGTGGGCCCGCCTGACGCTCCACGCGCGTGCCGCGCTGCAGGCCCGCGGCGACGCGGTCCCGGACTGGATGCTGCAGGACGCCGTGGCGCTGTTCGACGCGGGCGTCGCCGAGGGCTGGGACGTCGACGGCGCACCCGGCTTCGTCTACACGGTCGACTGGTCCGGCGCTCCCGTGGTGCGCGAGCGCATGCACTGGGTGGCCGCCGAGGCCGTCGCGGCCGCGGCCGCGCTGCACACCGCGACGGGCGAGCCGCGGTTCGACGACTGGTACACCACGTGGTGGGAGTACATCGGGGCCCACCACCTGGACCGTGAGGGCGGCTCGTGGTGGCACGAGCTGGGCACCGACAACACCGTGTCCCGCACGGTCTGGGCCGGCAAGGCCGACCTCTACCACGCGGTGCAGGCCGCGCTCATCCCGCGCCTGCCCCTGACGCCGGTGATCGCCCCCGCGCTGGCCGCGGGCCTGCTGGGCTGACGCCGGGCTGACCCGGGCCGGCTCAGGGCACCAGCAGCAGCTTGCCGAGCACCTCGCCCGACGCGAGGAGCTCGTGCGCCCGGCCCGCCTGCTCGAACGGCAGGGTCGCGTGCACCACCGGTCGCACGCGGCCGTCCGCGACCAGCGGCCACGCGCGCGCCCGGACCTCGGACATGATCCGCGCCTTGTCCGACGACGAGCGTGAGCGCAGCGTGGTGGTCAGCACCGCGCCGCGCCGCGCGAGCAGCTCACCGAGGTCGATCTGAGCGCGCCGGCCGCGCTGCAGCCCGATCACGACGACGCGCCCGTCGAGCGCGAGCATCGCGACGTTGTCGGCCAGGCCGCCCGCGCCCAGGACGTCGAGCACGACGTCGACGCCGCGGCCGTCGGTCGCGGCACGGACCTGCTCGACGAGGTCGTCGGCGCGGTGGTCGAGCACGACGAGCGACCCGTCCGGGACCAGGCGTGCGACGCGCTCCACGCGCTCGCGCCCACCCGCCGTGGCCAGGACACGCAGCCCGAGCGCATGCGCCAGCTGGACGGTGACGCTGCCCACACCACCGGACCCGCCACGCACCAGGAGCGTCTCACCGGGCGTCGCGCGGCCCGTCTCGAGCACGGTCCAGGCGGTCGCGAGCGCCTCGGGAAGTGCCGCCGCGTCGTTCGTCGGGACGTGGTCGGGGACGTGCAGCGCCAGCTCCGCGGCAACGACGACCCGTTCGGCGTAGCCGCCGCCCGGGAGCAGCGCCGCGACGCGGTCACCCGGTTGCCACCGCTCGTCGGACCCGGGACCAGTCCCGCCCCGGGCGCCCACCGCCGCACCGACCGCACGCACCACGCCGGCGACCTCCAACCCCGGCCACGGCGGGGTCCCAGGTGGGGCGGGGTAGTGTCCCTCCCGCTGCAGGAGGTCTGCCCGGTTGATCCCGGCCGCCTCGACCTCCACCAGGAGGTCGGACAGGCCCGGCTGCGGATCGGGCACCAGCGCGACCTCGAGGACCTCCGGTCCACCCGGTCGAGTGATCGTGACGGCTCGCACCCGGGCACCTTACGACCGTTCAGGTGGGCCAGAGTGTCCCCATCTGTCCGTATCTTCCCGGGTGAGGTCCGTGGCAAACTCTGCGGCGGGCTAATGGTCGTAGGTCCAGAGGCCGATGTAGCCGCACGGGCAGCCTGTGGTCGCACCCCCCGACCACGAGGGCCCGCGTCAGGTGAGGAAGGAAAAGAGATGCTGCGACGACTTGGCATTCGGGCCAAGGTGCTGGCCGTTCTGGCCGTCCCGATGCTCGTGCTCGCCTTGCTCGGTGTGTACATCTCGGCGACCTCGATCTCCGCCTGGCAGGACGCGCGCGGCACCCAGCAGGTGACCGAGACCCTCGAGGCCTACCAGCCGCTCGGGCAGGCGATCGACGGCGAGTTCGTCACGTCGATGACGACGACCGACCCGGACGCGATCGCGAAGGCGCAGGCCACCACGGACGCCGCGCTCGCGCGGGTTCGCAAGGTCACAGCCGACCTCGACCTCAGCCAGTTCCCGCCCGCACTCGTGCAGCAGTTCCGCTCGGTGCAGGAGGACTACGACACGACGCTCGTCAACGCCCGGACCGCCGTGAACCGCGGTGGGTCGAGCTCCACGGTGCGCGCCAACTTCGAGACGATCGAGGACGGCCAGCTCGAGCTCGTCGCGCAGCTGTCGGAGACGTTCCAGAACCGTGACGTCGCGACCGCCGTCAACTCCTACCTCGCGCTGTCCACGCTCTCGACCGCACTGGTCGGCGAGCTCATCGACGGCATGACCCTGGTCTCGGGCAGCTACAGCCCCACGCTCGGCGGCGTCTACGGGGACACCGTCCAGCAGGTCGAGATCATGCGTGCCGACGCGGCCGCCGCCCTCTACCGCGTCTCCGGGCTCGACGCGACGATGCCGTCGAACCAGCCGAGCTCGGCGTTCATCGCGATGCGCACGCTGCTGTCCGCCGGTACCGCGGACACGGTCACCAAGGTGGACCCCGCCAAGTACGGCGCGGACATCGAGGAGCAGACCACCGCGCTGGTCGCGCTCGCCGGCCAGTCCATCGCACACGCGCAGGAGCTGGCGGCCGACGAGGCCGCGGCCGCGCGCAACCAGGCCATCCTGACGATCGCCGCGACGATCCTCGCCGCCGCGGCCTCGCTGCTGCTCGCGCTCGTCGTCGCCCGAAGCATCGTCACCCCGCTGCGACGCCTGACGTCCGCTGCGTCCGACGTGCGTGAGCGCCTGCCGCGCATCGTCGAGCAGGTGGCCACCCCCGGTGAGCAGCCGGACGTGCAGCTCGACCCCATCCCGGTCACGTCCCGTGACGAGGTCGGCCGTCTGGCCCAGGCGTTCAACTCGATGAACGCGACCACCGTCCGCGTCGCCCAGGAGCAGGCGATGCTGCGTGGCTCGATCGCGGAGATGTTCGTCAACGTCGCCCGGCGCGACCAGGTGCTGCTCAACCGCCAGCTGTCGTTCATCGACTCGCTCGAGCGGTCCGAGGAGGACCCGAACACGCTGGCGAACCTGTTCCGCCTCGACCACCTCGCCACCCGGATGCGTCGCAACGCCGAGTCCCTCCTGGTGCTCGCCGGCATCGACTCGGGACGTCGCCTGCGCGACACCATGCCGCTGTCCGACGTGATCCGTACCGCGTCCTCGGAGATCGAGCAGTACGACCGGATCGAGCTCGACCTGCAGATCGACCCGCACATGCTCGGCTTCAACGCCCTGCCCGCGGCTCACCTGCTGGCCGAGCTGCTCGAGAACGCCACGGTGTTCTCCGAGCCCGAGACGCCCGTCACGGTCACCACCGGTGTGTCCGGCCAGTTCGTCGTGGTGCGCGTGCGCGACCACGGCCTGGGCATGACCGAGGACGAGATCCGCGCGGCCAACGCGAAGATCGCGTCGTCCGCCGCGGGTGACGCGCTGGGTGCGCAGCGCCTGGGCCTGTTCGTGGTGGGCCGCATCGCCCAGAAGCTGGGCGCCGCGGTGCGCCTGGCCAAGGCCGAGGGCGGCACGGGTACGGACACCACCGTGCTGTTCCCCGCCACGCTGTTCGCGAGCACCGAGACCGACACCTACGGCGCGCCGGGCGTCGCGCAGGAGATGGCGCTCGACGCCGCTGCCGCGCCCGAGGTCGCGCCCGTGGACCTGACCGCGCTGACCGACGGCGAGACCGCCCTCGGCCTGCCGCGCCGCCGCCGTGTCGAGGGCGAGGCCGAGTCCGGCGCGATCCCCGTGACGCAGGTGGGCCTGCCCACGCGAGGCGGCGGCGAGCTGCCCACGCGTGGTGGCGACCTGCCCGCACGTCCCCGCAAGACGTTCGACGAGGACAACATCGTCCTCCCCGAGGCCCCCGCGGCGACGCTGTCGCCCGACCTGTCGACGGCCGCACCCGACTGGCGCCCCGCCGCGCTCGAGTCCACCGGTGGTGGCCTGCCCAGCCGCAGCGGCCGCACGTCCGCGTGGCAGGCGCCCGAGCCCGTCGCCGACGAGCCCGTGGCTCCCGCAGCTCCCGCCTCGCCAGCCGCGCGTGCGGGTCTGTTCTCCGGCTTCCGTGGCCGCTCGGCCGCCGAGGGCGGTGTCCCCGGCCTCGCCGCGGACGGCGACGAGAACCGGTCCGACCAGGTGCGTGCGCCGTGGATGTCGCTCGGTGCGCACGGTCAGGCGCCCGCGCCGATCGTGGTGCCCGGCCTCGCCGAGGACGAGGAGCAGTGGGCTCCGCAGCAGGACTCCGGTGCGTCCGACGAGGCCTACCAGCCGGCCGCGTTCGAGCAGGGTGCTCCGCTGGGTGGTGTCGAGCAGGCTCCGGCTGAGCCCGAGGCCTACCAGCCGGCCGCGTTCGAGCAGGGTGCTCCGCTGGGTGGTGTCGAGCAGGCTCCGGCTGAGCCCGAGGCCTACCAGCCGGCCGCGTTCGAGCAGGGTGCTCCGCTGGGTGGTGTCGAGCAGGCTCCGGCTGAGCCCGAGGCCTACCAGCCGGCCGCGTTCGAGCAGGGTGCTCCGCTGGGTGGTGTCGAGCAGGCTCCGGCCGAGCCCGAGGCCTACCAGCCCGCTGCGTTCGAGCAGGGTGCGCCGCTGGGTGGCGCACACGCGGTGGATGCGCCCGCGCAGTACGAGCCCGCGCCGTTCGAGCCCGCCTCCTACGAGCCCGCCCCGTTCGAGCCGGCCGCCTTCGAGCCCGCCGTGCACGAGCCGGCCGCCTTCGAGCCGGTGGCCGACGAGCCCGCGGCGTACGACGCGCCCGCGTTCGAGCCGTCCGGCTACGAGCAGCACGTGCCGGCGGAGGAGACCGTCGCGGCACCGGCCGCGGCCCCTCAGTGGTTCGAGGCGCCCGCCTTCGAGGCTCCGGTGTTCGACCAGGCTGCCTCGGCGGCAGTCGTGGACGAGCCCGAGTCGACCGCCTATGACGCGCCGGCCGCCTACGAGGCCGCGGCGTACGTCCCGACGTACGACGCACCCGCCGAGCCGGCCGCGCAGACGCCCGCATCCGACGAGCAGGCTGCGGCGCAGTCGCCCGTCGCACCGGCGCCCGCCCCGGTGAGCTACACCGCGTACAGCGGTTACGCCGGTTGGGCCGCCCCGACGCAGACGCCCGACCCGCAGGCGCCGTTCGACTTCGAGCGCACGCTCGACGAGGCGCGCGCGTGGCACACGGGTGCGCTGCCCACCGTGGCCGAGCCCGCGGCGCCGGTCGTCGAGCAGCCCGCGGCCGTCGCGGAGCCCGCGCCCGTCGTCGAGCAGCCGACCGACCAGCCCGAGCCCGTCGCGCAGGCGCAGGCCGAGCCGGTCGCGCAGGACGTGCCCGCGTGGGAGCCCCCGGCCTGGGAGCCCCCGAGCTGGGAGGCGCCGACGCAGCTCGTCGAGCCGATCGTCGAGCCCGTGCTGGTCGAGGAGCCCGTCGAGGCGTACGCGGCGCCGGCCGTCGAGCCGGTCCAGGAGCAGTCGTTCGCCGTGCCGGCGCTCGCCGAGGACCCGGCGGACGCCCCGCAGTGGGCCGAGACGACGCCCGCGTGGGGTGCGCCCGCCTGGCCCTCGCTGGCCGACGCGGAGGCACCCGCCGAGAGCCCGGCACCCGTCGCCGAGCCGCAGCCGCAGGCCTACGCCGCTCCGACGCCGGCACCCGAGCCGGTCGCCCCGGCCGTGTCCGCCGCTCCGGCACCGGCGTTCGGTGGCTTCGGCGCCACGGGCCTCGGCGACATGCAGGCGCCTGCCGCCGCACAGCCCGCGCCCGCCGCCGAGGACGACCGTCCCCGCAAGAAGTGGGGCCTGTTCGGACGTCGCAAGCCCGAGGCGGAGACCGCGGCACCCGCTGCCGCGTCGTTCGCACCGTCGCCGGCTCCCGTGGAGCCCGCGCCGGAGCCGGTCCGCACGTCGGCGTGGTCGGCCCCCGCCGAGCCGGCCGCACCGGCTCCGGCCGCGGCGCCGTCGTGGTCCGCCCCGCAGTGGTCCGCGCCGGAGGCCCCCGCCCCCGCCGCGCCCGAGCCGGTCGCGGCCGCGCCCGCCGCGGGCTGGGCACCGCCCGAGTGGGCCGCCTCGCGCCCCGCTGCACCGGCGCCCGCGCCGCAGGCCGCGGTCGACGTGCCGAACCCGATGCTGCCGCCGTCGGTCGCGCCCCGCATCGGGACGCTCGACGACAACGTGGCGGCCATGCTCGCGCTGCGGTCGGACATCCAGGAGCAGGCCCTGTCGGAGCTCTCGCAGCTCTCGGCCTACCGGCCGGCCGCCAACAGCTCCGGCGAGCGGCTCACCAAGCGCGTGCCGACCGCGATCCCGCAGACCGCGGCCGAGCCGTCCACCGAGGCGCCGGTCCAGCGCGACGCGAACGAGCTGCGGAGCCGTCTGTCCAGCTTCCAGTCCGGAACGTCGCGCGGTCGCCAGGCCGCCGGCCCGAACGACACCCCGAGGACATCGTGACCCCCACCATCGCCCCCGCCGTGGGGACGTACGAACCCGCAGTCGTCGACTGCACCAGCAAGGAGGAAGTGTGACCGCGCTCAGCACCGAGGCAGCCAACTTCGGCTGGCTCCTGGACAACTTTGTCCGGACCGTGCCCGGCACTCGCCACACACTTGTGGTGTCGGCCGACGGTCTTCTCATGGCAATGTCGGAGCAGCTGGACCGCACCAGTGGCGACCAGCTCGCAGCGATCGTCTCCGGCATGTCGAGCCTGACCCGTGGCGCGGCGCGCCAGCTGCGTGCGGGGGAGGTGCGTCAGGCGATCATGGAGATGGACAACTTGTTCCTCTTCCTCATGAGCGTCTCGAACGGCTCCGTCCTCGCCGTGGTTGCCGAGTCCAGCTGCGACGTCGGCCTCATCGGATACGAGATGGCCATGCTCGTGTCCCGGACCGAGGCGACGCTGACCCCGCAGCTCATCTCCGAGATGCGCGGCCAGCTCCCCGTCGACGGCGCCACCCGAGCCCCTGCCGTCTGAGGAGCCCTACTCCATGAGTGAGCACATCGAGTACGTCGCCCGGACGGTGCGGCCCTACGCCGTCACCGGCGGGCGCGTGCGCTCGTCTCGCTCCGACCTGCCGATCGAGGCACTGGTCGAAGCGATGCCGGACGCTGTGTCGAGCCAGGGTCTGCCGCCCGAGCGGCGCGCGATCCTGCAGCATGCCGCAAGCAACTACATCTCGGTCGCCGAGCTGTCCGCACTGCTCCACCTGCCGCTCGGCGTGGTGCGGATCCTCGTCTCCGACATGTCCGAGCAGCAGCTCGTGCGCGTGCACACCTCTCAGCCGGTCGAGGTCAACACCGGTGAGTCCCCCGCCCTGTCCCTGAGCGTGCTGGAGAGTGTTCTCAATGGCATTTCCGCCCTCTGACGCCGCGGTGGCCGCACCGGCCGGAACCGCTGGCGCCGTCGCCCCCACCGTCGTCAAGATCGTCGTCGCCGGCGGGTTCGCCGTCGGCAAGACGACCTTCATCGGGTCCATCTCGGACATCGAGCCTCTGAACACCGAGGCCGCGATGACCGAGCACTCCGTCGGCGTCGACGACGCCGGTGGCGTCTCGGACCGCAAGACCACCACCACGGTCGCCATGGACTTCGGCCGCATCGCGCTGCCGGGTTCGCTGTGGCTGTACCTGTTCGGCACGCCTGGCCAGGACCGCTTCCTGTTCATGTGGGACGACCTGGTCCGCGGCGCCATCGGTGCCGTGGTGCTGGTGGACACCGACCGTCTCGACCAGTGCTTCCCGGCGGTCGACTACTTCGAGAGCCGTGGCATCCCGTTCGTCGTGGGCGTCAACTGCTTCGACGGCGTCGCCAAGCACGCGCTCGACGACGTGCGCGAGGCGCTGGCCATCCCGGCCCACGTCCCCGTGCTCTACACGGACGCGCGCTCGCGCGCGGCCACCAAGCAGGCGCTGATCTCGCTGGTGCAGCTCGCGATGGAGCGACTGCGCCGCCGCTGATCCGCGGCAGTCGTCGGACGGCCGGTTCACCTCTTCGGGTGGGCCGGCCGTTCGTCGTCCCCGACGACGAGCCGACCACGCCCGGCGCCCGCGCCGGTGGGCCATGATGGGGCGCGTGCCACCCCGGGTCGTCGAGAGTCCGCGCGTGTACGCGGACGGCTCTGCCCTGACGCGGTTCCTGCCCGGTGCGCCCCAGGGGCAGATGTGGCGCGCGTGGGCCGAGCGGTTCGAGCCCATGCTCCTGACCACGCCGCTCGGCACCACGGAGCTGCGCGGGACCGCGCGCACTCTCGGCGGCCAGGCCGTGCAGGACGTGGCGCACGACGTCGCCCGCCGGCTCGAGGTGATCCGGTTCTCCGACCAGGCCATCGCCCGCGCCACCGACGTGGGCGGGGTCGCGACCGCGTACGTCGCGCTGCACTGCGGCGCGATGCTGACCCACCGCGACGTCACCGGCGTGGCCACCTACGACGCGCACCTGGCGCGCCTCGGGGCGCTGTTCGGGCTCGTCGTCGTCTCGCCCGGCCTCCCGACGCGATGGTGGGAGCGCGACGCGACCCCGTGGTGACCTCGCTCCCGCACCCGTGCGCTGTGGGAGACTCGTCGCGCCGCCGGCTCAGGCCGGCGCTGGAGGGCTGGCTGAGCGGCCGAAAGCGACGGTCTTGAAAACCGTTGGTGCGGTGACCCCGTACCCAAGGGTTCGAATCCCTTGCCCTCCGCCGTACGTGCGTTCCCGCAGATCGGAGAGGGGGACGACGTGACCGTAGTCGCCGACGGGCCAATGACAGTGGGCGAGGTCGCTGAGATGCCCGTGGTGGATGGCCGCCCGACGGTTGGCGAGGGCGACGCAGAGCCGGCCGGCGGAACCCCGACGCACGAGGACCTCGGAAGGCGTTCCGCGGTCATTCGCTTGGCCTGCTCGACGACGCCGGCCGTGACCCTGCGGTCCATCCACAGCGAGGGCTCGGACACCTCGTTCGGGCGGGGATCCAGCGTCGCTGGACTGGGCTTCGATCGGAGCGCTAGCGACACCGGAAGGCTGGTCGCCCGGCGGTGACAGCGCGAACGTGGCACAACCGGCTGCGCGCGGTCCTGGGGGTTCTCGCCATCGCGGCTCTGAGCGCGGGGTGCAGCGCCTCCACGGAGCTGCCTTCTGGGTCGCTGAGGATTGGCCCCGGTGGGGAGGAGTTGAACTGTCCCGACCCCGGGGTGCGCCACGCGCGCGCCCTCGGTGCGGTGTGGGTCAAGAACCTCGGCGAGTCGCCGATCCGGATTCGGAAGGTCGAACCCGTAGCCCCGGTCGATGTCGAGGTCGACGGGGTCTTCCTGGTGCCCGACGGCGGCAAGTGGTACTCCGTCGCTGCGGACGTCCCGCCGTCCGTGGCGCAAGATGACGACTGGTCGGCCGATGCGTGGGCGCGAAGGGTCCCGCTCCAGGAGGCAGTGCTCGAGCCAGGCGAGCTCTGGCAGATCGTCCAGGTCATGCGCACGCTCAGCGACGAGGCGAGTTTCGAAGCGACCCGGGTCGAGTACGACGAGGACGGAGTACGGAGGGCGGGGCAGGACCGTACCGCCATGTACATCATGGGAGATGCACGGTGCCTGAGCTGAGCGCGGCGGCTCGGGCGGCTCAGTGCGGCGGCGCGCGGCGTGGACCACGCATCCGGCGGTGCCGTGTTTCCGGCCGAGTCGCCTGCGCTGCTCACACCTGCCGAGCGAGGGCGAGTGGTGTCATGCCCACGGGCATCCACAGCGGTTGATGGGTGGTCGCGTACTCGCTCGACCCGCTGGCAGGATCGACTCCATGCCCACGTTCCGGGTCGAACCGAAGGTGTCCGGCGAGCTCGGACCGGATGCCGTACTGAACACGTCGACGTGGCCGCCGGTCGTCGAGTACTTCCAGTTCGCCTTCGACGCCTGGCGGGGTGAGGACATCGTCGAGACGTTCCCGACGTTCCTGGTCACGGACCGGTTGCGCCGGGCACTCGAGAGCGCGTCGATCACCGGGTTGGTGTTCGGGCACGTCGACGCGTGCAAGGGAGAGCAGTTCGACATCCTGATGCGCGGCGAGGACGTCGATCTCGGGCAGTGGCACCGCATGGACGTCGTCGGCCGGCCGGACGCGGACGACGCCTGGCTGGTAGCGAACCACCTGACCGTGAACGAGCGATTGATGGCCTTGTTGAGCTCATTCGATCTCAACGGCTCGATCGTCACCGAGTCGCCCGAGGGCGGATGAGGGCCTCTCGAGAGAGGCGCGCGACGAAGGTCCTGAGAGCCCGACCAGGCGCGGCCCGGACGTCGGCACCCTCAGGACGCCGCGGAGCCGCGCAGGATCGAGGACATCTTCTTGCCGCGGGCGACCTCGTCGACCAGCTTGTCGAGCCAGCGGATCTTCTGCATGAGCGGGTCCTCGATCTCCTCGACCCGGATCCCGCAGATGAGCCCGGTGATGAGGGCGGCGTTCGGGTTGAGGTGCGGTGCCCGCTCGAAGAACGTGGCGTAGTCGACCTCGTCGTCGAGCACGCGGCGCAGGCCCGCGTCGTCGTACCCCGTGAGCCAGCGGATCACCTCGTCGACCTCGGCCTGCGTGCGGCCCTTGCGCTCGACCTTCTGGACGTAGAGCGGGTACACGCTGGCGACGCTCATCGAGAACACCCGGTGCCCAGCCACGCGGCCATTGTGCCTCCGGTGCGGCGCGCAGCACACCCACCCGACGGGCGTTCGGCTGACGCGGGCGGCGTGGTGCCGCAAGGATGGGGCACATGACACCCCGACACAGACTGACCCAGCCTGTCGCCCTGGTGGCCGGCGCCGTGATGGTCCTGCTCGCCCTCTCCGGATGCATGAAGCTGGACATGGACGTCGCGTTCAACAAGGACGACACCGTGGAAGGCACGGTCGTCATGGCGGCCAGCAAGGCGGCGCTCGAGACCATGGGCGCGTCCTTCGACGACCTCGTCGGTGACGAGGACCCCTTCGACGGCGACGCGACGTCCGAGCCCTACGAGGACGACACGTTCGTCGGCCGCACCTACACGCTCAAGGCCGTCCCGCTCGAGGACTTCGGCGACGAGACCATGAGCGTCACGCACGAGGACGGCAAGTTCACGGTCGACGGCTCGCTCCCGCTCGACATGGAGTCCGGCATGGACGCCGAGCAGCTGTCCGGCGCCGAGATCACCATCACGTTCCGCTTCCCCGGCCCGGTGGAGAGCGCCAACGGCCGCATCGACGGCAACGCGGTCACGTGGGAGGGCGAGCCGGGGACGACGCTCGAGATGCAGGCGGTCGCCAAGGACAGCGGCAGCTCGTTCCCGGTGCTGCTCGTGGTGCTGCTCGTCGTCGGTCTCCTGGTCGTGGTGGGCGTGGTGCTGGCCGTCGTGCTGGTCAAGCGCCGCTCGAAGACGCAGGCCGCGCCCGCGCCGTTCGGTGCCGCGCCGTACGGCGCCCCCGCGCCGGGTGCGCCGCCCGCCGGCGTCGAGGCCCCCGGAGCGCCGGTGCCCCCGGTGGCACCCGCGCCCGCCACCCCGCCGGCACCTGCCACCCCGCCCCCTCCGGCGGCCCCGCCCGCTCCGGAGACCCTGCCCGCACCCCAGCAGCAGCCGCCGGCTGCCCCGCAGCAGTGACGGTCTGACGCGACGACGCCGGGCCGACGCGCCGCCTCCGGGTGGCGCGTCGGCCTAGGCTCGGCGGGTGCCTCGTCGACGAGTTCGCCTCGCAGTCCCGTCCGCACGCCTGGCCGAGGTGGACCAGGCGGTCCGCGCAGGCCTGCAGACCCTTCGCGACGAGCTGGGCGTCCCCGCCGACTTCCCTGCAGCGGTTCGTGCCGAGGCGGCCGAACGCGCCGCCGCCGGTCCGGCGGACGCCCCGCGCGACGACGCGCGCGACGTCCCGCTGCTGACGATCGACCCACCCGGCTCGATGGACCTGGACCAGGCGCTGCACATCGAGCGCCGCGGGGACGGGTTCCGCGTCCGCTACGCGATCGCCGACGTCGCGTCCTGGGTGACGCCGGGCGGCGCGGTGGACGGCGAGGCGCGCGCCCGCGTCACCACGCTGTACGCGCCCGACGGCCGCACGCCGTTGCACCCTCCGGAGCTGAGCGAGGGCGCGGCGAGCCTGCTCCCGGGCCAGGAGGCTCCCGCGGCGCTCTGGCAGATCGACCTGGACGCCGACGGCGCGGTGGAGCGGGTGACGGTCCGCCGGGCCACGGTGCGCAGCACCGCGCGGCTCACGTACGACGAGGTGCAGCGGGCGATCGAGGCGGGCACCGGGCTCGCGGGCGACGACGGGCCCCTGGCGCTGCTGTGGGAGGTCGGCGAGCTGCGGGTCGCGGCCGAGCGCGCACGCGGCGGCATCACGCTGCCCACGCCCGAGCAGGAGGTCGACCGCACCGCGGACGGTGCGTGGGTGCTGACCAGCCGCACCACGCTCCCGGTCGAGGAGTGGAACGCGCAGATCTCGTTGCTCACGGGCATGTGCGCGGCGCGCCTGATGCTCGACGCGGGCGTCGGCGTGCTGCGCACGCTGCCGGATGCGCAGGCGGGTGACGTCGCCCGGCTCCGACGCACCGCGCTCGCCCTGGGTGTGGACTGGCCGCAGGGAACGGCGCCCGGGGCGGTGCTGCGCACGCTCGACGCGGCCCGCCCGCAGCACGCCGCGGTGCTCACCGAGGCGACCTCGCTGCTGCGCGGCGCCGCGTACGTCGCGTTCGACGGCCAGGTCCCGGAGCGCGTCACGCACGGCGCGATCGCGGCGCCGTACGCGCACGTGACGGCGCCCCTGCGCCGGCTGGTGGACCGGTTCGGCACCGAGGTGTGCCTTGCGGTGAGCGCAGGTGAGCCGGTGCCGGACTGGGTGCGCGGCGCCCTGCCGACGCTCCCGGAGCTCATGGCCGCGGGTGATCGTCGGGCGTCCGCGTACGAGCGCGGATGCCTGGACCTGGTCGAGGCGGCGCTGCTGAGCGGCCGCGAGGGGCAGGAGTTCACGGGCGTGGTGGTGGACGTCCGCGACGACGGCCGCTCGGGCGTGCTGCAGGTGGCCGACCCGGTGGTGCACGCCAAGATCGTCGGGGAGGGCCTCGAGCAGGGCACGCAGGTGCGGGTGCGGCTGGTGCACGCGGACGTCGCGACGCGCACGGTCCGCTTCGAGGAGGCCTGATCCGGCCGGAGCCGGCCCCGGACGCCAGAAGTCCCGGTCCGCGAGCGGCGGCGCCGCTGCGGACCGGGACTCCGGGACCGATCAGGCCGCGGCCACCGCGCCCTCCGTGGGCAGGTCGCTGCGGCGCGCCTGGATCAGCGTCACCGCGGCGACGAGCCCGAGCGCCAGGAGCCCGGCGCCCGCGAAGTACGCCACGTGGTAGCCCGCCACGTTCGCGGTCGCGATGGCGGCCGGCGAACCGGCGTCCTGCCCGGACGCGATGAGCTCCGCGAACTTGTCGGTGGTCGCCGTGAGCGCGAACGTGTTGAGCAGGGCCAGGCCCAGCGAGCCGCCGACCTGCTGCGACGTGTTGAGCACCGCGCTGGCGATGCCCGCGTCGTGGCCGCCCACCCCCACCAGCGCGGTGGAGGAGGCCGGGATGAACACCATCGACATGCCGACGCTCAGCACGACGAGCGCGGGCAGCACCGTGGTCCAGTAGTTCGAGTCCGGCTGGGTCCGGGTCAGCAGCAGCATCCCGACGATGCCGGCGGTGAGGCCGACCACGAGCAGCGGCTTGGGTCCCACGCGCGGCAGGAGCTGCGCGACGAGCCCGGCGACCAGGATCAGCGAGACGCTGAACGGGAGGAACGCGAAGCCCGCCTTCATGGGCTCGTACCCCAGCACGTACTGGAAGTAGAACGTCATGAACAGGAACATCGAGAACAGGCCCGCGCCCACCAGCAGGAAGATCAGGTAGGAGCCGCCGCGGTTGCGGTCGAGCACGATGCGCAGCGGCAGCAGCGGGTTGGCGACCCGCCGCTCGAGGAGCACGAACCCGACCAGGAGCGCGGCCGCCACCGCGAGCAGCGTCACCACCAGCGGGTCGGTCCAGCCGACCGCCTGGGGCAGGCCCGCGGCGTTCGTGGTCTGCTTGGCCGCCTCGGTGAAGGCGTACACGAGGACCACCAGGCCGACGCTCGACAGCAGCGCCCCGGGGATGTCGAAGTGGCGGTCACCGGTGGCGCGGGACTCACGCAGCACCCGGATGCCCACGACCGCGGTGACGAGCGCGATGGGCAGGTTCACGTACAGGCACCAGCGCCAGTCGAGGTACTCGGTGAGCGCCCCGCCCGCGAGCAGGCCGATCGCGGCGCCACCGCCGGAGATCGCACCGAAGACGCCGAACGCCTTGGCACGCTCGCGCGCCTCGGTGAACGTGACCGTGATGAGCGCGAGCGCGGCCGGGGCGAGCAGCGCACCGAAGACGCCCTGCAGGGCACGGGCGCCGAACAGCATGCCCGCGTTCTGCGCGGCACCGCCCAGGGCGGATGCCACCGCGAAGCCGATCAGGCCGATCAGCATCGCGCGCTTGCGGCCCAGGTAGTCGGCCACGCGCCCGCCGAGCAGGAGCAGTCCGCCGAACGCGAGCGTGTAGGCCGTCACGCCCCACTGGACGTCGGCGTCGGCGATGCGGAGGTCCGCCCCGGCCGACGGCAGCGCGATGTTCATGATGGACGCGTCGAGCACCAGCATGAGCTGGGTGACGGCGATGACGGCCAGGATCCGCCAGCGTCGGGGATCGGGTGCGGACGTCTCCAGCGGCGGTGCCGCCGTGACCGGGGACGTCGCCTTGGCGACGCTCACGGGCTCGGTCATGGTGTCTCCAACAGGTCACGGGCGCGCGGGCGCGCCGAGGAAGGCAAGGGGTGGTGGGCGACGATGCCGAGTGGCGGTGCCGACGCTAATGAGAGGGTCTGACACGCCCGGTTCGTCCGGTGCGACGGCGGCTGACCCAGCGTCTCGTCGGACGGGGTCCAGAAGACTCCCGGCGCCCGCGCGAGGTCAACGCAATTGGCTCACAGCAGAACGGTTGCTGCGAGCATCGACAGTGCGCCCACCTGCGGCGTCAGGCGTGCGGACCATTGCCCGGACCATACTGACGCGGTGACCGCGACCCGCTGCCCGTGCTCGAGCGGGCTGACCTACGCCGAGTGCTGCGAGCCGCTGCACCTGGGCGCAGCCCGCGCCGGGACCGCCGAGCAGCTCATGCGCTCGCGGTTCAGCGCGTTCGCGGTGGGGGACGCCGCCTACCTGGTCCGCACGTGGCACCCGACCACCCGCCCCGCCAGTGTCGAGCTCGACGACGACGTCACCTGGTACCGCCTGGACGTGCGGACGACGAGCGGCGGCGGCCCGTTCGACACCCGCGGGACGGTCGAGTTCGAGGCGTTCCACCGCGGCCCCGGCGGCCGCGGCTCGCTCCACGAGGTCAGCAGGTTCGTCCGCGACGCCGACGGCTGGCAGTACGTCGACGGCGACGTGAGCGCGACCTAGCGGGTATGCGGTGACGCGAGGGCGGCGCCCTGGGGCGGGAACTCAGGCAGGTGAGGCACCGGGGTCGGAGCTCGGGACGGCGTAGTGCTCGACGAGCTGGTCGTAGCCGCTCCAGAACTCTTCGGCCGGCAGGTCCTGGCCGGCGAGGTGCGCCGCCAGGAACTGCAGGTGACGGTGCCAACCGGCCGTGTAGGACGCTGCGTCCTCCAGGCCCTCGTGGTGCACGGAGAGCGTCGCCTCGGACGTGGTTGTCTCGGTGATCTCGAACGTGACCAGGCTCGGGCGTTCCTCGGGGAAGTCCCACGTGAGTGTGAGCACGCGTGGCGGCTCCCACTGCACGACCCGATGCCGGGACCGGACGTCATCGTCGTGCCAGAGAGTGAACTCGCCCCCCGCGGGGATCGAGCCGACGTCCAGGCGCCCCAGCCAGCTGGGGGTGCGCGTGCCGGCGGTCAAGCCCTCCCACACCTGGTCGGACGGCGCCAGCAGGCGGCACCGCAGGTGTGCCGCTCCCCGTGCCACGTCGGCTCGGCCCTCGATCGTGAACTCACGCACCCGCCCATCCTGGCGGCAGGCGGCGTGCGGGGCACCCCGCGTCTCGCAGAATCGGGACCGGTCAGGAGCCCGCCGTGCTCCGGTACGCACGCATGCCGCCCTCGTGCTGGACGTACAGCGGTGCGGCGTCGAAGAGCGACGGGAGCAGCGACCGCGTCAGGTCGAGGTCGTCGACCTCCTCGAGCGCCTCACCGGTGGTCACGTCCAGGACGTACGAGCGACCGCCACCCTCGGCGAGGACCAGGTCGCCGCCGAGGCCGTTCACGATCTGCTCGACCCCATCGGTCACGTGCGTCACCGTGCCGTCCGCGCTGATGCGGTACAGCTCGGCCTCCCACGTCCCCGGAGCCGCCAGCGTCGCGAAGATCTCGCCGTCACGGCACACGCCCGAGGCCGTGCTGTCCATGACGAGCTCCTCGCTCAACGGCGTGCGCCCGAAGGTCTCACGGTCCAGGAGGTACGCCCTCCTGTCGTCGCCCGCCCGCACGCCCGCCTGGTCGACGAGCGGGCAGCCCTCGCCGGTGTCGACGGGGGTGAACATGCTCTCGTCACCCTCCACGCCGTCGACCGTGCCGAGCGGCGTGAGCTGGTCGTCGACGAGGACCCATCCAGGAGCGTCGGCGCGGCGCGCGACGGCGCGCGTGGGCGACAGGAAGGCCTCCGGCAGGGGCGTCGTCGAGGTCTCGGCCGCGCCACCGCCCGCCCGCAGGATCTGGTTGCCGCGGTAGTAGTCGCCGTTCCAGAGCGTCGGGCCGACCGACACGGCGTCCGTCACGCCCGTCCAGGACGCCGACACCTCGCCCGTCGCGTCCAGCACCGTGAGCACGTCGCCCGCTCGGTACCACCCGGCGACGCGATGGTCTCGCGTGCTCTCGACGTCGTCCCCGACGCCACCCTCGAGCACGACGCCCATCGGCTCACCGCCCGGCACGCTCGCGATCGTCTCGAGCGTCTCGAGGTCCACCACGACGAACGAGTCCGTGGCGATCTGCGTGCACAGCATCGTCGCGTCGCCCGGCACGCAGTCGTCGGCGTAGGAGATGCCCTCGAGCGGCTGGCTGGCCAGTTCGGCGCCCGTCTCCGGGTCCAGGACGACGACGGTCGCGCCGTCGTCGCCGGCGAACAGCACGGTCCACTCGTCGTCGGCGAGGCGGAGGTACTGCCGCACGTTCTGGCCCTCCGGGCCGGCGAAGTCCCACACGTGGGCGAACAGCGAGGCGTCGTCCGTGGGCTGCGCCGACGGCTCGGCCGACCGCGACTCGGCCGGAGCCACCGGCTCGTCGCCGCTGCAGCCGGTGATGCCGAACGCGAGAGCCGCCGTGGTGAGCACTGCTGCCGCGCTCCGGGCGCGGGACTGGACCGACATCGGGGTGGTGCCTCCTCGGTGGACGCCGGGCAGGGTCTCCGCGCGGCCCGCGCGAGTCTAGGGGGCGAGCGTCCCGGGGTATGCGCCCGTGTCCACAGGTCACGACGTCGCGCGACCCCCGGCCGGGCGCCTTCGTCGTCGTGCGCACCCGCACGGCCCCGGCCGGCGCAGACACGCCCTAGTCCGATCGGCCCAGTCGCGCGCTCGCGGGCACGCCAAGATGGTCCCGTGCGCACCCAGCATCCGAGCTACCCCGACGCGGACGAGCTCGACCTCATCCGCCGGTCCGGCGCCGCCCTGCAGGTGGGCAAGCTGAGCCTGTCCGGTGGCACCGGCTCCTACCGGGTCAAGGCCTCCATGGCACGGATCGCGCGCGCCATGGGCGTCGACCGGCACGAGGCCCACGTGACCCTCACGGAGATCACCACGACCTCGCACCGCGAGCACTCGTTCCGCACCGAGGTCGCGGAGGTCCGCGCGGTGGGCGTCAACGCCGACCGCCTCGCGCTCATCGAGCGCATGGTCACGCGGTTCGAGCGGCAGCACCAGGCCACCGGCAAGCCCGTCCCGGTCGACGAGGTGCTGGTCCAGGTGCACCAGATCGCGACCCGTCCTCCGCTGTACCCGGCGGTGCTCAACGCGCTGTGGTCCGCGATCGCGTGTGCCGCGTTCGCGTTCCTCAACAACGGCGGGCCCGTGGAGATCGGCGGCGTGTTCATCGCGGCCGGGCTGGGGCAGCTGGTGCGGCGGGCGATGCTGCACCGCGGCTACAACCCGTTCGGCGTCACCATGCTCGCCGCCGCGATCGCGTGCTTCAGCTACCTGGGCCTCGTCACGGGCCTGCACGAGCTGGGCGCGCTGACCACGCGGCACGAGGCCGGGTACGTCTCCGCGGTGCTGTTCCTGATCCCCGGCTTCCCGCTGGTCGCCGGCGCTCTGGACCTGGCCCGGCTCGACTTCTCCGCCGGCCTGTCCCGGCTCACGTACGCGCTCATGGTCCTGACGTCCGCCGCGCTCGCGGTCTGGGCGGTCTCGTCGGTGGTCGGTCTGCAGCCCGACCCGCCGCCCCCGCCGGACCTCGCCCCCGTGGTCCTGTGGTCGCTCCGGTTCGTCGCGAGCTTCCTGGGCGTCATCGGGTTCGCGCTCATGTTCAACAGTCCCTGGCGGATGGCCGTGCTCGCCGCCACGGTCGGCATGGTCGCCAACGTCGGCCGCCTGCTGCTCGTCGACCTCGGCGTGGTCACGCAGGCCGCTGCCGCCGGCGCCGCGCTCGTCGTCGGCGTGCTGGCGCACTACCTGGCGCCGCGGCTGGACGTGCCGCGCGTGACCGTGTCCGTGCCGGCCGTCGTCATCATGGTGCCCGGCGTGCTGGCCTACCGGGCGATCTTCCACCTGTCCGACGGCCAGACGCTCGACGCGCTCGCGTACGGCGTGCAGGCCGCTCTCGTCGTCATCTCGTTGTCCATCGGGCTCGCGGTGGCACGCATGCTGACCGACCGGACTTGGGCGTTCGACCGCTGAGGCCCGGGTTTTGCCGCACGGCGACCCGCCCGGGTAGCCTGTGCGCACTTGGAGACGTCGCATAGCCAGGTCTAGTGCGCGGCCCTGCTAAGGCCGTGAAGGGGTCAAACCCTTCCGTGGGTTCAAATCCCACCGTCTCCGCCACAGCTCGTTCGCGCACGTCACGGCTCGAACCGGTACCCGACGCCCGGTTCCGTCAGCAGATGGCGGGGCAGGGCGGGGCTCGCCTCGAGCTTGCGTCGCAGCTGGGCGACGTAGGCGCGCAGGTAGGCCACCTCGTCGACGTACTGCGGCCCCCACACCTCCTGCAGCAGCGTCCGCTGCGTGACCACCCGGCCGGGGGACCGCAGCAGAGCCTCCAGCAGGTTCCACTCGGTCGGTGTGAGGTGCACTCGCGCACAGTCGCGCTCCACGCGCCGGGCCGTGCGGTCGATCATGAGGTGCTCGGTCTGGAAGACGATGGCCGATCGCCGGGTGCCGCACGGCGCAGCGCGGCGCGCAGCCGGGCCAGCAGCTCGTCCATCCCGAACGGCTTCGTGACGTAGTCGTCGGCGCCGGCGTCGAGCGCGCGGACCTTGTCCTGCTGCGCGTCCCGCGCGGACAGCACGAGCACGGGGATGTCTGACTGACGCCGGACGGCCTGCACGACGTCCAGGCCGTCGATGTCGGGCAGCCCGAGGTCGACGATCACGACGTCGGGCTGGGCGGTACGGGCGAGCACCAGGGCCTCGGCGCCCAGGCCGGTGGCGTGCACGTCGAAGCCGTGCACGCCGAGCGTCAGCTCCAACGTCCGGACCAGAGCCGGGTCGTCCTCGACGAGCATGAGGCGTGTCACTGCGGCGCCACCGGCGGCCGCAGCGTCATGGTGAGACCTCCGCCGGGCGTGGTCGACGGGCTCAGATCCACGCCCATGGCCTCGGTGAAGCCTCTCGCGATGGCGAGCCCGAGCCCGACGTGCGACCCGGCGTCCCGGTCGTCCAGGCGCTGGAACGCGGCGAACACCTCGTCGCGTCGCTCGGGTGGGATGCCCGGACCGTGGTCGACGATGCTCAGGTCGACGCCCGAGCGGCCCGTGGCCGCCCGGATCCGGACGCGCGTACCAGCCGGGCTGAAGCGCACGGCGTTCTCGACGAGGTTGTCCACGACTCGTTCGAGCAGCCCGGGGTCGACGAGGACGAGCGGCAGGTCGTCGGCGATCACGGTGTCCACGCTCGCACGGTGCTCGCCGAGCGTGGTGCGGGCGAGCACCTCGTCGAGCGCGATCGGTCGCACCCTGGCGGTCACGGCGTCCGAGCGCAGACGGGTCATGTCCAGGAGGTTCGCCACGAGCCGAGCCAGTCGGTCGGTCGAGTCCTCGATCGTCGCCAGCAGCTGGGCGCGAGCGTCGTCCGGCCATGCGACGTCCGTCTGCCGCAGGCTGCTGACCGCGGCCTTGGTGCTCGCCAACGGTGTCCGGAGGTCATGCCCGACCGATGCGAGGAGGGCCGTCCGTGCCCGGTCCTCGGCCGCCAGCTCGCGCGTGCGGGCCACCTGCGCGTCCAGGTCCTGCTGGTACCGCAGCCGGTCGCGCGCCGCGAGCTCGACGGTCGCTGCCACCACGACGGCGGCGACGGCGAAGACCGCCAGCTCGATCAGCGTGTCACCGCCCTCCACCGCCAGGGTGTGCAGGGGCGGCGTGAAGAACCAGTTCGCCAGGCCGAAGGAGAGCACCGCGGCGATCAGACCGGGAAGCATCCCGCCGACTGCCGACACCGCCACGACGCCGAGCAGGTAGACGAGGAGGATGCTGCCCAGCGCGACGTCGTCGCGAGTCGCGACGAGCAGCACGCTGATCACCGGCAGGCCGGCGCCGGCCAGGACGAACCCGGCGACCCGGCGACGGCGCGCGATCGCGCCGTGCACCACCAGCGCCGGGCCGCGGGCGTTCCGGCGGTTCGACACCCGGCCAGGCTCGCACACACCGCGACACGAGCACGCCACCACCGTCCGCACGTCGCCGACGCCGCGAGAACCCTGACGAAATCTTGATGCCGCTGAGCCAGGCACGGCCGGGGTGCACGGTTCGGGGCTCCGTAGGCTCGAACGTCGCACCCGGCGACCCTGCCGGCGCCGCTGGCCGCATCGGCCCGCGACCCCCCCAGCAGAGGCATCACCGGTCCGTGGCTGTCCCGCTCGGCGCGCTGCTCTGCCGTCCTCCCCGCCGTCGTCGGCTCGGCATCGACAACCCCGGGCGCACCGTCGTGGCCGGCTTCGCGCTCGGGATCGTCATCGGCGCGTCGGTGCTCCTGCTGCCGATCTCCCGCAACGGGCCCGGCGGAGCGCCGCCACTGGAGGCGCTCTTCACGGCGACCTCGGCGTTGTGCGTCACGGGGCTCGCTGTGGTCGACACCGCCACCTACTGGTCCGGGTTCGGGCAGGCCGCGATCCTGCTGCTGATCCAGGTCGGCGGTCTCGGGATCATGACGCTGGCGACGCTGCTCGGGCTGCTGATCTCACGCCGGCTCGGGCTCGGCTCGCGGATGCTCGCGGCCGCCGAGACCAAGAGCGTCGGCCTGGGCGACGTGCGCACGGTGCTGCTCGGTGTCGCCAGGATCAGCCTCACGGTCGAGGCGATCACCGCGATCGTGCTCACCGTCCGGTTCGCCACTGCGTACCACCATCCGTGGGGCACGAGCGTGTGGCTCGGGGTCTTCCACGCGGTGTCCGCGTTCAACAACGCGGGTTTCGCGCTGTTCAGCGACAGCCTCATCGGCTTCGCCACCGACCCCTGGATCTGCCTGCCGATCGCCGCCGCGGTCCTGCTCGGCGGTCTCGGGTTCCCGGTGATCCTCGAGCTGCTGCGGCAGCACCGGCGCCCGAGGCGGTGGAGCATCCACACCAGGCTCACGCTCGTGATGACCGCGATCCTGCTGCTCGGCGGGACGCTGTTCATGACCGTCGCCGAATGGTCGAACCCCCACACGCTCGGCGCGCTCGACCCGGCGGGGCGCGTCCTTGCGGGTTTCTTCCAGGCCGTGATGCCCCGGACGGCAGGGTTCAACAGCGTCGACACCGGCTCGATGAACACCGGGACGCTGCTGGGCACTGACGTCCTCATGTTCATCGGAGGTGGCAGCGCCGGCACGGCCGGCGGCATCAAGGTCGGGACGTTCGCCGTGCTGCTCCTGGCGATCATCGCCGAGCTGCGCGGCGACCGGACGTCAACCTGTTCGACCGGCGGCTGACTGCCCCCACCATCCGGCAGGCCCTCGCGGTGGCCCTGCTCAGCGTCGCCGCGGTGGTCGCCTCCACGATCGCGATCGCGATGACCAGTCGCTACAGCCTCGACCAGATCCTGTTCGAGGTCGTCTCGGCCTTCGCGACCGTCGGGCTGTCCACCGGCATCACCGCCGACCTGCATCCGGGCCACCAGCTCGTCCTGGTCGTCGTGATGTTCGCGGGGCGGCTCGGACCGGTCACCCTGGCGTCCGCGCTCGTCCTGCGTGAGCACGGGCGGTTGTTCCGGCGTCCGGAGGGACGGCCGCTGATCGGCTGACCGCCGCGCGCGCCAGACCCGCCGTAGGGCTGCGGCGGGGGACCTCGGTCCGTCGCCCGACCCCCGAGCGCGGGTCACGCTGGCGGGACAGGGGCCGAGGAGGTGACGCGATGGGTGCGTGCGAGGCGGCGACCGGCGGTGCGCCGCCGCACGTCGTGCGGCTCGCGATGCCCGACCTCGAGGCCGCTCGCCGCTGGCTCGACGCGGCACCGCACCTCCCCGCTGGTCCGGTGCGTGACGTGCTGGCGCACCAGCACGACGACGGCAGCTGGGGCGTCGCCGGCCACGCGAGCCGGCGCGTCCTCACCACGTTGTGGACCGCGGGAGTGGTGGCCGACCTCGACGAGCTCGGCGAGGTCCCCGGCGAGAGCCACTCGCTGTCCCAGGCCGTGGCCGCCGCGGCGGGGTTCCTGGGCGCGCACGCGACGACCGACCGCGGGGTGTTCTCGCGCAACGGCCGCGACGACGGCGTGCTGGCCTGCTACGTCGCGCTGGCGGCGGTCTGCTTCCTGCGCGGTGGCAGGCTCGACCTCGCCGAGCCGCAGGTGGACTGGATCCTGCGCTACCAGGACGTGCGCGTGGCGGGTCGCTCCCCTCGAGGTGAGCTCCCCGTGTACGTGCCGTCGCTGGCGACGCGGTACGGCGGGTGCCTGGCCGCCACGAGCTGCGTGATCGGGGTGATCAAGGCCGGGCTCGCCCTCACCAGGTGGCAGGAGCGCGTGCCGGTCCGCGGTGGAGCTCGAGCCCGTGAGGTCGCCGAGCTCCTGAGCCTCGTCCGTCAGGCGCTGCTCGACCGACGACTGATGCTGGCGAGCGACCGGACGATCCTGCCGTTGGGGCGCGCGGGTTCGCCCAGCGACTGGCTCATGCCCACGTTCCCGCTCGACTGGCGCACCGACCTCACCGAGGTGATCGGTGTGGTCGCGGGAGCCGGCGGCGTCGACCGACGGGTGCAACCGGCGCTCGACCACCTGACAGCCACCCAGATCCCGGGAGCGGGATGGCCCCTGACTCGCGGGTTCTGGCCGGAGGGGTGCGCCGCGGTCGAGCGGCGGGGCGCGCGCAGGTCGAGCCGTCTGGCCACCACGCGCGTGCTGCGCGCACTTGCGCCGCTCGCGGAGGGGAGGAGTTCCGCCGCTCTCGACGCGCGCGATGTTAGTCACTAACATCGCGCCCATGGGACGCCGACCGAGCACGCGTGAACGTCTGCAGGCGGCTGCACTCGACCTGTTCCTGGCCCAGGGGTACGAGGAGACGACGGTCAACCAGGTCGCCCAGGCGGCCGGCGTCTCCCACATGACGTTCTTCCGCCACTTCCCCACGAAGGAGGACGTCGTCCTGGACGATCCCTACGACGAGGTGATCGCGGGAGCCGTGCGCGCCCAGGACCGCGGGCTGCCCGTGGTCGAGCGTGTCCGGTGCGGGATCCTCGCCGCGTGGGCTGCACTGCCGGAGCCGAGCGCTGCCCAGGCCCGGGCGCGCGTCGGCCTGGTCGCCCGGACTCCCCGGCTCCGTGCGCGAGCGGCGGAGAACAACCGCCGTACCGCGAGCCTGATCTGCGAGGCCCTCGTCGCCGACGGAGCGGCGCCGGTGGACGCGGCCGTCGCCGCGGCCGCGTGCCTCGCGGCGCTCATGGAGGCGCTGCTGCTCTGGGGTGCACAGCCGGACAGCGGCGATCTGGGGACGCTCATCCGGCGCGCGCTCGACGTCCTGGCCGTGGGCGCCGACGCGGGCGGACGCGCCGTCGCGAGCGCAGGCCCGGCGTGACCGTGGTTCCCGCCGGCACAGGCGCCGCCCCGGCCGGCCGGCCGCTGCTGCGGGCATCCGGGCTGGCGCGCGCCTTCGGCGACGAACGTGCGCTCGACGGCGTCGACCTGTCCGTGCGGGCAGGGGAGATCCACGCGCTCGTCGGGCTGAACGGCGCGGGCAAGTCCACCCTCATGCGCCTGGCGCTCGGGATGCTGCGGCCGGGTGCGGGGACCGTCGCCGTGCGGCACCCCGACGGCCGGATGCTGCCGCCCTGGCGGGCACCGAAGGAGCTGTGGGCCGGGGTCGGGCACCTCGTCGAGACGCCGAGCGCGTACCCGGAGCTGACGGTGGTGCAGGCGGTGATCTGTGCCGCGCGCCTGCGCGGCCTGGAGCCGTCCGCGGCCGCCGCGGCCGCCGCGGACGTGGTCGACCGCCTCGCGCTCACGCACTGGGCCGGCCGGCGGGCCGGGGTGTTGTCGCTCGGCAACCGCCAGCGGCTCGGCCTGGCGTGCGCGAGCGTGCACCGTCCGGGCCTCCTGGTCCTCGACGAGCCGACCAACGCGCTCGACCCGTCGGGTGTGGTCGTCGTCCGGCGATGGCTGCGTGAGGCGCGTGACGCCGGTGCAGGGGTCCTGGTCTCCAGCCATCACCTCGACGAGGTGGCCCGCACGGCCGACCGGATCAGCGTCCTGCACCACGGGCGGGTGATCGGCGGGCTGCCTCCGGGTGGCGTCGACCTCGAGCGGCAGTTCTTCGCGATGGTGTACGCCGTCGATCAGGCGGAGGGCCGGGCATGATCCGCGCGGCGTGGGAGGTCGAGACCCTCAAGCTCCGGCGGTCGGCGGTCGCGCGGACCACGGCCGCCGTCCTGATTCTCGGCACCGGTGCGGCCACCGCGCTGTTCACCGCGGTGGGCCTCGGCGGCGGCGACGGGCAGATGGCCCTCAAGGTGCGACCGATGCTGCAGGGCGAGGGCTGGCACGCCTACCTCGGGATGCTCGCCCAGATCCTGTCGGTCGCGACGCTCCTCGCCGTGGGTGTCGTCGCCGCATGGACGGTCGGGCGTGAGTTCGCCGAGGGCACGGTCACCGGGCTGTGGGCGCTGCCCACCTCACCGGCGTCCGTGGTGCTCGCCAAGCTCGTTGCCGTCCTGGGCGGCGCGGTGCTGTGCGGGTTCGCGGCGGTGCTGGTCTCGATCCCCCTCGGATGTGCCATCGGGCTCGGGGCGCCCGGTGCCGACGCCGCGCGCGGTGCGGGCCGCGCGCTCGTCGTGACGCTGCTGACTGCGCTGCTGAGCCTCCCGGTCGCGTGGGTCGCGTCCCGCTGGCGGGGATACCTGCCGGGCGTCGGCGCGTTGCTCGGCCTGGTCGTGGTCACGCAGATCGCGACCGTGGCCGGAGCGGGCGCGTGGTTCCCGTGGGCCGCACCCGGCCTCTGGGCCGGGATGGGCGGGAGCGAGGCCGCCGCGGACGTGACCGGCCTCCAGCTGTGGGCGGCGGTGCCCGTCGGAGCCGTGGCTCTCGCGGCGACGACGATGTGGTGGTCACGCGCCGAGCTGTGCTGAGCCGGCTGGTCCGCCGCGCACCGGGCCACGCGACAGACGCTCGAGCCAGCTCACCCGTCCGGCCTCTCTGCCGCCGACGCGCTGCCCCGGCGCTGGCGCGTTCAGCTGCCCGTGGCGGACGGAGCGGCTAGAACCGACACAGGACGCGCGCGTTCCCGAGTCCGAGCTCGCCGTACGCGTCACCGCTGGGGTTGTGCTCGATGCGAAGCCCGGCGGCACGTCGCACGGGTCCACGCTCCCTCCGTCTGAGGTTCGTCCGCCCGACCGTAGTGCGCGCGGGCACGTGCGCGGGGCGATTCGAGCGGACGAGGCGGCCCCTCAGCCGACGCAGAGGCAGAACGGGTGACCCGCGGGGTCGAGGAACACGCGGAACGACTCGCCCGGCTGGTGCTCGGCCTTGGTCGCGCCCAGCGCGAGCACGGCTGCTTCGCCGGCGTCCAGGTCGTCGACGTCGAGGTCCAGGTGGAGCTGCTGCGGGACGTCCTGGCCCGGCCAGCGGGGCGGGGTGTACCCCTCGACCTTCTGGAACGCGAGGCTCTGGCCGTAGTCGGCCCGGATGTGCGCCCAGCTGCCGTCCTCCTCGGCCTCGACCGTCCAGTCGAGCAGGCGGGCGTAGAACGTGGCGAGCGAGGCGGGGTCCGGGCAGTCGAGGACCGTGACGGGGTAGCGCGCGATAGCCATGCCGCCGACGGTAGGCCCGCCCTCCGACACGCACGCATCGCGGATCCGGGAGGGCTCAGGCGCGGGGCGGGATCCGGAGGTACGGAACGCGCAGCGTCGGACGGAAGCCGAGCGCGACCGCCAGGCGCAGCGATGCGACGTTGTCCTCACGGCACGACCACACGGGCGTCAGACCGCGGGCCAGCAGGTCCTCGATCATCGCCGCGGCAGCGGCGGCGGCCAGCCCGCGGCGGCGCCAGGCGGCGGCCGTCTCGATGCCGACCTCCACCTCGTCGGCCACGCGGTAGGACGTGAACGCGATCGCGCCCACGGTCTGCGCCGACGCGACCACCCAGCCGCCGCCGCGGGCCAGGAACGTGGGCGCGTCGGGCCAGAACCCGCTGGGCACCACGGCGCCGGGCAGCGTGAAGTCGGCCGCCGTCGCGGGGCGTGCGCGCCACCCGGACGGAGCCGTCAGCCCGAGCCGGGCCGCCGTGAAGGCCGCGCGGTCGAACGCGAAGTTGACGCGCGTGTGGGCCACCACGCGGCCGGGGCCGGCGTGCTCGTCCAGCGGCACGGCCTCGAGCGCGGCCACCCAGTCGACGTCGCTGCGGGGGTCCACCTGCAGCCATTCGCCCGCGGTGCGTGAGCGCAGGTGGGCCAGCACGTGCTCCACGGCCTCGTCGACGGCCTCGCCCCACACCAGCGACATGCCGTACGGGTGCACGGCGTGGAACGCGCGGGGGTGGTCGTGCCGGTCTGACCACAGACCACCGGCGACGGTGCCCTCGACGACCGCCCGCGCGAAGCCGACGTTGAGGGGGACCGCGTCGAGCTCGCGCGCGGCGTGGCGGTGCAGCGGTGCGGGCATGTGCGGTCCTCCCGGTGTCGTCGCAGGTCAGGCTCGCACCCGTGCGGGAGGGGGGTGCCCGACGAAGGTCCCCGACGCCGAGCATGTCAAAGATTGTTGACACGGCCTGTGCCGCGGTCCTACGGTCGGCATGTCAAAGATTCTTCACATCGGAGCAGCCATGCAGGACGCGGTGCACGACCTCCCCGGCGACGACGAGCCGGTCCCCATGACCACCACCGAACGGTCGGTCTGGGCCTACCTGGTCGCGGTGGTGCTCACCTCCGGCGCGTACCTCCTCTACCTCGGGGTCCAGCTGGCGCGCACGCCCGCCCACGAGATCGAGTGGGTGGTCCCGATGCTGTGGACGCTGGGCGCGTCGGTGGTCGGCTCGATCCTGCTGACGATCGTCGGCACGATCGTCGGGAGCGTCACCGCGACGATCGGGCGGGCGGCCGCGGGGCGCACCGAGCACCACGCGCCCGTGGTCGAGTCCGGCACGGACGCGCGGGACGACGAGATCGGCCTGCGTGCCCACCGCGCGCACATCGGCGTCCTCGCGGCGGGGTTCGTCTGGGCGCTGGTGCTCGCGATGCTCGACGCCGACACGTTCTGGATCGGCAACCTGCTGTTCGTGGTCGGCACGGCGGGCGCGCTCGTCGAGACCACCACCAAGCTGCGGCTCTACCGGCGTGGCTTCTGATGGGCCCCAAGCCCACGCGCGTCACCAACCGGATCCGTGACCTACGGATCGAGCACGGAGAGCTCACCCAGGCCGAGCTGGCGCGGCGCATCGGGGTGACCCGCCAGACCGTCATCGCGATCGAGCACGGCCGCTACTCGCCGTCGCTCGAGCTCGCGTTCCAGATCGCGCACGTCCTGGGCCGTCCGCTGGACGACGTCTTCCAGTACGTCGCGCCCGACGAGACCGCCCGCTGACCCGGGCCGCACGCACCCACTCCACGCACCCACCCCGCGCACCACCCCGGCGCCCGCGCCGCCACGCGAGCCGGTCCGGCCACGGTCGCCGTGACCGCCGTCCGTCATGCCCACCCATCGTCACCGGGAGCACCACGTGAACGCACACCTGATCCGGACCGCCCGGCTCACCGGGCTCGCCTACCTGGGCCTCGCCGTGTTCGGCATGCTCGGCTACCTGGGGGTCCGGCAGCGGCTCTACGTCCCCGACGACGCGACGGCGACCGCCGCCAACCTGGTCGACCACCAGACGCTCGCGCACGTCGGCACGGTCGCGGACCTGACCGTGGTGGTGTGCCAGGCGCTCGCCGCGATCGGCTTCCTCGCGCTGTACCGCCGGACCCACGCCGTGGCTGCGGCCGCGGTCGCCGCGTTCGGGCTCGTCAACGCGGTCCTGATCCTGGTGGCCACCGTGTGCACCACCGCGGCCCTGCACGTCGCGCTCGCCGAGCCCGGCACGTACGCGCAGCCCGAGCAGGCCGTGCTGCTGCTGCACGACCTCGCGGAGCGCGCGTGGGGCCTCGGCGGCCTGTTCTTCGGGCTGTGGCTGGTGCCCATGGGTCTGCTCGTGCTGCGTTCCGGCCGGCAGCCGCGCCCGCTCGGCTGGGTCCTGGTCGCGGGGGGCGTCGGCTACGTGGTGAGCACGTACGTCACCGCGGTCGCGCCGGACCAGACGCTCGTGGCCACGGCGCTCACCGCCCTCGCGACCGTCGGCGAGGTCTGGATGGTCGGGTACCTCCTGTGGCGGGGGGTGCGGACGGGCGCACGCACGACGAGCGCGGCGATGGCGGGCTGAGCCGCGCCCCGGGGGCGGCGGGCCCGCTCCGGACACGTGCGTCGGGGACTCGGCATCCGCAGGACACCCGCAGGTCGCCCGGGCGCGGGCAGCCGTTCATCCGTGCTGGTGAGGCTGCGCGGCGGACCACCCCCGACCCCGAAGCGAGTCCTCATGCCCCCGCGCGCCCCCGGGGCGCGGCATCTCGCCGCGCTCGTCTCCGCGACCCTCGCCGTCACCACGCTCACCCTGGCCGCCCCCGCGGTGGCAGCACCGGACCTGCCGCCGCTGCTGATCACCGAGATCAACGTCGACTCCTCGAACCGCCCCAGCGCCACGGGGACCAGCATCGACGCGTGGGAGTACGTCGAGGTCCACAACACCACGTCCGCGGCGATCGACCTGACCGCGGACGGGTACTCCGTGGTGTACCGCAGCGGGTCGACCGAGAAGGTGCTCACCGTGCCCGACGGGACGGTGGTGCCGGGCCACGGGACCGTGGTGCTGTGGGCGTACAACAGCGGCCTCTCGGGTGCGGCAGCGCTGTCCGACGACGACTTCCGCGCGTTCTACGCGGGCAAGGGCGTCACGGGCGACTACGCGCTGGTGCGCCTCACGGGCCAGGACGGCCTGAACAACGGTGGCACGACGATGTGGCTGCGCCGGACGGTCGACGGCGTCACCTCGGACGTCGCGCAGGTGACGTGGACCGCCGCGGACAAGGGTGTGGACCTGCCCGTGCTGTTCGGCGTGCCGCCCCAGGGCAGCGCCGTGCAGCCCGTGTTCGCGCAGCAGCAGGCGCCCACCCCGGGCGTCGTCGTCCCGGAGCAGGTGGGTGCCACCGCCCCCGAGCCGGACCCGACCGGCGACCCGTCGACCGACCCGACCACAGACCCGTCGACCGAGCCGACCACCGAGCCGACGACGGAGCCGACGACTGACCCGACCACCGACCCCACGACGGAGCCGACACCCGGCCCGACGCTCCCGCCCACCGACCCGGACCTGCACGCCCCGATCCTGCAGGTCACGGAGATCGCCCCGGACACGGCCAACGTCGCAGGTGCCGACGCGTACGAGTTCGTGGAGGTCTACAACGGCTCCGACGCCCCGGTCGCGTTCGACGACTTCACGCTCGCGTACCTGTACGTGGACGCCAACGCGGTGCAGACCAGCTCGGCGCTGTGGCCCGCGACGCCCACGGACCCGGTGATCGCGCCGGGCGGGACGCTGGTGCTCTGGATCAAGAACGGCGCCAACGACGCGCTGCGCGCGGCGGACTTCAACGCGCAGTTCGGCACCGACCTGGTGCCGGGCACCGACCTGGTCGAGGTCCGCTCGGGCGGCATGGCCAACGCGGGCCCGCGCGGCATCCAGGTGATGACGAACACGGGTCAGGACGTGAGCCGCGCGTACTGGTTCACCGACGCGCAGACCACCGCCACCACGGCGATCCAGTACGCGTGGAACCCGGCGCCCGGCGCGCACCTGTGGACGCCGAAGGACCCGACGGGCTCGGAGCAGACGCTCGTCGGCCTGGCCGCGCCGACGCCCGGCCGGGTCAGCCCGGGGCAGGTGCCCGCGGGCCTCGTCGCGACGCCGCAGGACCAGACGCCCCCGGTGGTCGAGGACCTGACCGGCGGACCCGAGGCGCCGCAGGAGCCGGGTGCGCTGGACGTGCTGCTGGACGTCCAGGACGACCGGCAGGTGCGGACGGTCGCGCTCACGATCGACACGGACGTGGACGAGCCGGTGACGCACCTGCTCCAGGCGAGCGCACCGCACCGGTACGCGTACGCGATCCCCGAGGTGGACCTGTACGGCAAGGAGTGGGTCGAGTACCGGGTCCGCGCGACCGACGGCACCCGGACCACCACGTTCGGCCCGGTCCGCGTGGACCTGCGTGACGGTGAGCCCGACCCGGTCCGGCTGGACGTGACCGAGGGCCAGCACGTGGGCGGCGAGACGCGCGTCGCGGCCACGACGGACGGCGACCCGGCCGCGCTGTCGCTCGCGATCGACGGCGAGCCGGTGGCCGCACCCGTGCCGTCGCTCGAGCGCGCGCCCGTGTTCGCGTTCGAGGCGACCAGCACGGACGCGTTCTTCCGGAACGGCATCAAGCTCGGCGACCAGGTGCTCACGGTCTTCGACGAGGGACTGTACGGCCGCACCGAGACGGTCACCGCGCAGGTGCCCGTGGAGCAGGTGCGGCAGGGCCGCGAGCTCACGGTCGGCATCTACGCGGGCACCAAGGCGTGGCCGCAGCCGGACGTGAACGAGAACAACGACGACTTCTCTGGCAAGAACATGCGCCTGGCGCTGCCCGACGGCCGCGTGCTGCGGCCCACGTCCTGCGCCGTGGCGGGCGAGGCGGTCGGCGCCGAGCTCGCGACCGTGCCGTGCCCGGACCCCACCGAGGCGATCGGCTTCAAGGACGCGACGCTCGTCTACATCCTGGCGACGTTCACGCTCCCGGACGACGCGTTCACGTCCCTGGCGCACACGTGGGACACGACCGCCACCACCGACGGCGCGCACACGCTCACCGCCACGGCGGGCACGGGGTCGGACGCGACGCGCGTGACGCGCACGGTCGTCGTCGACAACACGGCCCCGCAGATCACGACCCCGCTGGTGGACGGCCGGCTGTACCGCGGCGCGTTCACGATCGACGCCTCCGCCACCGACGCGGGATCGGGTGTGGCCGCGCTCGACGCGACGCTGGACGGCGAGCCCGTCACGCTGCCGCACGCGACGTCCTCGCTCGCGCTCGAGACCGGCGACCACGTCGTCGTGCTGACCGCGCGTGACGCGCTGGGCAACCGGGCGAGCCGCACGGTCACGTTCCGCACGCCCGACGAGCAGCCGGCCGCCGAGCAGCTGACGCCCGCGCCTGGCGCGCAGGTCCGCCCCGGCGGTGTGGTGCTGCAGGCGACCCCGACGAGCCCCGAGGGTGACGCGCTCGACGTCGAGCTCCGCGAGGGGCACACGTTCGCGCCCGGCGACCCGGAGGTCACGGTCTCCTCGGGCAGCACCGGCGTCGCGGCGGGTGAGGACCTGGCCGGCACGCCGCTGGCCGCGCAGGACCTCGAGCGCCTGGTCGGCACGGACGGGCTGAGCGTCCCGGTGAGCTCGACCACCGCGTTCCCGTACCAGCTGTTCACGGTCGAGGTCCCCGCCGACGCAGGCGCCGACGCCGAGGTCCGCGTGGCCTGGGCCGGCTCCGCGAACGCGGGCGCCAAGGTGCTGCTGTACGTGCGCACCGCGGCAGGCCGCTGGCAGGAGATGGACCGTCACCTGACCACGGGCGGCGGGGCCACCGACTTCACGCTCGATGCGCTGGTGCCCGTCGCGGACCACGTCGTCGACGGCCGCGTCACGGTCCTGGTGCAGCACTCCGAGGGCTTCGCGGGTGAGGTGCGCTCCACGCGTGCGACGGCCGTCACGCCGTACCACCCGGACGCGACACCGCGTGACCAGTACGACTTCACGATCGCGTGGGAGTCGGACACGCAGTACTACAACGAGAGCCCGGACTTCTACCAGCACCAGCTCGACATCCACGCGTTCCTGCTGGCGCAGCGCGACCCGCTGAACCTGCAGTACCTCATCCACACGGGCGACATCGTCGACGACTTCGACCAGCCCGAGCAGTGGGCGCGGGCCGATGCGGCCTACCGCCAGCTGGATCAGGCGGGGCTGCCGTACGGCGTCCTCGCGGGCAACCACGACGTGGGCCACCACGCCGACGACTACACCGAGTTCTCCCGGTACTTCGGCGCGTCCCGCTACCAGGACAACCCCTGGTACGGCGGCCAGCTGCAGGACAACCGCGGCCACTACGACCTGGTCACCGCGGACGGCGTGGACCTGCTCCTGCTGTCGATGGGCTGGGGCCCCGGCGACGAGCAGATCGCGTGGATGAACGACGTGATCCGGCGCTACCCCGAGCGCAAGGTCTGGATCAACCTGCACGAGTTCATGCTCACCACGGGTGGCCTGGGCCCGATCCCGCAGCGCGTGATGGACGAGGTGGTCGCCACCAACCCGAACGTGTTCGCGGTCAGCTCGGGGCACTACCACGACGCGTACACGCGCACCGACGAGTTCGACGACGACGGCGACGGCACTGCCGACCGCACGGTCTACTCGATGCTGTTCGACTACCAGGGCCTGCCGCGCGGCGGCCAGGGGTACCTGCGGCTCCTGCACTTCGACAACGACGGGCAGCGCATCGTCGTGCGCACGTACTCGCCCTCGCTCGACGACTTCGACTCCGACGACGCGTCGCTCAACTCCCCGGCCGGGATGCAGGACTTCACCATCCCGTACGCGGCCGTAGGGCTGACCTCGAGCACCAAGACGCTCGCCACGGACTCGTTCCGCGCGGACGTCCTGACCTCGAAGGTCATCGCCTCGTTCGAGGACGTGCCGTCCGGGACAACCGTCTCCGCGGTGTGGGACGTGCCCGCGGGTGAGCACGGCTGGTACGTGCTCACCACGGGCCCGCACGGCGGCGTGGACCGCTCCGCGGTGCGCACGTTCGTCGCGACCGAGCCGCCCGTGGTCCCGGGTGCCCCGACGCCGACGATCACGGGCACGCCCGCGGTCGGCTCGACCCTGCGCGCGGTCGACGGCACCTGGCCGGCCGGCACCACCGTGACCCGGACGTGGCTCGCGGACGGCACCCCCGTCGCGGGCGCGACGGGCCCCACCCTGCGCCTGGCCCCCGCTCAGCAGGGCAAGCGCATCACCGTGCGCGTGACCGGTGCGCTCGCCGGGCACACCTCGGTGACGCGCACGTCGGCTCCGACCGCGCGCGTCGCCGCCGGTGCTCTCACCGCACCGCGGCCGACCGTCGTCGGCAAGGCGCGGGTGGGGGTGCGGCTCACGGCGCGTGCCGGCACCTGGGGTCCGGCGCCGGTCACGCTGCGCTACCAGTGGTTCGCCTCCGGCACCGCGATCCGCGGCGCCACCTCGGCGACGTTCACGCCGAAGGCCGCGCACCTGGGCAAGCGGCTCACGGTGCGCGTCACGGGCAGCCAGCCGGGCTACGCCACGGTCTCCCGGACCTCGGCCGCCACCGCGGCCGTCGCGCGGGGCACGCTGACCGGCGCGCGCCCGACTATCGCCGGCACGCCCGCGGTGGGTCACCGCCTCGTCGTGCAGCGCGGTGCGTGGACCCCCGGGACCACGTTCACCTACGCGTGGTTCGTGGACGGGAAGCGGGTCTCGACGAGCGCGACGTTCACGCCCACGTCCCGGCACGCGGGAGCGCGCGTGAGCGTGCGGGTGACCGGCACGCGGCCGGGGTACGCGCCGCTGACCCGCACGAGCGCCACGGTCGCCGTCCGCCGGTGAACGACGACGCCCGCTCGCCGCACCCGGACGGGGCGGCGAGCGGGCGTCGGTGGTCGGTCAGGCCAGCGCGGCGCGCACCAGCGTGGACAGCTTCTTGCCGTCGGCGGCCAGGCCCGCGCGGGACGTGGCCTCCTTCATCACGGCGCCCATGTCCCGCATCGTGCTGGCGCCCAGGTCCGCGACCACGGCGGTGACGAGGGCCGCGAGCTCGTCGTCGGACAGGCGTGGGGGCAGGTACGTCTCGATCGCGTCGGCCTCGGCCGTCTCGGTCGCGGCGCGCTCCGGGGCGTTCGCGGCGGCGTAGATCTGCGCGCTCTCCCGGCGCTTCTTGACCTCGCGCGCCAGCACGCCGAGCACCTCGTCCTCCGTGAGCTCGCGCTGCACGGAGCCCGTCCTGGTCTCCGCCCGGACCTCGCCGATGACCTGACGCAGCACGCTGGTGCGATCGGCGTCGCGGGCCTTCATGGCGGCGGTCAGGTCGGCGGTCAGACGGTCCAGGGTCGGGGTGCTCATGGGTCCATGGTGCCGCCGTGGTCCCCGCTGGTGCACGCGAGTTACCGGCGTGCGCACCGTCACGGCCCATCGGTTTGGGCGTGAGGCGCGCTGACCTGTATCGTCTACCCCGGCCCCGATGGGGTCATGCGCCCGTAGCTCAATGGATAGAGCATCTGACTACGGATCAGAAGGTTGGGGGTTCGAGTCCCTCCGGGCGCACGGTGTGAGGCCCCGATCAGCACAGCGTGCCGATCGGGGCCTTTCTCGTGCCGGCGGGTCGGTATAAAGGGCGCATGCATCGCATCGCCAGGGGGCCTGTCCTCGTCCTGACCGCAGCGCTCGCGCTCGTCGCCGTACCTGCCGCCGCGGAACCGGTGGCCGGTGCCACGGAGGTGACCGGCGTCGTCACCGTCGACGGCGTCCCGCTGCCCGACGCCATGGACGGGTTGGGCTCGGTCACCGTCATGTACTGGGAGCCGTCCACGGGGGAGCGGCGCACCACGGAGTCCGACCCCGACACGGGCGCGTACGCGCTCGACGTCCCGGGCACCGCCCCGTACTACCTCGCGGCGAACGTCACGCCCGACGGCGTGGGGCGGGAGTCGGACGACCTCGCGCCGGTCTTCGTCGGAGCGGACGGGACGCACGACTACGCGTGGCAGACGCTCGCTCCGGCCACGGACGCCGCCGCGACCGACGTCACGCTCGACCTGGACCGCAGCGGGACGGTCGTCGTCAAGGCGGGCGACCTGCATCAGTTCGACGACCTGACGCTGCGGACGATCGGCGGCCGGCTCATCGACCGGACGTCGAGCCTCCCCGCCACGTTCTCGGGACTGGTGCCGGGTAGGTACACGCTGCAGGCGTGGACGCCGTGGGACACGATCCAGCACCCGGCGGCGCCGTGGCAGACGGCCTCGGGCGGGGTCGTCGTCGAGGCGGGCGGGACGACGACGATCGTCCCCGCGCGCTCCGACACGACGCCCGCGCTGCGCGGCACGGTCACCAAGGGGGGCGCGCCGGTGGCGGGGGCGATGGTTCGGATCGACCGGGTCACGTCCGCGACGCACGTCGGCGACGTCGAGTGGGGGTACTCCTGGGACAAGACGGACTCCCGCGGCCGGTACGCGGTGGACTACGGCGACCTGCTGCCCGGCCGGTACCGGATCAGGGTCGAATCGGGTCAGACCACCGAGAGCTCGGACGTGTACGTGTCGCTGCGAGCGGGCGTCACGACGGTCCGCGACATCGCCGCGGCGCAGCAGGGCCGGCTCAAGGTGGTCATGACCGCGGCCGCGCGCAAGCACCAGAGCAGCGTCACGATCCTCGACTCGAAGGGGGTCCAGCGCGGTGGCATGACGTGGACCAGCACGGGTGCGGCGATCGACCGGGTGCCGCCGGGCACCCACACGCTGATCGTCCACGACAGCGTCGCCCGGACGTACGAGGCGCGTCGGGTGGTGATCACGCGGGGCAAGACCGCGACGGTGAACGTCAACCCGCGCAAGCCGACGGTGACCGTCTCCGGCCGCGTGACCGGCCCCAACGCGGCGCGCGCGGGAGTGACCCTGGTCAGCAACCGTCTGGGTGAGCTCGGCCACCGCATGACGCGCGCCTCCTCGACCGGGTGGTACTCGCTGCGCGACGTCGTCCCCGGCGCCGATCAGCTGCTCGTGGTGAAGGCGAAGCACGCGGAGGTGCAGCGTGAGATGGACCTCGTCAGCACCCGACGTCTCGATGTCAGGCTGCCTGCGACGTCGGGCGTGATCACCGGACGCCTGACGCTCGGTGGCCTCCCCTACGACGGCAGCCCCGGTGACGTCTGGGCCACGCTCGACGGGGGCGGCCGCACGGAGCGGGCGCGGGTGAACGCGCGCGGGCAGTTCTCGTTCCCGGCCGGCACCATCACCGCGGGCGTCGACCGCACGCTGGCGGTCACCACCACCGACCTGGTGAGTGGCGTCCCGTACGCGGTGCGTCTCCTCCTGGCCGACCGGACGGTCAGGACGCCCGGCGCCGCCGGCGGTGACCTCGGGACGATCGAGCTCGTGGTGCGCCGCTGACGTCCGTCCTCGCGGGGCGCGCGTGCGCGATCCGAGGAGTGGAGCCGGAACGGCTGGGGCGGTACCTGCGGCCACCGAACTACCACTCAGGCGCACATGCGGCTCGGGGGTGACATCTCTACCGCGTGTGCGGCTAGGGTGCTCGCGTGCCGACCTTCCGCGTCAAGGACGCCGCCGGGCTGCTGGGAGTCAGCGACGACACCGTGCGCCGGTGGGCCGACAGCGGCCGGCTGGCGACGACCACCGACGCGGCCGGCCGTGTGGCGGTCGACGGCGCGGAGCTGGCGCGGTTCGCCGAGGAGCTCGCGCGGGACGCGACCCAGCCGCACCCCGGTGACATCGCGGCGGCGTCGGTCCGGAACCGGTTCACGGGCCTGGTCACCCGGGTCCTGAAGGACACGGTGATGGCGCAGGTGGAGATCCAGGCCGGGCCCCACCGCGTGGTCTCGCTCATGAGCCGGGAGGCGGCCGACGAGCTCGGCCTCGAGCCCGGCGTCCTCGCGGTCGCGGCCGTGAAGGCGACGAACGTGTCCGTCGAGATCCCGCGCGCACGCTGACCCGAGCCGTCCGGAGGAGCGCCGATGCACCGTCCCACCCTGGTCGCCACCGGCCTCGTGGCCGCCGCGGTCGCGCTCTCCGCGTGCGGCACGGATCCCGCGCGGCCGACGAGCCCCGGTGCCGCATCGGCGGGCGCCGCGACCTCGACGCTCGAGGGGGACATCACCGTCCTCGCCGCGGCGTCGCTCACCGAGCCGTTCACCGCGCTCGGGGAGCAGCTGGAGGCGGACCACCCGGGCGTGCACGTGACGTTCGGCTTTGCCGCGAGCTCCACGCTGGCCCGGCAGATCGCCGACGGCGCGCCCGCGGACGTGTTCGCCTCGGCGAGCACGACGACGATGGACGCCGTCGTCACCGCGGGCGGCGCGGCCGAACCGGTCGTGTTCGCGACCAACAGCATGCAGATCGCCGTCCCGCCCACCAACCCCGGCGGTGTCACCGGGCTCCCGGACCTGGCCGACCCGGAGGTGACCACCGCGCTGTGCCAGCCCGAGGTGCCGTGCGGGGCGACCGCCGCGCAGGTGTTCGCCCAGGCCGGGCTCACCGTCACCCCCGTGACCCTGGAGCCGGACGTCAAGGCGGTGCTGAGCAAGGTCCGGCTCGGTGAGGTGGACGCCGGACTGGTGTACGTCACGGACGTCCTCGCAGCGGGCGACGAGGTGCGGGGCATCGAGATCCCCGCCGACATCGACGCCACGACGGACTACCCGATCGCGACGCTCTCCCGCTCCGCGCACCCGGACGTCGCCGCTGCGTTCATGGACCTGGTGCTCTCGGCCCGCGGCGTCCAGGTGCTCACCGCAGCGGGCTTCACGCGGCCGTGAGCGCCGTGGAACGGCCGCCCCGCCGTGCCCGCGTGCGCCGGCCGCCCCGCCGTGCCCGCGAGCGCCAGCCCGGACACGTCCGGGCTCGGTCCGCCCCGGCCCCGCTCCTGCTGCCCGCGCTGGCGGGCCTGCTCTTCCTGGTGCTGCCGCTGGCCGGTCTGCTCATCCGGGCCCCGTGGGGCGATGCGCCGACGGTCCTGCGCAGCGCCGCCGTGGGCGAGGCGCTGCGCCTGTCGCTGTGGACCTCCACCACCGCGACGGCGATCTCTCTGCTCCTGGGAGTCCCGCTGGCCTGGCTGCTGGCGCGCACTGAGTTCCCGGGGCAGCGGGTCGTGCGCGCCCTGGTGATGCTCCCGCTGGTGCTCCCGCCCGTGGTGGGGGGCGTCGCGCTGCTCATGGCGTTCGGGCGCAGCGGGTTCGTGGGGGAGCACCTCGACCAGTGGTTCGGGGTCACGCTGCCGTTCACGTCCGCCGCCGTGGTCCTCGCGGAGACGTTCGTCGCGATGCCGTTCCTGGTCGTCACCGTCGAAGGCGCCCTGCGGTCGGCGGACACCGGGTTCGAGGAGGCCGCCGCGACCCTGGGAGCGACGCGCATGACCGTGTTCCGGCGGGTCACGCTCCCCCTGATCGGCCCGTCGCTCGCGGCCGGTGCGGTCCTGTGCTGGGCCCGCGCCCTGGGCGAGTTCGGCGCCACGATCACGTTCGCGGGGAGCTTCCCCGGCCGCACGCAGACCATGCCCATCGCGGTGTACTACGCGCTCGAGACCGACCCCGACGCCGCGATCCTGCTCAGCCTGGTCCTCCTGCTCGTCTCGGTGGGCGTCCTGGTGGCCCTGCGCGACAGCTGGTTCCGCGCGGGGGCCGGGGCATGACCGGCGGGCTCGTCGTCGACGCCCGCGTCGAACGCGACGGCTTCAGCCTGGACGTCCGGCTCCGGGCGGCGCCCGGTGAGGTCCTGGCGGTGCTGGGTCCCAACGGCGCGGGCAAGTCGACCCTGCTCGGGGCGATCGCGGGCCTCACGCCGGTCACGGCGGGCCGGATCGTGCTCGACGGCCACGTGCTCGACGACGCCGACGCGGGCGTCTTCGTCGAGACCGCCCACCGGCCGGTCGGCCTCGTCTTCCAGGACTACCGCCTGTTCCCGCACCTGACCGTGCTCGACAACGTCGCGTTCGCGGCGCGCGCCCGCGGCGCGGGCAGGGCCCGCTCGCGCGCGCAGGCGCAGGTGTGGGTCGACCGGCTCGGGCTGACCGAGCTCGCCGCCCGGCGCCCCCGCGACCTGTCCGGTGGTCAGGCCCAGCGCACCGCGCTCGCGCGCGCCCTCGCCGCCGCACCCGCGGCGCTGCTGCTCGACGAGCCGCTCGCCGCCCTCGACGCCCGCACCCGCCTCGACGTCCAGGCCGAGCTCAAGCGCCACCTGGCGCAGTTCGCCGGCCCGAGCCTGGTGGTCACGCACGACCCGGTGGACGCGCTCGTGCTCGCCGACCGGCTCGTCGTCCTCGAGGACGGCCGGGTGGTGCAGGACGCCGGACCGGCCGAGGTCGCCCGACGGCCCGCGACCCCGTACGTCGCCCAGCTCGTCGGGCTGAACCTCTACCGCGGTGCGGCGGCCGGCGACGAGGTGCGCCTGGACGGCGGCGGCACGCTCACCGTCCCCGACCACGGCGAGCGCGGGGCCGTCCTGGTCTCGATCCGGCCGTCCGCGGTGGTGGTGAGCACGCACCGGCCCGAGACCACGAGCGCACGCAACGTGTGGCCCGCTACCGTCGCCGGCCTCACGATGCTGACCGACCGGGTCCGCGTCGACCTGGCCGGCCACCCGTCCGCGCTGGTGGACGTCACACCGGCCGCGGTCGCGGAGCTGGGCATCGCACCCGGCGACGTCCTGTGGCTGTCCGTGAAGGCGACCGAGGTCGAGGTGTACCCCCAACCCTGAGCTGGCTGTGGGCGCCCGTGCGCACATCTGCGACGCCCGGTCGCGGACTCGTGGCATACGGGCGTGCCGGTGCCGTGGGCCGGGCACAATCGGGGCGTGACTGACGTCCCGCCCCACGTGCTGGTGGTCGACGACGACGCGGGCATCCGCGAGCTGCTGACCTCGGCGCTCGAGTTCGCCAGCTACCGCGTCACGGCGGCCGGTACCGCCGCGGACGCGCTGCGCCTGTGGCGGGCTGCGCCGCCGGACGTCGTGGTGCTCGACGTGGTGCTGCCGGACACCGACGGCCTGGACGTGCTGCGGCTGGCGCGCGCGCAGGGCGACCAGGTGCCCGTGCTGTTCCTGTCCTCGCGGGACACGGTCGCGGACCGCGTCGCGGGCCTGGCGGCGGGCGGCGACGACTACGTGACCAAGCCGTTCGACCTGAGCGAGGTGGTCGCGCGGCTGGCGGCGCTGCGTCGTCGTGCCGCCGCCGTGGCACCCGTGCCCGACGACGACGTGCTCCGGTACGCCGACCTCGAGGTGGACGAGGCGCGGTGCGTGGTGCGCCGCGGGGGTCGCGTGCTGGACCTGTCCTCGACCGAGCTGCGGGTGCTCGCGACGCTCGCCTCGAGCCCCGAGCGCGTGTGGTCCAAGGCCCAGCTGCTGGACCGGGTGTGGTCCTACGACTTCGGCGGGGACACGTCGGTGGTCGAGAAGGTCATCTCCCGGCTGCGTCGCAAGGTGGACCCCGCGGGTGCGGTGCCGCTGGTGCAGACCGTGCGCGGGTTCGGGTACGTGCTGCGCGACCAGGGTCCGCAGGACGCATGAGGTCGCTGCGCGCCCGCGTGGGTGCGGCCGTGGCCGGGGTGGTGGTGCTCACCGTCCTGGTGGTCGCCGTGGCGGGCGTGCTGCTGCTGCGCGCGTACCTGCTGCAGCGGTCCGACGACGCGCTGGTGGCGGCGCGCGCGGGGGTGGCGCAGATCGCGGTGCAGCGTGACGGGCGGCCGTTCACCGAGCAGGCGCTGCGCCGCACGCTGCAGGCGGGGCTCGCGGTGGACGCGGTGCACCTGGTCGCCGACGGCCGCGTGGTCGCCTCCGTCGAGGCGGCGCCGAGCGCCGACGCGCCCACACCGGCCCAAGTCGCCCGGCTGCGGGCGGGTCCGGGATGGCTCGGCGGGCGCGACGAGCGCGCGCTCACGGTGGACGCGCAAGTCGCGCTGGCGACCGCGACGGGCGACGTGGTCGAGGCCGACGCGCTCGTGCTGGTCGCGGACGTCGGTGACGACGCGGCCACGGTGCGCCGGCTGGTGGAGATCGAGCTGGTGGTCGGGGGTGTGGCGCTGGCGGGCGCACTGGCGCTCACATGGTGGCTCGTGGGCCGCGGGCTGCAGCCGCTGCGCCGCATGGCGCAGGACGCGGGGCGTGTGGCGGCGGGCGAGCGCACGGTCCGGCTCGCGCGTCCGGGCGCGCCCGACGAGACCCGGGACCTGGCGCACGCGCTCGACGACGCGCTGGACGCCCGCGCGCGGGCCGAGGCGCGGCTGCGCGACTTCGTGGCGGATGCCGCGCACGACCTGCGCACGCCGCTGACCAGCGTGCACGGGTGGGCGGACCTGTACCTGCAGGGCGGCCTGGACGCCGACGGCGTGGACCGGGCCATGGAGCGGATCGGTGAGCAGACGTCCCGCATGCGTCACCTGGTGGACCGCTTGACGTTGCTGGCGCGGCTCGACGCCGACGTCGCGCCGGAACGCGCCCCGATCGACCTGCGTGGCCTGGTGGACGACGTCGTCGACGACGTCGCGGTGCTCGAGCCCGCGCGCCGCGTCGTATGGGTCCGCCCGCCCGAGCCCGTGGTGGTCGCGGGGGACCGCGCGCAGCTCGCGCACGTGCTGGCGAACCTCGTCGGGAACGTGCTGCGGCACACGCCCGAGCGCGCGACGCTCACGCTCGGGCTGGCGGCCGACGACGCCGAGGCGGTGCTCACGGTGCGGGACGACGGCCCGGGTCTGCCCCCGGAGCTCGAGGGCCGCGCGTTCGAGCGGTTCGTGCGCGGGGGTGGCGGCGAGGGATCGGGGCTGGGCCTGGCGATCGTCGCGGGCGTGGTGCGCGCGCACGGCGGGCACGTCGGGATCCAGTCGGCGCCCGGCGCGGGCACCACGGTCACGGTGCGCCTGCCGTCCCTCCCGCGCTGAGCCGGCGGTCCGCGGGCCGTCAGGCACCGTCAGGTGCGTGGGGGCGGCGCGTCAGGGGCGTGGCCGGGCGCGCCCAGACGGCGCTGGTGTGCTGCGGGCACCCGACCGATCGGAGCCTCCCGTGGCCCACTCCTCGCGCCGTACCCGGCGTGTGCTCGTCGTCATGCTGGCCGTGCTCGTGTCGCTCGGCGTGGTCGACGCCGGTGCGCGGCACGTGGTCGAGGGCCGCGCGGCCGACCGCCTGCGCGAGCGCCTGCCGGACGTCGACGTGCGCGGTGTGCACATCGGCGGCTGGCCGTTCGTCGCGGGCGCGGTGGGCCTGGTCGACGTGCCGGTCGAGGCGGACGTGCGCGTGGGCGCCGACGCGCTCGCGGACCTGGCGCCCGACTCCGCGCAGGACGCGACGTGGCGTGTCACGGACGGTGCGCTCGTCGTCGAGACCACGCTGCAGCGGCCGCGCCGCACGGTGCCCGTCGAGGTCGCGCTGGACGTGACCGCGGACGCGGGCGCGGTGCTCGTCACGCCCGTCGCGGTCTCGGTCGCGGGCATGACGCTGGGCCCCGACCTCGTCTCGTCGATGCTCGGCGACCGCGCCGCCGGTCTGCTCGAACCGCGCCGCCTGGACCCCGCGCGGCTCGCGGGCGGCTCCGTGGACGTCCGCGTCGAGGACGTCCACGTGGTCGACGACGGCCTCGCGCTCCGGCTCGCGCTGCAGCGGCCCTGACCCCTTCTGCTCTGCCGGTCCCGTCCCCCTGGAGGATCCCGTGTCCCGTCTCGTCCGTGCCCTGGCCCGCGCCTGCGCGCGCCACCCCTGGGCGGTCGTCGCCGTCTGGCTGGTGCTCGTCGTCGGCGTGCTCGCCGCGGATCGCGCGCTGGGCGCGTCCCAGCCCGAGGAGCTGAACGTGCCGGGCAGCGACAGCGCCGCGGCCGCCGACGTCGCGGCTCACGTGGGGGGACCGGCCGACGACGAGCGCGCCTCGACGGTGCTGGTGCAGGCGGCCGGCGGTGGCGTGCCCCCGGCCGCTCCGGTCGCGGCGTTCGCGGCCGCGCTCGCGGACGTCGAGGGCGTGCTCGAGGTGTCCGAGCCCGCGCCCGCGGGTGTCGATGCGGTCCAGCTGCGGGTGACCTCGGAGCGGCACGCCGCGACGCCCGCGCTGCAGGACGCCGTGGCGCAGGCCCGGCACGACGGGCTGGACGTGGGCGTCGGGCAGCCGCTGGTGCAGGACCTCGAGCCCGCGCGCTCGCACGTGAGCGAGGTGGTCGGCCTGGTCGCGGCCCTCGTCGTGCTGCTCCTGGCGCTCGGAGCGGTCGCCGCGATGCTGGTGCCGATGCTCACGGCCGTGGTGGCCGTGGCGGGCGCCCTGGGGCTCATCGGCGTGCTCGGGACCGCGGTCGCGCTGCCCAGCCTGGTGCCGACGCTCGCGGTGATGCTCGGGCTGGGCGTGGGGATCGACTACGCGCTGTTCCAGGTGGCGCGGCAGCGGGACGTGCTGGCGCGCGGGCCGGTGGGCCGCGCCGAGGCGGCGGACCGCACGGCCGCGACCGCGGGAGAGGCGGTCGCGTTCGCGGGCGTGACCGTGGCCGTGGCGATCTCCTCGCTGGTGCTCACGGGTGTCGACTTCATGGCGTGGCTGGGGCTGGGCACCGCGATCGCGGTGCTGGTGGTGCTCGCCGCGGCCCTGACGCTCACGCCCGCGCTGGTCGCGCTCGCGGGGCGCCGCGTGCTGCGCCGACGCGACCGCGGGGCCGTCGCGGAGGCGCCGGCAGCCGTGGGCGGCGGATGGGTCCGGCTCGCGGCGGGCGTCGCGCGGCGCCCGTGGACGGCCGTGGCGGCGAGCGCGGCCGTGCTCGCCGTGCTCGCCGCTCCTGCGGTGGGGCTCACGCTCGGGCAGAGCAGCGACGCGGACTGGCCCACCGGCACCGAGCGGCGGAGGGCGTACGACGTGACCGCGCGTGTGCTGGGCGAGGGTGCGAACGGCCCGCTCGCGCTCGCGGTGGCGCTCGACCCCGCGGTGACGGGTCCGTCCGACACCCGCGTCGAGGAGGTCCGCGAGGCCGTGTCGGGGGTCGACGGCGTCGCGTCCGTCGGTCAGCCGCAGGTCGCGCCGGACGGCACCGCGATGACGTTGCGCGTGGTGCCGGAGACCGGCCCGGCCGATCCGGGGACCGCGGCGCTCGTCGAGGAGCTGCGCGGGCTCGCGCCGGCCGGTGCGGACGTGCACGTGGGCGGCGGCACCGCGGTGCGGCTGGACCTGGCGGACCGGATCGCGCAGCGACTGCCGTGGCTGGTGCTGGCCACGGTGGTCGTGGCGGGTGTGCTGCTCGGGTTCGCGTACCGCTCGTTCGTCGTGCCGCTCAAGGCCGCGGTCATGGACCTGGTCTCGGTCGCGGCGGCCTACGGCGTGGTGACGGCCGTGTTCGAGTGGGGGTGGGGCGCGCGCCTCGTCGGGCTGGACGGCCCCGTGGCGGTCGACGCGTACGTGCCGATGATGCTGTTCGCGGTGCTCTTCGGGCTGTCCATGGACTACGAGGTGTTCCTGCTGTCCTCGGTGCGTGAGCACTGGCTGCGGACGCGGGACGCGACCGCGGCGGTGAGCCGCGGGCTGGCGGGCACGGGGCGGGTGATCACGGCGGCGGCTGCGATCATGTTCGCGGTGTTCGCCTCGTTCGTGCTCGTGGACAACCCCGCGGTCAAGGTGTTCGGGGTGGGCCTCGCGGTCGCGGTCGCGGTGGACGCGACCGTGGTCCGGTGCGTCCTGGGGCCGGCGGTCATGGTGCTCGCGGGCCGTCTCATGTGGGAGACGCCCCGGTCGCAGCGGGCGGAGCGGGATCGGGACGAAAGCCACATCACGGACACTCAGGTGTCGCTCGACCGGGTGAAATAGTCACCCGTATCCTGCGATTTCGCAAGAACTGCAAGGACTTTCGTCATCGCGGACACACAGAGCGTCGCTACGGTGGGTGGTGTGACCGCCAACACGACACCCCCGATCGCGACTCGCGAGCACACCGTCGACGGCTTCGTGCGAGAGTTCCTGCGCGAGCTCAACTTCGGCCAGGGCGTGGACCTGACCCGCGCCTCGGTGAACGACAAGTACCTCGCGATGGCCCGCACGGTGCGCCACTACCTGATGACGCGCTGGCTCTCCACGCTGCGCCGGCAGTCGGAGCTCCAGGCGAAGTCCGTGGCGTACCTGTCCGCCGAGTTCCTCCTGGGCCGCCAGCTGGACAACGCGCTGCTCGCCGCCGACCTGCAGGACATCGTCCGCGACGGCCTCGAGTCCCTGGGCATCGACCTCGAGGAGCTGCGCCAGGCCGAGGTCGAGCCCGGCCTGGGCAACGGCGGCCTCGGCCGGCTCGCCGCGTGCTTCATCGACTCGCTCGCCACCATGAACGTGCCGTGCATCGGCTACGGCATCCGGTACGAGTACGGCATCTTCAAGCAGACGTTCGTCGACGGCTGGCAGGTGGAGAAGCCCGACGACTGGCTGCGCCTCGGCTCCCCGTGGGAGTTCCCGCACCCCGAGGCCGCGGTGACCGTGGGCTTCGGCGGCGAGGTCGAGCAGTACCAGGACGACGACGGCGTCGTGAAGCGTCGTTGGGTCCCGGGCTGGTCGGTGCTCGGCGTGCCCTACAACTACATGGTCCCGGGGTACGAGAGCGGGCGCGTCAACACGCTGCGCCTGTGGAGCGCACGCGCCACGCGCGCGTTCGACCTGGCGATCTTCAACTCGGGCGACTACGCCGAGGCCGTGCGCGCCCAGACGTTCGCCGAGAACATCTCCAAGGTCCTGTACCCCGAGGACTCCACGCCCCAGGGCAAGGAGCTGCGGCTCCAGCAGCAGTACTTCTTCGTCGCGTGCTCCATCAAGGACTTCGTCGACCAGGTGCTGCCGCAGGACTTCGACCTGCACCACCTGCCGGACCGCATCGTGTTCCAGCTCAACGACACGCACCCGGTGATCGCGGTCCCCGAGCTCATGCGCGTCCTGGTGGACGAGAAGGGCTGGGACTGGGACGAGGCGTGGGCCGTGACGCAGAAGTGCTTCGCGTACACGTGCCACACGCTGCTGCCCGAGGCGCTCGAGGTGTGGCCGGTGGAGCTGCTGGGCCGCCTGCTGCCCCGGCACCTGGAGATCATCTACCGCATCAACGACGAGTTCCTCGCCGAGCTGCGTGAGGCCTACCCGGACGACGAGCTGCGCGTGCGCCGCATGTCGATCATCGCCGAGTACCCCGTGCGCGCGGTGCGCATGGCCTACCTGGCGACCGTCGCGGGTGCCAAGGTCAACGGCGTCGCGGAGCTGCACAGCCAGCTGCTGCGGGACAAGGTGCTCGACGACTTCGCGGCGTACTGGCCGGACAAGTTCACCAACGTCACCAACGGCGTGACGCCGCGCCGGTTCCTCAAGCTCTCGAACCCCGGGCTCTCGGGGCTCATCACCGAGGCGATCGGGGACGGCTGGGTCACCGACCTGGACCGCCTGTCCGAGCTCGAGCCGCTGGCCGACGACGCCGCGTTCCGCGCCCGCTTCCGCGAGATCAAGCAGGCGAACAAGCAGCGCCTGGCGGGCGTGCTCGAGCAGCGCGACGGCATCGTGGTGGACCCGGACACGATGTTCGACGTCATGGTCAAGCGCCTGCACGAGTACAAGCGCCAGACGCTCAAGCTCCTGCACATCGTGTCGCTGTACGAGAAGGTGACCACCGGCAAGATCGCGCTGGCCGACGTCACGCCCCGCACGTTCGCGTTCGGCGCCAAGGCCGCACCCGGCTACGTCATGGCGAAGCAGATCATCGCCCTGATCAACGCGGTGGGCCGCACGCTCAACGAGGACCCGGCGCTCGAGGGCCGGCTGCGGATCGCGTTCCCGGCCAACTACAACGTCACGCTCGCCGAGACGCTGATCCCGGCCGCCGACCTGTCCGAGCAGATCTCGCTCGCCGGCAAGGAGGCCTCGGGCACGGGGAACATGAAGTTCATGCTCAACGGCGCCCTGACCATCGGCACCGACGACGGCGCGAACGTGGAGATCCGGCGCCTGGTGGGCGACGAGAACTTCTTCCTGTTCGGGCTCGACGAGCCGCAGGTGGCCGAGGTCGTGGAACGCGGCTACCACCCGTCGGCGTACTACGAGACGAACACGGACCTGCGTCACGCGCTGGACCTCATCGCCTCGGGCGCGTTCTCGGGCGGCGACCGCGGGACGTTCGAGCCGATCGTGTCCAACCTGCTGCACGAGGACCGGTTCCTGGCCCTCGCGGACTTCCAGGCCTACGTGGACGCGCAGGCCAAGGTGGACGCGGCCTACGCCGACCCCGACGAGTGGACCCGGCGCGCGGTGCTCAACGTCGCGCGCGGCGGCTTCTTCTCCTCCGACCGCTCGATGCGCGACTACATCGAGCGCATCTGGCACACGCAGCCCGTCCCGCCGACGGCCTGACGCGTCCCGCACGACGACCGCCCCCGCCACCCACCCGGGTGCGGGGGCGGTCGTCGTCGCGGGGCTTGACCTGGAGCGCGCTCCAGGGAGCAGGCTCGTCGGCATGGAGCTCACGAACCCCCGCACCGCCGAGCCCGTGCTCGGCGCGATGTACTTCGGCTGTGGATCGCGGAGATACGTGACGCGCCTTCGGCGGCGTTCACTGTCACTGTCGCGTGACCGGAGCTCCGGACGATGGTTTCAGTAGCGCACATTTCGAGGTATAGTAAGCTCACTTACTACTAGGAGGATTGCCATGTGGACGACGAACTACACGCAGACAACCACTGCCGCCCCATCCGCGGTCTGGGGTGCGCTGGAAAGGCTGCACTCAGGCACGCCACTCGGCCCGAACTCCGACGCCTTCGAGTTGCACGGGCCATTCGCTGTCGGGACGACACTCACGATCACGCCACAAGGTCAAGAGCCGATGCAGTCGACGATCGTTTCTCTCGTGGCCGACACGACCTATGCGGACCGCACCGTTTTCGGCGACCTGGAGCTGACCTTCCGGCATGACCTCGCTCCGTCCGCTGACGGCGGGACGACGGTGACGCACACGCTCATCATCGACGGACCCGGCTCCGACGACATCGGACCCGAACTCGGGCCGCAGATCAGCGGGGACTTCCCCGTGGCGATGGCAGAACTCCTGTCCGCGGCAGAACAGTCTTCCGAGTAGTCGCGTGTCCGGAGGTCTAGATACTCGGCATCCCGACGCGCAGTCGAGTATGGGGCTCGCGTTGTGGCGAGCAACCAACGCCTGGCAGAGGCACATTCGCGCAGCTCTCGCCCCGCACGACTTGACGCACGTCCAATATGTGCTTCTCGCGTCGCTGACGTGGATGGATCGCACCGAGCCGGTGAGCCAGCGCGACCTTGCGCAGCACGCGGAACTCGACGTAATGATGACCTCGCAGGTACTCCGGGCACTCGAAGCGAAGGGCTATGTTCGCCGGGAACCTCACCCGGAAGATCGGCGAGCGATAGCGCTGGCACCGACTGCTCGCGGAGTCGAGCTGGCAAATCTGGCCACGCGGGACGTTGAGTCCACGGATGCCACCTACTTCGCCGCGTTGAATCAGAGTCAGCGCGAAGCGCTTCTCACCGCCCTCCAACGGCTCACATAAACGACCGTTCATGAGACGGTGCTCCAACGGCCGAGCTATGTGACCTTCGCCGGTAGGTGGCGGCCTGCGGCAGCCGATTCCTGGCGGGCTCACTCGACCCCGATGACGAGGGTGCTCGCGGCGGCTTCGACGACGTCGTTGGTGATGGTCTGCAGCTCGTTGATTCTCAGTACGCGTTCGATCTGGGGGAAGAGTCGTTCCAGGAGGCGGAAGTTGCCGCGGGTGATGCGGCTGATCGCGGCGATGGCCTGGGCGTCGGTGAAGTCGTCGGGGTTGAGAGTCTTGCTGAGGGTGCGCCAGTGGCGTTGCAGGACGAAGAGGAGCTCGTCGTTGCTCAGGGGGCGGTACTGGTGGGCGAACCCGACGCGGCTGTAGAACTGGGGGTAGTGGCTGAACTGCTTCTCCAGGCCCGGCATGCCGATGAGGATCAGGGCGATCTGGTCGCGGTCGTAGCGGTCCCGTAGGAGCTCGAGCGCGGTGGGGCTGAGACGTTCGGACTCGTCGACGATGACGAGCTGGACGTAGTTGGTGGTGCGCCGGGCGCCGCCCCGGTCCACAGGGGCGCGGCCCGGGGCTTCAAGGTGCTGCTGGATGCAGATGCTGGTGCGCGTGATGATCCGGTCCAGGTCCTCGCGTAGCAGCCGCGGGGTGGTCAGGACCCCGGGGGTGTAGAGGGCGGTGCGGTTCTTGGCCAGGGCGGCGTAGACCTTGGCGTCGTCGTCGCTGCGTGGGCCCCAGGCGGTGACCAACTCGTGGGCTTGGTCCCAGTGGGCGTAGCGGCGGGCGGAGACCGTCTTGCCGACCCCGGCCGGTCCGAAGCACAGCCCGATGGTGCGCCCTCGCCGGACGGAGTCGGCGAACTCGGTGAAGCGGCGGTGCTCCTTGGTCACGATGAAGCGTTCGCTCACCGTAGGTCCTCCTTGTAGACCTTGAGCTTCACCGGGCCCGAGGCTGGGGTCCGTGGCGGCAGTGGCCTGGCACGGGGGTCGGTTGTGTGGGCGCCGACCATGGCGATCCGCTCGTTGATGCCTCGGCGCAGCGCGCGGCGGCGGGCGTTGCGGGCGGCCTGGACTTCCTTGAGGCTGATCTGGCGCCCGTGGTGGTCCTGGTCGACGGCGGCGCACAGGAACTGGTCGTGGTCGAAGACGCGGATCTCGGTGATGTCTCTGGGGTCGTAGCGGATGACCACGGGGCGCCCGACGAAGCCGGCGAGGGTCGGGGAGACGTAGCGCAGGCCCTGGAAGTGGACGCCGTCGCGGCGCACCGTTCTGGATCGGGCCACGCTGAGCAGCAGCCCGTCCAGAGCCTGGAGGCTGTCGGGGGTGCGTGGCAGCCACCCGTCGGCGATCCACGCCGCCCGCGGCGAGATGCCGAGCTCGCTGTGGGTGCGGTCGTTGTAGTCCAGGACGAACGCCCCGACCACGCCGTCCAGGTCGGCCAAGGACAGGGCCGGCGCCGGCCAGCGCCCGGCACCGTGGTGGAGGTGTCCGGGCAGGGTGGTGAGCAACTCGGTGTTGACGGTTCCAAAGAACCGCTCGACCTTGCCCCGCCCCTGTGGTCGGGCGACGGCGGAGTGGATTAGGCGGATGTGCAGGTCGACGGTGGTGCGGGCCAGGTGGTCGCTGGTGAAGTCCGACCCATGGTCGACGTAGAGCACCTCGGGGATCCCGCACATCGGCCACCGTGGGTCGCTCTTGTGCCAGATCGCCTGCCGTAACGCCAAGGCGGTGTTCATCGTGGCCGGCGCGCCGAAGAAGACCATGTACCCGCAGATCGCGCGCGAGCAGTCGTCCATGACGACGGTCAGCCACGGCCGGGCCGGCTTGCCATCCGTGCCGACGAGCACGATGTCCAGCAGGGTGTGGTCGGCCTGCCACATCGCGTTGGGCCGGTCCGCCGCCCGGCGCACCGCGAGCTCGTACTTGTCCCGGTAGGAGCCTGGTCCCTCAAGGGCGAGGGTGACCATGCCGGGGTCCAGGGCGGTGATGATCGAGCGGACGACGCCGTAGGACGGGACCGGCCAGTCGGCGCCGGCGCAGACCTTCACCACCGTCCGGTGGATCGCGGCGATTGGTGGGCGGGGCCGGGTCAGGCCCAGCCCTTCGATCAGCGTGACGAGTTCCGCCGGCAGACGGTGCCCGCCGACGTCCGCCCGCGGTGTCCGGTCCAGGGCGGCCAGGCCGCCTGCGCGGTAGCGGGCGTGCCAGCGTTCCAGCGTGCGCACACCCAGGCCGTGATGCCGGGCCAGCGCGGCGAGCGGGACCTGGTCCTCGACATGCAGCCGCAGGATCTGCCACCGCCCGCCCGCATCCACGTTGCTACACGGCGCTCGTGGCTCGTCACGGCGAGGCCGGCGCAGCGGGTGGGCGGTTCAGGGCCCGGTAGATCGTGGTGCGGGAAACCCCGAGCACCTCACCGATCTGGGCGACCGTCATGTCCTTCTGCTCATACATCCGCCGGGCCGCCCGGACCTGGTCGCCGGACAGCGCCGAGGGGCGCCCACCGGTGCGGCCCCGTGCGCGGGCGGCCTCCAGGCCGGCGTTGGTCCGCTCCCGGATCAGGTCGCGCTCGAACTCGGCCAGGGCGGCGAAGACGTGGAAGACCAACCGTCCTCCTGGGGAGGTCGTGTCGATCGTCTCCTGCAGGGACCGGAACCCCACGCCGCGGTCGGATAGGACCTGCAGCTGGTCGATCAGGTGCCGGATCGACCGGCCCAGCCGATCCAGGCGCCACACCACCAGGGTGTCCCCTGGACGCAGCTGGTCGAGCAGCTTGTCCAGCTCGGGGCGCTGCTGCAGCGATCCGGAGATCGTGTCGACGAACACCCGGTAGCACCCCGCCCGATTCAGGGCGTCGATCTGCAACGCCGCGTCCTGATCAGCGGTGGACACGCGCGCGTACCCCAGCAGATGCCCCACCGGTCGAGCGTAGCGAAACTCATCCCCACCGGGAAGTTCCGAACCGTAGATTTCGGCACTGAGTTCCGCTACACGATCCGGGTCGATGTCAGACCTCACCTGTGGCTTCGTTCGCTTGGTGGCGGGGTTTTTGCAGCGCTCCGTGGCGGTCTTGTTGCCGCGATCACGCAGGACTGGCTGCAGGTAGGTGGGGTCTGCCGCACGAGTAGGTGACACCCACGTGTGGTGCCGGGAGGCGCCGCTGGAAGGATGTGCACCGTGCCCAGGCCCTATCCCAAGGAGTTCCGCGAGGACGTCGTGGCCGTGGCTCGCCGCGGGGACGCTCCGATCAAGCAGATCGCGGCGGACTTCGGCATCGCCGAGTCGTGTCTGCGGAACTGGCTGCGTGATGCCGACGTCGCGGACGGCAACCGCCCCGGGGTGACTCGGACCGAGTCGGCCGAGCTGCGAGAGGCGAACCGGCGTATCCGTCTGCTGGAGCAGGAGAACGAGGTCCTGCGCCGCGCGGCCGCGTATCTGTCCCAGGCGCATCTGCCGGGAAAAGGCTCTACCCGCTCGTGAGTGAGCTCGCCGCCGACGGGGTGCCCGTCGCGGTGACGTGCCGGGTTCTTAAGCTCGCAAGGCAGCCCTACTACCGGTGGCTCGCTGAGCCCGTCGGCGCGCGGGAGGTCGCCCGGGCGCACCTCGCTAACGCGTTGTTCGACGCCCACCGTGACGACCCGGAGTTCGGGCACCGGCTCCTGGCCGACGAGGCCGCCCGCGCCGGACTGATCGCCTGCGACCGCACGGTCTGGCGGATCTGTCGGGACAACCAGTGGTGGTCGGTGTTCGGCAAGAAGCGCTCGAAGAACGGGAAGAAGGCCGCTCCGCCGGCCCATGAGGACCTCGTGCTGCGGGTGTTCACCGCCGATGCGCCGAACAGGTTGTGGCTCTGGGACATCACCGAGCACCCGACCGCCGAGGGCAAGGTCTACCTCTGCGCGATCAAGGACGTGTTCTCCAACCGGATCGTCGGATACTCGATCAGCGACCGCATGACGTCCCAGATCGCAGTAGACGCTCTGGTCAGCGCGGTGCAGCGGCGCGGGGATGTCGCCGGCTGCGTGGTCCACAGCGATCGTGGCAGCCAGTTCCGAAGCAGGAAGGTGGCCCGTGTCCTGGCCCGCCACGACCTCGCTGGGTCGATGGGGCAGGTCGCCTCCGCCGGGGACAACGCCGCTATGGAGAGCTTCTTCTCGCTGCTGCAGAAGAACGTCCTGGACCGCCGCCGCTGGGCCACCCGTGACGAGCTGCGCCTGGCGATCATCACCTGGATCGAACGGACCTACCACCGCCGCAGACGCCAGGTCCGCCTCGGCCGCCTGACCCCCATCGAGTACGAGACGATCATGACCACTCAGGTCGCACTCGCCGCCTGAGTTTCGCTGTCACCTACTCGTGCAGCAGACCCGTGTCGCGGTCTGAACCGAGAGGGGTGCGCCCGGTCGGGGCCGTTTGGATCGCTGCCGCTACGTCAGAGTCCGAAGGCTCCGCCGCTGACGAGGATCACGATGCCGAGGCCGATGAGAACGATGGGGAAGAGGATGTGCTCCCAGCGTTCGAGCACTTCGGCGATCGGGGGGCGGGTGGCGACGAACTTTGCCAGGGCCACCAGGACCGCGACGAGCGCGAGGAAGATGATGCAGTAGGCGACTACTGCGAGAGGTTCCACGCTGAGGAAGACAGGGGTGTAGACGCCGATGTTGTCGCCGCCGTTGGCAAGGGTGACGCCTGCGACTGTCCACACGCCGACCTTCTTGCCGGCAACCTTGACCTCGTCGTCATCGTCGTCATCGTCTCCGCGCCAGGCCTGCCATGCGGCCCAGAAGCCGAGGCCCAGAGGGATGAGACCGAAGTACGGGATGGCTGCCGAGGGCAGGAATGCTCCGGCACCGATAGTCACCAGGACCGCGGCACCGAGGATGCCGGCGAATCCGAGGTACTGGCCGGCCAGAATGCGGGCGGTAGTGCCGCGCTGGCCTGCCCCTCGCGCGAAGAAGAGGGAGAGCACGATGATGTCGTCGATGTTGGTCGCTGCGAACAGGCCCATCGCCTGCAAGACCGAGGTGAGGATCATGCGCCCTCCCCAGCTGCGTCGCATCCGGGAAGCGAGCAGGCGGGATCGATGCACGGGGCGTCTTCGTCCACTGCCAGGGTGGCATCGACCAGTGCCGTCAGCGCCTGCGCCAGGTGCGAATCGGCGATCTCATATCGTGTCCGACGACCCTCGGGCTCGGAGACGACGATCCCGCAATCGCGCAGGCATGCCAGGTGGTTGGACACGTTCGGGCGTGTCAGGTCCAGATCTCGGGCCAGTTCCGCCGGGTAAGCGGGATGGTCGAGCAGGGTCAAGATGATCCGGGATCGAGTGGGGTCGGCCAGTGCACGACCCAGGCGGTTCATCACGTCGAGACGCGAAGCAATAGTCAGCATCGACTGAACTATACAGCGCGCACTGAACACTCGGTCACAGGCGTCAGCCCAGATCGCATGCCCGTAAGGGGAACCCTCACCGGACACCACCGCTACTTATCGAGAGGAACGATGTGACTCCCGGCGGAAGTTGGCGGGCTCCTGCCGGGACTAAGTGGCGGTGGGCTGGCCGGGCGTTCGATCCGCTGACCAGCTGGCCGTGGGTGCCGTCGTCGCGGTGAACGGACCTGACGGGCAGGAGTGGGGCGACGGAGCCACGACGGTGTCCGGCGCCACTGTTACCCAGCGCCTTGGCGATGGCCTCCCGGCCGGGGACTTCCAGGTCGCTTGCGCTCCGTGTCCGGTGACGGCCACCCTGTCGACGGGACCTTCCGCTTCACCGTTGAGGCGGCGCCTGAAAGCGCGAGCACATCTGAGCCGTCGCCCGAGCGTGCCGACGAAGGGGCGACACCGACCTGGCCGCCTACAACGCGATGCTCGCACGCCTGGCCCGGCGCGCCGATGCCACCGCCCCTGGGCGCACCCAGCAACCAGGGGCCCCCCAAGCGCTCGGCGGAGGTGTCGAGGGACTGAGCGGCTACCAGGTCAGGTCTGAGCACTCGTGCTGCTGCTGGGCCGTCTCCACCTGGAGCGTGGCGTGGGCGATGCCGAAGCGATCCCGCAGGATGTCCCGCGCGGCGGCCAGGACCGCGGCGTGATCCGATCCGCTGCTCGCGACGAGGTGAGCGGTGGCGACGTTCATCCCGGAGGTCAGCACCCACAGGTGCAGGTCGTGGATGGCGCTCACGCCGGGCACGGCGCTCAGCTCTCGGCTGACGGCCTCCGGGTCGATGCCGGCGGGTGCGTGCTGGCCGAGTACCGCGACGACCTGCCGCCCCAGGGTGACGGCACGCACGATGACGAAGATGGCGATCGCCAGGGCGACGACGAGGTCCCAGACCGGTCGCCCGGTGGCGATGATCAGAACACCGGCGACCATGACACCGACGGAGCCGGCAGCGTCGGCCACCACTTCGAAGTAGGCGCCCCGGACGTTGAGGCTGTCCTTGGACCCGCTGCGCAGCAGCAGCATGGAGACAAGGTTGATCACCAGGCCCACGAAACCGACCGCGAGCATCACGCCCGAGGGTAGGGACGGGTCCTCGCCGATCCGGCTGATCGCCTCGACCACCACGTACACCCCGACGCCGAGCATGATCAGCACGGTCAGGCCGGAAGCGAAGACTTCCGCGCGGTACGAGCCGTAGGTTCTTCTTCCGGTGGGGTCGGGGCGGGTGGCGATCCGGGTGGCGAGCAGGGACGCCCCCAGGGCCACGACGTCGGCGGCCATGTGCCCGGCGTCGGAGATCAGCGCGAGCGAGCCGGAGATCAGCCCCGCTGCCAGCTCGACGGCGAAGAACGTCGCGGTCAGGAAGAACGCTGCGGCGAGGCGGCGGCGGTAGCGCCCGCCGGCGTGCTCAGCGACGGGGGCGTGAGCGTGCCCGGCGCCCATCAGCGGATCCCTTCGTGTCCGGTGTGCTCGCGGCACACGTCCAGCAGCATCCGCACGTGGGTATCGGCCAACCGGTAGTACACCCGGCGGCCCTCTCGCCGGTTGCCCACCACCCCCGAGGCCCGCAGTAGACGCATCGTCTGGGACACCGACGCCTCTGGGACCTGCACCGCTGCGGAGATGTCGCACACGCACAGCTCACCGGCCTCCAGCAGCGCGTAGAGGATCTTGGTGCGCCGTACGTCACCGAGCAACCGGAACAGCTCGGCCAGCGTCCCTGCCTCGGCGTCGTCCGGGACGCTGGCGCGGACCAGCGCCACGCGCTGCGACAGGGGATCATCACCGACGCAGCCGTCCAACGGCAGGACCCGACCCATGGGCATCTCCTCATCTACGCGGATCTTCAGATAACGTCACCCTAGCGCTGCGATCGCCGTGGGGTCGCAACCGGTCGATCGGTCTTCAGACCCATGTCGCTGTCAGGGACGCAGGCGGGGAGGAACGTATGCAGGACGACCCGGGCGTCACGGGGCCGGTGTGGCTGCCGACCGCACCACCGTCCCTGGAGACGATGCTGGCCCCGACGCTGCAACCGGTGCCGGTCCTTCCGGTGCTGGCCGCGGTGCTGCTGGTGCTGTACCTGGCGGGCGCGTGCCGGCTGTGGCTGCGGGGGCGGCGCTGGTCGATCGGCGCGACCATCTCGTTCACGGTGGGTTGCCTGGTGTTGGCGGTCGTGACGGGTGCGGGCATCGAGGGGTACGGGCTGCGGCTGTTCTCGGCGTTCATGTTCCAGCAGCTGACGTTGATGATGCTCGTCCCGCCGCTGCTGGTGCTGGGGCGGCCCGGCACGTTGCTGCTGCGCGCCACACCGCACCGGGGGGTGGGCCGGCTGGTGCTGATCACTGCGCGGCGCGCCCTGCGCAGTCCGGTCAGTCGGGTACTCGTGCACCCGGCGGTGATGGTGCCGTTGTTCCTGCTGGCGTTCTACGGGTTGTACCTGGCCGAGCTCGCCGACCCGTTGCTGCGCACCTGGACCGGGCACCTGGCCCTGGAGGTGGGGTTCCTGGTGGCCGGGTTACTGTTCACGGTGCCGGTGCTGTCCACCGACCCCTTGCCGATCCGGCAGACGCATCATGGGCGGGCACTGGACCTGGTGCTGGAGATGCCCCTGCACGCGTTCTTCGGGGTGATCGTGATGATGGCTACTGCGCCGATGGTCCCCTTGTTCGCTGCGCCGCCGGCCGGCTGGGGGATCGATGCCCTGCGGGACCAGCAGCTGGCCGGTGGGCTGGCCTGGTCCTACGGGGAGGCGCCGGGACTGCTGATGCTCCTGCTGATCGCCAGCAGGTGGCAGCGCAGCGACACCCAGCGGTCCAGGGCGCGGGACCGGCAGATCGACCGTGACGGCGGCGCCGACGCCGAGCTCGAGGAGTACAACGCCTACCTCGCGCGCCTGAACGGCTCGGGGGCGCCACCGGGGCAACCGTGATGGTCGAGATTTACGGGGCCGCGGCACCGGAAGTTGTCGACACTGTGGTGGTGGTCTTCTCGACGATGTCCTGGCCGAGCCGGATCCCGGTGTAGGCCGCGACGGCCATCAGCACGAGGAGACCGACGATCAGGCGCCACTCCAGCCACGGGGGCCACACGCGGCTGATCCACACCCGGGCCGGCATCCGCAGGGCCCGCGCGCGCAGCGTCGGGGTCTGGTCGCCCGGCGCGCGGAGCCGCCGCGGGGAGGGACGCCAGCTGTGGTCGCGGCCCCGTCGTCGGCGGCCTGCCAGCGCACCGCTGACGATGGCGGCCGCCGCCAGGAGGTAGAAGGCGGTCTGCGGCGTGGTGCCCAGTCGCGCCGCCGGGGTGAGCGCGGTGCGCAGCGGGAGCGAGGCGATGAGCTCCTGGTCGGTGAACAGGCCGGTGCGTGCGACGACCGTTCCGTCCGGCCTGATCATGGCGCTGACGCCCACGGTGGAGACCTGGACGGTCGACCTGCCGTGCTCCACCGCGCGGAAGCGCGACATCGCCAGCTGCTGGGTCGACTCCGGGGTGCGCCCGAACGAGGCGTTGTTGGTCGGGATGAGAATCAGCTCTGCCTCGTCGAGGACTCCCTCGCGGATGAGGCTGGCGTAGGCGACCTCGAAGCAGATCCCGGTGGCGAGGCGCACGTCTCGTCCGAGCGCGTCGATCCGCACATCGATCACTGCGGGGGCGCCGCCGGCTGCCATGTCCGTGGCGACCCGGTCGACGAGTGGAGTCAGCTGCCGGAAGAAGGAGCGGAAGGGGACGTACTCTCCGAAGGGCACCGGGTGCTGCTTGGCATACGTGTCGCCGACCCCCGCACCGGCGGTCCAGGTGATGATCTCGTTGTAGCGGATGTCCTGCCCTTTGGGGAACCGCTGGGTCCCGAGCAGCAGTGGGGCGCCGACCGCTGCGGCGGCGCGGTCCACGGTCGAAGCCTGCGCCGGGTCGGTGCGGGGGTCGATGTCGGCGGCACTCTCCGGCCACACCACCAGGTCCAGCTGGCGCCCTCCGGCGTCGGCTGCGAGCCGCTCTGTACCTTCTGCGTGGTTGGCCGTGACGTCGCGGGCCTGCTCGGCCCAGTCGGCGCCCTGCTGCGGGACGTTGCCCTGGACGGCTCCGATCAGCAGTGAGCCGCTCTCGTGGCCGGCGTTCAGGGGAAGCAGGCCCGGGGCGCCGACCAGGAGCGCCGCAGCGAGCAGCGCCCGACCCGCGGCCGTCACCGCAGTGCGGCGCAGGTACTGCAGCGCAAGCGCCATCAGCGCCCCGGTCGCGGCGACGATCGCGGAGACCAGGACCTCCCCGCCGTAGGGCGCGAGTCGCAGCACGGGCGCCTCGGTCTGGGAGAAGGCCAGGAAGCCCCACGGGAAGCCCCCGAACGGCCAGGAGCCGCGGACCTGCTCGATGGCGGCCCACAGCACGGCTGCGGTGGCTGCCTGGGCGAGCGGGCGGCCGGTGATCCAGACGGCTCTGCGCGCGTAGGCCCACAGTGCCCCGAAGCCGGCGACGTACAGCGCTTGGAACACGCTGAGCGCGACCCACGGCAGCACCGATCCGGTGGCCTGCAGTGCCCAGTGCACCAGCGGCAGGAAGAAGGCCAGGCCCCAGACCAGGCCGATGCCTGCGGCGCGGACCGGTGGTGCGCCGCGCATCGCCAGCAGCAGGCACGCCATGCCGGCGTAGGCCAGCGGCCACCATCCCCGGTCAGGAAACGCCAGGCTCGTCGCCCAGCCACCCACGCCTGCTCCGACCAGCACCAGCCCCGGCGGCATGAGGCCAGGCAATGAGGCGCCACCGTTGCGGCGTCGCGCATTCACGCGCTCGACCTCCTGCCGGGGCGACCCGGCGCGGACACGAAGCTCCCCGCCGGCCGTACGAGCTGGACCGGGCCGCGTGTCCGACAAGGAAGGCCGTTCGGGCCCCGTGCTCACCCGGCGCCTCCCGATGGGTCGTCACGCACCTGCCGGGCGCACATCGGCGTCGGCCGGTCCTCAGACGCCGGCATAGGAATGCAGGCCCGTGATGAACAGGTTGACGCCGACGAAGTTGAACCAGAAGGCGGCGTACCCGGCCAGGGCCAGCCACCCGGCCTTCCTGCCGCGCCACCCGGCGGTGGACTGTGCGTGCAGGTAGGCGGCGTACAGCACCCAGGTGATGAAGGCCCAGGTCTCCTTGGGGTCCCAGCCCCAGTACCGGCCCCAGGAGTCCTCGGCCCAGATCGCGCCGGCCAGCACGGCGAACGTCCACACCGGGAAGGCGAACAGGTGGGCGGTGTGGGCGAGGCGCTCCAGGGTGGCGGCAGCCGGCAGCCGGCCGGCGTAGCCGCGGGTCGCCTGCCCGCCGGCGTCGCGCGCGTCGGCGCGTCGGCGCAGTAGGTACAGGCCGGTTGCGGCGGCCCCGACGGTGAAGACGCCACCGGCGATGATGGCCGCCGCGACGTGGACGACCAACCAATAGGAGTTCAGCGCCGGGACCAGGTCCCCCGCGGGGGTGTACAGCACCGTCACGGCAAGCCCCAGGCACAAGGTGACCAGCGCGAGGATCCACACACCCAGGTCCCGCACCGGCTGGCGTCGCAGGAACACCAGATAGGCGGCCGTGGCGGCCAGTGTGGCGGCGGCCGTGAACTCGTACATGTTGCCCCACGGCGCGCGGCCCGCCGCCAGGCCCCGGGCCACGACCCCGGCCAGGTGCAGCACGAACGCGAGCGTGGTCAGTGCCGCAGCGATCCGCTCCGTGCGACGCGCGGCTGCATCGCGGATCCCAGGCGGGGCCGCGGAGGCCGGCGACTGGGGGGCGAGCACGGCGCCATGTCTGCCGGCGGCGACCGGCTCAAGGCGAGGCGCGTCGTCCGCTGCCGGGCGAGATCGGCGCGCGGCCTGGTAGGCGTAGGCGAGCATCGCCAACGCGTAGACCGCGATGGCGCTGTAAATGAGCCGGTCGCTCAGCTCGGCCAGGAGGGTGGGGGTGGGCATCTTCAATCCTCTCGGTCGTGCGGGGCAGCGCCGTTGCCGGCCGGTTCGGCGCCTGGCAGGGCGGCGAGCAGCGACGAGAGCTCGCCGGGGACCGGCTCACGTCGGGTCAGGGCGTAGCTGGCTGCCTCGACAGTCGCGCCGCCGCCGCCAGCCGCTGCGGTGACACGGACCCAGACCCGGCGTCGGCGGACGGCCAGTGAGACCGTCAGGCCCAGCAGGAGGGCGACCGCGGCGACCAAGGAGAGCTCCTTGCCGGGGTCGTGGGCGATCTGGAAGTTTGCGAACCGCGAGACCGACTCGAACGTCAAGGTGCCCTGCCCGTCGGGCAACGTCATCGACTCACCGGGTCGCAGAGCGCGCGCGAACGGCTCGTCCCCGTCCATGACCTGGCTCAGATTGGTCTTGTCCAGGCGGAAGACCGACTGCGGTGCGCCGTCGCCCAGGCCGAGGTCACCGGTGTATGCGGTCAGCAGCAGCTGGGGATCGACCAGGTCCGGGTAGAGCGATCGAGGGCCGGCCGCGGGGTCGACGGAGGCGGTGGGCAGGAAGAACCCTTCGAACCCCAGCTGCGTCGGCTGCCCGTCCGGGACCTTGATCACGCCCTCGGAGGACAGGTTGCCGTCGAAGGGCACGAACACCACCGGCCCGGAGAACACCGTCTGACCGCGGCCATCGGTGACGCTGACCACCGGGGCGTAGCCGTGGCCGGTGAGGAACATCTTGGTGCCCTCCACCTGCAGCGGGTGGTTCACCTCGACGGTGACCTTCTCCGCGGCGCCGCCGGGGGTGCGCAGCACAGTCAGGTCGGCCTGGAAGTCCCGGGCGCTGCCGCGTTGGGGGCCGGCCGTCTCGAACCTGGCAGTGAAGTCGTCCAGCGTGACCGAGAACGGGCTCAGGCCCTCGGCGTCAGTCAAAGGCCCCGGGGTGAACTCGTCGTACTGCAGCCGCGTGTTCGTGAAGGAAGCACCCTCCACGACGATCACCCGCCCCTCGAAGCCGAAGAGCGACCCGATCGCGACGCCGAAGAGCAGGACCAGGAGTGACAGGTGGAACACCAGGTTGCCGGCCTCGCGCAGGTACCCCTTCTCCGCCCGCACGGAATCGTCGTCGACAACGACGCGGAACCTCCGTGCCCTCAGGTGAGACGCGGCCGCCTGCAGGACCTGCGCCCGTTCGGCGGCCACGGTCGTACGACGGTGGCCGTCCAAGCGCGCGAGATTGGTCGGCGCCCGTGGGGGTTCGGCGCGTGTCGACCGCCACAGGCGCGCGGCGCGCGGCAGGACGCATCCAGTCATGGACACCATGAGCAGTAGGTAGATCGCGGCGAACCAGGGCGAGGAGTACACCTCGAAGAACCCCAGCCGGTCCAACCACGGGCCTACCACCGGGTTGTCGGCCACGAAGCGGGTCACGGCGCCGGGATCGAACGCGACCCCCCGCTGGGGAAGCAGCGACCCGGGCACGGCGGCCAGGGCCAGCGCCAGCAAGAGCAGCACCGCGGTCCGCATGGACGTCAGCGTCCGCCACGCCCACCGGCCCCATGCCCGCAGCCCCTGCCCCGTCGGGCGCGGTGGCATCGCCATCACTCCAGGCCGAGCCGCCTCCTCAAGACGGTCACTGACCGCAGCATCCTCGAGCGCGTCCCCGGTTGGCCGGGATCCTGCGGCCTCGGCGACGGCGCTGCCGGGCCAGGCGTCGATTGGCTCGGTCACTGGCCCGTCGACACGGCTTGCCGCGCGTCGAGCATGTCGTTGAGCACCGCGAGCTCGGCGGTCTGGGAGCTGACGATCGCCTGCGCCAGACGACGGGCGTCGTCGTCCTCGACCAGGTCGAGCGCCGCCTGAGCCATGGCCACGCCGCCTTCATGGTGCGCCACCATGAGCCGCAGGTACAGCACCTCGGCGTCGACCCCTCCTGCGTCGGCGAGCCTGCCCAGGTCCGCGTCGCTCGCCATCCCGGGCATAACCGTGTCGGACCCCGGCGCCGCGGTCGCGTCAGCACCGTGCTCAATGGGCCCCATGCCGGAGTCGGTTTCGCTCATCCATTGCATCGGAGCGGCCAGGCTGGCCTGCGGAAGGTCCCACTGCTCCAGCCAGCCATACATCTGCCCAGCCTGCTGCTGCTGGGTCAGCATGATGTCCAGCGCCAGCGACCGGACCTCGGGATCCTCCGTGGCGTCACGCACCGTCGTGGACATCTCCACCGCCTGGGCGTGGTGCGCCTGCATGTCGCGGGCGAACCCAGCCTCGGCTGACCCCTCGGCCGGCCGCGAGACCCGGTCGCCTCCGCTGGTGAGGGCCGAACCGGCGACCAGGCCGGCGACCCCCACAACGGCGGCCACCAAGATCACCACCGCAACGGTCGGGACCCTGCGCGGCGCGCCAGCGCTCTCGCTCATCACGCGTCCACCCCACCCGTGCACGGCGCACCCGGCTCCGGTGTCTGCTCACCCTGCTGGTACTTGACCAGGAACTGCTCCAGGCGCGGGTCATCCGCCGTTCCCAGCGCCAGCTGGGTCCCCCAGGCGCTGGCCACCACCGGCTGCTCGGGCAGGCCATCGAAGGGGCTGAGCAGCACGTACGCGTTGCCGTCGGCCAGCTCGGCGAGCCGCTGCACCTGCTCGGCCGGCAGGTCCGAGCTGTAGGTGATCCACACGGCACCGTGCTCCAGGGAGTGGACCCCGAGCTCGTTGGCGATCGGCTCGGTGTACGTCCCGCAGTTGGCCCACACACCCGCGTGGTCGCCACCGACGGGCGGCGTCTGGTCGTACCGCACCGGCTCCTGGACATGGCTGGCCGACAGGTCGCTGAAGGTCGCAACGCCTTCGATGTCCCCCGACGCTGCCTCAGTGACTTCGGCGGCGCGCTGCTGCTCGCCGACGAGCACGACGGCCGTCGCTCCGATGAGGACCCCGGCCACGAGCACGCTCGTGCCGGTGATGACCGCCGTGCGGCGGCGCTCGGCGCGCCGCTGCTGCTCGCGGATCTCGGCCAGCCGGGCAGCGCGCTCGGCCGCTTCGTGCTTACGGGTTGCCATCAGTGGAGGCCTTTCGCTCGTCGACGTCGTTCACAGGACGGTGGTGTAGCCCGAGATCGTGGACTGCAGGCCCCGCATCAGGTGGTCCCACACCCCGGTGGCCAGCAGCAGACCGGTGGTGATGAGCATGACCGCACCAGCGCGTTTGATCCCCACGGTGTGCCCACGTGCCCACTGGGTCGCCGTCAGTGCCCGCCGCATGCCCAGACCGACCGCGATGAACGGAAGACCGAGCCCGGCGGCGTAGACCGCGGCCAGCGTCGCCCCGCGCCCGGCGCTGGCCTCGGTGAACGCCAAGGTCTGCACCGTGGCGAGAGTCGGACCCAGACACGGTGTCCAACCCAGCCCGAAGGTGACCCCCATCAGCGGGGCGCCGACCAGGCCCGACTTAGGACGCAGCCGCGGCAGCATCTGGCGCTGGGACCGGGGCAGCCAGCCGGCGAAGACCAGCCCCATGACCACGACCACGACGCCCAGGACACGGGTGAGCACCGCTTGCGAGGACTGCAGCGTCGCGCCCAGACCGCCGAAGAGGGCCCCGTAGGCGACGAAGACCGAGGCGAACCCCAGGATGAACAAGGCCGTACCCGCCACCACCGGACGTCGCCGCGTCGCGACACCCTCATCGAGCAAGGGGCCGCCAGCGACGTAGGACACGTACCCGGGCACCACGGGCAACACGCAGGGGGACACGAAGGAGACCAGCCCCGCCACGGCCGCGACGACCGCGGCCGCAAGCAACGGGCCGGTCGCGACCAGATCCTGGACCGCGCTCACGACGACCCAGCGATCGGCGCGGCCAGGACCGTGTCCACCAGCGCGGTCAGGGTCGACTCCTGCACCGCGCCCAGGACGCGCGCCGCCGGCCTCCCGTCACGGTCCAGGAGCAGGGTCACCGGGACCCCGGCTCCGGGGAGGTGCTCGGCCAGGCTCAGCAGGGCCTTTCCATTGCTGTCGTCGATGCTCGGGTAGTTGATCCCGTAGCTCTCCTCGAACGCGATCGCCGCGGCCGAATTGTCGCGCACGTTGATTCCGACGAACCGCACCCCCTGGTCCGCGTACGCAGCCGACGTGGCGGCCAGGATCGGTGCCTCCTCACGGCACGGCGCACACCACGAACCCCACACGTTGATCACCACGACATCGCCGCGCCATGCGGCGATGTCGATCGCCTCACCAGTCAGCCCGGTTCCCGACAGGGCCACCGGTTCGCCTCGGTCCTCGGGTGCGTATTCCGTCACCGTCCTGTTGCCCGCAGCCACCGGGGACCGTTCTGCCGCCGGGCCTTGGCCTGCCGACAGGAAGCCGGCCAGCTGGACCGCCACCACAGCTCCGGTGACGACGACCAGGGCCAGGAGGATTGCCCGCGGGCCGGTCAGTGGCCGGCCCGACCGTGCCGGGGCGGCCGAGCCTTGAGCCGGAGGTCCGCCGGCTGCGGTCGGCTCATCCACTGACGGACGCCTTCATCAGCTCAGACTCTGCCGCCCACAGACTCTCATCCGGTGCGGCGACGCCCAGGGCGTCCAGTAGCGCCGCGCCCAGGGATGTCAGCCGGCACATGACCAGCTTGCCTTGTCGGCGGGAGGTCACCAGGCCAGCGCGGCGCAAGACGCGCAGGTGGTGCGAGACCAGGTTCGGCGCGGCCCCGACGACCCACGCCAAATCGCAGACACACAACTCGGCCCCCAGGGCCAGGGCCATCGCCGTGCGAAGGCGCACCGGGTCCGCCAGTGCCTTGGCAGTAACCGCCATCGCCTGGGAGCGGTGCGCCTTCGGCAGGGCTGCGCGGACCGACTCGGCGCGCGCCACGTCCAGGCACAGCAGGTCGCACGCCTCGGCCGTCATGCGGTCATGGTAGCGAGCGTTGATGTGAGCACCGGCCGCCGATCGTGCTGGTGGCCACTACCGACGCGAGGCCCGCGCGAGTGCCACTCACCCGATCCCGCTCGTGCCGTCCCCGCTCGGTGTTGCGGGTGTCGGGTGGCGCAGGGTGACCAGCACCAGCAAAGCGACGCCGGTGACGATCGCGGTGTCGGCGATGTTGAAGGTCGGGAACCACCCGCTGTGCAGGTAGTCGGTGACCACCCCGTCCCCAGCCCGGTCCACGACGTTCGCGATCGCCCCACCCAGGACCAGGGCGAGGGCAGGCAACCGCCCGCGCGAAAGAGCGGCGCCGGTCCGCCAGGCGACCACACCGACCGCAGCGGTGACGAGCGCGGTGATAGTGAGCACGAGCCAGGTCGGGACGCCAGCCCCGACGGAGAATGCCACCCCCGCGTTGTAGGCCAACCTCAGCTCGACCGGACCCAAAGGGATGACCCGCTCCTGCAGCGAACCCACTGCCCAGGCCTTGACGCCCAGGTCGACAGCGGCCAACGCAGCAGCGCCCAGCCCTGCCGCCAGGCGCCGCCGCGTCGGGCTGGCCAAGCCCCGTTTCTCCTCCCTTGCGGTGCCAGCGGTCACCGCGTAGCCAGCGCCGGACGCTCGACGGCCGCAGCAGTCCCCGTGATGGCCTGCGGCAGTGGGCGAGTGCGGCCGGCGCGGACGCCGTTAGCGATCACTACGACCTCGGCCACCTCGTGCACGAGGACCACGGCGGCCAGGCCCAGGACACCGGTCAGGGCCAGGGGCATGAGCACGATGATGATCGCCAGGGACAGCCCGACGTTCTGCAGCATGATGCGCCTGGCCCTGCGGGCGTGGGCGAACGCCTGGGGCAGGTGACGCAGGTCCTCACCCATGAGCGCGACGTCGGCGGTCTCGATCGCCACGTCGGTGCCCATCGCTCCCATCGCGATGCCGAGGTCGGCGGTCGCCAGCGCGGGGGCGTCGTTGACGCCGTCACCGACCATCGCGGTGCGGCGCTGGGTGCGCAGCTGGGCGACCAGTGCGGCCTTGTCCTCCGGGCGCAGGTCCGCGTGGACCTCGTCGATGCCGACCTCGCGGGCCAGGGCGGTCGCGGTCAGCGTGTTGTCGCCGGTGAGCATGGCGACGTGGTAGCCATCGCGGCGCAGCTGGGCCACGACCTGCGCGGCCTCGGGCCGCAGCTCGTCGCGCACGGCGACCGCACCGAGCAGCGAGCCGTTCTCCTCGATCAGGACGGCGGTCGCGCCGGCCTGCTGCATCCGCTCCACCTCAGCGGCCAACGACCCGGCGTGGACCCAGCCCGGTCGCCCGAGCCGGACCGGCCGACCCTCGAACGTCCCGGTCAGGCCCGCCCCCGGGACGGCCTCCACGTCGCTGGCAGGGCTGACCGCGGGGACGGCGGCCAGGATGGCCCGTGCCAGGGGGTGCTCGCTGCGTGCTTCGAGGGCGGCCGCGACCTGCAGGACGCGCTCCTGGGTGCAGCCGGGCGCGGCGGCGACGGCCACGACGGCAGGGGCGTTGCGGGTCAACGTCCCGGTCTTGTCCAGGGCGACCCCGCGGATGGCACCGAGGGCCTCCACGGCCGCGCCGCCCTTGATGAGCACACCCTGCTTGGAGGCGGCCCCGACGGCGGCGACCACGGAGACCGGCACGGAGATCGCCAGGGCGCACGGGGACGCTGCGACGAGCACAACCAAGGCCCGCTCGATCCACGTGCCCGGGTCGCCCAGCAGGCTGCCGACGACGGCGATGAGCGCCGCGGCGATCATCACACCGGGCACCAGCGGCTTGGCGATGCGGTCCGCCAGGCGTTGGGCTTCGCCCTTGCGGGACTGCTCGGCCTCGACGATCCGCACGATCCGCGCCAGGGAGTTGTCCTGCGCGGTGGTGGTCACCTCCACCTCGAGGACGCCGGATCCGTTGATCGACCCCGCGTAGACGTTCTGCCCAGGTCCGGCCTCCACGGGCACCGACTCACCGGTGATCGCCGAGACGTCCAGGGCGGTGCGACCGGTGCGGATGATCCCGTCGGTGGCGACCCGCTCCCCGGGCCTGACCACCATCAGGTCCCCCATGCCCAGCTCAGCCGGAGCCACCGCGGTCTCTGCACCGTCGCGCAGCACCGTCGCGGTAGCGGGCACGAGGTTCAGCAGCGCCCGCAGGCCGCGGCGGGTGCGGGCCAGGGAGTACTCCTCCAGGCCCTCGCTGATGGAGAACAGGAACGCCAGCGCGGCCGCCTCGGCGACCTCACCGAGCAGCACCGCGCCGATCGCGGCGATCGTCATCAGGGTCCCGACGCCGATCTTGCCCTTGACCAGTCGCCCGATCGTGCTGGGGACGAACGTCCACCCGCCGACCAGCAGCGCCACCCAGTTCAGCACCGTCGCAACGGCGGACTGATCCCTGGACCCTGCGACCAGGCCCGCCACGAGCAGCACGCCGGCGACGGCGGCGAAGCGGAGCTCGCTGACCTCCCACAGCCGCTCGGCCTCGTGCTCCTCGGCTTCCTCGCCGCCGGGGGTGGTCTCGTCGTCGCTGCAGCCGCAGGCGTCGCTCATCGTGCACTCTCCTTGGCGATCGGGTCAGAGGTGGTGGGACTTGCGTAGGTGGGGCACAAGGCCACAGCGTTGCCGGTCGCGGCCAGCAGGCCCTCGGCCACAGCGAGAAGGTCCATCAGCTCCGGGCGGGTCAGGTGGTAGACCGACGCGCGTCCCTGCGCGCGGTAGTCGACCAACCCGCAGTCCCGCAGGCAGGCCAGGTGTGAGGACACGGTGGACTGGCTCAGGCCCAGCTCGGTGCACAGGTCCACGACCCGCGCCTCGCCCCTCGCCAGGCGGCGCACCAGCGCCAGGCGCGTCGGGTCGCCCAGGCCTCGGAACAACGCCCCTGCGGGCGCGAGCTCGGCCCGGCCACTTACATCAGGACTTGCGGTGATCATCGGCATGGGTCGATGCTAGCGCCTATCGGGTGTGGGTTCGACCCGTCGGGCTCGAGCAGGCGCAGCTCTTGGCCCGTCTCGGTGCGAGGGTGTCCCTGGTCGGGCGCGTGGCCCCCCGGGCCGAGCCGGAGCTGGCCGAACGCCTGCGTGCGGTCTTTGCCGAGGACGGCATCGGTGTCCTCGAGGAGCACGCCGTCGCCGTCTCGGTCGACGGAGGCGAGGTCGTCGTACGGGCCGCCTCGGGTGCTGCCGTCCGCGCAGAACGGCTGCTGATCGCCACCGGTCGCACGGCCCGCACCGACGGGCTGGGGCTCGCCGCAGCCGGCGTCGACGTCGACGAGCGGGGTTTCGTCGTCACGGATGAGTTCCAGCGCACGACCAACCCGCGCGTCTACGCCGCAGGCGACGTGTCCGGTGCCCCGCAGTACGTCTACGTCGCCGCCGCCGCAGGCCGCGCCGCCGCCACCAACGCACTGACCGGCCCGGACGGTCCTGGGGCGCGGGTCGACTACACCGGCCTGCCCACCGTGGTCTTCACCAACCCCCAGCTCGCCTCGGCCGGGCTGAGCGAGAAGGAGACCCTCGAGCGCGGCCACGACTGCAGGTCCCGAGTACTGAACCTCTCAGAGGTCCCGCGCGCCCTGGTCAACCGCGACACCCGAGGGGCCGTGAAGATCGTCGCCGACGCCACAACAGGCAAGGTCCTGGGGGTGCACGCCCTCGCCGACGGTGCCGGCGAGATCATGCTCGCCGCGACCTACGCCATCAGAACCGGCATGACGGTCGACGACCTCGCAGACACCTGGGCGCCCTACCTGACCATGGCCGAGAGCCTGCGGATCGCCGCAGGGCTGTTCCGCAACCATTTGCCGACGTCCTGCTGCGCCTGACCGGTCCAGCGCCCTCGACGCCGCCGCTGTCATTCCGGCCGCGCTATGTGCTGACCGCACCAAACCCGGCACTGTCGCTCGCGACCCGGATGCTGTGGCCAGCTTCGGCCCCATGCCGCCGAGCTCAGCCACACGCCCGGTTCTACACCTGGCGGCGGCTGGGCGCTCTGGGCCGCCCGCCGTTCCGCGCTGAGCCGAACCAGGCGCTGCCGCCGACCGTCTCACGCCATCGCCGGAAACGAACGTTTCCGCTACACCGGAGTCGAGATTCCGGTGAGGTCTGTGGGTTGCGCCGTTATGTGGCGGGGTTCTATCAGAGCTGTGTGGCGGCCGGATCAACTGACGCCGATGACGAGGGTGCTCGCGGTGCTACCGGTCGGCCCGCGTCAGGCGCTGTAGGGCTCGATGACGGTCTTGCCGGTGGTGTGGCCAGTCTCGACTGCGACGATGGCCTCGCCGGCTTGTTCGAGGGGGTAGCGGGCGGTGACGTGGGGGTCGACGAGGCCGTACTCGATGACCCCGGTGATCTTGGCCATGGCCTCGCTGGTGCGCTCGAGGGCGGAGCCGCCGATCTCGGTGGCCGTCGCGGGGTCGGCGGCGGAGATGATGCGCGAGGGGCTGGTGGCCAGTGCGGCGACCTGGCGCAGGGCATCCCCGCCGACCAGGTCGACGATGAGGTCCAATCCCTCGGGGGCGACCTCGCGCACACGGTCGGCCACGCCCTTCCCGGAGGGGACGAAGGTGGCCCCGGTCGACTCGACGATTTGGCGCTTGGTCTCCGAGGCGATGCCGATGACGGTGAACTGGTGGACCCGGCCGATCTGGGCGGCCATGAGCCCGACGCCGCCGCCGGCGCCGAGGATCAGGAGCGTCTGGCCGGCTTCGAGCTCGATCTGGTGGGTGGCGTCGTAGGCGGTGGCTGCTGCGACGGGGATGGTGGCGGCGTCGGCGAAGGAGATCTCCTCGGGCTTGGCCACCGCCTCGGTGGCCCGCACGATGGTGTCCTGGGCAAAGGCCCCGTATCCGGGGGCGACCGGACCGAGGATCGCATCGCCCACCGCGAAGCCTTCCACGCCGTCGCCGATGGTGGTGACGACGCCGGCGACCTCCTGACCCATGGGGGCCGGCAGCGGTAGGTCGGTGCCCAGAGCTCCGGAGCGGATCTTGTGGTCGATTGGGTTGACGCCGGCGGCGCGGACCTTGACCGCCAGCTCGCCCGGGCCCGGCGGGGGGGCCGGGCGGTCGACCAGCTGCTGGTTCTCCGGGCCACCGAAGTCATTGAATACGTACACCTTGGACATGGGGTTGCTTCTTCCTTCTTGTTGGTCGCTGAACGAGCCGAGTGTGGTCCCTGACCTGGCCGGCCGCTTCAGCCGGTGGTTGGTGTGCTCGTCAGGCGGTGGGGGGCTCGTCCTGCCCGGCTGCCTCGGCGGCGTCGGCCTCGTTCTTGGTCGGGTAGGCACCGTCGGCGGCGTGCTCGGGCGGGGCATAAACGGTGTAGAGCACGAGTGGCTCAGCACCGGTGTTGCGGAAGTTGTGCCGGGTGCCGGCTGGGATGGCGCACTGGTCACCGGCCTCGATCGGGTGGGTGTGGCCGTTGAGGTCTGCCTGACCGGTTCCGCTGATGAAGGTGAGGATCTGGTCGGTGTTCTGGTGGACCTCATCACCGATCTCACTACCCGGGGGAATGGTCATGATGACGATCTGGGCGTGCTGACCGGTCCATAGCACCCGGCGGAAGTCGGGGTTGTCCTGGGCGACGTCGGCGATGGTGAAGTGCTCGATGTTGCCTTCGATGGTGAAGTGTTCTTCGGTGCTCACCTGGTGTTTCCTCCTGAGGTAGTGCTGGTTTCCAGCGGCGGGCCGGGACGGCTGGCGCGGAGGTGTCCTGGTCCGGTGCTGCTTACGGGCGGCGGGCCATTGCCTGTGCCTCGGTGGTGGTGCTCTGCGCCGGCGCTGTCGCCACGGCGCTGGTGGTGTCCTGGTGGCGGCGCAGCAGGCGCATGGCGTTGATAATGACGACCAGGACCGAAGCTTCGTGGACGAGCATCCCGATGGCCATAGTCACCCCGCCCAGGAGGACGCCGGCCAGCAGGGCGGCCACGGTGACCAGGGCGATGGTGATGTTCTGGCGCATGTTGTTCACGGTGCGCCGGGCCAGGCCGACGGCCTCGGGGAGCTTGAGCAGGTTGTCGCCCATGAGGGCGATGTCCGCAGTCTCCACGGCGACGGCAGAGCCGGCGGCGCCCATGGCCACGCCGATGTTGGCCGTTGCCAGGGCGGGGGCGTCGTTGACGCCGTCGCCGACCATGGCCACCACGTGACCTTGACGCTGCAGGTCCGCGACCGCGTCGAGCTTGTCCTCGGGCAGCAGGCCGGCGCGGACCTCATCGACCCCGGTCGCCGCACCAACTGCCTTCGCCACCAGCGGGGCGTCACCGGTGAGCATGACCACCTTCTTCACCCCGGCGTCGTGCAGACGGGCGACCATCTGCGCCGCGTCGGGACGGACCTCATCAGCCACCGCGACCACACCAGCCACCGCATCCTCCACGGCCACGATCATCGCCGTCCTGCCCGCTGCGGCGAGCTCCTCAGCGGCCTGCCCGGCGCCAACAGTGTCCGCGACGCCGTACTGCTCCAGCAGCGCCACGTTGCCGATGAGGACCCGGCGCCCGCCGATGGTGGCAGTGATGCCCTTGCCAGGCACGGGCTCGGTGACCTCGGGCAGCCCCGACGTGGCCAGCCCCTCCGCGGCTGCTGCCTCCAGGATGGGTCGGGCGAGCGGGTGCTCGGAGCCGGCCTCGGCCCGGGCTGCCCAGGTCAGCACCTGGGCGCGATCCATGGCTGGGGCCAGGACGACGACGTCGGTCAGGTGCGGGCGGCCCTTGGTCAGGGTGCCGGTCTTGTCCACCGCGACGGCGGTGATCTTGCCGGAGGTCTCCAGGTACTCCCCACCCTTGATGAGGATGCCGTCCTTGGCGGCCCGGCCGATGCCGGCGACGATGGAGACCGGGATGGAGATGACCAGCGCGCCGGGGCAGCCGATGACCAGCAGGGTCAGCCCGAGCACGACGTCACCGGTGATGAGTCCGACCACGAGGGCCAGGACCATGATGGCCGGGGTGTACCAGGCGGAGAACCGGTCCATGAACTGGGCGGTCTTGGCCTTGGCGTCCTGGGCGTCTTCGACGCGGTGGATGATGCGGGCCAGCGTGGTGTCGGCGCCGATGCCGGTGGCGAGCACCTGGAGGAACCCACCCTTGGCGACGGTTCCGGCGAAGACGTGGTCGCCCTTGGACTTCTCCACGGGGATGGACTCCCCGGTGATGGAGGCCTCGTCCAGGGCGCCGGTGCCGGCCACGACCTCGCCGTCCACCGGGACCTTAGCGCCGTTCTTAACCAGGACGATCTCGCCCATGGCCACGCTCGCAGCGGGCACCTCCACCTGCACGCCGTCGCGCATGACCACGGCCACGTCTGGGGCCACGGCCACCAGCTCGGCCAGTGCCGAGCGGGTCTTGTTCAGCGTTGCGGACTCCAGGGCGTGCCCGATGGCGAAGAGGAAGGTCACCGCGGCGGCCTCCCAGTACTCCCCGATGATCACCGCGCCGATCGCGGCCACCGAGACCAGCAGGTCGATGCCGATGACCCGGGCCATGAGCGCCCGGGCTGCCTTGGTCACGATCGGGGTACCCGCGACCACGGCGGCGGCCACCATGAAGGCGTTGCTCCACGCATCGGAACCGAGGCCGCGGGCCACGAAGAACGAGATGAGGATCAGCGCCCCGGAGACCACTGGGATCGCCCACCTGCCGTACCACCACTGCTGCAGCTTGTTCATAGCTGTTCGACCTTCCTGTAGCTGTCCAACCCCAGTTCGGGGTGCTGACAACGACGTTATGAAGATCGGCACCGGGCAACCATGACCGGCGTCAATCAACCGCACACCCATCCGTGCACCGCCGCCGGGGCTGCTCTAGCGTGCTGGCGCAATGAAGAGCGTCACCGCCGAGTTGATCGGCGGTGACGCTTAGCTGGTCCGGCTCAGAATGCGACCGGACGAGCCACGTAGCCTCGGCCCGCGGGCGCCCATGACCACACCCCAGTCCGCGGGGCCCGTGGGGCCGGGTGTCACGCGCATGGCGGGACGGCCCCGTCAGGTTCGCCTGGTTGCCAGTTCCTCCACCATCAGGCCCAGACCGCTACCGAGCATGAAGACGTCCCGAGCGATCCCCATGCCAGCCGGCGCTGGACGGATTCCGTCATCACGGGTGAACCCTGGCGTCTTGAGGTACACGGCCATCAATGCGGCCGAGAATCCACTTAGGCCGGCCGCGGCCACCCGGGTGGGTACCATCGGGGCTAGTAGCGCCGTGCCCAGAGCGATCTCGAAGGTCGACAACGCCTTCCCGAAGCGGACCGGGTCCATCTTCTTCAAGAACGGGAACGCGTTGGCGGCCTGGTCCCGCAGCCCCGTTGCCCCGTCGACGTCCAATGACCGCTTAGTGATTCCGGTGTTCAATATGAAGGCCCCGCTCGCCAGGCGCGGCGGGACATGGTGAAGCTTGACGCTCATAGCAATCTCTCCTGAGTTCTTGGGACGTGGGTCTACCAGCGGTTCACACGTGAGAATGCAGCGGGCAGGCTTCCGCTGATCATTGACGGGCCCGGCGGCCCGGTGCGGCCCTGATGGGTGGCGGGATGACGCCCGGGCAGTGCGCTCGCGCTTGGTCTGGGCACCGGTCGACGTCCCTGGTCGCCCTAGTGGAGGCGGGTCCTAGCTGTCCTCCGAGATAACGCTTGCGGTAACGCCGGCACCGCCGACGGTCGCCAGGATGTCCTCGACGTCCAAGCGTCGGGGGTCGTAGTCGACGTCAACCCGGTGCGAGTGCAGATCGATGTGCACGGCCTGCACCCCGGAAGACGCTTCAGGTGCCGGTTGATGTCGGTGGCGCACGAGGGGAAGAAAAACTCGCCCAGGCGCAGCTGCAGCCGCATCGACTCACCCGGTCGCAGCGTGATGAAGTCGGTGCCGGTCGTGACCGCGCGGTCGGAGGCGTCCACGGCGACGGTGTGCACGGCGTCGGCGCCGAGGTCGAGCAGGCGCAGCCCCGCGAGCGCGGGCAGCTTCAGGACGGGCACGCCGCTCAGGTCGCTCGCGAGGAAGACGCCGTCGCCGTCGCCGTCGGGCATCGCCAGATCCAGCGTCAGCACCGCGAGCTCGTCGACGCGGACCACAGGCAGCACGTCGACCGTGATGTCCGTGCCGCCGAGGTGCGGAGCCTGACCCGTTTCCGTGGACACCTTCGCTGAGGTGATGATCGCCTCGGAGAGGAGTCCTGGATGCCTGCAGCCAAGCCGCCGGAGTTCCGCCGGCGAGCCGTTGAGTTGGCCCGTTCGGGTCAGCAGCCGGTCGCGAGTATCGCGGCCGATCTGGGGATCAGCGAGTCGTGTCTGCGTCGGTGGATGGCTCAGGACGACGTCGATGCCGGCCGCCGCGAGGGGTTGACCAGCGAGGAGCGCAAGGAGCTGGTCGAGTCGCGCCGGCGGATCCGGGTGCTGGAGATGGAGAACGAGATCCTCAAGCGCGCCAGCGCGTACTTCGCCCGGGAGAACGTCCTCCCAAAATGATGTTCCGGCTGGTCCGAGACCTCGCCGCGGCCGGTGTGCCGGTCGCGGTGGCCTGCCGGGTCCTGGGCGTCTCACGTTCGGGGTTCCACGCCTGGTCGACGCGGCCGCCCTCGGCGCGGTCCGTGGCCGACGCGCAGCTGTCGGCGACGATCGTGGCGGTGCACGAGATGTCGCGCCGCTCCTACGGCGCCCCGCGCGTTCATGCCGAGCTGCGCCTGGGGCTCGGAATCCGTTGCGGTCGCAAACGGGTGGCGCGGCTGATGCGCGCCGCGGGCATCGGTGGGATCTGCCACCAGCGCAAACGCGGCCGCCACCGACCCGCGCCCGCGCCGCACGAGGACCTGGTGCGTCGCAGGTTCGTCGCCGAGGAGCCGAACCGGTTGTGGTGCACCGACATCACGGAGCACCCCACGAGCGAGGGCCGCGTGTACTGCGCCGCGGTGCTGGACGTGTTCTCCCGGCAGGTCGTGGGGTGGTCCATCGCGGACCACATTCGCGCCGAACTCGTCGTCGACGCCCTGCAGATGGCGACCTGGCGACGCCGACCCGAGCCCGGCGCGATCGTCCACGCGGACAGGGGCCCGCAGTACACGTCCTGGGTCTTCGGGCACCGGCTGCGCGAGGCCGGGCTGCTCGGCTCGATGGGCCGGGTCGCCTCGAGCGTGGACAACACGATGATCGAGAGCTTCTGGTCGACCATGCAGCGCGAGCTGCTCGACCAGCAGCACTGGACCTCGAAAGCCGAACTCGCGACCGCGATCTTCGAGTGGATCGAGGCCTGGTACAACCCCCGACGCCGGCACACCAGCCTCGGGAACCTATCCCCGACCGAGTTCGAGAACCTTCACACCGCCGCGACCGCGGCGGCATGATCAACCAACCACAGGTGCCCGCGAAAGCGGGTCAGGCTCCACCGGAATCTCGACTCCGGTGTAGCGGAAACGTTCGTATGCGGGATCCGCCGAGGAGCCGGCGACGCAAGGCGCTGTCCACGCTCTTGAACCTCCTTGCGTCGCCGGGCGTCAGGCGCAGCAGCTGGTGGGCAGGTTCGAGCGAAACAGCCCGGCGGCGATGCGCAGTGCCTCGCTCATGGTGAGGTAGGGCGCCCAGGTGTCGGCGAGGTCGTCGACGGTAAGACCGAACTTGATCGCGTACGTCGCGGCGAGCATCACGTCGCCGGCTCCGTCGAGGGCGGCGTGGACCCCGAGGACCTCGCGGGTCTTCGCGTCGATGACGAGCTTGAGGGTTCCGCGGGGATCCTGGTTGACCAGTGCTCGGGGAATGTCTTGGGCGCTTAGGACCCGACATTCGCAGGAGTGCCCCAGGGGTCTGCCGCACGAGTAGGTGACACCCACGTGTGGTGCCGGGAGGCGCCGCTGGAAGGATGTGCACCGTGCCCAGGCCCTATCCCAAGGAGTTCCGCGAGGACGTCGTGGCCGTGGCTCGCCGCGGGGACGCTCCGATCAAGCAGATCGCGGCGGACTTCGGCATCGCCGAGTCGTGTCTGCGGAACTGGCTGCGTGATGCCGACGTCGCGGACGGCAACCGCCCCGGGGTGACTCGGACCGAGTCGGCCGAGCTGCGAGAGGCGAACCGGCGTATCCGTCTGCTGGAGCAGGAGAACGAGGTCCTGCGCCGCGCGGCCGCGTATCTGTCCCAGGCGCATCTGCCGGGAAAAGGCTCTACCCGCTCGTGAGTGAGCTCGCCGCCGACGGGGTGCCCGTCGCGGTGACGTGCCGGGTTCTTAAGCTCGCAAGGCAGCCCTACTACCGGTGGCTCGCTGAGCCCGTCGGCGCGCGGGAGGTCGCCCGGGCGCACCTCGCTAACGCGTTGTTCGACGCCCACCGTGACGACCCGGAGTTCGGGCACCGGCTCCTGGCCGACGAGGCCGCCCGCGCCGGACTGATCGCCTGCGACCGCACGGTCTGGCGGATCTGTCGGGACAACCAGTGGTGGTCGGTGTTCGGCAAGAAGCGCTCGAAGAACGGGAAGAAGGCCGCTCCGCCGGCCCATGAGGACCTCGTGCTGCGGGTGTTCACCGCCGATGCGCCGAACAGGTTGTGGCTCTGGGACATCACCGAGCACCCGACCGCCGAGGGCAAGGTCTACCTCTGCGCGATCAAGGACGTGTTCTCCAACCGGATCGTCGGATACTCGATCAGCGACCGCATGACGTCCCAGATCGCAGTAGACGCTCTGGTCAGCGCGGTGCAGCGGCGCGGGGATGTCGCCGGCTGCGTGGTCCACAGCGATCGTGGCAGCCAGTTCCGAAGCAGGAAGGTGGCCCGTGTCCTGGCCCGCCACGACCTCGCTGGGTCGATGGGGCAGGTCGCCTCCGCCGGGGACAACGCCGCTATGGAGAGCTTCTTCTCGCTGCTGCAGAAGAACGTCCTGGACCGCCGCCGCTGGGCCACCCGTGACGAGCTGCGCCTGGCGATCATCACCTGGATCGAACGGACCTACCACCGCCGCAGACGCCAGGTCCGCCTCGGCCGCCTGACCCCCATCGAGTACGAGACGATCATGACCACTCAGGTCGCACTCGCCGCCTGAGTTTCGCTGTCACCTACTCGTGCAGCAGACCCTTGCGTGTGTCGGCGAAGCGGCCGGTCGCGACCAGGAGCCGCTGACCCTGCGCTCGGGTGCCGGCTGTCGTGGTGACCACGACCCCGTTCTCTGTGCGCGCGACCGTGACCGCGCGCTCCTCGACCACCGTGATGCCTTCGTCGTTGAACACGCCGCGGAGTACGTCAGCAACCTCGGGCTCTGTGTGCGGGGCGAAGCGCCCGACGAGGGTGACCTCTACGCCCAGGTGCGCCCACAGCTGGGCCTGCTCCAGCCCGACGTACCCGCCGCCGACCACGACCATGGATGCGGGCAGGTCTCGCTGCTCCATTGCGGTGGTGGAGGTGAGGTAGTCGACGTCGGCCATGCCAGGCAGGTCGGGGACGTACGGCGCGGACCCGGTTGCCACGACGTAGGCCCGGGCCCGTAGTTGGTGGTCGTTGACCTGCACGGTGTGCGCGTCGAGGAACCGGGCGTGCCCGTAGACGACGCGGAGGCCGTGGGCGGCCGCTACCTCGGCGTACTTGACCTCGCGAAGATGGTCGATGAGCGCTTGCTTCTGCGCGAGCAGCGCGTCCATGACGACCCCACCGGTGCTCGTGGCCACGCCGCGGAAACGGTTCACCGCGGCGCGGTGGCGCTGGTCTGCTGCGGCCAGCAGGCTCTTGCTCGGCACGCAGCCGATGTTCAGGCAGGTTCCGCCGAGGGCGTTGTGCTCGACGAGCAGGACGCTTGCTGCGCGGGAGCGGACCTCGATCCCGGCGGCCATCGCGGCGCCTCCGGTGCCGATCACGATCACGTCGTACTCGTCCATGGGGTGCTCCTAGCGCGTCACCGACCGTGCCCACCTTCTTAGGGGGCCGACGGTAGACGTTCCACTGCGCGGGAAGGTCAAGGCGTAGGGTCATCAGATGCGTATCGGTCAGCTGGCCGCAGCGAGCGGCGTGACGACCAAGGCCATCCGGTTCTACGAAAAGGCCGGAGTGCTGCCTGCGCCTGCGCGTCAAGCGTCGGGTTATCGGCAGTACGACCACGGCGCCATCGAGCGGCTCGCGTTCGTCAGGGCAGCGCAGGCGGCGGGCCTGACACTCCGGCAGATCACCGACGTCGTCTCTGCCCGCGAGAACAGCGGGCCGCCCTGTCAGCACGTCGTCGACCTGCTGGAGCAGCACGCCGGCAGTCTCGAGCGACGGATCGCCGAGCTGACCGCTCTCCTCGCACAGGTGCGGCGCCTGGGCCACCGCGCAACCACCTTGGACCCTGCCCAGTGCCACCCGTCGCAGGTGTGTCACGTCATCCCGCCCTCCGATGTAGGAACGCCGAGCTCCTGACCCGAGCAGGTCAGGCCCGACTCTCTCAGCCGCCCCTGGCCCGCATCCGGTGCTGCCCCAGCGCGTGGCGTGGCAGCGGAGGTACGGGCCCGGCCCCGCCGTTCCGGGATGGGTTCGGGCGGTGTCGGTCGAGGTACTCAACTTGGCGCCGGTCTCCCATCGCGCCGGGACAAGGCGTCGAGGACCGACGCGGTCGTGGGCCGCCAGAAGATCGAGGGTTGTGGCGGTGCGGGCTCCTGGAAACCGCGCCGGCGCTGATCGTCGACTCTGGGCGGGGATCGACCAGCGCGCAAGCCGGAAGGGCTAGAGCCCGAAGGCGCCGCCTTCGACGAGGATGACGATGCCCAGGCCGATGAGGACCAGGGGGAACAGCACGTGTTCCCAGCGCTCGAGGACTTCGGCGATGGGGCGTCGGGTTGCGACGTAGCGGGCGGCGAGGACGAGGACGGCGACCAGGGCGAGGAACACGACCGCGTAGGCGGCGATCGCGGCGAGGCCGACGGTGAGGAAGATGGGGACGTAGACGCCGATGTTGTCCCCGCCGTTGGCGAAGGTGACGGCGGCGACGGTCCAGACGGCGACGGCCTTGCCGGGGTCGTCGTCATCGTCGTCGTCGCGGTTGCGCCAGGCCTGCCAGGCGGCGTGGAGGCCGAGGATCAGCGGGATGAGCCCGAAGTAGGGGATGGCGTCCTCGGGCAGGAAGGCGCTGGCGCCGAGCGCGACGAGGACGGACGCGATGAGGATGCCGCCGAAGCCGATGTACTGCCCGGCGATGATCTTGGCGGTGGTGCCTGGAGCGCCGGCGCCGCGGGCGAAGAACAGCGACAAGACGATGATGTCGTCGATGTTGGTCACCAGGAACAGTCCGACCGCTTGGAGGGCGGCAACTGCCAGGTCCATGGACACGCCTTTCGTTGTACTGGGGGTGGAGCAGCGCAGAGGTTGGTCTTGTCAGCGGCCCGCTAGCGGCGCAGGCGTCCGATCCAGGGGAGGAACCGCCCCACACGGGCGGCGTAGTGCGCATAGGCCTGGCCGTGCGTGGCGAGCAGGTGTGGTTCCTCGACGGCGCGGACCTGCATCTGGATGCCCGCGTGGACGACGACCAGACCGGACAGGGCCACGGCGTTCGCGGTGGTGAGGGCGAGCCCGGTGAAGGTGATGAGCGCTGCGGTGAAGATGGGGTTGCGCACGAGTGCGAAGGGCCCGGAGGTGACCAGGTCGGTGCGTTCGGTCGGGTCGACACCGATCCGCCAGGCGGTGCCCATGGCGAGCTGTGCCAGGTAGGTGGCCACGACCCCTGCGGCGGCCACGACGGCTGCTGCGGTCCGCAGGGACGGGGCGCTCAGTGCGGGGGCGACCGCGTCGAGGCCGAGGAGGTCGGCGACCGGTGCGGCGACGCCGACGAGGACCGACCCGGCGGCGCTGATCCGGTTGGCCCACCACTGCCGACTGCCCGCGGTGGCGGCCGCGAAGCGGAATCCGCTGTCCCCGGTGCGCCGGCGCTGCAGGGCCATGCGACCGACCCCGGCGAGCAGGGCCCACGTGGCGAACAGGGCCAGGGCGACGATGGCGTAGCCGCTCACCGCGGCCCAGGCCTCGTGGTCGACGGTTTGACTGCGACGCCGATGACGAAGTCACCGAAGAACCGGGTCACGGCCGGTCGTGGCAGCGTGAAGCCGATCCGTGCGAGCTCGGCGAGGAACTCCTCGGCGCTGAACCGGTCGTGCTCGGGGTGCTCGAGGAAGGTGCGGTAGGACCACCGCTGCAGTGCGTGGCGGGTCACCTCCTCGAAGACGAACTGGCCGCCCGGGCGCAGCACGCGCGCGACCTCGGCGACCGCGTCGCGCCAGGCCGGCACGTGGTGGATGACCCCGAAGTCGACCACCGCGTCGACAGCGGCGTCGGCGAGCGGGAGCTCGCACGCGTCGCCGAGCTTGACGTCGACCCGGGTCGCGTACCGGGCCAGGCGACGCTGGGCGCGCTGCACCATCGCCGGGTCCAGGTCCAGCGCGGTCACGTGGGCGGCACCCATCCGCCGGAGGAGCAGCTCGGTCCCGACACCGCGCCCGCACCCGATCTCGACCACGTCGGCCTCGTCGAGCTCGGCGCCGAGCCGCTGCAGGAGCGGTACCTCGTAGGCTCGTTGCAGCCGGGCCCGGGCCGGGTTGTTCATCAGCATCGTCTCTGCCCGGTTCATCAGCACGGCGCGTCCCCATCCCGTCTCGCAACCATCACTTCGCGCATGTATCATCAGCGTATGCAGATGATTGCGCCAAGTTCTGATGTGGCGGACCGCGCTGCCTTGGCCCCTGCTGTCGCCCTGTTCCGCGGCCTGAGCGATCCCACCCGGCTGGCGCTGGTGCGCCGACTGGCACTGGGCGAGGCACGCGTTGTGGACCTGTGCGCCGCGCTCGGGCTGGGCCAGTCGACGGTCTCCAACCACCTGGCCTGCCTGCGCGAGTGCGGCCTGGTCGACTTCCGCCCGCAGAGCCGCGCATCGGTCTACCACCTCACGCGTCCGGAGCTGATGGATCTGCTGGTCGCAGCGGAGGGCCTGCTGGTGGCGACGGGGAACGCCGTCGCGCTGTGCCCGACCTACGCAGCCCCCGCGGCTGACGACCACGACACGACCCCGGCACCCAAGGAGACGGCACGATGAGCGACGCGTGCGGCTGCAGCGACGACGAGACCACCCCCGCCGGCAAGGAGGCCGAGGAGCACGAGGCCGAGCGGCTGTGGGAGGTCAGCGAGCTGCGCTTCGCCGCGGTCGCCGGCGTCCTGCTCCTGGCCGGCCTGATCGCGGGGTCCATGGAGCAGCCCGCGGTCGCGTTGGTCCTGAACTGGGTCGCCCTGCTTGTCGGGGCGTGGACGTTCGTGCCGAGCACGTTGCGGCGGCTGGGCAAGGGCAAGATCGGCGTCGGGACGCTGATGACGATCGCCGCGATCGGCGCAGTCCTGCTGGGCGAGGTAGCCGAGGCGGCCGCGCTGGCGTTCTTGTTCTCGATCAGCGAGGGCCTGGAGGAGTACTCCCTGGCCCGCACCCGTCGAGGCCTTCGGGCGCTGCTGACCCTGGTACCCGCGCAGGCCACGGTGCTGCGCAACGGGTCGGAGTCCACGGTGTCCCCCGCGGAGCTGCGGGTCGGGGATCTGATGCTGGTCAAGCCCGGCGAGCGGGTCGCCACCGACGGGCTGATCCGCACCGGCCGGACCGCGCTGGACGTCTCGGCCATCACCGGTGAGTCCGTGCCGGTGGAGGCCGGGCCTGGGCAGGCGGTGTACGCCGGGTCGATCAACGGCTCCGGTGTGCTGGAGGTCGAGGTCACCACCACGGCCGAGGACAACTCCCTGGCGCGGATCGTGCGCATCGTCGAGGCCGAGCAGTCCCGCAAGGGCCAGGCCCAGCGCCTCGCCGACCGCATCGCCAAGCCGCTGGTGCCTGGCGTGATGATCGCCGCCGCACTCATCGCCGTCGCCGGCAGCCTCCTGGGAGACCCCGGCACGTGGATCGAGCGGGCCCTGGTGGTCCTGGTCGCGGCCTCACCGTGCGCCCTGGCGATCTCCGTGCCGGTGTCCGTCGTCGCGGCCGTGGGAGCGGCGTCCAAGCAGGGCGTGCTGATCAAGGGCGGCGCGGCGGTCGAAGCACTCGGCGCCATCCGCGGAGTCGCGCTGGACAAGACCGGGACCCTGACCCGCAACGCCCCCGCCGTGGTGGCCGTCGTCGCGGCCCCCGGACACGCCCAGGACCGCGTGCTGGAGGTCGCCGCGGCCCTCGAGGCCCGCAGCGAGCACCCCCTGGCCCGCGCCATCCTGGCCGCCGTGCCGGCGGTCACCCCCGCGACCGACGTCGAAGCCGTGCCCGGCGCCGGCCTGACCGGCACCTTCGACGGTCGACCGGTCCGGCTCGGCCGACCCGGCTGGGTGCCGTCCGGCGTACTGGCCGACGAGGTGGAGCGGATGCAGCAGGCGGGTGCCACCGCCGTCCTGATCGAGGAGGACGGGCAGCTGCTCGGTGCCGTCGCGGTGCGGGACGAGCTGCGCCCCGAGGCCGCGCAGGTCGTGGCCCAGCTGCGCCGCGACGGGTACCACGTCGCCATGCTCACCGGCGATAACACCCTGACCGCCACCGCCCTGGCCCGGGAGGTCGGCATCGACCAGGTGCATGCCGACCTGCGCCCGGAGGACAAAGCCGCACTGGTCGCCCAGCTGCGCAACCAGCGGCGCACCGCCATGGTGGGCGACGGCGTCAACGACGCCCCCGCCCTGGCGACCGCTGACCTGGGGATCGCCATGGGTGCGATGGGTACCGACGTCGCGATCGAGACCGCCGACGTCGCGCTCATGGGCGAGGACCTGCGTCACCTGCCACAGGCGTTCGCCCACGCCCGCAGGGCCCGGCACATCATGCTGCAGAACGTCGGCCTGTCCCTGGCGATCATCGTCGTGCTCATGCCCCTCGCCCTGACCGGGGCCCTGGGGCTGGCTGCGGTGGTGCTCGTCCACGAGATCGCTGAGGTCGTCGTGATCGCCAACGGTGTCCGCGCCGGGCGCACCCGCCCCCTCCCGCACGCCGCCCCGACCGGGACGCCCGTTCCCCTCGAGCGTCCGGCACCGGTCGCCCGATGACCGTGACGACGGCGACCGCACGCCAGACGGGCGCGCGCGGCCCGGCGGGGCGACGCGTCGCAGCAGCCCTGGGGGTCACGCTGGTCGCCGCCGTCGACCTGGCCGCCAAGGCGTGGGCGGTCGCAGCGCTGCAAGACCGAGTCATCCCTGTGGGCCCGGTCGACCTGCGGCTGGCCTATAACCCCGGGGTCGCCTTCTCCGTCGGGGCCGGCGCGCCGACCTGGCTCGTGCTCACCGTCACCTCCCTCGTGACTGCCGCAGTTGGCGTGGTCGCCTGGCGGACCGCCGCCGCCCCCTCGCGGGAGCGGCTGGCTGCCCTCGCCCTGGTCCTGGGTGGTGCAGTCGCGAACCTCGTCGACCGAGCCGGGGACGGGGTCGTCACCGACTACCTGCACAGCGGGTGGTTCCCGACCTTCAACCTCGCCGACACCGCCATCGTCATCGGCGCCGCGCTACTGGTGCTGACCGGCCTTCGGCACCTTGCGCCCGATGATGCCGAGCCCAGCACACGACCGAATCGCTCCGAGGGCGAGCGGTCGACATGAGCGTCGGGGACGTGCCGGCGGTTCGGCGGCACGCGGTGCGCACCACCCCTGCCCGAGTCGGGCGCACGGCGCTCCGTGGCCTGCTCTTCGGGACGATCGCCGCGATCTTCCTCGCCGGGTGCGCGTCGGCGGTGACCGGCGGGTGGACGGAGGACGGCAGCGAGGCGGGGTACGTCTCTGGGGATGGCACCGTGGCGATGTGGGATGCCGCGGACCGCGGCGAGCCGGTGCGCTTGGTCGGCAAGGACTTCGCGGGCGCCGACGTGGACACCGGTGCATGGGCCGGTGACGTCGTGGTGATCAACACCTGGTACGCGGCCTGCCCGCCGTGCCGGGCAGAGGCGCCTGACTTGGTCGCCGCCGCTACGGACTACGCCGACGAAGGGGTTCACTTCATCGGGATCAACGGGACCGACGACGTCGGCGCTGCGCAGCCCTTCGAACGCAATTTCCAGATCCCCTACCCAAGCATCCACGACGCCGACGGGTCCGCGATCGCCGCCCTGCAGGGGCGGGTGCCGGTCGAGGCGGTTCCCACGACCGTGGTGCTGGACCGGCAGGCGCGGGTGCTGGGTCGCATCATCGGTCTCCTGGACCCGACCACCCTGCGTGAGCTGATCGACACCGCGCTGGCCGAGGCGCCGTGAGCGGTGGGTTCTGGCAGGACCTGGCCAGCACGTTCCAGGAGACCGCCTTCTCCGGGCCGATGCTCCTCGCGGTCCCTGTGGCGATCATCGCCGGAGTCGTCTCGTTCGCCTCACCCTGCGTGATCCCGCTGCTGCCTGGGTACTTCGCCTTCGTCACCGGAATGAGCGGTGCCTCCACAGGCCAACGGTCCAAGGCCGTCCTACTGACCGGCGTCGGCCTGTTCGTCCTGGGCTTCTCGGCGGTGTTCGTCCTCCTCGGAGTGACCTTCGGCTCCCTCGGGGTCGCGATACGGCCATGGCTCGCGGTCGTCATGCCCGTCATGGGTGCACTGGTCGTGCTCATGGGGTTGTCGTTCCTCGGGTGGATTCCCGGCCTACAACGCGAACGCCGCATCCACCTCGCCCCCCGCCAGGGACTGCTCGGCGCACCTCTCCTCGGTATCGTCTTCGGCCTCGGATGGGCGCCCTGCATCGGGCCTACCTTGGCCACCGTGCTGTCGTTGTCCCTGAACGAGGCCAGCGCCCTGCGTGGGGCACTCCTGGCCGCGGCCTACGCCGCGGGTCTCGGGATCCCGTTCCTGCTGATCGCCCTAGGTGCGCACCGCTCCACCGCCGCGGTGACGTTCCTCCGCCAGCACCGGGTGGCGATCATGCGCATCGGCGGGGCGCTGCTGGTCGTGATCGGCATCGCCCTGATGACCGGGCTGTGGACCGCATGGACCCAGAGCCTCCAAGGGCTCATCGGAGGCTTCGTCACCGTGATCTGAGCTCGACCCGACTGCCGGTACCGACGAACGAACGGACACCCCTGTCATGCCGTCTGCCCCCAGGATGCGCCGAACGCGCCGTACGACCCTCGCTGTCGCTGCCGTCGTGGGGGCCCTAGCCAGCTGCTCGGCTCCCGCCATCGACCAGACCGATAGGGCCGCACAATCCCCGAGCGAGCAGGGCGTGCCAAGTGACCACGTGCACGGCGTCGCGTTCAACCCCGCCGACGACAAGGTCTACCTGGCCACCCACGACGGCCTATTCCGCTACGACGACACCGGCCCCGTCCGCGTCGGCCCGGTGATCGACCTGATGGGCTTCACCGTCGCCGGCCCAGACCACTTCTACGCCTCAGGGCACCCAGGGCCTGGCGTCGACATGGCCAATCCTGTCGGGCTGATCGAATCCACCGACGCCGGCGAGACCTGGTCGACCCTTTCGCGCGAAGGGCAGACCGACTTTCACACCCTCACCGCCTCCGCGGCCGGGGTCACGGGATTCGACGGAACTGCGGTGCTGAACACCACCGACGGACAGGCCTGGACCACCCTGTCACCCCCCGTCGCCACCTTCGCCCTCGCAGCCTCCCCAGACGGGACCACCCTGCTCACCACAAGCCAGTCCGGGCCCGCACGCTCCACCGACGGCGGCAAGACCTGGGCACTCGTCCCAGAAGCGCCACTGCTACAGCTCACCTTCTTCGCCGACGACCAGACCGTCGTCGGCGTCGCACCCGACGGGAACATGTTCCTCAGCACCGACGCCGGAACGACCTGGGCGGCGAAGGGCACCGTCAGCGAAGCACCCGAAGCGGTCACGGCACGGAACCAACCTGACGGCCAGCTCGAGATCCTCGTCGTAATCGAGGACGCACTGCTCCGGTCCGTGGACGGCGGGGAGACATTCACCAGCTGACACTGGCCCCGGGCACGCAAGAGCCGGACGTCGACCCGGCCACTCAGTGCGAGAAGAAAGCCGCCACGCAAGTCGCAAAGTCACAGAGCTACTTCCGCGAGTCGTGTATCACAACCCGTGTCCGCGAACTATGTAACAAACGCGGCGTTCACGTTACGCTGAGGACATGGCCACGATCGGATACGCCCGCGTCTCGACGCGCGAGCAGAACCCCGACGGTCAGACCGACGCGCTCGAAGCGGCCGGCTGCGACAAGATCTTCGTCGAGCACGCTTCCGGCACCCTGGCGAAGCGACCCGCGCTGAGCGATGCTCTCGGTTACCTGCGGGAGGGGGACTCGCTCGTCGTGACGAAGCTCGACCGGCTTGGCCGATCCGTCCGCAACCTCAAGCAGATCGCCGACGAGCTACAACGGCGCGGAGTGGGCCTTCGGGCGCTGTCCCAGGGCATCGATACGACCACACCGGGCGGGAGGTTGTTCTTCCATATGCTCGCCGCCATCGCCGAGTTCGAGCACGACCTCATCGTGGAGCGCACGCACGATGGCCTCGCGGCGGCGCGAGCTCGGGGGCGCAAGGGCGGCCCGAAGTTCAAGATGACGCCGACGAAAATCCGGCAGGCCCGCGCGATGTATGACGAGGGCGCGCACACCGTGCAAGAGATCGCCGACACTTTCGGGGTATCCCGGCCCACGATCTACCGGCACCTGGCCGAGCACGTCGAGCGAGCCTGACGAGGGATCATGGCGCACCTCAGCGACCGGCAGAAAGCCGAGCTTGTGCGCCAACACCTCGACGGTGTGCCCTGGACACGGATCGCGGAGCACTCCGGCGTCACGGTGCGAACCTTGCAGCGATGGGCTGCTCGCGTCGAGGCGGGGCAGCTCGCGAGACCGCCTCGCCGAGATAAAGGCGCCTCGCGTACCCCCGCAGAACTGGTCACAGCGATCGAAGCGCTGGCCGTTCGCCGGCCGACTCCCACCATCGCGTACATTCATCGGCGCGTCGGCGATGTCGCACGCGATCGCGGTTTACCAGCTCCCGGGTACACGACCGTTCGCCACATCGTGCACGCTCTCGAGGGCCTGGACCTGTGGGCGTACTCACCGCTGCTCACGGGCGCCTACGTGCGCGCCGACCGGCCGCTCTCCGCGGGCTACGACCACCCGGGCACCACGCGCCGGCTGCAGGCGCTCGCGGCGGTGGCCGACGAGCTCGGCGTCACGCGCAACCAGGTGGTGCTCGCCTGGCTGCTGGGTCACACGCCCGCGGTGCACCCGATCCTGGGGGTGAGCTCGGTGGCGCAGCTGTCCGAGGCGATGGCGGCCCGCGACCTGGTCCTGGACGCGTCGACGCGCGCGCGGCTCGACGACGTCCGGTGAGGCGCTGCCTAGCATGACGGGCATGACGGGGATCGCACCGGGGGAGATCGCCGAGCGCACCGGGCTGAGCCTCGACGCGCTGCGCTACTACGAGCGCGAGGGCCTCGTGGGTCCGATCGCGCGTTCGGCGGGCGGGCAGCGCCGGTACACCGACGACGACGTCGCCTGGATCGGCATCGTGACGTGCCTGCGCGATGCCGGGCTGGGCATCGCGGACCTGCGGCGATTCACCGAGCTGCTGCGGCCGGAGGCGGGCGAGACCGACCGCGTCGCGTTCCTGCGCCGGCGCCGCGACGAGCTCGAGGAGCGGGCGCAGCGCATCCGGTCCGCGCTCCACGTGCTCGACGAGAAGATCGCCTGGTACTCGGACCACCCCTGAGCACGCTCGAGGGTCCGGCGGAGAACTACCCTGGGCCCGTGCCCAAGAAGCCCCAGGAGATGAAGCCGTCCACCGCGGCGGCCAAGCTCGACGTGTACCTGCCCGCGACGCCCGAGGAGTTCCGGGCGGGGATGGTGACGCGTGACGAGCTCGCCGCGCTCCAGGCCGACCCGCCCGCGTGGCTCACGGACCTGCGGCGCAACGGCCCGCACCCGCGCAACGTGGTCGCGGCCCGCCTGCGCGTCTCCACGTCGGGCCTGGCCCGTGCGGGCGTCACCGAGGCGCTCACGACCGAGGAGATCAACGCGCTGATCGCCGAGCCGCCGGAGTGGCTCGAGCGGGAGCGGCAGACGTTCGAGGAGGTGCGCCGCGAGGAGCGTCGCATCGCCGCCCGCGACGCCGACCGCCGCGCCACCCAGCCCTGACCCCCCTCTGCGGCTTGTGGGTGGTCAGCGGCGTTTGCCGCGGGGGGCCTGGCGGGCCTTGGGGGTGCGCGCGCCCGAGCGGCCCGGGACCTGTTTGGCCTTGCCGGAGCCGGTCTTGGGGGTGCGCGCGGCGCCGCCCTTGACCGCGGGCGTGCGGGGCTCGGCCGGTGCGCCACGGCCGCGGGACGAGGCGGCCGTACGGCCGCGAACGATGCCGATGAGCTCCTCGGTGAGGTCGTCGTAGCGGTCCGTCACCCACGCGAGCCCCACCTGCGAACCGGGGGCGTCGGTCACCGGGCGCGTCACCAGGCGCCGCCGCTGGTGCAGACGCCCCACGGAGTGCGGCACCACCAGCACCGCGTGGCCGGCGGCGACCAGGTCCACCGCGTCGCCCGTCGTCGCGACGTCGCCCGCGAACCGCTCGCCGGGCGCGTCGGCCCAGCCGAGCACGTCGTCGGCGGGGACCACGAGCGTCTCGTCGGCCAGGTCCGCGGCGGTGATCTCGTCGGCCGCGGTGAACAGGTGGTCCTTGGGGACGACGACGACCGTGGCCTCGGTGTAGAGCGGGATGACGTCCAGCCCGTCGCGGTCCACGGGCAGGCGCAGCAGGCTCGCGTCGATCGTCCCGGCGTGCAGCGCCGCGACGGCGTCCGCTGCGGCCACGGGGACGAGCGTGAGCGGCGTGTCCCGCAGGCGCTCCTCCCAGACCCGGACCCACCGGCTGGGGTTGACGCCCGGGACCATGCCCAGCCGGAACGTGCGGACGGTGGGGCTGTCGGGGGTCATGCGCGCCTCCGGGCGACGACGTCGTAGGAGCGGCGGCCCTCGGCCAGCGCGCGGGACTCGAACTTGGTGACGGGCCGGTGCGCGGGACGATCGCCCAGCCCGTCGCTGACCAGGCCGGGGTCGTCGGCCAGCACCTGCGCCATCTGGTGCGCGTACGGCTCCCAGTCGGTGGCCACGTGCAGCGTGCCGCCGGGCCGCAGCCGCGAGCGCAGCAGCGCGACGTGCTCGGGCTGCACCAGGCGACGCTTGTGGTGGCGGGCCTTGGGCCACGGGTCGGGGAAGAACGCGTGCACGGCGTCCAGCGCGCCGGGGGCCAGCGCGTGACGCACCAGCTCCAGGGCGTCGCCGTGCGCCACGCGCACGTTGCTCAGGCCCGCCCGCTCGACCAGGAGCAGCAGCTGCGCCAGGCCCGGCAGGTGCACCTCGACCGCCAGGTAGTCGCGGCCCGGGTCCGCGGCGGCCATGGCGACGGTCGTGTCCCCCATGCCCGGGCCGATCTCGAGCACCAGCGGCGCGTGGCGTCCGAACAGCGTGCCGGCGTCCAGGTGGCCGTCGTCGGTGCGTGGGAAGGGCGCGGCCTCGTCGTGCACCGAGAAGCCCCAGCGGGGGAACAGGCGCGCGAGCGCGTCCTCGCGGTCACGCCCCAGCGCGGCGCGGCGCGGGTGGAACGTGCGCAGCGGCTCGTGCGGACGCGACGCGACGTGCTGGAACGCGTCCGACGGCAGGCTCACCGCCCCAGGGTACGGACCCGGGCCGGAGCGGGACTCGCGCGCGGCCCGGCCGGACCCGCGCGCGGCGGATCCGGCCGGACCGACGTCAGGGGACCTGGCAGGCGGTGGCGATGCCGCCGGGCACCGGACCCGAGCCGATGAACCCCACCTCGGTCGAGCCGCCCGCGGGCAGCCGGCCGTTCCAGGCCTGGGGTCGGACGGTGATCGCGGTGCCCTGCGCGGTCACGTCACCCGACCACGACTGCACGACGGCGCCACCCGCGGGGAGCGTGAACGTCACACGCCAGCTCTCGATCGCCCGCTCCGGGGACGTGATGCGCACGGCGGCCTGGTAGCCGCCGGGCCAGCTGCCGAGCACGCTCAGGGTCGCGACGCAGCCCTGCGCGGAGGACGTGGGCGGCGCGGTGGGCGTCGGCGAGGTGGTGGGGGTGGGGGTGGGCGTGGGAGTCGGTGTCGCAGTGGGGGTCGGGGTCCCGGTCGGGCTCGGCGTCGGGGTGGGGCCGCCGTCGGGAAGCAGCGGGTCCAGCAGCGCGGTCAGCCGCTGGGCCAGCACGCGGTGGTCGGCCAGCGACGGGTGCCAGTGGCAGCCCTGGAAGTCCAGCGGCGCCGAGCTGTAGTCCCACAGCAGCACGCGCTCGTCACCCGCGGCCTGCTGCCGTGCGACCACCTGCTGCGCGAGCACGGGGAAGTCGGCGCCGCCGTAGGACGTGGTGCTGACCACCAGGTACGTCTGCGACCCGTACCGCGCGCGCAGCGTGTCCAGGTACTGCGTGTACGCGTCCACCCACGCGGTGCGCAGCGAGGCCGTGGTCCACTGCTCGCCGCCGCCCACGGGCGTCGAGAAGTCGTTGATGCCCAGCCCGATCACCACGGCGTCCGGCGTCCAGCCCGCGGGGCGCTGCCACACGTCCCCCGCGACCGCCAGGAGCGCGCGGTCCGCGTACGTGCGGTAGCTGGTGCCCGGCTCCCCGCCCGCGTAGTTGCGCACCATCCCGCGCCCGGAGAACGCGTTGACCTGGTAGTCCGCCCCGAGCGCGCGGGCCGCGAGCGCGCCGAACGAGAGGTCGGCGTTGGTGGTCCGGTTGACCTGGTCGCCCGTGCACTCGCGGCTGGTCGACTCGTTGCCGTAGCCCGCGGTGAACGAGTCCCCGACGAGCTCGAGCTGCAGGTCCCGCGCCGGCGGCGCCGCCAGGATCCGGCCGCCGGGCACCGCGACGAACCCGCCGAACGTGCTGGTGGCCCACGGGCTCTCGTTCCGCTTGACCACGCGCACGGTGTGCGTACCGGCGGCGAGCCCGTCGACCCGGTGCGTCGTGGTGCCGGGCGTGACGAGCGTGGTGACCCGCCGTCCGTCGATCGCGACGTCGTAGTCGCCCGCGGCGTCGTCCAGCACGATGCCGACCCCGGTGCCCTCGAACCGGCCCTCGAAGTAGACGCCCGGCCAGCTGAACCGCGCCGACCCGTCCGTGCCTGCCGCGATGCGTCCCGCGGTGTGGGCCGTGGGTACGGCGCCCGGGTCGCTCGCCGCGTGTGCGGCCACGCCCGTGGCTGCCGCGAGCGTCACCGCCGCCACCAGGGCCGTCAGCCTCGTCGTCCGCCGTCCGTTCCGCACACGCACTCCCGTCCGCGGCCGGTCGGGCCGCCCGCTGCCGTGCCCGGGGCGCGGGGTGCGCGCGGGCGTGCGTCCTGGTTACCCGTCCGGCGCGCCGCGTGCCCAGGCGTGAAGCGTTTCACGCCCGGCATCAGGCCGGGACGCGGGCCTCGAGGAACCCGACCACCTGGCGCAGGTACTCATCGCGCGCCGGCAGGGGAGACAGCGCCAGGTCGTGCGCGCCGCCGGGGACGACGACGAGCCGCACGTCGGGGCCCAGCAGGGGGGCCCGCGCGGCCATGTGCGCGACGTCAAGCACCGAGTCGGTGGTGAGCAGCGCGTCGTGCTCGCGGTCGTCGGGACCCGACGCGTCGGACGTCAGAACCAGCACGGGCGCCTCGATGTGCAGCCCGCGCGCGACGCGGGCCTGGCTGCGGCGCACGGTCCGCACGAACGACGCGCGCGCGGGGAAGCCCTCGTGCGGCTTCCACGCCAGGTCGTAGTCCCACTCGCCGCCCGTGCCCGCGTGCAGCGCGCGTCCGTAGTGCGGGGCGACCCGCCCGACGACGAGATCGGGTGCCAGCCGGCCCAGCGGGTTCAGCGCCCAGGTGAGCAGGTGCCGCTCGAACCAGCTGCCGCGCAGGTCCAGCCACGGCGAGTTGAGCACGAGCGCGTCGATCCGGCCCGGCCGCGCATCGGCCCACAGCGCCGCGACCAGGCCGCCCGTGGAGTGCCCGAGCAGCGCCACGCGGTCGTGGTCCTGCCGCAGCAGCGCGACGGCCGCGTCGATCTCCTCGGTGTAGACCGCGAGCTCGCGCGTGTGGTTGGGCGGCCGGCCCTCGCGCATGGAACGCCCGTAGTCGCGCAGGTCCAGGCCCACCAGGTCCCAGCCGGCCGCGTCGAGCGCGTCGGCGACGTGCGGGTGGAAGAAGTAGTCCACGAACCCGTGCACGTACAGGACCGCGCGGCGGTGCCGGGACGGACGTGCGACGAGCGTCGCGACCGGGTCCACGCCCGAGCGTGCCGCCTCGTCGTCCGGGCGGAGCCGCAGCGTGCGCGCCTGCCAGGGCGCCCCGAGCACGTCGACGGTGGTCTGGTCAGCCATCCCCGCATCGTCGCACCGCCCGGCCCCCTGCGGGGCGGTACGACGACGCGGGTCTCAGGCGACCGGCGCGAGCGCCGGCCGGGCCGCGATGGCGCCCTGCCCCGCGACGTCCTGCGCGAGCGACGTGATCCGCGCGCCGTGCTCGTCCACCTCGACCGTGGTGACTGACGCGTTCGGCAGCGGCACCAGCCCGATGGGCTCAAGCGTGGCCAGGTAGGCGCCCAGCGCCAGGCCGTGCCCGACCACGAGCACGTGCTCGTCGGTGCCCAGGTGACGCTCGACCAGGCGCGCGAACGCGGCCTGCGTGCGCGCCATGAAGTCCGCGGAGTGCTCACCGCCCGGCAGCCCCGGGTGCGTGCCCGCGAGGACCTCGGTCACCAGCGTCGACCAGTCGACCACGGCGTCCAGGGCCGTCTCCGGGCGGCGCTCGTACCAGCCGAAGTGGTACTCGCGCAGGTCCCGGTCGGTGCGCAGGCGCAGGTCCTCGTGGTGACGCAGGATCTCCACGGCCGTGGTGACCGCGCGGCCCGAGGGTGAGGACCATGCGGCCGTGAACGGCGTGGCGGCCAGGTGCTGCGCCGTGATGCGCACGCCCTCGCGGCCCGTGCGCGTGAGCGGGGAGTCGGAGTGGCCCTGCAGGATCCGGCGTGCGTTGAAGTGGGTGCGCCCGTGCCGGACGAGCGTCAGCGTGAGGGTCATCGGTGCCCTTTCGTCGTCGTTGGTCGTCTCGGACGCTAGGGGCGTGCGATGACGCGACGACGACGAGCGTGCGGCGCCGCGGTGACGTGTGGGTGCACGCGCCGGTTCGTGGTGACGTGCAGAGTTGAGCGGAATAGGCTCAACCTTGCAGCGTTGAGTCGAGCAGGGGTGCCACGATGACGCGGATGGCACCCGCCCGTCTGGTCTAGGAGGTCTCGTGGACGCGAAGTTCACCACCCGCTCGCAGGAGGCGCTGGGCAGCGCGTTCCAGTCCGCGAGCGCCGCCGGCAACCCGCAGCTGGAGCCCGCGCACATCCTCGACGCACTGCTGCAGCAGCAGGGCGGCGTCGCCAACGGGCTCCTCGACGCGGTCGGCGCGGACCGCGCGAGCCTGGGCCGTGCGGTGCGGGGCATCCTGGTCAACCTCCCGTCGTCGTCGGGCGCCACGGTCTCCCAGCCGCCCGCCTCACGCGCGACGACGGCGGCGCTGCTGGCCGCCAACGACGAGGCGCGCACGCTGGGCGACGACTACGTGTCCACCGAGCACCTGCTGATCGGCCTCGCGGCCGGGCAGTCGGGCGTCGCGGACGCGCTGCGCGGTGCGGGTGCCTCGCGCGACGCGCTCCTGGCGGCGCTGCCGGACGTCCGCGGCACCGGCCGTGTGACCACGGCCAACCCCGAGGGCACGTACAAGGCCCTCGAGCAGTACGGGCTGGACCTCACGCAGCGCGCCGCGGACGGCAAGCTGGACCCGGTGATCGGCCGCGACGCGGAGATCCGGCGTGTGGTGCAGGTGCTCTCGCGCCGCACCAAGAACAACCCCGTGCTGATCGGCGAGCCCGGCGTGGGCAAGACCGCCGTGGTCGAGGGCCTCGCGCAGCGTATCGTCGCGGGCGACGTGCCGGAGTCCCTGCGCGGCAAGAAGCTCGTCTCGCTGGACCTCGCCTCGATGGTCGCGGGCGCCAAGTACCGCGGCGAGTTCGAGGAGCGCCTCAAGGCCGTGCTGGCCGAGATCACCGCGTCCGACGGGCAGGTGGTCACGTTCATCGACGAGCTGCACACCGTCGTCGGCGCGGGGGCGGGCGGCGAGGGCGCGATGGATGCGGGCAACATGCTCAAGCCCATGCTCGCGCGCGGCGAGCTGCGCCTGGTGGGCGCCACCACGCTCGACGAGTACCGCGAGAACATCGAGAAGGACCCGGCGCTCGAGCGGCGGTTCCAGCAGGTGTTCGTCGGCGAGCCGTCGGTCGAGGACACCGTGGCGATCCTGCGCGGGCTCAAGGAGCGGTACGAGGCGCACCACAAGGTCACCATCTCGGACGCGGCGCTCGTCGCGGCGGCGGCGCTGTCCGACCGGTACATCACGGGCCGCCAGCTGCCGGACAAGGCGATCGACCTGGTCGACGAGGCCGCGTCCCGGCTGCGCATGGAGCTCGACTCCTCGCCCATCGAGATCGACGAGCTGCAGCGCGCGGTCACGCGCCTCGAGATGGAGGAGGTCGTGCTCGCGGAGTCCGACGACCCCGGCTCGCGCGAGCGCCTCGAGCGCCTGCGCCAGGACCTGGCGGACCGTCGTGAGGACCTGGCCGCGCTCAACGCCCGGTGGGAGAAGGAGAAGGCCGGCCACAACCTGGTGGGTGACCTCAAGGCACGCCTGGACACGCTGCGCTCGGACGCCGAGCGGCTGCAGCGCGAGGGCGACCTGGAGAAGGCCGCGCGGATCCTCTACGGAGAGATCCCCACGCTCCAGCAGCAGATCCAGCAGGCCGAGGCGTCGGAGGCCGCGGCCGACGACGTGGTCGAGGGCCCGCCGATGATCGCCGAGAAGGTGGGGCCCGACGAGATCGCCGAGGTGGTCTCGGCGTGGACCGGCATCCCCGCGGGCCGGATGCTCGAGGGCGAGACCGCGAAGCTGCTGCGCATGGAGGAGGTGCTGGGTGCGCGCCTGATCGGGCAGCACCGAGCGGTCGCCGCGGTCTCCGACGCGGTGCGCCGGGCGCGCGCGGGCATCTCCGACCCGGACCGTCCCACGGGCTCGTTCCTGTTCCTGGGTCCCACGGGCGTCGGCAAGACCGAGCTCGCCAAGGCGCTCGCGGACTTCCTGTTCGACGACGAGCGCGCGATGGTGCGCATCGACATGTCCGAGTACGCCGAGAAGCACTCGGTGGCCCGGCTCGTCGGCGCGCCCCCCGGGTACGTGGGGTACGAGGAGGGCGGGCAGCTGACCGAGGCCGTGCGGCGCCGTCCGTACTCGGTGGTGCTGCTCGACGAGGTGGAGAAGGCGCACCCCGAGGTGTTCGACGTCCTGCTGCAGGTGCTGGACGACGGTCGCCTGACCGACGGCCAAGGTCGGACGGTCGACCTGCGGAACGTCATCCTCATCCTCACGTCCAACCTGGGCTCGCAGTTCCTGGTGGACCCGCGGCTCTCGCAGGACGAGAAGCGCGACGCCGTGATGGCCGCGGTGCGCTCGGCGTTCAAGCCGGAGTTCCTCAACCGCCTGGACGACGTGGTGCTGTTCGACCCGCTGTCCATCGAGGAGATCGGGCACATCGTCGAGCTGCAGGTCGAGGCGCTCGGGCGCCGCCTGCAGGACCGCCGGCTCACGCTCGACGTGACGCCCGCGGCGCGCGAGTGGCTGGCCCTCGAGGGCTACGACCCCGCGTACGGTGCGCGACCGCTGCGCCGCCTGGTGCAGCGGCAGATCGGGGACAACCTGGCGCGCGCGCTCCTGGCGGGCGAGGTGCACGACGGTCAGACGGTGCACGTCGACCGCGGCGTCGACGGCCTGGTGGTCACCTCCACCTGAGCGGGTGCACCCGGGCTCGGCGGGCGGCGGCGCGGACCCGATGGCAGCATCGACGCGATGAGCCTCGCCGCCGCCCCCGTGCCCGCCGGGATACCCGTGCTCGCGTCGGCCGCCGGGGGCGCCGAGCTCACCGGCCTGGTCGGCTGGGTGGTCGGTGTCATCGAGTCGCTCGGGCCCGTGGGTGTCGGGCTGCTCGTCGCGCTCGAGAACGTCTTCCCGCCGCTGCCGTCCGAGGTGATCCTGCCCGTCGCGGGGTACGTGGCCAGCCAGGGCGGCATGTCGCTGGTGTGGACCGTGACGGCCGCGACGCTGGGCTCGCTGATCGGGGCGTGGGCGCTGTACGGCATCGGCGCGGCGGTCGGCCGGGCGCGGCTGCGCCGGTGGCTGGGGAAGGTGCCGCTCGTCGAGGTCGAGGACCTCGACCACGCCGAGGGCTGGTTCGCGCGGCGTGGTGGTGCCGCGGTGCTCGTCGGCCGGTGCGTGCCCGTGGTGCGGTCGCTCATCTCCGTGCCCGCGGGAGTCGAGCGCATGCCGCTCGTGCGGTTCAGCGTCTACACCGGGCTCGGCTCGCTCGTCTGGAACGGCGGCCTGATCCTGGCCGGGTACGCGCTCGGGGACCGGTGGGAGGACATCGGCCGGTACTCGAGCTGGCTCAACGCCGTGGTCTACGTGATCCTCGCGTGGCTGGTCGGCCGCTTCGTCTGGACCCGCACCCGCCGACGCCGCGCCGCCACGCGGACGCGCGCGGGCGTCTGAGCCCGAGGTGGCAGGGTGGTGCCATGACGTTGCGCCTGCCCGAGCCCCGATTCCCCGACCCGGCGGAGGCGCCCGTGCTGCGCTGGGGCGTGCTCGCCCCAGGGTGGATCGCGGGCATGTTCGTCGACGGCGTGCGCCGGCACACCGGGCAGCGCGTGGTCGCCGTGGCCAGCCGCGACGTGCAGCGCGCGCAGCAGTTCGCGCACGAGCACGGGGTCGAACGCGCGGTCTCGTCGTACGAGGCGCTCGTGACGGACCCCGAGGTCGACGTCGTCTACGTCGCCAGCCCGCACAGCCACCACCTGGACCAGGCGCTCGCGGCGATCGCGGCGGGCAAGCACGTGCTCGTCGAGAAGCCGCTCACGCGCAACGCGACCGAGGCGCGCACGCTCGTCGAGGCCGCGCGGGCCGCGGGCGTGCTGGCCATGGAGGCCATGTGGACCCGGTACCTGCCGCACGTCGACGTGATCCGGCAGCTGCTGGAGAACGGTGACCTGGGCGCGCCGCGCTGGGTCACCGGGTCGTTCGCGGGGCGGACCGTGGTCCCGGACACGCACCGGCTCATGGATCCCGCGCTCGCGGGCGGGGTGCTGCTGGACATCGGGATCTACCCGCTGTCGTTCGCGTCGTTCGTCGCGACGACCGTCGGGCTGCCCGCGCAGCCGACCGCGCTGCAGGTGCTCGGGTCGCTCGCGCCCACGGGCGTGGACGCGCAGGTGGCGCTGCAGGTGGGCTACCCCGGGCTGGACGCACAGCTGTTCACGTCGATGCTCACCCCCGCGGGCGACGCGGCGACCGTGCACGGCGAGCTCGGCTGGCTCGAGACCGGTCCCCGGTTCCGCGGACCCACCAGCGTGACGCTGCACGTGGGCGACGAGCAGGCGACGTGGGACGCCAACCGCGTGCTCGAGATGGACGCGCTGTGCTTCCAGGCGGCCGCGCTCGCGCGGTACGTCGCCGAGGGACGCACCGAGTCGCCGTGGCACCCGCTGGACGAGGTGGTCGCGATCCTGGACACCGCCGACGAGGTGCGCCGCCGCCTCGGGGTCGTGTACCCGGGGGAACCGACCGCCTGACACGCGCGCGGCCAGGAGCGGTCGCCGACGCCACGGCGCTGACCCGGGTCAGTCGCCCGCGGTGATCACCAGGCACAGGCCCGTGCGGTCGCCCCGGCCCCAGCTCTCCTGCGTCGGGGACCACGTCACGGTGCGGGCCCCGGCGTCGACCTCGTCGGGCGTCAGCACGCACGAGCGCGCCACGAGGTCGTCGGCATCCCGCTGGCCGGTCCACACGGCACGCTCCGCGAACCGGTACTCGCTGGTCACGCGCGCGACGTGCGCGTCGTCGCACGGGACCACGCGCACCAGCGAGACGTCACCGTCGTCGGGCAGCGTCGCCAGGCAGTTCCCCACGACCACCTGACCCACGTACGCGTCGCGGGCCGCGGACACGTCGGCCGGCAGCGGGCGCGACTGCGACCACGCCGTCCACAGGACGGCGCCGCCGACGACGAGCGCGACGGTCTGCAGCGCACCCAGCACCAGCCCCGCGACCGCGAGGCCACGGCCGCGCCTGCCGGACCGCCGTGTCCGGGACATCCCCGCGATGCCGAGCGCGAGGGGCACCGGGCCCAGGCTCAGCACACCCGTGACGAGCGCGGCGACCGCGACGCCGTCCACCGGGGCGGGCGGCGGCGCCTCCTGCCACCCGCCCGCGTGGTACGGCTCCGGGTAGCCGAGCGGGCTGCTGGTCACCCTGCGGCGTCCCAGGACGACTCGTACGTCCACGTGGAGCTGTCGTTGGTGATCGCCCAGATGATGAGAGCCGCGAACACCGCGAGCAGGAGCGTGCCGATCGCCCCGATCACCACGGCCGCGAGCGCGAAGCCCCGGCCTCCGGCACCGCTGCGGCGGATGCGCCGCTGCGCGACGATGCCGAGGATCAGGCCGAGGGGCGAGAGCAGGCCGCTGGTGGCGATCAGCCCGACCAGGCTCACGACGAAGGACGCGATCGCCATGCCGTCGTTGGGCGGGCTCGCGGCGTAGCCCGGGTAGCCCTGCGGCGGGTAGGAGTACTGCGCGGGGTACGGGGTGCCGTACTGCGGCGCTCCGTAGGGGGGCGGGGGCGCCGGTGCGGCGTAGGGCTGCTGGGGGTACGCCGGCTGCGGGTAGGGCTGCTGCGCCCCGTACGGCGAGGGCGCCGGGGCGTCGGTCTGCTTCTGGAGCGACGGGCCGGTGGGCGGCGTGCCGTACGACGGTGCGCTCCACGAAGGCTGCGCCTCGTACCCGCTCGGGCTGGGGGCAGCCGGGAGGTCCCCGCGGCCGTCCCGGGGCAGGTACGGGTTCTCGTCGCCGGACGCGTTGCTCATGCGCGCAACGTAGCCGACGCGGGGCCGTCCTGGGCGACGTCCAGCACCACGGGCACGTGGTCGGACGGCTGCTTGCCCTTACGCTCGTCGCGCTCGATGCGGGCGCCCTGCACGCGCGCCGCGAGCGCGGGTGAGGCGTACGTGAGGTCGATGCGCATGCCCTTGTTCTTGGGGAACCGCAGCTGCTGGTAGTCCCAGTACGTGTAGGTGTGCTCGGCGGGGACGTGCACGCGGGACACCTCGGTGTAGCCCGCTTCGGCGATGGCCGCGAACGCCGCGCGCTCGGCGGGCGTCACGTGCGTGCGGCCCGCGAACCACGCCATGTCCCACACGTCGGTGTCCAGCGGGGCGATGTTCCAGTCGCCGACGAGCGCGACCTGCGCGGCCGGGTCGGTGGCGAGCCAGCCCGCCGCGGCGTCCTTGAGCGCGGCCAGCCACTCGAGCTTGTAGGTGAAGTGCGGGTCGTCGATCTCCCGGCCGTTCGGCACGTACAGGCTCCACACGCGCACGCCGCCGCACGTGGCTCCGATCGCGCGGGCCTCCGCCTGCGCGGGGTCGCCCCACGTCGGCATGCCCGGGAAGCCGACCTCGACGTCCTCGATGCCCACGCGGGAGACGATCGCGACGCCGTTCCACTGGCTGTGGCCCACATGGGCCACCTGGTAGCCCAGGGCCTCGAACGGCTCGTGCGGGAACTGCTCGTCCTTGCACTTGGTCTCCTGCAGCGCGAGCACGTCCACGCCGCTGCGTTCCAGGAACGCGGTCGCCCGGTCCACGCGCGCCCGGACCGAGTTGATGTTCCACGTCGCCACCAGCACGCGCCGACCCTACCCACGCCCACCACCCCCACGACGCCGAACTGGTAGTTGTCCGCCAGTTCGCGGGTGGGGGGTGGGTGCGACGACGCCGAGCTGGTACCTGGGTACCAGCTCGGCGTCGGGTGGGGGTGGGGCGGGGGGTCAGACGACGTCGTCGTCGACCCAGTCGAAGGTCTTGGTCACGGCCTTCTTCCACAGGCGGTACTGCCGGTCACGCTCGGCCGGGTCCAGCTGCGGGGTCCAGCGCTTGTCCTCGGCCCAGTTGTCGATGACGTCCTGCTCGCCCGACCAGTAGCCCACCGCGATGCCGGCCGCGTACGCGGCGCCCAGCGCGGTGGTCTCGGCGATCTTGGGCCGCACCACGTCGACCCCCAGGATGTCGGCCTGGAACTGCATGAGCGCCTCGTTGGCGATCATGCCGCCGTCCACCTTGAGCTCGGTGAGGTCCACGCCCGAGTCGGCGTTCATGGCGTCGAGCACCTCACGCGTCTGGAACGCGGTCGCCTCGAGCGCGGCGCGGGCGATGTGGCCCTTGTTGACGTACCGCGTGAGCCCGACGAGCGCGCCGCGCGCGTCCGAGCGCCAGTACGGCGCGAACAGGCCCGAGAACGCGGGCACGAAGTACGCGCCACCGTTGTCCTCGACGCTCGCCGCGAGCTTCTCGATCTCGGGCGCCGACGAGATGATGCCCAGGTTGTCGCGCAGCCACTGGACCAGCGAGCCGGTCACCGCGATCGACCCCTCGAGCGCGTAGACCGCGTCCTTGTCGCCGATCTTGTAGCAGACCGTGGTCAGCAGGCCGTTCTTGCTCGGCACCGGCGACGTGCCGGTGTTGATGAGCATGAAGTTGCCCGTGCCGTACGTGTTCTTCGCGTGGCCCACCTCGAAGCACGCCTGCCCGAACGTCGCGGCCTGCTGGTCGCCCAGGATCCCGGCGATCGGGACGCCCGCGAGCAGACCGCGCTCGCGCCCGGTGCCGTACACCTCCGACGACGAGCGGATCTCGGGCAGCATCGAGACGGGGATGCCCATCTCGCCCGCGATCTCCTCGTTCCAGGACAGCGTGTCGAGGTTCATGAGCATGGTGCGGGACGCGTTGGTGACGTCGGTGACGTGCACGCCGCCGTCCGGTCCGCCGGTCATGTTCCACAGGAGCCAGGAGTCGGTGTTGCCGAACGCCAGGTGGCCCGCCTCGGCCTTCTCGCGCGCGCCCTCGACGTTGTCCAGGATCCAGCGGATCTTCGGGCCCGAGAAGTACGTGGCCAGGGGCAGGCCCACGCGGTCCTTGTACCGGTCGGCGCCTCCGCCGAGCGCGGCGAGCTCGTCGCAGATCTTCTGCGTGCGCGTGTCCTGCCAGACGATCGCGTGGTAGACGGGCTCGCCCGTGCGGCGGTCCCACACCACCGCGGTCTCGCGCTGGTTGGTGATGCCGACGGCCGCGATGTCCTTGTTCTGCAGGCTCGCGCGGCCCAGGGCCTGGCCGACGACGTCGCGCGTGTTGGTCCAGATCTCCGCGGCGTCGTGCTCGACCCAGCCCGCCTTCGGGAAGATCTGCTCGTGCTCCTTCTGGCCGACCGCGACGATGTTGGCGTGCGCGTCGAAGATCATGGCGCGCGTGCTCGTGGTGCCCTGGTCGATCGCCAGGACGTACTGGGTGTCAGACATGGGGGTGGTTCCTCCGTGGGGCTGCGGGGGTGGGGTCAGAAGACGTAGACGTTCGCGAGCAGGCCCGCGAGGACGCCGCCGACGATCGGTCCGAGGACCGGCACCCACGCGTAGGACCAGTCGCTCGAGCCCTTGCCGCGGATCGGCAGGACGGCGTGCGCGATGCGCGGACCGAGGTCACGTGCGGGGTTGATCGCGTAGCCCGTGGGGCCGCCGAGCGAGGCGCCGATGCCGACCACCAGCATCGCGACCGCGAGCGGGCCCAGGCCGGACGGGTTGGGGCCGAAGCACAGGATGACGAACACGAGCACGAACGTCGCGATGACCTCCGTGACGAAGTTCCACGCGTACGAGCGCAGCTCGGGGCCGGTGGAGAAGACGGCCAGCTTGATGCCGGGGTCGGCGTCCTCGTCGAAGTGCTTCTTGTACGCCAGGAACGCGATCGTCGCGCCCAGGAAGGCGCCGATCATCTGGGCCAGGATGTACCAGAACGCGTTGGCCACGGTCGGGTCGATCACGCCGGTGACGGCACCCGCGGTGTCCTTCATGGTCGCGAAGTCCTGGTCGGCGGTCAGCAGGCCGAGCGTGACCGCCGGGTTGAGGTGCGCGCCGGACTTGAACGACACGTACACACCGGCGAAGACGGCCAGGCCCCATCCGAAGTTGATGAGCAGCCAGCCACCGCCGTTGCCCTTGGTCCTCGGCAGGATGACGTTGGCGACCACACCTGCACCGAGCAGGAGCAGCATCGCGGTTCCGACGATCTCCGACCAGAACGCGTCTTGCATCAATGTGTCCACGGCCTATCCCTTCTGACGGACCTCGTTGTCACGTGCACCCCGCTCGACGGGCGGGGGGATCTGGCGGGGCCGGCCGTCGGCCGGCCCCGGGCCTGCCTCAGGACTCCAGCGGCCTCATGGGGGCCAGGTCCTTCGCGCGCAGGCGCTCCTTCACGGCGGCGGCGTCCTCGTGCTCGAGCGCGGCGGCGTCCTCCGCCTCGGCCCGCGCGCGGTACGCCTCGATCTCGCGGCTGCGCGTGCGCTCGTCCCAGCCGAGCACGGGGGCGATCAGGTCCGCGATCTCCTCGAGCGCGCCCACGCCCTTGTCCGCCTGCTCGTAGTTGAGCCGCGTGCGGTGCATGAGCACGTCGTCCAGGTGCAGCGCGCCCTCGTGGCTGGCCGCGTAGACGATCTCGGCGCCGATGTAGGCGGGCGCCCCGGCGAGCGGCCGGGCGAGCTCGGGACGCTCGTCGACCAGGTCGGTCAGCTCGTTCAGCAGCGAGCCGTACCGGTGCAGCAGGTGGTCCATGCGCGGGCGGTCCCAGCCGTAGCGGCGGCCGATCGCGCGCGCCTGACGCTGCACCACGCGCAGCCCCTCGGCGCCGACGAGCGGCACGTCGTGCGTGAGCGAGGGCAGCGTGGTCGCACGCGAGCCGATCGCGAAGTCCACCGCGTCCTTGGCCATGACCCGGTACGTCGTGAGCTTGCCGCCCGCGATCACGGTGAGCCCGGGCGTCGGGGAGGCGACCGTGTGCTCGCGTGAGACCTTCGCCGACGACGTGCCCTCCTTGGTGCCGGGCTGCAGCAGCGGCCGCAGGCCCGCCCAGGTCCCGATGACGTCCTCGCGCGTGAGCGGCCGGGACAGCACGGAGTTGGCGTGGTCGATCACGTAGTCGATGTCCGCGCTGGTGGCGACGGGGTGCGTGAGCTCCTGCTCCCAGGGGGTGTCGGTGGTGCCGATCACCCAGTAGCGGGACCACGGGATGATGAACAGCACGGACTTCTCGGTCTGCAGGATCAGGCCAGTGTTCCCGGCGATGCGCGAGCGCGGCACGACGATGTGGATGCCCTTGGACGCGAGCACCCGCAGGCCGCCCTCGGTCCCGGCGAGCGCCTCGGTCTGCTCGGTCCACACGCCGGTGGCGTTGATGACCTGGCGCGCCCGGACGTCGATGGTCTCGCCGGTCTCCAGGTCCTGCACGACCGCGCCGGTCACGGCGCCGCCCGCGGTGGTCTGCAGGTCGAGGACCTGGGTGCGGCTCGCGGCGTGCGCGCCGTAGCTGACGGCCGTGCGGACCAGCGTGGAGACCAGGCGCGCGTCGTCGACGCTCGCGTCCCAGTACCGCACCGCGCCGATCGCGGCGTCGTGGCGCAGGTCCGGGAACAGCCGCTCCATGCCCTTGCGCGTGAGGTGCCGGTGCATGGGCATCGCGCGCTTGGAGCCCGAGACGGTCGCCAGCGTGTCGTACAGCGCGACGCCCGCGCCCACGTACGCCCGTTCCCAGACCCGGTTCTCCAGCGGGTAGAGGAAGGACACCGGCTTGACCAGGTGCGGTGCGATCCGCGTGATCAGCAGGTCGCGCTCGGTGAGCGCCTCGCGCACCAGGTGGAAGTCGAGCATCTGCAGGTAGCGCAGGCCACCGTGCACCAGCTTGGAGGACCGGCTGGACGTGCCGGAGGACCAGTCCTGCGCCTCGACGATCGCGGTCGACAGCCCGCGCGTCTGCGCGTCGAGCGCGATGCCGGCACCCGTGACGCCGCCGCCGACCACCAGCACGTCGAGCTCGTCGCCCTGCCGTGCCGAGTCGCGCAGCCTGGTCAGGGCGTCCTGCCGGGCCTGGGCCGTCAGCGGCGCGGTCCTCATGGTGGTCCTCCTCGGGGTGGGGCCGGCGCCGCCGGGGCGCCCGTGCTCTCGCCGGCTGTGCGGCGCCCGCTATCGTCATCACGCGCAGAACGAATGCGCAACCGGAGTGCACAAACGTGCGTGCAGGTGCAGCATGGACGGACCGCGCCGCGGCGCACGGGTGTGCAGCGGCAGGCGGGCCGGACCGGCAGGACGACGAGGCGGCGGAGGGATCCGGGATGGACACCGAACGCGAGCAGGACGTGCTGCGGGCTGCGTCGATGTACTACCTGCAGGACCTCAAGATGGAGGTCATCGCGCGCCACCTCGGCACGTCGCGCTCCACGGTGTCGCGCCTGATCAAGCGCGCCCGCGAGACGGGTCTGGTGGAGATCACGCTGCGCCCCGCGAGCACACGTGCACCCGGCCTGGGCCGCTCGTTGGCCGCGGCGTTCGGCATCGACGCGTACGTGGTGCCCGTGCCGGACCACGCGTCCCACATCGAACGCCTCGAGCAGGTGTCGATGACCGCGGCCCGCCTGCTGTCCTCGTGGTTCGACTCGGACATGGTGCTGGGCGTGGCGTGGGGGACCACGCTCGCCTCGGTGTCCCGCTACCTCGCGCCCAAGCCGACGCGCGGCTCGGCCGTGGTCCAGCTCAACGGCGCGGCGAACATGCGCACGTCGGGCATCGACTACGCGAGCGACCTGATCTCGTCGTTCGGCACCGCGTTCGGTGCGGGTGTGCACCACTTCTCGGTGCCGGCCTTCTTCGACTTCTCCGACACCAAGGCGGCCATGTGGCGCGAGCGCTCGGTGCGCCGCGTCCTGGACATGCAGCGGCGGGCGGACATCGCGCTGTTCTCGGTCGGTGCCGTGGCCGGTGCGGTGCCGTCGCACGTGTACTCGGCGGGCTACCTCGACGAGGCGGACGTGCGCGTGCTGCACGACGAGGGCGTCGTCGGGGACGTGTGCACGGTCTTCCTGCGCGCCGACGGCTCGTGGCAGGACGTCCCGCTGAACGCGCGGGCGACCGGGCCGACGCCCACCGAGCTGCAGCGGCTGCCCCGGCGCGTGTGCGTGGTCGCGGGTGACAACAAGGTGGCGCCGTTGCTCGCGGCACTGCGCGCGGGCGTGGTGACCGACCTCGTCGTCGACGAGGTCACGGCGGGCCTGCTGGCCGACTCGGCCGAGCAGGCGACGCCACGGCGGACCCGCGCGCCGCGCACCTGACCTGCGTGGGTACCGTGAGCGGATGACCTCCGACGCGTTGCTGGTCCGGCCCGCCCGCCCCGCCGACGTGCGCGCGATCCGCGGCCTGGTCCAGCCCTACGCCGACGAGCGGATCCTGCTGGCCAAGGAGTGGGTCGGCTACTACGAGGCGGTGCAGGAGTTCCTGGTGGCGCAGGACGCCGACGGCACGGTCGTCGGGTGCGGCGCGCTGCACGTCATGTGGCAGGACCTGGCCGAGATCCGCACGCTCGCGGTGGACCCCGGGCACCGCGGCCGCGGCGTCGGGCACGCGCTGCTCGACGCGCTCGTGGCGCGTGCGCGGGACCTGGGCCTGGCGCGGCTGTTCTGCCTGACGTTCGAGGTCGAGTTCTTCGCCGCGCACGGCTTCGCGTCGATCGAGGGCACACCCGTCACGCCCGACGTGTACGCCGAGCTGCTGCGCTCGCACGACGACGGCGTCGCCGAGTTCCTGGACCTCGCGCGGGTCAAGCCCAACACCCTGGGCAACACGCGCATGCTCCTGACGCTCTGACGCGGCGCTCAGGCGGGCAGCGCGTACGCGGGGCCGTCGGGGGTGTCGAGCTCGGCCACGAGCCCGTCCGCGACCAGCGAGCGCACGCAGCGGTCACGCTGCGCGGTGTCCGGCCACGCGTCGCTCAGCGCGGCCGCGGGGACCGGCTCGGGCGCGCCCCGCAGCAGCGCCATGACCCGCCCCCGCACCTGCCGGTCCGTGCCCGCCCAGGGCTGCGCGCGGCGCCGGTGCGCATGCGCGTCGTCGGGCCGGCCCGCGGCGAGCCAGCGGCACGACGACGCGAGCGGGCACTGCGGGCAGCGTGGCGCGCGTGCGGTGCACACGAGCGCGCCGAGCTCCATGCTCGCCTGCGCCCAGCGGGCCGCCGTCGCGTCGTCGGCCGGCACCAGCGCCGCGGCGCGCGCGACCTCCGCGACCGTCTGCGCGGGTGCGGGCAGCGCGACCCCGTCCACCGCGCGCGCCAGCACCCGGCGCACGTTGGTGTCCAGCACCACGGCGCGCCGGCCGAACGCGAACGCGCGCACCGCGGCGGCGGTGTACGCGCCGATACCGGGCAGCGTCAGGAGCGCGGCCTCGTCGTCCGGGACGTGCCCGCCGTGCCGCTCCACCAGGACCCGCGCGCACTCCTGCAGCCGCAGCGCCCGACGCGGGTAGCCCAGCCGGTCCCACGCGCGCAGCACGTCGGAGGTGGGCGCGGCCGCCAGGTCCGCGGGCGTGGGCCAGCGCTCGAGCCACGCACGCCATGCCGGCTCCACGCGGGCCACGGGCGTCTGCTGCAGCATCACCTCGCTGACCAGCACGCCCCACGGGGTGCGGTCAGGTGCACGCCACGGCAGCTCGCGCGCATGCTCGTCGTACCACGCCAGCACCGGTGCGACCGGGTCCACGACGGGCGCGGGCGGGGGCGCGGCGGGCGTGGGCACGCGGCGAGTGTAGGAGCGGCCCCGCGCGCCCGCCGCGCCGCGCCGGTGGTCCGCACGGCGCGCCGGGGCCCCTTGCGCGCGCGACGGGCCGCGACTTCGTACCGTGGACCGCGCCGCCATGGTCGGGCGGCCGGGGAGGGGTACGGGTGACGACGACGAGCGCGCGCGGGGGACCGCGCCGGCCCGCGCGTCCGCCCCGGCGCGTCTACGTGATCCGCCGGCTGGTGGTGCTCGGCGTGCCGCTCGCGCTGCTCGGCCTGCTCGTCGTGTGGCTCGCGGGACGTGGCGGCGATGCGCCGACCGATGCGCGTCCGTCGAGCACCACGTCCGCACGTCCGACCCCGAGCCCGACGCCCACCGCACCGGCCGCCGCCGACGAGCTCACCGCGGTCGAGGAGGCCGCGCTCGCGGCCGGGGTGTCGGTGTGCGCGGGCGATCTCGTCCGCGTGACGATCAAGGCCACGGCCGAGACGTTCGCGGACAAGAACCCGTCGTTCAGCATCAAGGTCGCGAACACCGGCGAGGAGGCGTGCCTGCTCGACGCGGGCGACGGCAACCGGCGCCTGGTGATCCGGTCCGGCGGGGACACCGTGTTCAGCACGACGCACTGCCGGCCCGCCGAGCCCGAGGGCAAGCCGCTGCTGCTCGGCCCGGGCATGGCCAGCAAGGAGACCTACACCTGGCGCCGCGTCCGCTCCGCGCAGGGCTGCGAGCAGGGGCTGGCCGCGCCCGGCGCCGGCACCTACACGGCCACCCTGGAGGTCGCGGGCGTCGAGGCCTCACCCACCACGTTCACCCTCGGCTGACACGCTCGACCGCTGGGTCGCCGCGACCAGCCGTGACTAGAATCACGGTCATGACGACTACGTCGCTCGCCAAGGTCAAGGCCGGCCTGTCCGCCTTCGTCGACTCGGTGCATGACACGCACGAGCGCGTCACGATCACGCGCAACGGCGAGCCCGCTGCGGTCCTCATCGCCCCCGACGACCTGGCATCGCTCGAGGAGACCATCGCGATCCTGTCCGACCGGGGCCTGATGGACGACGTGCGCACCGCCCAGCGTGAGATCGCCGACGGGGATGTGATCGACGGAGACGCCTTCCTCGCTGACTGGCGGGCCACTCACCAGTGACGTATCGGATCGTCCTGTCCAGATCCGCGGCTCGCGCCGTCCACGAGTCGCTGCCGCCCCATGCGGCAGCAGCGGCGGTCGAGTTCATCTTCGGGGCGCTCGCGACCAACCCCCGCCGCGTCGGTCACCCCCTGCGGACCGAGCTGGACGGCCACTGGTCCGCCCGCAGAGGCGAGTACCGGGTCATCTACACGATCGACGACGACCGGGTCGTCGTGCGGGTCGTGCTCGTCGCCCACCGCGCGGACGCCTACCGCCGTCGCTGACTCGGCAACCTCGGCCGCGAGCGCCGCAGAGCCATCGCCTCGTCAGCCTGAGCCGCTCTGCCGCCCTGCCCGCAGGATGCGCACCGCCCCGACCACGGTGGCGCCGACGGTGGCCGCCAGGCCGGTGACCACGAGCATGAACGTCGACATGCCCAGCGTCATGCCGGTCAGGCCCGCGAGCCCCGGTGAGCACGGCCGAGCCCCACCGCACCGCGGCCGTCACCCGTGCGGCCGGGCCGAGCGGTGTGCGCGCGGCGCCGCCGGGGCCGGGCGCGTCAGGCACGTGGGGCTGGACCACGCGCCGAGCCTAGGGCGGCCGTCACCAGCGCGACGGGACGCAGGTCCCCGTCGGGTCAGACGTAGCGCTCGAGGATGCTCGACTCCGCGAGGCGGGACAGGCCCTCGCGCACGGCGCGTGCGCGCTGCTCACCCACGCCGTCGACCGCCATGAGGTCGTCGATGTTCGCCGCGAGCAGCTTCTGCAGGCCGCCGAAGTGCGAGACCAGGCGGTCGACGATGGCGCCGGGAAGGCGCGGCACGCGGGACAGCAGGCGGTAGCCCCGCGGGCCGACGGCCGCGTCGAGAGCGTCACCCGCGCCGGGCAGGCCCAGGATCCGCGCGATGCGCGCGATGTCGAGCAGCTCGGTCGCGTCGAGCTCGCCGAGCGAGGCGAGCACCGAGTCGAGGTCGTGGCGGGACGTCTCCACGTAGTCGCGGATCACCAGCTCGCGGTCGGAGCCGATGGTGCCCACCAGCTCGTCGTGCTGGAGCGTGAGCAGGCGGCCGTCGGTGCCGAGCTCGACGACGTAGCCCTCGATCTCCTCGGAGATGCGCCGCACCATCTCGAGGCGCTGCACCACCGCGGACACGTCGCGCACGGTGACGAGGTCCTCGATCTCGAGCGCCGAGAGCGTGCCGGACACCTCGTCCAGGCGGGCCTTGTACCGCTCGAGCGTCGCCAGCGCCTGGTTCGCGCGGGACAGGATCGTGGTCGAGTCCTCGAGCACGTAGCGCTGGTTCTCGACGTACAGCGCGATGATGCGCATCGACGCGGACACCGAGATCACGGGCAGGCCCGTCTGCTTGGCCACGCGCTCCGCGGTGCGGTGCCGCGTGCCGGACTCCGAGGTCTCGATGGTCACGTCCGGCAGCAGCTGCACGGCCGCGCGCACGATCTTCGAGATGTCCCGGTCCACCACGACCGCGCCGTCCATCTTGCACAGCTCGCGCAGGCGCGTGGCCGAGAACTCCACGTCGAGCACGAACCCGCCCGAGCAGATGCTCTCGACCGTCCGGTCGAAGCCCAGCACGATGAGTGCGCCGGTGCGGCCGCGCAGGATGCGCTCCAGCCCGTCACGCAGGGCGCCACCGGGCGCGACCGCTGCCAGCGTCGAGCGCAGCAGGTCGTCGGGGGGGTGCGAGGCGGCCACGGGACGATGGTAACGACGCCATCGGTCCCCCACGGCAGCGACGCGGGTGAGGTCCGGTGCGGTGGCCGACGTCACGAGGCCGACGCGGCCTCGACAGGCGGTGCCACGAGCCGCACCGCCTCGGCCAGGTCGGCCGCGCCGAGCACGTGCATGCCGTCGGGAGGGACCACGTCGTCGATCGAGGACGCGGGCACGATGGCGCGGCGGAACCCCAGGCGTGCGGCCTCCGCGAGCCGGCGGCCGATGCCCGGAACGGCCCGGATCTCCCCCGCGAGCCCGACCTCACCCAGCGCGACCAGCCCACGCGGCAGGGCGACGTCCTCGCGCGAGCCGACCGCTGCGAGCGCGAGCGCGAGGTCCCCCGCGGGCTCGACCACGCGTGCGCCGCCGACCGTCGAGAGGTACACGTCCTGGTCCGCGAGCCGCGCGCCGAGCCGGCGCTGCAGGACCGCGAGCACCATCGCCAGACGTGCCGAGTCGACGCCGCTGGTGGTGCGGCGCGGGTTGGGGGCCGCGGACGGCGCGACGAGCGCCTGGACCTCCACGGCGAGCGGACGACGCCCCTCGAGCGTCACGGTCAGGCACGTGCCCGGCACGGAGTGCAGCGCCTGCGAGACGAACAGGCCCGACGGGTCCGGCAGCCCGACGATGCCCTGCTCGGACAGGTCGAAGCACCCGACCTCGTCGGTGGGTCCGTAGCGGTTCTTGGTCGCGCGCAGCAGGCGCAGCCGCGAGTGCCGGTCACCCTCGAACTGGCACACCACGTCCACCAGGTGCTCGAGCGTGCGCGGACCCGCGACCGAGCCGTCCTTGGTCACGTGCCCGACGATCACCGCGGGCATGCCGCGGGACTTGGCCGCCTGGATGACGGCCGAGCTCACCTCACGCACCTGCGCGACGCCGCCCGCGGTGCCCTCCACCTGGGCCGACGCGACGGTCTGCACCGAGTCGAGCACGAACAGGTCCGGCTGCGACTGCTCGATGTGCCCGAGCACCGCGCCCAGGTCGGTCTCGTCCGCCAGCAGGAGCGTGGGGGCCAGCGCGCGGATGCGGCCCGCGCGCAGGCGGACCTGCGCGACGGACTCCTCACCCGTCACGTACAGCACCCGGCGCCCGCCGCGCGCGGCCCGGGCCGCGACGTCCAGCAGCAGCGTGGACTTGCCCACGCCGGGCTCGCCGGCCAGCAGCACCACCGCCCCCGGCACCAGGCCGCCGCCGAGCACGCGGTCCAGCTCGTCGACGCCCGTGGCGCGGGCCTGCGCGGACTCGACCGAGATCTGGTCGATCGGGAGCGCGGGCCCCCGGGACGGGGGTGCCGCGACCGTGCGCGGCGCGCCGCCGCCCGGACCCGCGTCCTCGACCACCGAGCCCCAGGACTGGCACTCGCCGCACCGGCCGACCCACTTGCTCGCCGTCCACCCGCACTCGGTGCAGCGGAAGCCCGCGCGTGCGCTGCGCGTCCCGCTCTTCGTCGTCGCCACGCCGCGCACGCTAACCGGCCCCGCCCACACGACGGTGCTTGCCCGCCACGGGATGCGGTCCTAGCGTCCGAGACGTGCACCCACGGGTGGCGTGGCTCCGCACACCGGGGAGTGAGCATGACCGACGCGATCGCGATCGACGCCCTCGTGAAGTCCTTCGGGCGGAAGCGCGCGCTGGACGGGCTCGACCTGCACGTCGCCACGGGCGAGGTGCACGGGTTCCTGGGCCCGAACGGTGCGGGCAAGTCGACGACCATCCGCGTGCTGCTCGGCCTGCTGCGGCCCGACTCCGGGAGCGTGCGGCTGCTGGGCGGCGACCCGTGGGGCGACGCCGTGGCGCTGCACCGCAGGCTCGCGTACGTGCCGGGTGACGTCACGCTGTGGCCCACGCTGACCGGAGGGGAGTCGATCGACCTGCTGGGGCGGCTGCGCGGTGGCCTGGACCCGCACCGGCGCGACGACCTGGTCGAGCGGTTCGAGCTCGACACGCGCGTCAAGGGCCGCGCGTACTCCAAGGGCAACCGCCAGAAGGTCGCGCTGGTCGCCGCGCTGGCCGCCGACGTGGAGCTCCTGCTCATGGACGAGCCGACCAGCGGCCTCGACCCGCTCATGGAGGCGCTGTTCCAGGAGGTGGTGCGTGAGGCCGCGGCCGACGGCCGCACCGTGCTGCTCTCGAGCCACGTCCTCGCGCAGGTGGAGGCGCTCGCGGGCCGCGTCACGATCATCCGCAACGGCCGCGCGGCCGCGACCGGCACGCTCGACGACCTGCGCGGCCTGACCCGGACATCCGTCACCGCCTCGGTGCACGACCTGGTGGGCGCGCAGACGGCGCTCGGCGGGCTGCCGGGCGTGCACCACCTGCGCCACGACGACGAGCGCGTGACGTTCGAGGCGGAGGCGACCGCGCTCGACGCGGTGCTGAGCGCGCTCGCGCGCGCGGGTGTGCGCTCGTTCGTCGCGCACCCGCCCACGCTCGAGGACCTGTTCCTGCGCGAGTACGCCGACGAGCTCGCGGCCGCGCGCGTGCCCGAGGACGAGCGGTGACGCTCGCCGCACCGCCGCGCACGGGCGGCACGACGAACGCGCTGGCCGGGACGCGCGGACTGGTCCGGCTCGCGCTGCGGGCGGACCGGTTCCGGGTACTGGTCTGGGCGCTCGCGGTGGGGTGGCTGGTGACCGTCTCCGTCCAGGCGTTCGAGGGTCTGTACGCCACGCCCGAGTCGCGTGCGGCCCGCGCGCGCCTCATCTCCTCACCCGCGGCCACCGCGCTGGGCGGTCCCGGGTTCGGGCTCGAGGACTACACGACCGGCGCGATGACCGCCAACGAGCTCGGGCTGTGGGTCATGCTGCCCGTCGCGATCATGGCCGCGCTCGCCGTCACGCGGCACCTGCGCGCACCCGAGGAGGACGGCCGCCTGGAGCTGGTGCGCTCGCAGCCCGTGGGGCGTGACGCCCCGGTCGTCGCGGGCCTCGTGGCGGCCGCTGTGGCGACCTTCGCGGTCGGTGCCGCGACGTTCGCAGGGCTGCTCACCACGAGCCTCGACCCGCGGGGCAGCGCGGTGCTGTGCGCCGCGGTGGTGGTGCAGGCGCTGGTGTTCGCCGCCGTCTCGGCCATCGCCTCGCAGGTCTCCGGCTCGGCGCGCGGCGCGTCGGGCCTCGCGCTGGCGGCCGTCGGGGCCGCGTTCGTGCTGCGCGCGGTCGGGGACGTGCGAGGACCGCGGTCCACCAGCGTGTGGACGTGGCTCTCGCCGTTCGGGTGGAGCCAGGCCACCGCGCCCTACGTGCTGGACCGGTGGTGGCCGCTGCTGGTGGGCCTCGCGGCGGCGGGGCTCGCGACGGCGGGCGCGTTCGCGCTGGTCGGACGCCGCGACCACGGGTCGGGTCTGCTGCCCGAGCGCCTCGGCCGCGCGCACGGGCGCCTGGCCTCCGTGACGGGGCTGCTGTGGCGGCGGCAGCGGGTGCCCGTCGCGTCCTGGTCGCTGGCGATCGTGCTGTGCGCGCTGCTGGTGGGGCTGCTCGCGGACGGCGTGGTCGAGTTCGTCGACGACGACCCGGACCTGGCGCGGCTGTTCCCGGCCGGTGCGGCGGGTGCGGTCGCGTCGGTGCTGACGCTGTACGTCGTGTTCCTCGCGGTGCTCGCCGCGGCGTACGTGGGCACGGCCGTGGGTGCGGCGCGCAGCGAGGAGGTCTCCGGCCGTTCGGCCGCGCTGCTCGCGCTCCCGGTCTCCCGCACGCGCTGGCTCGGGGCCCAGGTGGGCCTGGCCGCGCTGGTGGCGACGGCCTCGCTCGGGGTCGCGGGCCTGGTGATGGGTCTCGCGGCGGCCCGCACGCTCGACGACCCGGACCAGGTGGCGCGCCTGCTCGGCGCGGCCGCGGTGACGGTGCCGGGCGTGCTCGTCGTGCTCGGGGTGGCCGTCGTGGTGCTCGGCTGGGCGCCGCGCGCGTTCGGGCTGGTGTGGGCGTACGTCGCGTACGTGGGCGTGTGGTCGATGTTCGGCGCGATCCTGCCCGACGGCACCGGCGTGGCGTCGCCGTTCACGTACCTGCCCGGGCTGCCCGCGGAGCCCATGGACTGGTCGGGCGCGATCGGCGTGACGGCCACGGCCGCCGTGCTGGTCGCATTCGGCCTGGCCGGGTTCCGGCGCCGCGACCTGGCCGCGTGACGCGTGCTCGGTAGGCTGCGGGAGGTCCGGCCGCCCGCCGGTCCGCCAGCCGAGGGGGAGCGATGACCGACAGCGCACGGCCCGGAGCGAGCACGCGTCCGCGGTGGCTGCTGCCCGCGGTGATCGGCGGCAGCGGAGCACTCGTGGCGACGGCCGTCGTCGGCGGGATCGTGCTGGCGAACCAGGGCGGCTCCGCCGAGCCCGTGCCGGTGACCGCCAGCACCATCCGCCTGCCGTCCCCGACGCCGTCGATCGAGCCCGTGGCGCGCAAGGCGAGCACGCCGTTCGCGAAGGCGCTGCCGACGTCCGTGCTGCAGTACGCGCTCGCGACGTCCCAGGAGGCCTCGGGCTGGCTCGAGGCGGGCGCGCTCGAGGCCTACGCCGAGACGTTCACCGACGGCGGTACCGGTGAGGTGACCGTCCAGTCGGGTCAGTTCGCGACCGTCGACGAGGCACGCGCCCAGTTCCAGGCGCTCATGGCCGAGCTCCCGATGGCCGAGATCGCCCAGGCGGCGACGGCCACCGAGGACGCCGAGAAGCCCGCACCCGCGCCGACCACGGGCCGCGACCAGCTGCCGCAGACGGGTCCGGTCCAGGTGGGCGGCAAGCGAGCGGGCACGTACGCCGCGGCCGACCTGGGTGACGGCACCGCCGCGGTCGTCTGGTTCAACGGCACGGCCGCGTTCCGCGTGGTCGCACCGCTCGCCGACGCGCTCGACGTCTACCGCGCGTTCCCGCTGTGACCCGCGGGCGCGCGCGTCACTCGGCCGGGCGCAGCACGTAGCCCAGCCCGCGCTGCGTGTGCAGCATCGGGCTGCGGCCCTTGTCGATCTTGCGGCGCAGGTAGCTGACGTACAGCTCGACCACGCCGGCCTCGCCGCCGCGGTCGTGCCGCCACACACGGTCCAGGATCTGCCGCTTGGACAGGACCCGGCGCGGGTTGCGCATGAAGTACGTGAGCAGGTCGCGCTCGGTGGGGGTGAGGTGGATGGGCTCGCCCGCGCGCGTGACCTCGCCGGTCGCCTCGTCGAGGCTGAGGTCGCCGACGACGAGCGTGCGCTGGTCGGTCGTGGCTGTCATGCGTCCACCGTGGGACGCGGTCCTGAGCCCCTCCTGGGCCGAACCTGGGAGAAGCCTGGGAATACCGGTCAGGCGAGCGGCGGGATGTCGACGTCCGGGCACGCCGCGCGCAGGATCGCCTCGATCGCGAACTGCGTCGCCGTCGCCAGGTCCACGGTGCCGTCCAGGAGCCACTGCACCTGCAGGCCGTCCATCACGCCGATGACCGCGCTCGCGGCCCGGAGCGCCGCGGCGTCGTCGACCTTCGGCCCGCCCACCTCGCGCACGGCGTCGGCGATCTCTCCGCGCAGCACCGAGAAGCGGTCGGTGACCCAGCCGCGCGCTGGGTGGTTCTCGGTGACGGCCTCACCCGTGAGCACGGTGTACCCCTGCACGATGCCGGCACGGTCCTCGTTGGCGTGCGCGGTGCGCACCAGGTGGCGGAACAGGTCCAGGCCGCCGGGGATGTGCTGACCCTCGAGGTCGCGCACGTCCTCCTTGTCGCGGAACTCGAGCACCTCGACCAGCAGCTGGTCCTTGGAGCCGAAGTGGTGCAGCACACCCGCGTGCGTGATGCCGACCTGCTCGGCGACCTCCGCGAGCGAGCCGTTCTTGTAGCCCTTGGAGCCGAACGTGTGCGCCGCGGCGCGCAGGATCTCGGCGCGCCGCTCGGCGGTCGCCTGACGGGGCCGTCGCTTGCGCGCGGGGCGTGCGTCGCGCGCCTGCGTGGCGGGGCCGTCGCCCGCCTCGCCGCCCGCCGTCGCGGGCGTGACCTCGTCGTCCATGACCGCAACCATACTGTGACCTACCGACTTACTGACAAGTCAGTAAGTTGTGATTGGATCGCCGCCAGACGACAACGACGTCGACGAAGGAGAACCACCCCGTGTCCCTCGACACCTCGGCACCCGCAGCGCTCGACGCGCTGCGCGCCCGCCTCACGCTGGAGGAGAAGGTCCGCCTCGTCGTGGGCGCCGGGCTGTGGTCCACCACGGCCGTGCCGCACATCGGTCTGCGCGCGATGCAGCTGTCCGACGGCCCCGCCGGGGTGCGCGGCGTCAGCGACGACCCGGGCGAGACGTCCGCGTCGTTCCCTGCGCCGAGCGCGCTCGCGGCCACGTGGGACCTCGGGCTCGCGGACGAGGTGGGCGCGGTGTTCGCCGCCGAGGCCCGCCGGCACGGCGTCGACGTGGTCCTCGCGCCCCAGGTCAACCTGCAGCGCACGCCCGTGGGCGGCCGGCACTTCGAGTGCTACTCCGAGGACCCCGAGCTGACCAGCGCGATCGCGGTGCATGTGGTGCGCGCCGCGCAGGAGCGCGGCGTGGGGATGTGCGTCAAGCACTTCGTCGCCAACGACTCCGAGACGCAGCGCACGTCCTACCTCTCCCGCGTCGACGAGCGCACGATGCGCGAGGTCTACCTCGCGCCGTTCGAGCGCCTGGTGCACCAGGCCCGCGCGTGGTCGGTCATGGGTGCGTACTCGGGGGTCGACGACGGCACCACGGCCGCCCCCGTGCTCGAGCACCGACCGCTCCTGACCGGCGTCCTCAAGGACGAGTGGGGCTTCGACGGCGTGGTCGTGAGCGACTGGGTCGCCACCAAGTCCGTCGCGGCCGCCGTGGACGGCGGTCTGGACCTGCAGATGCCCGGGCCCGACGGCGTGTGGGGCGACGGCCTGCTGGCGGCGGTCCGCGCGGGCGAGGTCGACGAGGCCGCGATCGACGAGAAGGTGGACCGGCTCCTGCTGCTCGCCCAGCGCGTGGGCGCGCTCGACGGGCTCGCCCCCGACGGGCCGCTGCGCGACACGCTCGACCAGGTGGACGTCGCGGGCACGCTGCGTCGCCTCGTCGGCCGGTCGATGGTCGTGCTGCGCGACGACGACGCGACGCTCCCCCTCGGCGCGGACGCGGTCCGGACCGTCGCGCTCGTCGGGCCCAACGCGGTCGCCCCGTTCGTGCAGGGCGGCGGCTCGGCCTACGTGCGCCCCGAGCGGCACGTGACGCCGCTCGACGCCATGCGTGACGCGTTCCCGGACGCGCAGGTCACGGTGCACGCGGGCGCCGTCTCCCGGATGCTGCCCCCCGCGCTCGACCTCGCGGCGCGGTGCACCACGCCCGCGGGTGAGCCGGGTGCGCTGCTCGAGGTGCTCGATGCCGAGGGCGTGGCGCTCGAGTCCCGAGCGGTCACCACCTGGACGGGATGGCTGCGCGACGTGCCCGAGGCCGCCCGCACGGTCCGCATCCGCGCGACCGTCACGCTCACCGAACCCGGCCGGCACGAGATCGGCGTCGGGACCGTGGGCCGGCACCGGATCGTCGTGGGCGGGCAGGAGCTGTCCGCCGCGGACGACCTGGTGGGAGCCGAGGTCATCCTCGACTCGAGCGTCAACGCACCCACGCCCGCGACGCTCGTCGTCGAGACGCTCGAGCCCACCACCGTGGAGCTCGACGCGACCGTGCAGGCGGTGCACCCGGTGGGGTACGCGTCGTTCGCGCGCGCCGAGCTGGTGCACCGCACACCCGGCACGTCACCCGACGAGCTGCTCGCCGACGCGGTGCACGCCGCGGCGCGCGCGGACCTCGCGGTCGTGGTGGTCGGCACCAACGAGGAGATCGAGTCCGAGGGCTACGACCGGACGTCGCTCGCGCTGCCCGGCACGCAGGACCAGCTGGTCGAGGCCGTGCTCGCGGCCAACCCCCGCACGGTCGTCGTCGTGAACGCGGGAGCGCCCGTGATCCTGCCGTGGCTGGATGAGGTGCCGTGCGTCCTGTGGGGCTGGCTGGGCGGTCAGGAGTGGCCCGACGCGCTCGGTGACGTGCTGACCGGCCGCACGGAACCCGCGGGCCGGCTCCCGTGGACGCTGCCCGCGCACGAGACCGACGTGCCCGTGCCGCACGCCGTCCCGGTCGACGGCGTCGTCGACTACCACGAGGGCGTGCACGTCGGGTACCGGTCCTGGCTGCGCCTGGGGCGGACGCCCGCGGCGCCGTTCGGGCACGGGCTCGGCTGGACCACGTGGGAGCACGACGAGGCCACGGCGCTCGTCGGGGCCGACGGGAGCGTCGACGTCGTCGTGCCCGTCCGCAACACCGGACCTCGCGCGGGGCGCGAGGTCGTCCAGGTCTACGTCGAGCCGCCGGCGGGGTCGCACGACCGCCCCGTGCGCTGGCTCGGCGGTTTCGCCGGTGCGCACGTCGCACCCGGCGCGACGACGCAGGTCCGGGTCCGGGTGGACGCCACGGCGTTCCCGGTCTGGGACACGGAGCGCGGCGGCTGGGTGGTCCCGGCCGGCACGTACCGCCTGCACGCGGGTCGCTCGTCGGGCGACCTGCGCACCTCGGTCGACGTGGTCCTGCCGGCCACGGCGTCCGACCCCGGGCCCCGGCCCGGCCGCTCCACCTGAACCACCTGTACGACCGCACGACCATGCACCACCTGTGACACCCCGCATCACCTGAAAGCGGTCCGACGGCACCTCCGCAGCGTCGTCGGGCCACCCACTCGGGCAACACCAAGTGCAAGGAGGCACTCCCGTGAGGATGCGCACGTTCGCGACGACCGCAGCCAGCGCCGCTGTCATCGCCCTGCTGGCGACCGCCTGCTCCGGCGGCGGCAGCGGCACCGAGGACCCCAAGCCCGGCCAGACGCAGGCCACGAGCAACGAGCGTTCGGACAAGGTCCTGACCGTCGGCATGCCCAACGGCGAGGCGTCGGCCAACCAGAACCCGATCGCACCGGGTTCGGGCTCGACGTCGTTCGGCTACGCCTACGCGATCTACGAGTCGCTCATGCAGGTCAACGAGGTCAAGCCGACCGACCCGCCGGCGCCGTGGCTCGCCGAGAAGATCGAGTGGAACGCCGACTACACGCAGGCGGTCATCACGCCGCGCGCGGGCGTCACGTGGAGCGACGGCGAGCCGTTCACGGCGGAGGACATCGCGTACTCGATCCAGATCCGCAAGGACAACCCCGAGCTCAACGTCGACTTCCCCGACCAGTACGGCGAGATCACCACCGACGGCTCCACCGTCACGGTGGGCTTCACGACCGGTCAGCTGGTCAACGAGGTCAAGCTGTACAAGCTCCTGATCGTGCCCAAGCACATCTGGGAGAACGAGGACCCGGTCACCTACACAGCCGACACGATGATCGGCACGGGGCCGTTCACGCTCAAGAGCTTCACGCCGCAGGCGGTCACGCTCGTGCCGAACGACGGCTACTGGGGCGACAAGCCGCTGGTCGGCGAGCTGCGCTACGACGCGTTCAAGGACAACGCGGGCCTGACGACCGCGCTGACCTCGGGCGATGCGCAGTGGGGCTGGACGTTCATCCCCGACTTCGAGAACACGTTCATCGCGCAGGACCCCGAGCACTTCCACCAGGTCGCCGGCGGCGGGTTCGGTGTGGACGTCCTCTACCTCAACAACGAGGAGAAGCCGTTCGACGACGTCGCGTTCCGCAAGGCGCTCAACATGGTCGTCGACCGGGCCGACATCTCCGCGACCGCCGGGTACGGCGTGTGGCCGCAGATCACGTCCGTCACGGGGCTGCCCGAGCCGTCCGGCGACGCGTTCATCTCGGACGAGTTCGCCGGTCAGGAGCTGTCCGTGGACGTGGACGGCGCCAAGCAGGTGCTGACGGAGGCCGGCTACACGTGGGACGGCGACGCGCTCGTCGACCCCGACGGCGAGAAGGTCTCGTTCACGCTGACCAACCCGCAGGGCTGGACCGACTACCTGGACGCGCTCAGCATCATCGCCGAGGGTGCCAAGTCGCTGGGCGCCGACGCCACGGTCGAGCCCGTCGTGCAGGACACGTGGTTCAACCAGATCATCAACCTCGGTGACTTCCAGGCGTCGCTGCACTGGACCGACGGCGGCTCCACGCCGTGGAACCTGTACTCGAACATCATGGACGGCGCGTCCTACGTGAAGCGCGGCGAGCCGGCCAACTGGAACTTCGGTCGGTACAAGAACGACGAGGTCACGCAGGCGCTCGCGACGTTCAAGTCGAGCGCCGACGAGGGTGAGCGCATGGCCGCGCTCGCCACGGTCCAGAAGCGCTTCGTCGAGGACGTCCCCGGCCTGATCATCTGGTCGCGCCCCGCCGTCGCGCAGTACTCGACGGTCAACTACACGGGCTTCCCGACCGCGGAGGACCCGTACGCCAACCCGCAGCCCACGGGCCCGCAGGCGGCGCTGATCCTCACGAGGCTCAAGCCCACGGCGTGAGCCGCCCGGGCCGCAACCCGGCCTGACCGCCCGACGGTCCCGGGGTGCGCGGCACGACCGCGCACCCCGGGACCACGGCCCACGTCCCTCAGGTGAGACCCGTGAACCCCATGCCCCCCACGCCCCGTGGCCCCCACGACGACCCGGACGACCGCGTGCCCGTCCTGCAGGCGGTCGACCTGCGCAAGCACTTCCCGGTCCGCGGCCTGCGCAGCACCGCCGTGGTGCACGCGGTCGACGACGTGACCATCGAGCTGTACCGCGGGCACGTCGTCGCGCTCGTCGGCGAGTCCGGCTCCGGCAAGTCGACGATCGCCCGGCTGCTCGCGCAGCTCATGCCCGCGACCAGCGGCCGGATCCTGCTGCACGGCGAGGACGCCACCGCGCGCGGGCGCCGCGCGTTCCGCGCCTACGTGCGGCGCGTGCAGATGATCTTCCAGGACCCGTTCGGGTCCCTGAACCCGATCCACACCGTGCGCTACACGCTCACGCGCAGCATCCGGATCCACCAGGGCCGGCTGCGCGGTGCGGAGCTCGAGGCCGCGCTCGAGGAGCTGCTCACGCGGGTGCAGCTCACGCCCCCGGCCCGGTACGTGGACAAGTTCCCGCACGAGCTGTCCGGCGGGCAGCGCCAGCGCGTCGCGATCGCGCGTGCGCTCGCCGCCGACCCCGAGGTCCTGCTGGCCGACGAGCCGATCTCGATGCTCGACGTCTCGATCCGGCTCGGCATCCTCAACCTGCTGCGCGACCTGCGCGACCGGCTGCACATCGCGATCCTCTACATCACGCACGACATCGCGTCGGCGCGCTACTTCGCCGACCGGACGATGGTCATGTACGCGGGCCGCGTGGTGGAGCAGGGCGACAGCGAGGCGGTCACGCAGGACCCCAAGCACCCGTACACGCAGCTGCTCATCAGCTCCGCGCCGGACCCGGACGACCTGGACGCGCGCGCCCGCGGCGCCCGCGGCGAGGCGCCCAGCCTGGTCCGACCGCCCGCGGGCTGCCGGTTCAACCCGCGCTGCCCGTTCGCCACCGACGTGTGCCGCACCGAGGTGCCGCCCCTGCTGCCGGTCGGGGAGGGCCGCGAGGCCGCGTGCTGGGGCTACTCCGACCGCCCCGACCGGCCCCGGGTCGGCTCGGTGCTCGAGACCTACGGCGCCCGCAAGGAGGCCGACCGATGAGGTTCTTCGTCCGCCGCACGATCTTCTACGCGATCACGTTCTGGGCCGCGATGACGATCAACTTCTTCATCCCGCGCCTCATGCCGGGCGATCCGGTCTCGGCGCTCATCGCGGCCAACCAGGGCAAGATCAGCCCCGACGCGATCGCGGCGCTCAAGGCGCTGTTCGGGCTCGACGCGCACACGTCGTTGTGGCAGCAGTACGTGAGCTACTGGTCGCTGCTGTTCCAGGGCGACCTGGGCATCTCGTTCTCGGCGCGTGAGCCGGTGGTGGACATCCTGGCCCGCTCGCTGCCGTGGACCATCGGCCTCGTCGGGATCGCGACGATCCTCAGCTTCACGATCGGGACGCTCGCGGGCATCGCGATCGGCTGGCGGCGCGGCACGCGCGCCGACATCCTGCTGCCCATCTCGACGTTCTTCTCGACCGTGCCCTACTTCTGGCTCGCGCTCGTGGTCATCGCGCTGTTCGCGGTCCGGCTGCAGTGGTTCCCCGCGAGCGGCAGCTACGACCGCAGCATGGTGCCCACCCTGTCCTGGGAGTTCGTGGGGTCCGTCCTCACGTACGGCACGCTGCCGGCGCTGACCATCGTCGTGACGTCGGTCTCCGGCTGGATCCTGGGGATGCGCAACATGATGGTGACCGTCTCGTCCGACGACTACGTGACGGTCGCGCAGGCCAAGGGTCTGCCCGAGCGCACGGTCATGTTCGGCTACGCCGCGCGCAACGCGATCCTGCCGCAGCTCTCGAGCTTCGCGCTGTCGCTCGGGTTCATCGTGGGCGGCACGCTCGTCATGGAGACGGTCTTCTCCTACCAGGGCATCGGCTACCAGCTGCTCAAGGCGACCGCCGCCAAGGACTACCCGCTCATGCAGGGCTGCTTCCTGGTCATCACGCTGGCCGTGCTGCTCGCCAACGTCATCGCCGACTTCGCCTACGGCGTGCTCGACCCGCGCACGCGTCAGGAGGGCTGACCCATGGCCGCCGAGATCATCGTCGAGCCCGACACGCTCCCGCTGCAGGACGCGGCGCCGTCGGGCAGGAAGCGGCGCTTCCTGTGGATGCGCAACGCCAAGGCGCTCACGGGCGTCGCGATCCTCGCGTTCTTCGTCGTCATCGCCGTCGTCGGGGAGTGGATCGCGCCGTACGACCCCGACGCACGCAGCAGCGACCTGCTGCAGCCGCCGTCGTGGGAGCACTGGATGGGCACCACGCACATGGGCCAGGACGTCATGTCCCAGGTGATCCTGGGGACGCGCTCGGTGCTGCTGATCGCGTTCGTCGCGGGCTTCCTGGCCACGTTCATCGGCATCGTCGTCGGCATCACCGCCGGGTACGTGGGCGGGGTGGGCGACGAGGGGCTGTCCGCGCTGTCCAACGTGTTCCTGGTGATCCCGCAGCTGCCGCTCATCATCATCATCGCGGGGCTGCTCCCGTCGGCCGGCGGCCTCACGGTCGCGGTCGTCATCGCGATCACCGGCTGGGCGTGGGGCGCGCGCGTACTGCGTGCCCAGACGCTGTCGCTGCGCAAGCGGGACTTCGTCGAGGCGGCCCGCGCCAACGGCGAGAGCACGTGGCGGATCATCCTGTCGGAGATCCTGCCGAACCTCACCGCGATGATCGCCGCGGGCTTCGTCGGCACCGTGTCGTTCGCCGTGCTGTCCCAGATCACGCTGTCGTTCATCGGCATCACGCCCACCGACACGTGGAACTGGGGGACCGTCCTGTACTGGGCGCAGGCGCAGCTCGCGCTCCAGCGCGGGGCCTGGTGGTGGTACATGTTCCCGGGCGTGTGCATCGCACTCGTCGGGATCTCGCTGACCCTCATCAACTTCGGCATCGACGAGTTCGTCAACCCCCGCCTGCGGTCCACGGGCCTGAACGCCAAGACGCTGCGCAGGCGCGGCATCCGTCCCCGCATCGGCTTCACGCCGGTGGTCCACGAGGCCAAGGAGGACCGGGCATGAGCGCCCTGGCCGACCAGCCCCGCGCCTTCGCCCCCGCGAAGGACCCGGTGCTCGAGATCACGAACCTGTCCGTGGACTACGGGTACGACGAGCCGACGCACGTGCTGCGCCAGGTCTCGCTGACCCTCAACCGCGGGGAGGTGCTGGGCCTGGCCGGCGAGTCCGGCTGCGGCAAGTCCACGCTCGCGTACGCCGCGACGCGGCTGCTGCCCCCGCCGGGGCTCATCACGGGCGGTCAGGTGGTGTTCACCGACCGCGACGGCACGCGGCGCGACGTGCTCGCGCTCGACGACGCGGCGCTGCGCAGGTCCCGGTGGCAGGACATGGCGATCGTGTTCCAGGGGGCGATGAACTCGCTCAACCCGGTGCACCGGATCGGGCGGCAGATCGCCGACGCGATCACGGCGCACGAGCCGCGCACGTCCAAGGCCGACGCGCTCGCGCGGTCCGCCGAGCTGCTCGACCTGGTGGGCATCAACCCGGACCGCCTGCGCGACTTCCCGCACCAGCTGTCGGGGGGCATGCGCCAGCGCGTGATGATCGCCATGGCGCTCGCGCTGGACCCGCAGGTGCTCATCATGGACGAGCCGACCACCGCGCTCGACGTGGTGATGCAGCGCCAGATCGTCGAGCAGATCGCGGACCTGCGGGAGCGCCTCGGGTTCTCGGTCGTGTTCATCACGCACGACGTCTCGTTGCTGATCGAGATCGCCGACCGGATCGCGATCATGTACGCGGGCGAGATCGTGGAGGACGCCGCGGCCCAGGACGTGTACCGCCGGCCGCGGCACCCGTACGCCGACGGCCTGCTGCACTCGTTCCCGCCGCTGCGCGGTCCCCGGCGCGAGCTGGGTGGCATCCCGGGGTCGCCGCCCGACCTGGCGAGCCTGCCCACGGGCTGCCCGTTCCGGGACCGGTGCGCGTTCGCGTTCGACGCGTGCGCCGCGGTGCAGCCCGAGCTCGCGCCGTCGCTGGTGCCGGGTGACGACCCGGCCCGCGCGGTGGCGTGCCACCTGCACACGCCCGAGCTGGTCGCGGCCGCGGGGTTCGCACCGCGCCCGCTGCCGGACCGCCTCACCCTGACCTGACCCGGCCGAACAGGCTGTGCGCGTCCTGCGCACCCGGTGCGGACGTCCTGCGTGCGCACCGGGTGCGGGCCGTGCCGTCCCGGCCGCGTGCCGCCGACCGTGGCCTAGCGTGGGCGGGTGCGGAGCAGGAACGGGTCGGCGGCGGGGCGGTGGTGAGCGGGGTGGCGACGGTGGACGAGCCCGCCGCGACGACGGGCGCGGGGCCGCTGCCGGGCGGGCCGCGTCCGCGCTGGCCCGTGGTCACCGCGTGCCTGGCCGTGTGGGCCGCCTCGATGGTGGGCGTGTGGGCGCTGTGGCGCGTCTTCGTGGTCACCGAGAAGGGCCAGCTGGTCGAGGCGGCGGTGCTGCAGGGTGCCTGGTACGGGCGGACCGACCTGTGGCGCTTCGCGGAGAAGGTGCTCGACGTCGTCTCCGTGGGCGCGATCGCCGTCGTCCTGCTGACCGCGATCGTCATCGCCGTGGTGCGCCGCCGCTGGGAGCTCGCGGCTCAGGTCGCGCTCGTCGCGGGCGGCGCCAACATCACCACGCAGGTGGTCAAGCACGTGCTGCTGAGCCGTCCGGACCTGGGCGTGGAGGTGGGCGCGCGCGACAACTCGCTGCCCAGTGGGCACACCACCGCGGCCATGTCGATCGCGGTGGTCCTGCTCCTGGTGGTGCCGGCGCGCGCGCGTCCCTGGGTCGGGGTGCTCGGGGCCGCGTACGCCGCGGCCACCGGGGTCTCGACGCTCGTCGGGCGGTGGCACCGGCCGTCGGACGTGCTCGCGTCCGTGCTCGTGGTGCTGGGCTGGACCGCGGCCACGTGCGCGGTCACCGCGCTGTGGCCCGCGCGGCGCTCGGAGGACCGGTTCGACGGCCCGCCGCCCGCCCGGGCGAGCCGCCTGACCGTGCTCGTCGGCCTCACGCTGATCGGTGCCGTCGCGGCGGTGGTCGCGGTCGCGGCGCTCAGCCGCACGGCCGACCAACTGCCCGTCATCGAGGGCCGTCCGGCGCTGCTCGTCGCGTACGCCGGGGGCGTCGCGGCCACCGTGTGGGCCTCGTCGTGGGCGTTCGCGGTCATCCTGGCGCTGCGTCAGGGCGCCTCCCTCCGATTGCGGCGGGCTTGACCCTTCGTCGTAGAGTCCCAGCGGAAGCCCACAGCACCGGCGGCGCACGCACCGCCCGGCGGGGCGCAGATCCACGCCCGAACAGGAAGAGGCGCACGCATGTCGGCAGGGCGCAAGCTCGTCATCGTCGAGTCGCCGGCCAAGGCCCGCACGATCGCGGGGTACCTGGGCGACGGCTTCGACGTCGAGGCGAGCGTCGGGCACATCCGCGACCTGCCGCAGCCCTCGGAGCTGCCGGCGGACATGAAGAAGGGTCCGTTCGGCAAGTTCGCGGTGGACGTCGAGAACGGCTTCACGCCGTACTACGTGGTCGACTCGGACAAGAAGAAGAAGGTCGCCGAGCTCAAGAAGCTCCTCAAGGAGTCCGACGAGCTGTACCTCGCCACCGATGAGGACCGAGAGGGCGAGGCCATCGCGTGGCACCTGCTGTCCGAGCTCAAGCCCAAGGTGCCGGTCAAGCGCATGGTGTTCCACGAGATCACGCGTGAGGCGATCACGCGGGCGCTCGAGAACACGCGTGAGCTCGACGACCGTCTGGTCGACGCGCAGGAGACGCGCCGCATCCTCGACCGCCTGTACGGCTACGAGGTCAGCCCGGTGCTGTGGCGCAAGGTCCGCCAGGGTCTGTCCGCGGGCCGCGTGCAGTCGGTCGCGACGCGCCTCGTCGTGGAGCGTGAGCGGGAGCGCATGGCGTTCGTGCCCGCCGACTACTGGGACGTCACGGGCACGTTCGCGGTGGCCGACGACGACGAGCCCACGTTCTCCGCGCGGCTGTCCGCGCTGGACGGGCGCCGCGTGGCCACGGGCCGCGACTTCTCCGACCGGGGCGTGCTGACCTCGGACTCCGCGCACCTGGACGAGGCCGCGGCGACGTCGCTGGTGGCGGCGCTCGACCGTGCCGACTTCGAGGTCCGCAGCCTCGAGACCAAGCCGTACACGCGCCGCCCCGCGGCCCCGTTCACCACGTCCACGCTGCAGCAGGAGGCCTCGCGCAAGCTGCGCATGTCCTCGCGGCAGACCATGCGCACCGCGCAGTCGCTGTACGAGAACGGCTACATCACGTACATGCGGACCGACTCGCCCGTGCTCTCGTCGCAGGCGATCAGCGCCGCGCGGCGGCAGGCCGCCGAGCTGTACGGCGGCGAGTACGTCCCCGACGCGCCGCGCGTCTACGCCTCGAAGGCGAAGGGTGCGCAGGAGGCGCACGAGGCCATCCGTCCCGCGGGTGACCACTTCCGCACGCCCGCTCAGGTGGCCCGCGAGCTCTCGGGCGACCAGTTCAAGCTGTACGAGCTGATCTGGAAGCGCACGGTCGCCTCCCAGATGGCCGATGCGCGCGGTCAGACCGCGTCGGTGCGGCTGGGCGCGGTCGCGTCCGACGGGCGCGACGCCGTGTTCTCCGCATCCGGCACGGTCATCACGTTCCGCGGGTTCCTGGCGGCGTACGAGGAGGGTCGCGACGTCTCGCGGTACGACGACGACGCCCCGGCGGCTCCGGCCGACGACAAGGACGCGCGCCTGCCGAAGATGGCGCAGGGTGACGCGCTCACGGCCGCCGACCTCACGGCGGACGGGCACCGCACGTCGCCGCCGCCGCGCTTCACCGAGGCGTCGCTGGTCAAGGCGCTCGAGGAGCGCGGCATCGGCCGTCCGTCGACGTACGCCGCCACGATCTCGGTCATCCAGGACCGCGGCTACGTGACGAGCCGCGGACAGGCCCTGGTGCCGTCGTGGCTCGCGTTCGCGGTGACGCGACTGCTCGAGGACAACTTCGAGTGGCTCGTGGACTACGACTTCACGGCCGAGATGGAGCAGGACCTCGACGCGATCGCGGCCGGCGACAAGGACCGCGTGGCGTGGCTGACGCGGTTCTACTTCGGGGACGGCACGGGCCGCACCGAGGGCGAGGGCCTGCGGGACCTCGTGGAGAACCTGGGCGAGATCGACGCGCGCGAGGTCAACTCGATCGCGATCGGCGACGGCATCGTGCTGCGCGTGGGCCGGTACGGCCCGTACCTCGAGGACCCGGCGGTTCTGGGCGAGGACGGCAACCCGCGCCGCGCATCCGTCCCGGAGGAGCTGGCCCCGGACGAGCTGACGGTCGCCAAGGCGCGTGAGCTGCTCGACAGCGAGCCCGAGGGCGACCAGGTGCTGGGCACCGACCCGACCTCGGGCACGACGATCGTCGCGAAGAAGGGCCGGTACGGCCCGTACGTGACCGAGCTGCTCCCCGAGCCCGAGATCGACCCGTCGCTGTCCGCCGCCGCGAAGAAGAAGGCGCTCGCCGCCGCGCCCAAGCCGCGCACGGCGTCGCTGTTCAAGTCGATGTCCCTGGACACGATCACGATCGACGACGCGCTGCGCCTGCTGTCGCTGCCGCGCGTGGTCGGCACCGACCCCGAGTCGGGTGCGGAGATCACGGCGCAGAACGGCCGCTACGGCCCGTACCTGAAGAAGGGCACGGACTCGCGCACGCTCGCCTCGGAGGAGGCGCTGTTCACGACGACGCTCGAGGAGGCGCTCGCGATCTACGCGCAGCCCAAGCGCGGCCGCGGCGCCACCGCGACGCCGCCGCTGCGCGAGCTGGGCACGGACCCGACCTCGGGCAAGCCGATCGTCGTGAAGGACGGCCGGTTCGGGCTGTACGTGACCGACGGCGAGACCAACCGGACGCTCCCGCGGGACGTGACCGCCGAGTCGATCACGCCCGAGCAGGCGATCCAGCTCCTCGCGGACAAGCGCGCGTCCGCCCCGGCCAAGAAGAAGGCCCCGGCGCGCCGCACCGCGGCCAAGCCCCGCGCCGCGGCCAAGAAGTAGCCCGCACGCACGACGCCCCCGCCGGCAGCCCTTCCGGCGGGGGCGTCGTCGGTCGTCAGGTCAGCGGCGGCGGACGGTCAGTGAAGCCGCCGCGCTCGTGACCTGACCCGCGTCGTTGCGCACCACGACGCGGAACCTGGCACCGGACAGCGACGACGTGGCCTTCGTCGCGTACGACCGTGCGGTCGCCCCGGTGATCTTGTGCCACGAGGACGAGCCCCGGGCCTGGACGTACCACTGGTAGCGGGGTGCGGGGTACCCGGTCGCGGTGACGCTGAACCGTGCGGTGGCTCCCGCCGCGACGGTCACCGCACGGGGCTGCGCGGTGACGTGCGGCCGCACGCGCGTGGCCGTGACGGTCGCGGTGGCCGTGGTCGCGCTGCCCGCGCTGTTGCGGAACACCGCGCGGTAGCGCGAGCCGTCCTTGCCCGCCGAGACCAGGACCGTGAGCGTGCGGCCGGTGGCCCGCGGGACGTCGGCCCACACGGCCGAGCCGTGCGCCCGGCGCTGCCACTGCACGGTCGGCGTCGGGTACCCGCTCGCCTGCGCGGCGAGCGTCACCCTGCTGCCGATCTTCCCGCTCACCGACCGGGGTTGCGTGGTGACCACCGGCGCCGCGGGCGTCACCGTGAGCGTCGCCGCCGCGGTGGTCGCGCTGCCCGACGCGTTGGTGAACACCGCGCGGTAGCGCGCACCGTCGGTGCTCGCCGTGAGCCGCACGTCCAGCGTGGCCGCGGTCGCGCCCGGGACGTCCGTCCACGTGCTGCTGCGCGGTGCGCTGGTCTGCCACTGCACCGCCGGGGCCGGGACGCCGCTCGCGGCGGCGCTGAGCGTCACGGTGCTGCCCAGCGCACCCGAGGTCGACGCGGGCTGCGTCGTGACCTCGGGTGCGGTCGGGGTCGGCTCGTCGGGGAAGTCCCCGACGACGAGGTCGTCGACGACGAACGAGCCCGTGACGGATGCGCTCGGCGAGGCCTGCGTGGCCATGAGGATGACCTCGTTGACCTTCGCGAGCTGCGCGCGCGTCGGGCGCAGCTCGGGGGACAGGCCGGACGGGTAGGTGACCACGGCGTCCGCGAACGGCAGGTGCACCGTGCGGGCGTCGCCCGTGAGGGCCACGGGCAGGTCCCAGAACCAGTCCTCACCCGTGCCGTCGGCCGAGACGGTGCGGAACCGGAACGCCATCTGCTGGCCCGAGCCGTTCGGGTCCACCCACGCCGAGATGCCGTCGAGCCCCGCCCACGAGTGCCCGCCCAGCCAGCGCGACTCCTGCAGGTAGGTGGTCGTGGAGAAGTCGTACGCGAACCGCGCCGCCTGCGTCCCGCCCGAACCGGCGCCCGGCGCGAGCGTCAGCTGCCAGCCGTCGCCCCAGGCCTGCTCGGCGTTGTTGCTCCACGCGGCCCGCAGGTCCGTGGTGGTGGCGTAGGAGTCGAACCGGTCCAGCACCTCGGCCGTGCCGTCCGGGATCTCCGGCTCGGCCTCGCCGCCGACGACGCGCACGTCGTCGATGCCGAACGTGCCCGCGCCCGCGGTCGAGCTCGCCGCGACCACGAGCTCGTTGACCGTGCCCAGGCGCGCGTCGTCGAGCGGGTCGGTGAGGTCCGGCGGCCACGAGGGCGAGAAGCTCGAGAACGGGATCTCGACGGCGTGCCACGTCGTGTCGGTCAGGGGCACCTGCGCCAGGTAGTAGCCGCCCGAGCCCGTGCCGATCTGGATCGCCAGCTGGTTGCCGGACCCGTCGCCCTTGACCTGCAGCGCGAGCGCGTCGCGGCCCGACCAGTCCTGTCCGCCGAGCCAGCGGGCGGTGTCCTGCCAGCCGCCCGCGGCGTTGTCGTACGCGAACGCGAACGCCTGCTCACCCTGCGCGGCGTCGTCGGACAGCGAGATGAGCTCGGTCCTGCCGCGGTTGCCCCAGGCGGTGTCGAACGCGGCCTCGTCGGCGTAGGACTCGAAGTCGTCCACCGTGAGGGGCTCGGCGCCCGGCTCGGGGTCGACGTACTCGCCCTCGCCCGCGGCCTGGATGTCGTCGAGCAGCACCGAGCCGGTCAGCGGCGCGCTGCCGCCCGCGTCGTTCAGGTAGACGAAGACCTGGCTGACCTTGGCCAGCCGCTCCCACGTGAGCGTCGCACCCGCGTTGGCGGTGTCCCACGGCGCGGGGGCGAACTGCGTCCACGGGATCGAGGCGAGGTACGGCTCGTCGCCCGCGAGCGAGGGGTACGCCTCGAACGTGACGCCTCCCGCCTGGACCTGCAGCACGAGCTTGTGGCCCGAGGCGTCGGGGTCGATCCACGCGTCGAGCCTGCCGAAGCCGGACCAGTTCTGCGTGGGTGCGTAGGACTTGCCGAAGCCCAGGTAGCCCGTCCGGCTCGCCGGGTAGTCGTAGGACAGCCGCACCGCGTTGCCGGCGCCGTGGTCGGCGAGCGAGATCGCGTCGGACGTCGCGTTGGCGACCGTGTACGCGGAGCGCAGAGCGACGTCGTCGCCGTAGCCCTCGAAGTCGTCGACGACGCCGACGGGCAGCACCGGCTGCGCGCCCAGGATGAGGGATGCCGAGGTGCTCAGGTCGTGCCCGCCGCCCGTGGCCGTCACGGTGACCGCGATCGTCCGGTTGGTGAGGTTCTCCTCGCCGATGTCCCACGTGGCCGACCAGTAGCCGTCGTCGTCGCGGGTCAGTGCGATCGGGTCGGAGCCGGCGGGTGCGAACGTCACCGTGTCCACGTCCGGGGCTGCGGTGACCTGCGCGCGCACCGTGGTGGTCGCGGTGGTCACGCGGGCGCCGTCCGCGGGCGAGACCAGCCGCAGGAACGGCTGCTGCTCGCCGGGCGTGCCGGGCAGCTCGAACCGCCCGCCGGTCTGGCTCGCGAACACCGAGGCGGGGTCGTCGTACAGCGCCTGGAAGTCGGCCGCCATCTCGTGGCCCGGGTACGGCACGTAGATCTGGCCCGAGCCGAAGTTGGCCCACGTGAGCATGAACGCGATGCGCGAGGCCTTCGCGTCGGCCGTGATGCCGCCGAGCAGGTCGGTGAAGTAGTGCAGCGACTTGTTGCCCGTCGGCTGGATGGTGCGGTCGCCGTTGCGGCCGAACTCCGTGAACGCGGGGATCTTGCCCCGCGCGTCCGCGAGGTCGACGACCATCGCGAGGTCCTGCACCGCGGCGGCGACGTACGCGTCGGAGTCGTCCGCGGCGTTCGAGTTCTCGTAGAAGTCGTAGCCCAGCACGTCGACCCACTGGTCACCCGGGTACGTCTGCAGGTAGCGGTCGGCGTCGCCGTCGAACGCGCCGTTGGGCGAGAACGCGTACAGCAGGTTGTGCACGCCCTTGACGTCCCGCAGGTACTCGACCGTGAACCGGAAGATCTCCTTGTACTCGCCCGACGTCGCGTGCGCGGCGCCCCACCAGAACCACGAGCCCGTGTTCTCGTGGAACGGCCGGAAGATCACGGGCACCAGGGTCCCGTCCGTGCGCTCGGCGTGCTGCGCGGCGGTCGCCACCAGGTCCAGGTACGCGCGGTACTCGTCGTGCGTGTCGCCGCCCGGCAGGATGTGGCTGACCACGCGGCCCGCGGTGTCGTTGTACGGGCCGCCGGTGACGAAGTTCGGCATGTGCGCGGACAGCGTGACCACGCCGCCGAGCGCGTCGGCCCGCACGAACTCGGCCGCGAGCGCGAGCGCGTTCTCCTCGTCGGTGTTCTCGTGCGTGCCCGGCTTCTCGTCGCCCTTGAGCGCGAGCGTGTCGTAGCCGAACACGCCGGGCAGGTCGCCGGTCTGCGCGAACACGTCGGACTTGAGCGGGAGCCCGTCCGGGCCCGTGGTCGTGGACGTGACGGCCTCGTCGGTCGGGTGCTGCTGGCCGAACAGGACGCCGCCGGACTCCTGGTCCCGCAGGTAGCGGAACAGTGCGGCCGTGTCGGCCGTGGCGGCGGTGTCCGCGACCGCGACCGTGGACGGGTCGGGCTCGTCGGCCTGGGCGGCCGTGCCGGTGCCCGTGAGCGCGAGCGCGCCCGCGACGAGCAGGGCGGCGGTCCGCGAGCGCCGGGGGCGCCGGGGACCGTGCGGATCGGGGATGCCCGGGGGCGTGGTGGTGCGAGTCGTGGCCATGAGTTCTCCGTTGAACGAGTTCCGTGCCGGGCACGGACAGGGCGACCGCTCGACCCTTCGTCGGGCCGACCCCGCCGAGACTAACTATGTACGGCAGGTTAAGAAAGTCCCCGAAGAAAGGGCCTGGTGAGGGCGCGCGCGGTGGGCGATCCCCTGCCCGCCCGCTACGTTGGGCGGCATGGCACGCACCGAGGACCCGCGCACCGCACCTCCGATCCGCTGGGGCGTCCTGGGCGCCGGCCGGATCGCCGGCTCGTTCGCCGACGCCGTGACCCGCCACACGCGCGCGCAGCTGGTGGCCGTGGGCTCGCGCAACCGCGACCGCGCCGAGCGCTTCGCCACCGCGCACGGCATCCCGACCACGCACCTGGGCTACGGGCCGCTCGTCGAGGACCCGCAGGTGGACGCCATCTACGTGGCCACCCCCCACTCCGAGCACCTCGAGCACGCGCTGCTCGCGATCGCGGCCGGCAAGCACGTGCTCGTCGAGAAGGCGTTCACGCGCAACGCGGCCGAGGCCGAGCAGGTGTTCGCGGCCGCGCGCGAGGCGGGCGTGTTCGTCATGGAGGCGATGTGGACGCGGTTCCTCCCGCACGTCGCCGCGCTGCACCAGGTGATCGACGCGGGCGAGATCGGGGACGTCGTCAACGTCAGCGCCGACCACGGGCAGCTCATGGGCTTCGACCCCGCGTCGCGCCTGTTCGCCCCCGAGCTCGCGGGCGGCGCGCTGCTGGACCTGGGCGTCTACCCGGTGTCGTTCGCGCACGACCTGCTGGGCGTGCCCGATGCGGTCAGCGCGGTGGGCCGCCTGACCGAGACGGGCGTCGACGGGCAGGTCTCGATCGTGCTGTCCTACGGCGAGCGCACGCAGGCGACGCTCTCGACGACGCTGTGGGCCCGCACGCCGACGGCCGCGCACATCTCCGGCACCGAGGGGTACATCGAGGTCGCCGGGCCGTTCTACGGGCCCTCGTCGTTCCGCGTCACGCGGCTCGACGGCCGGGTGTGGACGTTCGACCAGCCGAGCGCGCAGGGCCTGCAGTACGAGGCCTCCGAGGTCGCGCGGCGGATCGAGGCGGGCGAGACGCAGAGCCCGCGCATGACGTGGCAGGGCACGCTCGAGGTCCTGCGCACGCTCGACGAGGTGCGTCGCCAGATCGGCGTCGCCTACCCCGGCGAGTGATCCGGGCCGCGGAGGTGTCGGCGCGGGCGGCTAGCCTGACGCCGTGACGACGCCTGCTGCCGAGCCTGCCCGCGGGGTCTTCGTCTCGTTCGAGGGCGGTGACGGCGCGGGCAAGTCCACGCAGGTCCGGCTGCTGGGCGAGTGGCTGGCCGCGCGCGGGCGCGAGGCGGTGCTCACGCGCGAGCCGGGCGGCACGGAGCTGGGCCGCACGCTGCGGGACGCGGTGCTGCACGGCGAGCACGTGGACGCGCGCACCGAGGCGCTGCTGTACGCGACCGACCGCGCGCACCACGTGGCCTCGCTCGTCCGCCCCGCGCTCGAGCGCGGCGCTGTGGTGGTCACCGACCGCTACCTGGACTCGTCGGTGGCCTACCAGGGCACGGGCCGTGAGCTGGGCGCCGACGAGGTCGAGCGTCTCTCGCTGTGGGCGACGGGCGGCCTGCTCCCGGACGTCACGGTCCTGCTGGACCTCGACCCCGACGTAGGGCGCGCCCGGCTCACGGGCTCGCCGGACCGGCTGGAGAGCGCGGGCGACGACTTCCACCACCGCACGCGCCGGGCGTTCCTGGCCCGCGCTGCCGCGGACCCCGCGCGGTGGCTGGTGCTGGACGCGACGCGCCCGGCCGACGAGCTCGCGCACGCGGTGCGCGAGCGGCTCGCGCCGCTGCTCGACGCCGATGCCGGCCGGGGCGCGCCATGAGCGTGTGGGACGGCCTGGTGGGCCAGGAGCCCGCGATCGCCGAGCTGCAGCGCGCGGTGGTCGACCCCGGCGCCATGACGCACGCGTGGCTGTTCACCGGCCCGCCCGGCTCGGGCCGGTCCAACCTGGCGCGCGCGTTCGCGGCCGCGCTGCAGTGCGAGCAGGGCGGCTGCGGCACGTGCCACGCGTGCCTGACCGTGCTGGGCGGCACGCACCCCGACGTCACGGTGGTGGCGACCGAGGGCGTCAACATCCTCATCGACGCGGTGCGGCCCCTGGTCGAGCTCGCGCAGCGGTCGCCGTCGGCGGGCCGGTGGCGCGTGATCCTGGTGGAGGACGCGGACCGGCTGGTGGAGAAGACGTCGAACGTGCTGCTCAAGGCGCTCGAGGAGCCCGCGCCCCGCACGGTCTGGATGCTGTGCGCACCCAGCCCGCAGGACGTGCTGGTCACGTTGCGCTCGCGCAGCCGGGCGGTCGCTCTGCGGGTGCCGCCCGTCGAGGCGGTCGTCGAGCTGCTGGTCCGGCGTGACGGCATCGACCCGGCCGTCGCGGAGGCGGCGGCCCGCGCCGCGCAGAGCCACGTGGGCGTCGCGCGGCGCCTGGCGCGGGACCCGGAGGCCCGGCGCCGGCGCAACGAGGTGCTGCAGATCGCGGCGCGCATCCGGGGCGTGGGCGACGCCGTGCTCGCCGCCGGTGACCTCGTCGCGACCGCGCAGGCCGACGCCAAGGCGGCCACCGAGGAGCGGGACGCGAGCGAACGTGCGGCGCTCCTGCGCAGCCTGGGCGCGGAGGGTGCGGCCACCGTGCCGCCCGCGCTGCGGTCCCAGGTCCGTCAGCTCGAGGACGACCAGAAGCGCCGTGCCACGCGTGCGCAGCGTGACGTCCTGGACCGCGCGATGCTCGACCTGCTCTCGCTGTACCGGGACGTGCTGGTGGTCCAGCTGGGCGCCGACGTCCCGCTGGTCAACGTGGACCACGACGAGACCGCGCGCGCCCTGGCCGCGTCCTCCACGCCCGAGCAGACGCTGCGCCGCATGGACGCGATCGGCCAGGCGCGCACACGGCTCGAGGGCAACGTCGCTCCGCTGCTCGCGGTCGAGGCGATGGCGGTGGCGCTGCGGCCGCAGGGCTGAGCACTGTGGAGCGCACCGGATGGCACCGGTGCGGCGGCTACCGTGTCCGCGTGCCTTCGCCTTCCCGCCTGCTCCGTCCGCTCGGCCTGCTCGTCGTCGCGGCGCTCGTCGTGACCGGGTGCTCGGCACCCAAGCACCAGGCCAGCCCGCGGGCGGACGCGACCCCCGACGCGCAGAGCGCACCCGAGCCCGGTCTCGCGCGGTTCTACGCGCAGACGCTCGCGTGGCAGGAGTGCGACCAGGGCGAGTGCGCGCGCCTCGAGGTGCCGCTGGACTACGCGGACCTCGAGGCCGGATCCGTCGAGCTCGCGGTGGCGCGCCAGCGCGCGACGGGCGGGGACCGCATCGGCTCGCTCCTGCTCAACCCCGGGGGCCCCGGCGGCTCGGGTGTGGACTTCGTGGAGCAGGCCGCCACCACCGTGAGCGAGGACGTCCAGGCCCGGTACGACCTGGTGGGCTTCGACCCGCGCGGCGTGCAGGCCTCGACGCCGGCCGTGACGTGCGTGCCCGCCGACGAGCTGGACGAGCTGCTCGCGTTCGACCCGGACCTGACCACGGACGAGGGCATCGCGGAGGCGGCCGACATGTTCGGCGCGTTCTCCCAGGAGTGCCTCGAGCGGACGGGTCCGGTGTTCGGCCACGTCGACACGATCAGCGCCGCGCGGGACATGGACGTGCTGCGCGCGGTGCTCGGCGACGAGCAGCTGCACTACCTCGGCTACTCCTACGGCACGCAGCTGGGCGCGACGTACGCGGGCCTGTTCCCGGAGCGCGTCGGACGCGTGGTGCTGGACGGTGCGGTGGACCCCACGCTGACGGCCGAGGAGGCCACGGCCGCGCAGGCGGTCGGCTTCGAGAACGCGCTGCGCGCGTACGTCGCGGACTGCCAGGGCGGCTCACGCTGCCCGCTGACCGGATCGGTCGACGACGGCATGCGGCAGATCACCGCGCTCCTGGACCGCGCGTACGAGAGCCCGCTGCGCACCGGGACCGACCGTCCGCTGACCCGCTCGCTCGCCTTCACCGGCATCGCCGTCACGCTGTACTCCCAGGAGTACTGGACGTACCTCACGTCCGCGCTGACCTCGGCCCTCGACGGCGACGGCTCCATCCTGCTCACGCTGTCCGACGCGTACTACGACCGGCGCGAGGACGGCAGCTACGGCACCAACCAGACCGAGGCGTTCTGGTCCATCGGCTGCCTCGACCCGCGCGCGAGCGCGGACCTCGCGGACATGCGCGCCGACGCCGAGGCGATCATGGCGGCCGCCCCGACCGTCGGGGAGTTCTTCACGTTCGGCGGCACGCGGTGCGCGCAGTGGTCCGTCCCCGAGGTCGGTGGGCTCGACGACTTCTCGGCGGCCGGTGCGGCGCCCATCGTCGTGATCGGGACGACCAACGACCCCGCGACCCCGTACGAGCAGGCCCAGGCCCTGGCGAAGATCCTCGACTCGGGCGTCCTGCTCACGTACGAGGGCGAGGGTCACACCGCCTACGGCCGCTCGAACGACTGCATCGGCGACGCGGTGGACGGCTACCTGCTGGACGGTGAGGTCCCCGGGGACGGCACCACCTGCTGATCGCGCGCGTGCCCGTGGGCCCGCTTTGGAGCCACGCGCGCCGCCGGGTACAGTAGGCGCGCTCGCCGGTCCGCACGGTCCGACGACGCCGCCTTAGCTCAGTCGGCAGAGCGTCTCACTCGTAATGAGAAGGTCAAGGGTTCGATTCCCTTAGGCGGCTCCCGGGACCAAGGGCCTCACCCCGCTGCGGTAGCGCAGGAGGGTGAGGCCCTTTCTCGTCCGGAGGGCCACGTCAGGACCGAAAGCCCCCACCTTCACCGACGACTTCTGCTTGACTGGCTCGGTCGTCGTGCGCCGTACGGCCGTGAGCAGGGGGAACGTCGGATGCGTGGATCTTGGGTGCGCCTCGTCGGGGTCGCGGTCGCGACCGCTGCGCTGCTGGGCGCCTCGGCCCCGGACGGGCCGGCGGCGTCCTTGTCGGCCGAGACACAGAACGCGATGCTCGCGGAGCTCGCCGGGGTGCGGCCGTCGTCCGAGCTCGCCGGGCCGGTGATCGCCGCCGGCACGATCGAGGGCGCGGGCGCAGGCGTCCCGGTGATCGCGCAGGCGTGGCCGGACGAGGAGACGCTCGGCGAGGGCGAGGTCGGCGACTTCGTGGACATCGTCACCATCGCTGCCGCCCTGACCGGCGCCGACGGCTCGTTCGAGCTCGTCGCCGACCCCGAGGCCCTCGCCGGACGGGTGGGCGCGACGGCCGAGATCGTCAACTTCGACGTGACCGCGTTCGACGCCGGCTGTGCGCTCGCGTCGATGGGGACGTCGGTGGACGTGTCCGTGTCGTCCGGCGAGGTCGTGCTCGCCGCCGAGCTGGACGAGCCGCACCTCCTCGTCCGTGCCGAGCGCCCCCTGACCATCGGCGAGCTCGTGGCCGCGCCCGGGTCGGCGACCCCGCCGCCCGCGTGCGGCGAGTAGTCCGCGCAGGACCCGCGACCGGGAGTCGGACGCCATCGCGCCAGCGGGGCCCGCGTCGGGACGGCGTCGGCGGCGCCCGACAGGGTGGGCCTTGGTCCTTTGCCAGCCGCCGTTGACACGTGTCACTGTAGGGGAGCGCACCCACGCCGCACCGATGCGGCCCACGTGTCCGCCCGGACCGGCTCATGCGCGCACGGAAAGAAGGACATCGGCAATGGCGTCGCAGACTCTCCCGCCCGCGCTCACGGACGAGCAGGGACAGGTGACCGGCACCCCGGAATCGGGCCTGGTCGACCTGGACGGCCGGCGCTTCTACCGCATCGCGTCCTACGACGACCTGCCGCCGTTCTTCATGACGCTCGTGGGCGCGAGCGACCTGTGGGTGTTCATCTCCAGCACGGGTGGTGTGACCGCGGGCCGTGAGCAGGCGGACCGCGCGCTGTTCACGTACGCGACGGAGGACAAGGTCACGGCGGGCGCGGGCCGGACCGGCGGGCTCACGCTGCTCCGGGTCGAGACGAGCGAGGGCACGGTGTTCTGGCAGCCGTTCGCGCCGCGCCGGCCGGGCGACCCGCACGCCGAGCGGAACCTCTACAAGGACCCGCTGGGCACCACGCTCGTGTTCGAGGAGACCCGCGCGGACCTGGGCCTGCGCGTGCGCGTGACGTGGCGCACCGCGGCGCGGTTCGGTGTGGTGCGCGAGGTCGAGGTCGCGGCGGTCGCGGACCGGGTGGTCCGGGCCGAGGTGCTGGACGGTTTCGTCGACCTGCTGCCCGCGGGTGTCACGGTCCAGACGCAGGGTGAGCTGTCGAGCCTGCTGGACGCGTACAAGCGCGCGGAGGTGGACGCCGCGACCGGGCTCGGGCTCGTCTACCTGAACTCGACGCTGACGGACAAGGCGGACCCGAGCGAGTCGCTCGCGACGACCGTCGCGTGGCACGTGGGCCTCGAGGACGTGGACCACCTGCTCTCGACGCGCCAGGTCGGGGCGTTCGCCGACGGCCGCCCCGTGGCCCCCGAGCACGAGGTGCGCGGCGAGAAGGGCGCCTACCTGGTGCGCGCGCGGCTGACGCTGGGCGCGGGCGAGACGCGCCGCTGGAGCGTCGTCGCGGACGTGGACCAGAGCGCGGCGGACGTGGTGCGCCTGCAGACCGTGCTGGCGGACCGGGCCGGAGCAGCGGCGGCGCTGGCCGCGGACGTCGAGGCGACGCGTGCGCACCTGGACCTGCTGGTCGGCTCGGCGGACGGCGCGCAGGCCACGGGCGAGGAGATCGCGACCGCGCACCACCGGGCGAACGTGCTGTTCAACATCATGCGCGGCGGCGTGCTCGTCGACGGCTACACGGTCGAGACGGCGGACCTGCGCGCGTTCGTCGCGCAGCGCAGCCCGCGGACCGCGGCGCGCAGCGGGGCCTGGTTCGACGCGCTGGGCACGACCGCGCGGATCGACGATCTGATCGAGCGGGCCGACGCGTCGGGCGACCCGGACCTGCTGCGCCTCGTGCGCGAGTACCTGCCGCTGACGTTCAGCCGGCGCCACGGCGACCCGAGCCGGCCGTGGAACAAGTTCCAGATCGCGCTCACGGACGCGAACGGCCGGACGCGCGTCGACTTCCAGGGCAACTGGCGGGACATCTTCCAGAACTGGGAGGCGCTCGCGTTCTCGTTCCCGGAGTACATCGAGTCGATGGTCGCCGTGTTCCTCGACGCGACGACGGCCGACGGCTACAACCCGTACCGGATCTCCCGCTCGGGCATCGACTGGGAGGTCCCCGAGCCCTCGAACCCGTGGGCGAACATCGGCTACTGGAGCGACCACCAGGTGATCTACCTGGTCAAGCTGCTGGAGGCCTCGCAGCGCTTCCACCCGGGCCGGCTCGAGGCGCTCGTCGACCGTGCGGTGTTCACACACGCCGACGTGCCGTACCGCATCGCGACGTACGACGAGACGGTCGTCGAGCCCATCGCGACGATCGCGTTCGACACGGCCAAGGAGGAGGAGGTCGCGCGGCGCATCCGGACCGAGGGTGCCGACGGGCGGCTGGTCCACGGCCCCGACGGCGAGCTGGTCCGCGTGTCGCTGGGTGAGAAGCTGCTGCTCACGATCCTCGCGAAGGTGGTCAACCTGGTGCCGGACGGCGGCATCTGGATGAACACGCAGCGCCCCGAGTGGAACGACGCGAACAACGCGCTGGTCGGCAAGGGCCTGTCCGTGGTGACGCTCGCATACCTGCGCCGCGCGCTGAGCCTGGCGCGGGACCTGCTGACGGACGACGTCACGGTGACCAGCGAGCTCGCGGGTCTCCTGACGGACGTGCACGCCGCGCTCGACGCGCACCGCGCGCACGTGGGCACCGGGTTCGACGACCGCACGCGCCGCTCGGTCATGGACGCCCTGGGCGCGGCGGGCACGGACTACCGCACGCGCGTCTACGTGGGGTTCAGCGGTGAGCGCACGGCCGTCACGGCGGACGCGGTGCAGGAGTGCCTCGCGGCCGCGCAGCTGTACGTCGACGCCGCACTGCGGGCCAACCGGCGCCCGGACGGGCTGTTCCACTCCTACAACCTGCTGGACCTGCGCGACGGCGCGAGCATCGGCCGGCTGCAGGAGATGCTCGAGGGCCAGGTCGCGGTGCTCTCGTCGGGCCTGCTGACGCCCGCGGAGGCGCTCGCGCTCGTCCGGGCGCTGCGGAGCAGCGCGCTGTACCGCGCGGACCAGCACTCCTACCAGCTGTACCCGGACCGTGAGCTGCCCACGTTCCTGGCGCGCAACCTGGTCACGGCGGAGCAGGCGGCGTCCGCGCCGCTGCTCGCCGCGCTGGTCGAGGCGGGCGACACCTCGCTGGTGCTGCGCGACGTGCGCGGCGACCACCGGTTCGCGCCCGGCCTGCACAACGCGCGCGACGTCCAGGCGGCGCTCGACGCGCTGCCCGGCCGGGTCGCGGGGCTGACCGCGCAGCAGGTGGCCGAGGGCCGCCAGGCGGTGCTCGACGTGTTCGAGCAGGTGTTCCGGCACGCCGAGTTCACCGGGCGCTCGGGCTCGTTCTTCGCGTACGAGGGCCTGGGCAGCATCTACTGGCACATGGTCTCCAAGCTGCTGCTCGCGGTGCAGGAGAACCTGGAGCGGGCCATCGCCGAGGGCGCCGACGAGGCGGTCGTCACGGGCCTGCAGGACGCCTACGAGGACGTCCGGCTCGGGCTGGGCTACTGCAAGACGCCCGAGGTGTACGGCGCGTTCCCCGTGGACCCGTACTCGCACACCCCCGCGGGCAAGGGTGCGCGTCAGCCCGGCATGACCGGGCAGGTCAAGGAGGAGATCCTCACGCGCCTGGGCGAGCTGGGGCTGCGCGTCGAGCACGGGCGGATCGTGGTGCGTCCCGTGCTCCTGCGGGAGGCCGAGTGGACCGCGGAGCCGGTCACGTTCGTCCACACCGACGTCGCGGGGCACGAGCACCGGACCGAGCTGCCCGCCGGCTCGCTCGCGTTCACGTTCTGCCAGGTCCCGGTGGTGTACCACCGCACCGCGGGCGCCGGGTCGGTGCGCGTGGTCGCGCACCTCGCGGACGGCTCGCTCGTCGAGGGTGTCGAGGGCGCGCTCGATGCCGAGGTGAGCGCGCAGGTCTTCCGGCGCACCGGGGACGTGGTCCGCATCGAGGCGACGGTCCCCGCGAGCTGACGCACGCCCGCCCGCGGCGCCCACCCCGGGTGCCGCGGCGGGCGGCTCAGCCGAGCGCGGCCTCGTCGTAGGCCTCGACCACCGGCGGGCCCGCCAGGTGCGTGCGCCACTGCGCGAGCAGGTCACGCATGCGCGCGTCGGACTCGGTGCGGAGCTGGTCGGCGTCGTACGTCGCACGGTCGGCGTACTCGATGATCTCGACGAACCGGTCCGGCTCCGTCAGGTGCCACTGCAGGCGCGTCCGGATGCCGCCCGGCTCCTCGTAGACGGGGCGTGCCCCGACCAGGAACCGCTCGAGCTCCGGGCGGCTCGTCGCGACGCGTCCGTGCAGGTAGAGGGTGATCACGCCCGGCATCCTGGCACGGCGACGGCCCGCCCCGGGGGGGGACGGGCCGTCGCCGTGGGACCTGCGTCAGCGCGTGACGGCCGCCGTCGCCGTCGAGGTGGCGACTCCGGGCGCGTAGCCCGGCGTCGTCGCCTTGAACGTGACCTGGACCTTGAGCTTCTTGCCCAGGTCCGCGGCGACCGGCACGTAGGTCTTGCCGGTGGCGCCGCTGATCGCGACGCCGTTGCGCAGCCACCGGTAGGACGGCGTGCCCGCGACCGCCCACGTGCCCGGGGTGGCGGTCAGCTTCGCGCCGACCTTCGCCTTGCCCGTGACCGTGGGGACGGTCGTGTTGACCACGCCCATCACCAGGACCTTGAGGTTCTTCGCGCCCGCGGGCACCAGTGCCGCCTTGGCGCGGGCCCGCACCATGGCCCGCCCGGCCCCGCCGTAGTAGTAGCCCGTGTCCTGGTCCTCGTCGGTGGCCAGGAACAGCGTGTACCGGCCCTCGGCCGCGACGCCGCCGAACGTCAGCGGGATCGTGGTGACCGCGGCGGCGCCGAACCGGCTCTCGGCAGCGAACGGGCGGCCGGTCGCCGCCTCCACGAGGTAGGCGCCCCGGGGGCTCCAGGACGGGAACGTGTTCTCCGGCAGCGTGAGGACCACGCTCGTGGTGACCGCGACGCGCGGCTTGAGGGCGAGCGTCGCGCCGGGCTTGACCAGCGTGGCGCCGCTGACGCCGACCGCCAGCCGGGTGGCGCCCTTCGCGTAGTAGCCCGTCGCCGTCTGACCGCTCACGTCGGTGAGCATGACCTGGTAGCCCTCGCCCGCGTCGAGCCCGGACACGGTGAACGTGCCGTCAGGCGCCACGGACGCCTGCGCGGCGTGCTCGATGTAGCGGTCGTCGGGCGAGAACACGACGACGTACGTCGGACCGGGATCGGTGATCGCGGACGGGTACGTGACGCGCCCGGTGATGGTGGTCGCGCCCGCTGCCGAGGCGGGAGCGCCGCCGAGCAGCGTGGCGAGCAGGGCGAGCGCGGTCGTCAGGACGACGAGCGCACGCGTGCGGGCAGGAGTGGTACGGACGGTCATGCGGTTCCTCCGGTCGTGGGGCGAGGGGCGTGCCTCGCTCGCGTGAGGATCTCGCACCGGCACCGACCGCCGCCCGGTCCCGCGCGAAGTTTCACCCGTCCGCGCACCGCCCCGGGTGGGCCACGGGCGGTGTGGCAGGGTGGTCCGCCGGGCCCCCGCGCGGGCGGTCCGGGTGCACGGGGAGGTGGCATGGTCGGGGCGGTGCTGCGGGACCGGAAGGTGGTCTCGGCGGCAGGCGCGGGAGCGGTGATCGCGCTGTGCCTGGTCCTCGCGGACGGCGTCGCGTGGCCGCTCGTCGTGATCGCGGCGTGCTGGCTGATCGCGACGGTCGTCTACGTCCGTGACGCCGTGCGGGCCGCGCGTGACGCGCGCGTGGGTCAGGCGGCCGGGCGGGCGGCCTCCGACGACGACGGCGGCGACAGCCGCAGGTAGCGCCAGGCGAGCACCGCAGCGACGGTCCCGTTGACGAGCGCCATGACCACGTCGCTCACGTGGTGCATGCCGCGGTAGATGCGGGCCGTGCCCACCGCGAACGGCACCAGCAGGCACAGGACCGTGACGAGCACCCGCAGCCACGGCGTCCGGATGCGCTGCGCGAGCAGCGCGAACGTCAGGTACAGCGCGGTCGCGGCACCGGTGTGCCCGCTGGGGTACGACGACGTGGGCGGGGCCTCGTCGAGCATCTCCACCTCGGGCCGCTCGCGGCCGACGACGAGCGTCGTCGAGAGGAACACGGCGGACTGCACACCGACCGCGAGGCCCGGCAGGATCGCGTACCACCACTGCCGCGTGCGCCACCACAGCAGCAGGATCGCGGCGACCGCGGTGCCGATGATGACGAACGTCAGCGCCATGTTGGACGTGTAGAGCGAGACCGTGTCGAGCGTCGGGGTGCGTCGCGCGGCGAACCACCGGTTGACCGCCGACTCGGCCTGCAGGTCGTTCAGCGGCCCGTGGATCAGCAGCCCGATGCCCACCAGCACGGCCCACCACGCCGCGGCAGGCAGCAGCGCGCGCCGTGCGATGTCGCGGGCCGCGGCGGCGACGGTGGGCGCCTGGTGGTCCTGGTCCCAGCGGTGCACGAAATCGTGGATCACGGGCGCTCCTCGGCGACGGGGTCGGGGACGGGGGAGGACGACGCGAGGCCGAGGTACCCGACGGCCGACGCGCCGGCCATGGCGGCGCCGAGCAGCAGGCCGCCGACCACGTCGGACGGGAAGTGGGCGCCGAGCAGCACGCGGTCGGCGCACGTCGCGACGACGAGCACCGCGGCCAGGCCCGGCACCAGCACGCGGGCCCGGGCGCCGAGCAGGGGCCACAGCAGCACGGTCAGCGTGACGCCGGCGACGGCCGAGGCGGTCGCGTGCCCCGACGGGAAGCTGCCACCCGGTGCGTGCACCAGCGCGTCGTCGATCACGGGCCGCGCCCGGTCGATCACGGCCTTGAGCAGGTTGGTCAGCCCCCACGACGCGAGCAGCGTGCCCGCGGCCCACACGGCCCGCCCGGGCAGCGCGTGCCGGCGCCAGACCCACGCGCAGACCGCGACGCCCGCGATGTTCACCCAGCGCGGGTGGAACACCTCCTGCCACGCGATCAGCACGTCGCGCAGCGGCTCGTGCTCGCGTGTGAACGTCGTCGCGGCGAACACCACCGACTCGTCGGCGTGCTGCAGCCCCGGGGCGCCCGCGCGCACCAGGTACGCGAGCACGAACACCGGCACGGAGACCCCGACGCCCACGGCCGCGGCACGCAGCAGCGCGCGTCGTCGGGCTCGCCACGGGTGCATCCCCGCAGGTTAGGTGCCGATGCGCGCGTCCGCGCGGCGAGCGGTCGCGGTCAGATGATCGGTGGGCAGGGACCCACCACGAGAGGCTGGCCGACCACGCGTCCCGGTGCGCCCGCCGCGTACCGGTGCGCCACGACCAGGCCCGGCTTGCCCAGGTCGGACGTGAGGACGACGACCGCGTGGTCGGCGCCCGCGGCCGATGCGGCCTCGTCGTCGGGGACGGACCCCAGGCCGGGCACGACGAGCCGGCCGGCGGGGTCCAGCGGCGCCGCCCAGCCGATCGAGGCGCGCACACCCACACCGTCCGCGACCCACGCCTCGGCGAGCGCGAGCGCCTCGTCGGGGCCCGTGTCGAACCAGCGGACGTGCACCGTGGTGCCGTCGTCGCGCAGCGCGAACGGGCGGGGGCCGTCGGTCATCGCGACCGCGAGCCCCCGGTCGAGCGCGCGCAGCGCGAGGTTCTGCGCCTCGGCCGACGGCACGTGCGGCAGCTCCTGCGGCGTGCGGTAGCGCACGGACTGCTCGTCGTCGGGCGCCGCGTGCGAGGCCCGACGACGACGGCTCGCGTGCTCGTCGGCGTGCGCGGCCACGTGCGTGCGGTGCTGCTCGTCGGCGTGCTCCGGGGCCGCGGCGGAGCGCTGCGTGGGCACCACCTGCTCGGCGACGGCGGCGGAGGCCGTCGACGCCTGCGCCAGGTAGGCCGCGGCGGCCGTGACGTACCCCTCGAGCCACGCGGTGTCGACCCCGTCCTCGTCGCCGAGCCACCGTCGGCGGACGTCCGCGAACGGGAGCACGGCCGCCGACCCGTCGGGGGACAGGAGCGCGGGCGAGGACGCGCCGCCGTCGACGCGCAGCACCCAGCGCGCGGCGGGAGCCCCGGCCAGGACCAGGTCCCCCACGCCGACCCCGATCGAGGAGATCATCGGCGACGGGTCGGTGCGGGCCTCGGGCGCGGTGCGCGCCCACGCGGCGTGCGCGGCCGCGAGCAGCCCGCCCAGCCCGGCGACGGTCGTGACCGGGGCGCCGCTCGCGCGCAGGTGCGCGCGCAGGCGCTCGAGGTGCTGAGCCTCGGCCGGGGAGAGGTCACGCATGCCGACGGCGGCCCCGGGCGTCGCGGCGACGAGCGGGCTCAGGTCGGTCATGCCTTCGTGATCGGCCGTCCGGCCCGCGGCCTTGAGCCCCCGACGCGCTGTCCACCCGATCGAGCACCCCCGCGCCGCAGCCGGAGTGGCGCCGAACTGGCGGATGGGTACCAGTTCGGCGGCTGGGGGTGGCCGAACTGCCGGACAAGTACCAGTTCGGCGGCTGGGGGTGGCCGAACTGGCGGACAAGTACCAGTTCGGCGGGGTGGGGGTGGTCAGGTGGGGCGGGCTCGGGAGGGTTGGACGCGCGGGGGCTCGCCGGGCATCTTGGGGTACTCGGGCGGGTAGGGCAGGTCGGTGTGGCCCTCGTCGCGCTCCTGCCGGTCCGCGAGCTCGAGCAACGACTCGATCGAGAACCGCCCGGGCGCGTGCGCGGCCAACGGGGCGAACAGGTCGCCCACGTCGGCGAACCGCGCCGGCATCGTGAGGACGTCGAAGTCGTCGGGGTGCACGTCCCCGACCTCGTCCCAGCGCAGCGGCGCCGAGACCGTCGCACGCGGGTTGGAGCGCACCGAGTACGCGGACGCGATCGTGCGGTCACGCGCCATCTGGTTGTAGTCGACGAAGATGCGCTCGCCGCGCTCCTCCTTCCACCACTTCATGGTGACCCGGGTGGGCAGACGCCGTTCGAGCTCACGGCCGAACGCGATGGTCGCGCGCCGGGCCGCGACGAACGTCCACCGGGGCTCGATGGGGACGAACACGTGGATGCCGCGGCCGCCCGACGTCTTGGGCCAGCCCTCGAGCCCGTGCTCCGCGAGCAGCTCGCGCACGTGCGGCGCGACCCACGCGGCATCGGAGAAGTCCGTCCCGGGCTGGGGGTCCAGGTCGATGCGCAGCTGGTCCGGCCGGTCCACGTCCTGCGACGTGACGGGCCACGGGTGGAACGTGAGCGTGCCGAGGTTCGCGGCCCATGCGACCACCGCGAGCTCGCTGGGAGCGACCTCGTCCGCCGTGCGGCCGCTGGGGAACCCGATGCGCGCGGTGCGCACGTAGTCCGGCGCGCCCGCGGGGACGCGCTTCTGGTAGAACGCGTCGCCCGACGAGTCCGCCCGCGTCGCGAGCCGCGCACCCTCGAACACGCCCTTGGGCCACCGCTCGAGCGTCGTGGGGCGGTCCAGCAGCGCGGCGAGGATCCCGTCGCCGACCGCGACGAAGTACTCGACCACGTCGCGCTTGGTCAGCCCGCGCTCGGGGAAGTACACCTTGTCCGGGCTGCTCACGCGCACCGCGCGGCCCCGGACGTCGATCTCGATCGCGGGCGTCGACGACGGCATGCCGCCCAACGTAGGCCCGGCCACCGACGTCGGCACGTGCGCCGTCCCGGGTGAGAAACGGGGCAACGGCCTGTTTCGGCCTGCCGTTCATGCGGCGGACCCGGCTCTCGTCGGGCACCCTGGTGCGGTGGGAGAGGTCAGGGACATCCGTAGTGCATCCAGCGTCCGGTCGCGCAGGCCGGAGACGCAGGACGAGCTCGTGCTGCCCGTCCAGCCCACGGCAGCCCGTGTCGCCCGGCGCTGGGTGATGCAGATCGCCGCCGCCGCGGGCATCGGCGGGGCCGCCAACCAGACCGCCGAGCTGCTCACGGGCGAGCTGGTCGCCAACACCGTGGTGCACGGGCCGCGCGACGCCGACGTCATCGTGCGCGTCCAGGTCCTGGGGTCGATCCTGCGGGTCGAGGTGCACGACGAGGGCCCCGGCGGGGTCACGTTGCGCCGGACGGAACCGACTGCGCCGAGCGGCCGAGGGTTGGCGCTCGTCGACGCGCTGGCCGAGTCCTGGGGCACGACGACCGACGGCGACGGCACCCTCGTCTGGTTCGAGCTCGAGGCGTTCTGAGCGGGTGAACCCGCTGGCCGGGGCGTTCGCGGCCCCGCCGCTTTCGGGCGCATCCGCGGGGTATCGCGTAGTTTCGCTCCCGGGGGTCCCTGTCAGGAGGCATGCACCATGAGCGACGGCGAACGCAGCACCACGGCCACGACGGCCGCACGCCTGCCCGAGGTCACCGCCGAGGTCCGCGACGACGGAACCGGGCAGATCTCGGTGGACGGCGTGATCGAGCGCATCCGGATGGCGAACCTGCAGGAGGCGGGCGCCGCGATCACCGAGCGCATCGCCGCGCTCGCGGGTGAGGTCGGCGCGCCGGTCCCGGTGCAGGTGCGCGACCCCGACGGGCTCTGGTCGCTGCTGATCCACCCCGACGGCCTGGTCGACGAGGCGCCGGCCGAGGTCGTCGGTGAGGCGGTGCGTGCCACGGGCGCGGGCGAGCCGTCCCCGGCCGCGGACGCACCCGACGAGACCGCGCCGACGCCGCCCGCGTCCGACGCGGCCCCGGACGCCGAACCCGCCGCTCCCGCCCCGGCCCCGGCATCGGCCGGCACCGCAGCGCCGGCTGCCCCTGCCGCCACGTCGCGGCCCCGCGGGACTGACGCGCCGGCTGGCGCGTCCGCGGGCCTGCCCACGCTCGACGACCTGCTCGCGGCCCGTCACTCGGGCACGCGCGGCCCCGCGGAGCACGGCTGGCGCGCGGGTGTGCGGCGGGCGACGTTCGGCGGCGTCAAGCTCGGCCCCGGACGCGCCGAGCAGCGCCGCCGGGTCCAGACCGCCGCGGTGCGCCGGACGTTCGACGGGCCCCGCACGGTCGTCGTGCTCAACCCCAAGGGTGGCGCGCACAAGACCACCGCGACCATGCTGCTCGCGGCCACGTTCGGCCTGCAGCGCGGCGGCTACACGCTCGCGTGGGACAACAACGAGACGCGCGGCACGCTCGGCTGGCGCTCGGCGCACACCGACCACCAGCACACCGCGGTGGACCTGCTGCAGGCCATGCCGTCGCTGGGCGGTGCGGCCACGGTCCGCGTGGGCGACCTGGACGGGTTCGTGCGGACGCAGACGTCCGAGCAGTTCGACGTGCTGGCGTCCGACGAGAGCTCGTCGTCGGGCTCCTCGATGGACGCCGAGGCGTTCCGCTCGCTGCACCAGGTGCTCTCGCGCTTCTACCGCGTGCTGGTCATCGACACGGGCAACAACATGCGCGCCTCCAACTGGCGGGCCGCGGTCGAGGCCGCGGACCAGGTGGTGGTGGTCTCCACGATCCGCGAGGACACCGCGCAGTCGGCCGCGTGGGCGCTCGACGCGCTGCGGGCCACGGGCCGCGAGGAGGCCGTGCGGAACGCGGTCACGATCCTGTCCGCACCCGACCGCCGCGTGGACAAGGACCTGCGCAAGCGCGTCCGCACGCACTTCGGCGCGCTCACGCGAGCCGTGGTGGAGGTCCCGTACGACGCGTCGCTCGTGTCCGGCGGGCCCATCGACTACGACTCGCTCAAGCCGCGTACGCGGGACGCGTGGCTGCGGGCGACCGCCGTGGTCGCGGACGGTCTGTGACTCGCTGAGACTCCTGCGCACGGCCGTGCAAGGTGCGTCGCCCTCGTGACACAAGGCCGGTGCAGGGGTGCTGTGCCGTGCCCCCACGGTGACGAGAGGACGGGACGTGCTCCCACGGACGGAACCAGCCGACGACCCGACGGACGACCGCCCGACGCCCGACGGCCGCGAGGCAGACGGCCGGGCGGCAGACGGTCCGACGGGTGAGCGGCCCGTCCCCGCCCGTGCGGCGTCGCGCGAGGACGAGCCCGACGACGAGCGTCCGGCCGCGCCCCCCGTCGAGCACGACTCGACGTGGTTCACCGCGGTGGTCCGCGCGCACCAGCGCGACCTGCACCGTTACCTGGTGCGTCGCGCACCGGGCGAGGCCGACGACCTGACCGCGGACGTGCTGACGATCGCGTGGCGCCGCCGCGACGACGTGCCCGACGGCGCCGAGCTGCCGTGGCTCTACCGCACGGCCGGGTTCGTGCTGGCCAACCACCGGCGCAAGGGCCGCCCGATCCCCGTGGAGCGCGTGCCGGAGGAGATCGACGACGACGACCCCGCGCTGCGCGCCGTGCACGACGAGCGGGTCCGCGAGGCGCTCGGCGCACTGAGCCCGCGCGACCGGCAGATCGTCCTGCTCAACGCGTGGGAGGGCCTGACCGGGCAGGCGCTCGCCGAGGTGCTCGGGATCGGCCGCGGCGGCGCCGACGCCGCCCTGAGCCGCGCCCGCGCCCGGCTCGCCGCGGCGTGGGGCGAGTCGGCCTGACCCCGCTGCCGCTCACGAGATCGGACGGCGCGGCGCCGCAAGACGCCGTGCGGTGGGCACATGTAGGGGGCAGGACCGCACCACCACGGAGGACACCATGACCACGCCGCCCCCCCGCGACGACGCATCTGTCGACCCCCAGCTCCTGGCCGACGCGCTGCGCCGCGTCTCCGCCGCGGACCCCGCCGCCGACGCGGTGCTCGACACCGACGCGCTGCACGCCACGCTCGCGACCACCACGGGCGTCGACGTCCGCGGTGACGAGCTCGCGGCCCGGCGCGCGCGCCGCACGCGGGGTCGGTGGCTGCAGGCCGCGGCCGCCGTGGCCGCGTTCGCGGTGGTCGGCGCGGGCGGGTACGCGGCCGGCCTCAACGGCGACGACAAGGGGACCGCCCCCGCGATCTCGCTGGGCAGCGCCGCCTCGTCGGGTACGACCCCGGAGCGCGACGCGGCGTCGGCGGAGGCCTGGTCGCAGACCACCGCCCTCGGGGGGCGGGTCAGCTCTGACTCCGCGGTCATGTGGCCCGGCCACGGCTACGGCGGGAACCTGGTGTTCCACGCGCAGGGCCTCTCGCAGGACGGCGGCACGCAGGCCGCGTGGGCGTTCGACGCGGCGTCGGTGTACTCGCGCCAGACGGCCGAGAAGGTCGCGGACGCGTTCGGCGTGACGGGCACGCCCAAGGAGGACTACGGCTGGACCGTCGGGCCGGTGGACGGCTCCGGGGCGTCGGTCTCGCTGAGCCCCGACGGCCAGGCGAGCGTCTCCTACTACGACCCGACGCGTGACCCGTGGTCCTGCGAGGAGACCCGTTCGGCGCCCGACGAGCCGACCGAGGACCAGAAGGCCGAGATCGCCGACGGCGAGGCGGGCGCGGGCCAGGGCGACGGCGTGAGCAAGGACGACTGGGGCACCGACGAGCCCGCCGCCGAGCCGGGCGTCATCCTGCCGGCCACGGCGGACTGCGACGGCGAGGCGCCCTCGACGAAGGAGGCGAAGGCCGAGGCGACGCAGACGCTCAGCACGCTCGGGCTCGACGCCGCGGGCTTCGAGCTCGAGGCCGCGCGCGACGGCGGAGCGGGAACGTCCGTGTCCGCGTACCAGGTGGTCGACGGTCAGCGCACCGGCGTGGTGTGGAGCTTCCTGGTGCTCGAGGACGGAGTGCAGTCGGCATCCGGCCCGCTCGCACCGCTGGTCGCGCTCGGGGACTACGACGTGGTGAGCCCGACGGAGGCGGTGGACCGGCTCAACGACCCGCGGTTCGGCGAGGCGGTCACGGCGTACCCGCTGATGGCGGCGGCACGTGAGACCACCCAGCTCTCCGCGGGCGTCCCCGAGTCGTCCGACGACGCGGTGTCGCCGCAGCCGACGGTCCCGCCGACCATCACGCCGGGCAGCGACCTGTCCTGGCCGGTCTCGGACGTCATGGTGACCGACTCGCGGCTGGGCGTGGCGCTGCGGACGTTCGCGGACGGCTCGACCGCGCTGGTCCCGGCGTACGAGCTGCGGGACGACCAGGGCGGCGTGTGGAGCGTCGTCGCGGTGGTGGAGGCGCAGCTCGACTTCTCGAGCTGAGCGAGACGTCCGGACCGGGTGGGCACGACCCCGGGCCGGGCAGGGACGCGAGGCCGGTCGGTGCGGAGGGGCACCGACCGGCCTTCCGTCGTCCGCGCGCCGTGCGCGGGCGCGCGCACTAGCGTGAGGCGCGTCGGAAGGGGCCGTCATGACCGCCGCGCTCGTCGTCCTGCTCGTCGGTGTGCTGCTGTGCTTCTTCGGCGTCCGGTCGGTCAACCTGGCGCTCCTGGCCGCGGGGTTCGCGCTCGGCTTCCTGGTGGCGGACGCGTTCGACGCCGGGCGGTGGACCGCGCTCTGGGTCGCGCTCGGCTCGGCGCTGCTCGTGTGGCTGGTCGTCTCGCTCGTGTTCCGGTTCGCGACGTTCGTCGTGGGGCTCGCGACGGGCGCGGTGGTCGGGGCCAAGCTGTGGGCCGCGCTGCACGACTCCGGCACCAGCGCGCTGCTCGGCGTCGTGGTGGTCACCACCACCGCGTACGCGTCGGCGCTGCTCGCCGAGAAGTACGCGCGGCGCGCGTTGCTGTGGCTCACGGCCCTGGGCGGTGCGAGCGTGATCCTGTCCGGTGCGGCCCTCGTGTGGCCGTCCGCGCTCACGTTCCTCGCCCATCCCGACGAGGGGTGGCAGCAGACCGCGATGCTCGTGGTGTGGATCGCGGTCGCGGGCACCGGGTGGTTCGTGCAGCGCCGCCTGTTCCGCGGCGCGCTCGGTCTGCCGCCCCGGCCCGAACCCGCGCCGGCCACCTGACCGGTGTCGCCGGGCACCGGTAGCGTCGGCCAGATGAGCGAGGGTCGGCTGCTGCTGCTGGACACGGCGTCGTTGTACTTCCGTGCGTACTTCGGGGTTCCGGAGTCCGTCGGACGCGCACCCGACGGCTCACCCGTGAACGCGGTGCGGGGGCTCCTGGACATGGTCGCGCGGCTGGTCGGGGACCACCGGCCCACGCGGCTGGTCGCGTGCTGGGACGACGACTGGCGCCCGGCGTTCCGCGTCGCGGCGATCCCCGGCTACAAGGCGCACCGCGTCGCGGCCGAGGTCCCGGGCACCACGGGCGTCGAGGAGGTGCCCGACACGCTCTCGCCCCAGGTCCCGGTGATCGCGAGCGTGCTCGAGGCGCTCGGCATCGCACGCGTCGGGGCGCCGGGCTTCGAGGCCGACGACGTCATCGGCACGCTCGTGGCGCGCGAGGTCGCCGCGCACGGGGACCCGGTCGACGTCGTCACCGGCGACCGCGACCTGTTCCAGCTGGTCGACGACGAGGCGCGCGTGCGCGTGCTCTACACCGTGCGCGGCATCAAGGACCTCGAGGTGGTGGACCTCGCACGGCTGCGCGAGCGCTACCAGGTCACCTCGGGCCCGGCGTACGCGGACATGGCGGCGCTGCGCGGCGACCCGAGCGACGGTCTGCCCGGTGTGCCGGGCATCGGGGAGAAGACCGCGGCCGCCCTCATCGGGCGGTACGGCACGCTCGACGGCGTGCTTGCGGCCCGTGACGCGGGCGACCCCGGTCTGACGCCGACCCAGCGCCGCAGGCTCACCGAGGCGGCCGACTACCTCGCGGTCGCGCCGACGGTCGTCCGGGTGGCCGCCGATGCTCCGCTGGCCCCGTTCGACGACCGCCTGCCCGTCACGCCGGCCGATCCCGACGCGCTGGTCGCGCTCGCCGAGCGGTGGGGGATCGCCTCGAGCATCCGCCGCCTCGTGGACGTGCTGGCGCGCTGAGCCCGCGCTGCGGCGCGGAAGGTCAGTCGTTGCGGACGTACAGGCTCGGGGCCGCCTCGACCCATCCGTCGGAGGCGGCCGGCGCACGTGACGGCGTCGCGAGCACCACGACGGCCGCACCGTCCGCGTCCGCGAGCGACACCGAGAGCCGCTCCGTCGCGGTCGCGCACGCCTCGGCCGGCAGCATGCCTGCCCGGATGGTCACCAGGCACACGTGGTCGGAGTCCGTCAGCCCCACGTAGTGGGTGCCGTACGCCGTCGTCGTGAGCAGCCGGGTGCTGTCCGGGCGCACGCTCAGGTCCTCCAGCGCAGCGCCGGTCAGGACGTCGGCGGGCCCCTGGGCGGCCGCGAGCGCGGCCACGAGAGTCGCGGGTGCGACGGCCTCGGAGGTGGCGGTCGGGCGTGCGTCGCGCAGCCACAGCACGCCGGCGACCACGAGCACGGACGCCAGGACGAACGCGAGCACCGTGAGCGCGCGCGACCGGCGGTGGGTCTCGGTGCCGGCGTCCCCGAAGTCTCCGAACGCCTCGCCGAGGTCGAGATCCTCGAACGTCGTCATCTGCCCCTGATCGGCACGGTTCGTCCCCGGGATGAGGGGTCGCGTCCCGCGGATCCGTGGCGTCACCCGCTCGGACGCACGGACGCCACCTGCCGTGGGTGCCGTCAGCGCTACTGCTGGGCGGCCAGGAGCCGCCGCGTCCCGTCGACCACGGTCTGCAGGTGCTGGGCGAACCAGCCGGGACCGGCCGTGCCCCAGTGCGCCTCGACGGTGGCGATCGGGAACACGACCAGGTCGTGCACGTCGTGCGTCAGCACCAGCTCGGTCCCTGCCCGGTCCTGGTAGGAGGCCCAGGACAGGCCCGGTACCGCGGCAGCCACCAGGTCCCCCAGCGCGACGCCGAACGCGTGGATGAGGGGTTGCGGGTCGATCGGGTCGGTCGCGGCGTACCACGTCGGGTGCACGCGGTCGAACAGCGCGCTCACGCGCGGTTCGTCGATCCGCTGCCCGCACAGGCCCGCCACCAGCTCGCGCTGCTGCGCGGCCCAGACCGCCTCGGGTGCGCTCAGGGCGGTGATGCGGCGCGCGCGCAGGTCGTCGCCCGGGGGCAGCGGGGTCGGGACGACGAGGCCGTCGGTCGGCCGGGCGGCGCGGGCTGGCTCCATGCCCAGGTGATCGGCGCGGGCCCGCGGGACCTTGACGGCTCCGCGCGGGCGAACTGAGGTGGCCCGACCGTCCCCGGCGGCAGCACGGGCGCGCGGACGACGACGGGGGTGCCGCGGCGGGTGAGGACCCGCCGCGACACCCCCGTCAGGGGCGTGACGTCAGCGCACGGTCAGCTTGGCCGTGGCGGACGACGACATGGTCTTGCCGGTGGCCGCGTAGGACGCGGTCAGCGTGTGCTTGCCGACGGCGAGCGTCTTCGGCAGCGTGACGGTGACCTTGCCGGTGAGGCCGGACACGGACAGGGTGCCCGTGCCGATCACCTTGCCGCCGTCCTTGATCGTGACCTTGCCGCTGGGTGCGGAGGTCGCGCCGGTGACGGTGACGGTCGCCTTGACGGTCTGACCCTTCTTGACCGTCGTCGCGGACAGCGCGAGCTTGGTGGTCGTCTTCGACTTCGTGACGGTCAGCTGGACCACGGGTGACGTCGATCCGAGCGCGGCGCCCGACGACGGCACGAACGTGGCCTTGAGCTTGTGCGCGCCCACCGAGAACGCGACCTTCGCGACGGCCTTGCCGGCCGAGACCGGGACCGTGGCGACGACCGTGCCGTTGTCGGAGAACTTGACCGAACCCGCGGCCGACGGGGTCACCGTCGCCGTGAGCGTGGCCTTCTGACCCACCGACGTGCCGCCCGAGACGGCCAGCTTGGTGCTCGTGGTGACCGGGACCGAGACGTCGACCACCTGGGTGCGGGTGGTCGGGCCCGCGTTGTGGTGCTGGAGCACCAGCAGCTCACCGCTGGTGGCCTTGGCCGAGCGGTGCACCGGGATGGTGGTGTCGTCCGCGCCGTTGCTCGAGATGAGCGAGGGACGGTCGACCTCGAACCAGAACGGCGGGGCCCACGGGTCCACGGTGAACGGCTTGGCCGCGTCCACCTGGCCGTTGCGGCCGTACACCGAGGCGGTCCAGACCTGGACCGTCGGGGTGTCGCCGGGCTCGATGCCCACCGCGCCCAGGCCGATCGGGGCCACGAACACGTTGTTGTCGAACACACCCGTGTCGACGTCACCGAGCTCGTTGTTGATCACCTGGGTGTCGATCGCCGGGTCGCTCGCCGGGGCGTGCAGGTCGTACGTCTGCACCACGGTGAGGTCCACCGACGGGTCGATCTTCCAGACGTAGCTCTGGAGGTCCGGCTCGCCGTCACCGTCGATGTCGATGTCGATGATCGGGGTGACCGACGCGCCGAGCGTGGCCCACTCGCCCTGCATCGCGACGCCGATGTTCAGCGTGCCGTACTCCGCCGGGTCGGCGCCGAGCTCCTCGGCGTACGGCGCGGAGGAGGACCAGCCGACGTACCGGATGTCACCGGACCGGATCGCCGACGGTGCGGTGCGCAGCGTCGGGTCGTCCTCGAGCTGCGGGCTCGTGGCGCCCAGGATCAGCGGGGATGTGAGCGACGTCCAGCCGCCGTCGTCCACGCCGCGGCCGTCGAGCGCCAGACCCGCCGTGGTGGCGGTGCCGGTGAACGTGACGTCCTTCGCCGTGAGGTCGCTCGCCAGGCGCGGTGCGGCCTGGACGGGCACGCGCAGCTCCTGGTCGTCGGACGTCGACTCGAGCACCACGCGGCCCGTGAGCATGGCCACGTACTCGCGCGGCAGACCCGACTGCAGGGCCGCCGACGTCGGGTCGAGCTCGCGCTCGAGCGTCGCCGGGTCGGCCGTGAGCGTGAGGGTCAGCGTCGCGGCCTTGCCGCCCGCCGGGACGGTCACCTGGCTCGGCGAGACCGTGACGGTCGCGCCGCCCGCGGTCGACGCCGCGACGAACGACGCGTCGTACGTGCGGTCGGTGGTGCCGTCGTTCTGCACCGTGATCGTCGCGTTCTTGGTGACGGTCTGCGCGCCGACGTCGACGATGCCGAAGGACACCGACGTGAGCTCGGGCTCCTGGCTGTTGAACGCGATCACGTCGGTCGCGACCGCAGCACGTGCGTCGACGCGGCCCGAGCCGACCCGCTCGGGGCCGAACGCGAGGCCGGCGCCGCCGGGCTCGGTGGTGACGTCGTGCGTCGCGGTGTTGACCACCGCCGCCTTGACCTCGCTCGCGCTCCACGCCGGGTGCGACGCGCGGACGAGCGCCGCGATGCCCGCGACGTGCGGCGAGGCCATCGACGTGCCGGACAGCACGTGACCCGCCGCGCCACCGCCCGAGGCCGCCGACAGGATGCCGGTGCCCGGGGCCGCCACGTCGGGCTTGACCGAGCCGAGCGAGCCGTGGTTGCCGCGCGACGAGCCGTCGTTCAGCAGGTCACCGGCACCCGTGAGGCTCCCGGTCATGGCCAGGCTGGGGCCGATCTTGACGCTCAGCGTGCCGGCCTGGATCTCGGGCAGCAGCGCGTCCGTCGCGTCCTTGGTCAGCTGGAAGCCGGGGATCGCGGCGTTGCCCGCGATGCCGGCCGAGAAGACGGGCTCCTCGGTGGGCAGCAGCACGCCGACGGCGCCCGCCGCGGTCGCGTTGTTGAACCGCAGGGCCGAGCCGCAGCGGCGCGCGGACGTGTCGTCCCACCACAGGTAGGCGATCTTGCCCGCCACCAGGGCGGCCTGCTCGGTGGTGAACGCCTCGCAGCCGTCGAACGTCGCGCCGACGTACGCCACGGGAGCCGTGACGTCCGCGCCGCCCGAGTACGAGACCGAGTTCTGCCCGGCGAACGTGTCGCCCTCGAGGCTGTCGTCGGCGGCAGCCGTGACGACCGCGGAGTCGAGCACGGGAGCGGCCACGGAGTTGGCGACCGTGAGCGCGCTCTTCGCGTTGCCGGGTGCGCCGCCGATGTCGACGATGTCGCCCGCGTTGCCCGCGGAGTTCACGACGACGACGCCCAGCTTGGTGAGCTTGTCCACCAGGACCGTGTCCGGGTCGTCCGCAGGGGCGCCGTCGGAGCCCAGCGACATGTTCACGACGTCGACGTGGTCGGAGAAGTCGCCGTCACCGTTCGGGTCGGCTGCGCGGTCGAGCGCGAGGCCCGTCACATCGGTCGAGCCGCCGATGTCGCCGAACACCTTGAACGCCCAGAGCGTGGCGCCGGGCGCCGAACCGGGCCCGACCTTCCAGCCGTCGAGGTCGGTCAGCGACTGGTAGTCGCCCGTGAACGTGTGGCCCGAGGCGTCCACGCCGTAGCCGGCCGCAGTGCCCGCGACGTGCGTGCCGTGGCCCGAGTTCGGGGACGTCGACAGCGAGTCGATCGGGTTCTCGTCGGGCGTGGGCGTCAGCACCGAACCGGGCTCGTCGCCGCTCGCGTCGTACAGCGGGCCGGCGAAGTCGTAGCCACCCGCGTACTTCGCGGAGTCGAACGACCCGGCAGGGACCGGCTGCGTGCCGTCCTCGCCGTACGCGGCCTCGTAGGCGGCCTCCGTGCCCGCGCCGCCGAAGCTGGCGTGCGTGTAGTCCAGGCCGGTGTCGATGACGGCGATGCTGATGCCCTCACCGGTCTCGCCCGTGTCCTGCCACGTCTGCAGCGCACGGGTGAACTCGACCGTGTTGGCGTTCATCGGCCGCTTGGTGGCCACCCGGTAGATCGCGGTGACCTTGTCGGAGGACGCGAGCGCGCGGATCTTGTCCGCGTCGCCGGAGACGAGCGTCCCGGCCACGAGGTTGGTGAGCGTCCCGAGGCGCTTGGGCGTGGCCGAGCCGGCGGTGGCATCGGTCGCCTCGGCCGGGACGACGTCCTCGGCGAGCGCCTCGGTGGCCGCGACGGCCTTGCGCACGGCGCTCGCGCTGCCGTCGACGTCGACGGCGGGCTCCGCGGCGAGCTCGACGAGCGCGGTGATCTGGCCCGTGGCCCCGGCGATGCCGACGGTCTTGCGGGCCTCGGCGAGCGTGCGGCTCGCCGTCGCGGTGTCGAGGTCGTGCGCGGACGGGGTCAGCCCGGGAGGTGCTGCGGAGGCGGCCGTCGCGAGCAGCGCGGAGCTGAGCGCGACGGAGACCGCCGTGACGGAGGCGAGAACTGGACGACGTGGCATGCGTTCCCCTGGAGTAGGTGTGATCGCTGGGTGGTGCTCGGTGCGGCCGGATGTGACCTGGGCCACGTACAGGCGCACCAGGGCACGTTACTGACCGGTACATGTCCTGTCGCCTACGGGGATGTCACGAACGCATTTCACACGGTCGGCGGGGCAGGACCGGACACAGCCGGACGAACCGGTGCTCATGGTGCAACCAGGGTCCGACACGGGCACCCTGCACCGCGTCGCCGCAGGTCAGCCACCAGATCTCACATCGTGGCCCGGCTGCCGCGGCCCGGCACCGCCCTCAGGTGTGAACAGGTCGTGTGATTCGGACATGCACAAATTTGCACAACGTCGACCTTGTCTGCGCGGTGCATCCGTCCGACGTATCTAGCGTGGACAGCACGATGAGTGACGAGCCGCAACGCCGGCGCACGTCCGGCAGCGGTCGCCATGCGGCCCCTCGTCGAGCGCGTACGCCCCGCCTGACCTTCCCCGCCCGCGCCGGCCTCGGCCGCGCCCTGCCCGGCCGCAGCACCGGCACGCCCGCCCGTGTGGCGCAGGGCGTGCTCGTCGTCGCGCTCGCGGGTTCCCTCGGCGGGTTCGCCGCCCAGAACGCGACCGCCGGGTCGGGCCGCGCCGTGCCGACCGCGAGCGACGCGCGCGACGCGGTCGCGGATGCCGCGCTCGACGCGGTCGTCGTCGCCCGGGCCGCCGCGTCCGCGGGCGAGGAGCTCGCGGCCGACGGGACGGTCGACGACGCGCGCCTGGCCGAGCTGGCCGCCGCGACCGCCGAGCTCGAGGACCTGCTGGACGAGGCGGGCGTGCGTGAGCTGCGCGACGCCTCGACCGCGTCCCGCAGCGCGAGCCGCACCGCGGACGCGCCCGCAGCCTCCGCGAAGGCCTCCGACGAGGCCGGCGCCGCAGCCGCGTCCGACGTGTCCGAGGCATCCGACGCCGGGGTCGCTGCCGACGGCCTGCTCTCGGCGTCCGACGACGGCTCGCTGCTGCCCGCGGCGGACCCGGAGGTCGTGGAGGTCGCCGACGACGCGACCTCGCCGGATGCGGCCGCGCCGACGACGCAGGCCACGAGCGACCCGACCGCCGATCAGGCCGCCGACGTGCCGAGCGTCGACGAGATCGTCGTCCCGCCCGTCTCACAGGGCGAGGACACCACGACGCAGCGTCTGCGCACGGTCCTGGCCCGCGTGGTCGAGCTCTCCGACGAGGTGCTCGACACCGCGCAGCAGGTCGAGGCCGACGAGCGTTCGGCACAGGAGCTCGAGGCGTACGAGGCGGTGCGTGAGGCGCGGAGCGCCGCGCAGGAGCAGGCGCTCGCGGAGGCCGCGGCGCGCGCACGGGCGCAGGCCGCGGCCGAGAAGGCCGCCGAGCGGGCCGCCTGGAAGGCGTCGCTCCTGGGCTACCCGAACGGGCAGATCCCGGCGTCGGCGCTGTGCGCCCCGTCGTTCGACTCCTCCGTCCTGCTGCGCTGCGACGCCGCGGAGGACCTCGACGCGCTGGATGCCGCGTACGCCAAGGTGTTCGGCACGCACCTGCAGGTGTCCGACTCCTACCGGTCCTACGCGCAGCAGGTGACCTGCCGCGCGACCAAGGGCTGGCTGTGCGCGTCGCCCGGCACGTCCAACCACGGCACGGGCATCGCGGTGGACCTGGGCGGTGGCGCGCAGACGTTCGGCACCGCGCAGTACGCGTGGCTGTCCGCGCACGCGGGCGAGTACGGCTGGGAGAACCCGGCGTGGGCGCAGCCCTCGGGCAGCAAGCCCGAGCCGTGGCACTGGGAGTACACCCGCTGACGTCGGCTCCGGACCGCCGCCCGGACCCTACGATCGGCTCATGTCCGACTCTGGCCGGCTCTGGCCGCTCGTGGGCCGCGCCGCGGAGCTCGACGACCTCGAGCAGCTGCTGACCGAGGCGACCGAGGGTGGCGGCGGCGCCGTGCTCCTCGAGGGCGAGGCGGGCGTGGGCCGCACGTCGCTGGTCGCCGCGCTCGCGTCGGGCGCCGGCCTGCTCGGGATCGAGGTCCGCACGGACCGCGGCGCGCTCGAGCACGGCCCCGTCGCCGACGAGCAGGGCGGCGCGCGCGTGCCCGCGCGGCTCGTCGTGCTCGAGGACGTGCACCTGTGGGGTACCGCGGACCTCGCCGCGCTCGCCGGCGTCGCGCGTGGCGGCATGCGACCGGGTGCGCTTGTCGTGGTCACGCTGCGGCCCGTGCCGCACCGGCCGGAGGTCGCGGCGGTGGTGACGGCGTGGACCCGCGCGGGCGCGCGGCACCTCGAGGTGCGTCCGCTGCCGGGTGCGGCGGCCACCGAGCTCGCCGAGGAGATCCTGGGTGCGAGCATCGGCCCGGCGCTGCGCGGGGCCGTCTCGACCGCGGGCGGCAACCCGCAGCTCGTCGTCGACGTGGTCACCACCGCGCGCGACGTGGGTGCGCTGCAGGCCGCCGAGGGAGGCGTCGACGCGGTGGTCCCGGGCTGGCGCGGCGCGGTGGAGCGCCGCGTGCGCGAGCGCCTCGACTATGTGGACGACGACGTGCTCGATCTGCTGGGGGTCGCGTCGGTGCTCGGCGTCTCGTTCGTGGTGCTCGACCTCGCCGCGGTCGCGGGGCGGCCGGTCGCGGACGTCTGGCGCACGCTGCGGCACGCGCTGGCCGCGGGCCTGGTGCACGCGCGCGGGGACCGGTTGGTGTTCCGGCACGACGTGGTGCGTGCCGCGCTGTACGGCGGTCTGGACGCGGGTGCCCGGGCCGGGCTGCACGCGCGCGCGGCCGCCGCGCTGCGCGAGGCGGGTGCGCCGCTGGCCGTGGTCGCGACCCATGTGGAGCGCTCGCGCTGAGCAGGCCCGACGCCTAGCGTGGACCTGGCCGACCCGTCACGACGAAGGAGCACCCCATGCCCACTCGCAGCGCACGCACCGCCTGGACCGGGACGCTGGCCGAGGGCGCCGGCCGGGTCGAGCTGACCAGCTCGGGCGCCGGCGCGTACGACGTGTCCTTCCCCCGGCGCGCGGCGGACGACGCGCAGGGCGTGACGAGCCCCGAGGAGCTGATCGCGGCGGCGCACTCGTCCTGCTACGCGATGCAGCTCTCGGCGCTGATCGCCGAGGCGGGCGGGACGCCGGGCTCGCTCGACGTCACGGCCGACGTGACGCTGCGGCCCGACCCCGAGGGCGGGTTCCGCATCTCGGGCATCGCGCTCACGGTGCGCGGGACGGTCGACGGGCTCGACGACGCGGGCTTCGTCGCCGCCGCCGAGGCCGCCAAGGCCACGTGCCCGGTCTCGAAGGCGCTCACGGGGACCACCATCACGCTGGACGCCGCGCTGTCCTGACGCGCCCGTCGGACCGGGACCTCGGTCCCATGAGGCTTGCCTAACCTCATCGCTAGCGTCGCTCGCGTGGACCTCACGACGTGCGACGACGGGGCCGCGGTGCGCGTGGTGCAGGTGGACCTGGACTCCCCGTACCGTCGGCGGTTCGCCGAGCTGGGCCTCGCGCCCGGCGCGGTCGTGCACGTGACGCACCGCGCCGCGTTCGGCGGCCGGGTCGTGGGCGTCGGTGCCGACCGGCTCGCGATCGACGCCGCGACGTGCGCGCGCATCGTCGTCGCACCGCTCGCGCGGGTCGCGTCGTGAGCTGTCACGACGAGGCGCCGGGGGCCGCTCCGGCACGCACCGCGCTGCTCGACGCTCCGCGCGTGGTGCTCGTCGGCAACCCCAACGCCGGCAAGTCGACGCTGTTCAACGCGCTGACGGGTGCGCGGCAGCGCGTCGTCAACGCCCCCGGCACCACGGTCGAGCTGCAGGACGGCCGGTGGCGCGCGGCGGGCACCGAGGTGCGCCTCGTGGACCTGCCCGGCACGTACAGCCTGCTGGCCCGCTCACCCGACGAGCAGGTCGCGGCCGACGAGGTGCGCTCGCCCGCGACCGACCTCGCGGTGCTCGTCGTCGACGCTGCCGCGCTCGCCCGCTCGCTCCTGCTCGTCGGGCAGGTCGCGCGTGCCCGTGTGCCCGCGGTCGTCGCGCTCACGCTCGCGGACGTCGCCCGATCCCGTGGGCTCACCGTCCCGGCCGAGCACCTCGCCGCGCGCCTCGGCGTGCCCGTGGTGGTCGTCGACCCGCGCACCGGGCGGGGCACGGACGCGCTCGCTCGCGCGGTGGCCGGGGCGCTCGCGGACCCGCCGCGCGTCGCGCTCGACGAGGCGGCCGACGACGACGCGCTGTTCGGCTGGGTGGCCGACCTGCTCGCGGGCGTGCCCACCCCCGCACAGCCCGTGCGCACATGGTCCGACCGCGTGGACCGGCTCCTGCTGGACCCGCGCATCGGCGTCCCGGTGTTCCTCGCGGTCATGTGGGGTCTGTTCCAGCTCGCGACGAGCGTCGCCGCACCGCTCATGGACGCGGTCGACCGCGCGGTCAACGGCTGGTTCGCCGACCTGCTGCGCGGCGTGCTGCCCTCGGCGGGGCCGTGGCACTGGCTCCAGGGGATCGTCGTCGACGGCGTGCTCGCGGGCGTGGGCACGGTGCTGTCCTTCGCACCCCTCATGGGGCTCATGTTCGTGGCCGTCGCGCTGCTCGAGGACTCGGGCTACCTGGCACGTGCCGCGTTCGTCGCGGACCGGGCCATGCGAGCGCTGGGCCTCGACGGGCGGGCCGTGCTGCCGCTCGTGGTCGGGTTCGGCTGCAACCTGCCCGCGCTGTCCGCGACGCGCACGCTGCCGCACGCCCGCCAGCGCCTGCTCACCGGGCTCCTGGTGCCGTTCACGTCCTGCACCGCGCGGCTCACGGTCTACGTGCTGCTCTCCTCGGTGTTCTTCCCGACGCACGCCGGTACCGCGATCTTCTGCATGTACCTCGCGTCGGTCGCGCTGGTGGTGCTGGGTGGCGTGGTGCTGCGTCGCACGCTCTTCCGCGACCTGCAGCGCGAGCCGCTCGTGCTCGCGCTGCCCGCCTACCAGCGCCCCGGGCTGCGCGCGATCGCGGTGTCGACGTGGGTGCGGGTCGCGGCGTTCGTGCGCAAGGCGGGCGGGATCATCGTCGCGACGCTCACCGTGGTGTGGGTGCTCATGGCCGTGCCGGTGAGCGGGCAGCACGCGCTCGCGGACGTGCCCGTGCAGGACTCGCTGTACGGCCGCGCCGCGCACGCGGTGGCACCCGTGCTCGAGCCTGCCGGGTTCGGCACGTGGGAGGCCGCGGCGGCGCTCGCCACCGGGTTCGTCGCCAAGGAGGTCGTGGTCGGGTCCTTCGCGCAGACGGCCGCCGTCACCGAGCCCGACGACCCCGCGCACCCCGGTGACCTGGGCACGCGCCTGCGCGCGACGTTCGAGGAGTCGTCCGGCGGGCATGCGGGTGCCGCGGCCGCGGCGTTCATGTGGTTCGTGCTGGCCTACAGCCCGTGCCTGGCCACGCTGGCCGAGCAGCGCCGGCTGTTCGGCGCGCGGTGGACGCTGCTGGGCGTCGGTGCGGGGCTCGTCGTCGCGTGGGTGGGTGCGGTGCTCGTCTTCCGGGTGGGGGTGCTGCTCGGATGAGCGTGCTGGACGACGTGCTGCGCGAGACGCGGGCCGGGGGCACGGTGGACGGCGTCGCGCGCACGCTCGGGCTCGACGCGGGGCTCGTCGTCGCGGCGCTCGACCACTGGGAGCGGCGCGGGGTGCTGCTCCCGGCGCGGCCCGCCGCGGGCGACTCGTGCCGCACGTGCGTCGCACCCGAGCGCGCCGCCGCCCGGCCGCTCGCGTGCGCGGGCTGCCCGCTCGCGCGCGCCTGACCCGTGCCGGCGGCCCCGTGACCGGGTGCGGCGTCCGGTCCTCGGGAGGTCCCGGAGGCCCGGGACCCCGGGGTGCGAGGATGCCCCCGTGACTGCCCTGGCCGACGAGAACCGCGTGGTGACCGACCTCGTCGCGGCGCTGCGTTCCGCGGTCCGCGGCACGGTCGACGACTCCTCGCGCCGGCGCGCGGAGTACTCCACGGACGCGTCGAACTACCGCGTGGTGCCCCAGGTCGTGGTGTTCCCGCGCGACCCCGAGGACGTCGAGGCCGCGCTCGCGGTCGCCCGCGAGGCCGGTGCCCCGATCACCGCGCGCGGTGCGGGCACGTCGGTCGCCGGCAACTCGGTGGGGCCGGGCGTGGTGCTCGACTTCTCCCGGCACGTCAACCGCATCCTGGAGCTGGACCCCGACGCGCGCACCGCGCGCGTCGAGCCCGGCGTGATCATGGCGGCGGTGCAGAAGGCCGCGGCACCGCACGGCCTGCGCTTCGGCCCCGACCCGTCGACGTGGACCCGCGCGACGCTCGGCGGCATGATCGGCAACAACGCGTGCGGACCCCGCGCGGTGGCCTACGGCCGGACCGCGGACAACGTGCTGGAGCTCGACCTCGTCGACGGCACCGGCCGGCGGCTGACCGCGCGTGCGGGCACGGGAGCGCTCGACGTGGTGCCCGGCCTGCCCGAGCTGGTGGGCGCGAACCTGGACCTGCTGCGCACCGAGCTGGGCCGGTTCGGCCGCCAGGTGTCCGGCTACTCGCTCGAGCACCTGCTGCCGGAGAAGGGCAGCGACCTGGCCAAGGCCCTGGTCGGGACGGAGGGGACGGTCGGGACGCTGCTGTCCGCGACCGTGCGGCTCGTGCCGATCTCGGCGGCCCCCGTGCTCGTGGTGCTCGGCTACCCGGACATGCCGTCGGCGGCCGACGCGGTCCCCGCGCTGCTGGCGCACCGACCCATGGCGATCGAGGGCATGGACGCGCGGCTGGTGGACGTGGTGCGGCGCGTGCGCGGCGCCGCCGCGGTCCCCGACCTGCCGCCGGGTGCGGGCTGGCTCATGGTCGAGGTGGGCGGTGACACGCTCGACGAGGCGCTCGGGCGCGCGCACGCACTCGCCGCGGACGCCGGCACCACCGCGGTCGGCCTGTTCCCGCCCGGACCGCAGGCGACCGCGATGTGGCGCATCCGGGAGGACGGCGCGGGCCTGGGCGGACGGACCCCCTCGGGCGCGCAGGCGTGGCCCGGGTTCGAGGACTCCGCCGTCCCGCCCGAGCGGCTCGGCGGCTACCTGCGCGAGCTCGACGCGCTCATGGCCCGGCACGGCGTCGACGGCCTGGCCTACGGGCACTTCGGCGACGGCTGCGTGCACCTGCGCATCGACATGCCGCTCGAGAGCTCGGGCGACCCGCTGCGCGCGTTCATGACCGACGCGGCCCACCTGGTCGCCGCGCACGGCGGCTCGCTGTCGGGCGAGCACGGCGACGGCCGCGCGCGTTCGGAGCTGCTGCCCGTCATGTACTCCGAGCGCGCGATCGAGGTGTTCGGGCAGTTCAAGGCGCTTCTCGACCCGCGCGACCTGCTGAACCCCGGCGTGCTGGTGCGGCCCGCCGCGATCGACGCGGACCTGCGCCGTCCCGCCGCCAAGCCGCTGCTCGCCACCACGGGCTTCGCGTTCCCGCACGACGCGGGCGACCTGACCACCGCCGTGCACCGGTGCGTGGGCGTGGGCAAGTGCCGCGCCGACTCGACCGCCGCGGGCGGCTTCATGTGCCCGTCCTACCTGGCCACGAAGGACGAGAAGGACTCGACGCGGGGCCGTGCCCGCGTGCTGCAGGAGATGGCCAACGGCTCGCTCGTCTCGCGCGGCTGGTCCTCACCCGAGGTGCACGAGGCGCTCGACCTGTGCCTGAGCTGCAAGGCCTGCTCGTCGGACTGCCCCGCGGGCGTGGACATGGCGACGTACAAGGCCGAGGTCCTGCACCGCACGTACCGGCGGCGCCTGCGCCCCATGAACCACTACGCGCTGGGCTGGCTGCCGCGCTGGGCGCGGCTCATCACGGGGCTGCCCGGCCTGTCCCGCGTGGTCAACGCGGTGCTGGGCGTGCGGCCCGTCGCCAAGGCCGTGCTCGCGGGCGGCGGCATGGACACGAGGCGCTCCATGGTCCGGTTCGCGGACGAGCCGTTCCGCCGCTGGGTCCGCCGCTCGGGTGCGGACCAGGTCACGGTCGCCGACGACGCGCCGCCCCCCGCCGAGGACCAGCCGGGACTGCGGCCGCGTGTGCTGCTGTGGACCGACTCGTTCAGTGACACGCTCGCGCCGTCCGTCGCACGCGCTGCCGTGACCGTGCTGCGCGACGCGGGGTACGAGGTGCTCGTGCCGGACCACCAGGCCTGCTGCGGCCTCACGTGGATCAGCACGGGCCAGCTCGAGGGCGCGCGGCACCAGCTGGAGCACCTGCTCGAGGTGCTCGGTCCGTTCGCGGTCAACGGCATCCCGATCGTCGGGCTCGAGCCGTCCTGCACCGCGGTGCTCCGCTCCGACCTGCGGGACCTGCTGCCCGACGACCCGCGCGCGGTGGCCGTGGCCCGGGAGACCCGCACGCTCGCGGAGCTCCTCACCGCACCGGCCCCGATCGGCCCCGGCGACCGCTGGCAGGTGCCCGACCTGTCCGACGTCACCGCGGTGGTGCAGCCGCACTGCCACCACTACTCGGTGATGACGTGGACGCCCGACCGGCGCCTGCTCACCGACGCGGGTGCGCAGTTCTCCGCGATGGCCGGCTGCTGCGGCCTGGCGGGGAACTTCGGCATGGAGAAGGGCCACTACGACGTGTCCGTCGCGGTCGCGGAGAACTCGCTGCTGCCGGCGCTGCGCGACGCCGCACCCGGCGACGTGTACCTGGCCGACGGCTACTCGTGCCGCACGCAGGCCGAGCAGCTCGCGGGCGTGCACGGCGTGCACCTGGCCGAGCTGCTCGCGGCGAAGATCGGCGCACGCACGCCCGCGTGACCCCTCAGGTCCGCTCGACGCGCGTCACGCCGCGGCCCGGGTGCCACGACGTCACGACGAGCGCCTCGCCCGACGCGTCGACGCGCGTGTGCACCACCTCCGTCACGTCGAGCGCGAAGTAGGCACCCGGCGGCCCGTCGTCGGGGCGCGGCGCCTCCACCAGCCGGCCCGCGAGCTTGGCATCACCCACCCACTGCGTCGGGTCCGCCGGGGGCTCGAGCGTGGGCGAGTGCACCGCGACCCGCGGGTCACGCAGCACGTCGCGCAGCTTGACCGAGCCCGGCATCATGCCGAGCGTCACGTCCTGCGCGTCGAACGCGAGCTCGGTGCCCGAGATGCGCGGCGAGCCGTCCGCGCGCAACGTCGCCATCGTCTTGTTGGTGCCCGCACCGAACACCGCCCGCACCAGGGCCGCGAGGTCCGGTGCCTCGCGCTCCACGTCCCGCCATCGCGCCATCCGCCCACCCCACCACCGACCACCGACACCCGTCCGCGCGACGGACCGACGTTGCACCGACGGGTCCGGACGGGCAGGGTCGGAGGCATGCTGGTCGCCTTCTCCGTCGCCCCGCTCGGTGCGGGCGAGTCCGTCGCCGAGGCCGTCGCGGATGCCGTCCGCATCGTGCGCGACTCGGGCCTGCCGAACCGCACCGATGCGATGTTCACCACGCTCGAGGGCGAGTGGGACGAGGTGATGGACGTGGTCCGCCGCGCGACCGAGGCCGTCGGACGGCACGGGCACCGCGTCAGCCTGGTGCTCAAGGCGGACATCCGGCCGGGTCACGTGGGCGAGCTCGACGGCAAGGTCGAGCGTGTCGAGGCGGCGCTCGCGCGCGCGGCCGGTGAGGGCTGACTCACCCGGACGTGTGGACCGCGGCGGCGTGACCCGTCCGGCGGGCAGACCACCATCAACCAGACGTGGGAGAGTGTGGGCGCACACGCTCGCGTCGCCGCGGCAGCTCCACACTCCGAGGGGTCTCGCGCAGTCCAGCGCGCCCAGGAAGGCCGGGTCCCGGATGCCCATCTTCGAGCTCGACGAGGGTCGCGCACGCCTCGTCCAGCCGATGCAACCGCTCCCCGGCTCGTTCGCGAACGACTGCGCCGCGCTCCTGACGCACCACCTCGCCCCGATCGCGGGTGAGCCGCTGTTCCCGGTGCGGCGCCGGTCCGGCGCGCCCGACCACGCGGACCTGCCCGAGCTGCTGGCGCTGGACTCCACGGGGCGCACGGTGGTCGTCGAGGTGGTGCAGGTGCTCGACGACGACGCGGTGGTCGCGGCCCTGCGGCACGCGGGCGCGGCGGCGCGCATGACCGCGACGGACCTGGCGCGGTCCTACCACGCGGACCCGGACCGGTTCGCGGTGGACTTCGCGGCGTTCCGGGAGCAGGTCGCGTACGGGATGACGACGAGCCGGCGCGAGGGCGTGCGGCTCGTCGTGCTGTGCTCGGAGGTCGCGGCGGAGGCGGGGGACACGCTCGGGTACCTGCGCGGACCGGGACGGCACGTCGACGTGCTGCAGCTCGGCGTCGTGCGCGGCGCCGACGACCGCCGGCTGCTCGAGGTCGCCCCGCTGGCGCGGCACGAGAACGTGCGGCGTCCGGTCGAGCCCACGGCGCTGCGGCTCGTGCGCTCGTCCGAGGCGTCGTTCGCGACCGCGATGGCCTACGAGGGGGACCGGCGCCGGCCGCCGTCGCCCGTGGGGCACGCGACGGCGACGTTCGGCGCGCCGAACACGTCCACGGGTGCGCCGGTCGCGCCGGGGCTGCCGCCCACGTCGGCGTTCCCGTCCGCACCGCCGGTGACCGCGGCCACGCCCGCCGGTGTCCCGCACCGCGCGGCCCGGTCCTCGGACGACACCACGGTGGTGCCCCCCGTGCCCGCGGACCCGGGGCCCGCGGGCGCGCGGACGCCGGTCCGGCAGTCCGTGCTGCCCGCCACCCCGGCCGGTCAGGGCCAGGACGCGCGCCCGGCCTCGTCCTACGCGGGGGACCTGCCCGCCGGCACGCACCCCGCCGCGCCGTACGCGGCGCCGCGGCAGTCGGGCGCCGCGACCGCGCTGCCGGGTGCGACGCCCATGTCGAGCGCGCTGGTGACCGACCTGCTGGGCTCGAACCCCTCGACGCGCTCGATGCCCTCGGCACCCGCGCCGCAGCAGCCGTGGTCCGCGCAGCCCAGCACCCCGTACACCCCGGGCGGGCTGCGGCCCGCGGGCGGCGAGCAGGCCGCGACCCCCGTACGTGGCGTCCCGCGGACGGCGGCGAGCTCGTCGGGCACGCCCGCGCGGGCGGTCTCGACGGAGCCGACACCCGCGGTGCCCACCGAGCCCGAGCCCGCACCCGTCGAGCCCGGGCGGTCCGAGCCCGACGCGCCCGCGAGCGCCGTCGAGCCGCGCACCACGCCGTACCCGGAGCTCGGCATCCTGGCGAAGCAGCGCCGCGCGCTGGCCACGCTCGTGTGGCTGCGCGAGCGCCGCAACCAGCGGATCGTCGCGCTGCTGCGGCACGACGGCCTGATCGAGCTGCCGGACGGGCGCACCTACATCGAGCCGGGCGATGCCGCGGCCGCGGCCGCGGGCTCGCTCACCGAGATCGACGGGTGGCGCGCGTGGCGCCTGGGCGACGGCGGTCCGACGCTCGCCGAGGCCACAGGCCGCGGCCACCTCTGACCGCGGCTCACGCCCAGCCGTACGCGGCCGTCCAGCGGTCGAGCTCCGCGTAGAAGCGCGCGCGGACGGGTGGTGCGGACAGCGTCAGGTCGTGCACGCCGTCGGGGATCCGCACCACGGTGACCACCGGGCCCAGCTGCACGGCGCGCCGCGCCAGGAGCTCGACGTCGAGCACCACGTCCGCCGAGCGCATCTGCTCGCTCCACCACGGGCTGATGAGCGTGCGCGCTGACGCGAGCATGAGGACGGGCGCGTCGATCCGCAGCCCGCGGGCCACGAGCGTGTGCCCGGTCATGACCGCGCGCAGCCACCCCGCGCGCACGGGGAACGACGGCGTGGGCCGCCACCGCTCGTCGTACGTCCACTCGCCGCCCGTCGCGGCCCCCACGGTGCGCGCGTAGTACCCGGGGTCGATGTTGGGCAGGGGCGCCTTGGGCTGGAAGCGCGCCAGCTGCGCGACCGCGGGGGTGCTGAGGTTGCGCAGCAGACCCGAGCCCTGCAGCTCGAGCCACGGGCTGTTGAGGATCATGCCGCTGACCGCGCCGGGGTGCCGGGCGGCCCACAGCGAGACGACGAGCCCGCCGGTGGAGTGCCCCATGAGCATCACGCGGGCGTGCGGACCGAGCTCGTCGCGGATCACGCCGAGCGCGGCGTCCAGGTCCTCGTCGTACGTCGTGAGGTCGTCGACGTAGCCGGGGGTCTGGTGCTCGCGCAGGCTGCGGCCGTACTTGCGCAGGTCCACCGCGTAGAACGCGACGCCGCGCGCGTGCCAGTGCTCCGCGAGCCCGGTCTGGAAGAAGTAGTCCGACCAGCCGTGCACGTAGAGCAGCGCGCGCGCCGGGCGCAGCGCCGTCCCCGCGGGTGGCCGGTAGCGCACCAGCGTGGTGACGACCTCGCCCTCGTCGTCGTCGGCCAGCGCGAGCGTGCGCGCCTGGAAGCCCGAACCGAGCACGTCGTCGACCCACGTGCCGGTCGTCGTGCCGGTCGTCGTGCTGTCGTCGGGCACCGCGCCTCCCGCCTCGGTCAGGGCGTCACGACGATCTTGCCGAACTGCGCGCCGGCCGCCAGACGGCCCAGGGCCTCGCCGGCCCGCGCGAGCGGGAACGTCGCGTCGACGAGCGGGCGCACGCCCGTGCGGGCGAGGAACGCGAGCAGGTGCACCAGGTCCTCGCGCGATCCCATCGTCACGCCGCGCACGGTGATCTCCTGGAAGAACACGCGTGTCAGCTCGGCCGCGGTCGGGTCGCCGCTGGTCGCGCCGGCCACCACCACGGTCCCGCCCGGCCGGACCGAGCGCATGGTGTGCGACCACGTGGCGCGGCCCACGGTCTCGAGCACCACGTCGGCGCGCGGCACACGCGCACCCGGCTCGACCGCGCCGGCGGCGCCCAGGGTCAGTGCGCGTTCGCGGCGCTCGGGCGACCGGCTGGTCACCAGCACCTCGAGGCCGGCGGCGGCACCCAGCAGGACCGCGGCGGTGGCGACGCCCCCGCCCGCACCCTGCACCAGCACGCGCTGGCCGGGCGTGGCGCGCCCCGCGGTGAACAGCATCCGGTACGCGGTGAGCCAGGCCGTGGGCAGGCATGCGGCCTCGACGAAGGACAGCTCGGCGGGCTTGTCCACCAGGTTCCAGGTCGGCACCGCGACGCGTTCGGCGAGCGTCCCCGGGTAGCGCTCGGACAGCAGCGACCGCGGCTCGTCGGGGCCGACGCCGTGCCCGGCGGGCCCGCCGATCACGCCGTGCACCACCACCTCGCGTCCGTCGACCACACCCGCCGCATCGGTGCCGAGCACCATGGGCAGCTGTTCGGCGCGCAGCCCCACGCCGCGCAGCGACCACAGGTCGTGGTGGTTGAGCGCGGCGGCCCGCACGTCCACCACCGACCAGTGCTCGCGCGGCTCGGGCTCGGGACGCTCCCCGACCTCGAGACCCGACACGGGGTCGTCGGACGAGAAGGCGCGTACCCAGGCGGCGATCACACCGTCACGTTACCGACGCGTACGTGCGCAGGGCGATGCGCACGCGTCAGAGCACGGGCAGCATGCGCCCCAGGTCGGGGACCGAGTCGCCCGTCCAGCGGGCCTGGAGCGCGGCGGACAGCTCGTCCACGTCGTACGGCGTGCGCCCCGCGGCGAGCCGCACCCAGCGCCGCGCGTCGACGACCTCGAGGTCCCACCCGCCGCGCGCGACCACGATCGCGAGCAGCTCACGCGCCACCAGGTCGAGCGCACCCGGGTCCACCGGGTCGGGTACGGCGGTCGCGAACCGGCGCACCGAGCGCCGCAGGTCGTCGCCGTGCACCACGAGCTCGACCACGCGCGAGACGGTCACGGCCGACAGCCGGACCGGGCCGCGCCGGGCCTGGACCACGGGGTCGCCCTCGCGCGCCAGCTCGTCGAGGTTCGCGAACGCGGCGGCCGCGCGTGCGTCGATCCACGCGACCGGGTCGCCGGCCACCTGGGCGGCGAGCTCGCGCGTGGTCGTCGCGATGTCCGCTGCGCGGCTGCCGTACGTGCCCAGGTACTCGCCGAGCGTGAGCGGCACGGTGCCCGGCGGCACGGGTGTGCACGCCGCGAGCGCGTCCATCGCGCGGCCCAGGTGCGCCACGAGCTCCGCGACCGTCCAGCCCTCCAGGACCGACGGCTCGTCGCCCACGGTGTCGTCCACGACGTCCACCACCCAGGCGCGCAGGCGGTCCCACTGGGCGTGCAGAGCGGTGCCGGCCTCGGCCACGGTGGCGGTCATGGAGCCATCCTGCCGAACGGACGTCAGTGCGTGCGCACCCGTTCACGCAGGAACTCCGCGACGTGCTCGCCCACCTGGTCGGCCTCGATGAGGAAGCCGTCGTGCCCGAAGTCGGAGTGCACGACGCGGACCGGCCCCGCACCGGGCACGTGCGCCGCGATCCGCTCCGACTGCGCCAGGGGGAACAGGCGGTCGGTGTCCACCGCGACCACCAGGCCGTGCGCGGTGATCTGTGCGAGCGCGTTGTCCACGCCGCCGCGGTCCCGGCCCAGGTCGTGCGTGATCATCGAGCGCGTCAGCGTCACGTACGTGTTGGCGTCGAACCGTCGCGCGAGCTTGTCGCCGTGGTGCTCCAGGTAGGACTGGACGGCGAAGCGTCCGCCCTCGAGCGGGTCCTCGGCACCCTGCGGGATGCGGCCGAACCGCTCGTCGAGCTCGAGCGCGGACCGGTAGCTCTGGTGCGCGATCTGCCGCGCGATCCCGAGCCCGACGTGGGGGCCCTCACCGGGCGCGGCGTCGTAGTAGTCGCCCCCGCGGAACCCGGGGTCGGCGTGGATCGCGGCGATCTGGGTGTGGAAGTTGGCGATCTGGTCGCCCGTGGTCTGCGCGGAGGTGGCGATCGCGGCGAACGCCGCGACGCGCTGCGGTTCGGAGGCGGCCCACTCGAGCACGCGCAGGCCGCCCATCGACGCCCCGATCACCAGCGACCAGCGGCGGATGCCCAGCAGGTCGGCCAGCCGGACCTCGGCGGCGACCTGGTCCCGCACGGAGACCTGCGGGAACCGGCTGCCCCACGGGGTGCCGTCCGGCCCCGGCGACGCGGGTCCGGTCGAGCCCTGACACCCGCCCAGCACGTTGGGTGCGACGACGAACCAGCGCTCGGTGTCGATCGGCGCGCCCGGTCCGACCATCGACTGCCACCACCCCGGCGTGGGGTGCCCGTCCCCCGCGGGACCCGTCACGTGCGAGTCGCCCGTCAGGGCGTGCAGCACCAGGACCGCGTTGGAGCCGTCGGGTGCGAGCTCGCCCCACGTCTCGTACGCGAGCCGGACCGCGGGCAGGCGCCCGCCCGACTCGAGCGCGAACGGTCCGAGGTCGGCGAACTGGCGGCGCCCCACGGGGTCGCCCTCGCGCCAGGCCGACGAGGCCGGGGTCGGGGGCCGCTGCGCCACCGGCACCCGGCTGGCACGCGTGCTCGCGTGCGCCCGCGCGGGCGTGGTGGGGGCGTACTCGTCGGGCACGAGGAACCAATCTACGCAGGAGGCGGGCGCCCGGACCGGGTCGACCGCGGGTCGGGACGAACGTCCCGGGACCAGGCCGGACGGCAGCACGCGTGTCGTGCGCCGCCGTCCGGCCCGGCCTGTGGTCAGGCGCCCTTCGCGGCCCGAAAGCCGGCCTCGAGGTCCGCCAGGATGTCGTCGATGTGCTCGATGCCGACCGCGAGACGCACGAGGCCGGGCGTGACGCCCGAGAGCGCCTGCTCCTGCGGCGTGAGCTGCGAGTGGGTCGTCGAGGCGGGGTGGATCACGAGCGAGCGGACGTCGCCGATGTTGGCGACGTTCGAGTGCAGCTCGAGCGCCGAGACGAACGACTGACCGGCCGCGGACCCGCCCTCGAGCTCGAACGCGAGCACCGCACCGGCACCACGGGGCGCGTACTTGAGCTGGTTCGCGTGCCACGGGCTCGACTCGAGGCCCGAGTAGTGCACGCCGAGCACGTCGTCGCGCGCCTCGAGCCACTGCGCGACCGTGGCCGCGTTCTGCACGTGCCGCTCGACGCGCAGCGAGAGCGTCTCGATGCCCTGCGAGATGAGGAACGCGTTGAACGGGGAGATCGCGGCGCCCAGGTCCCGCAGGAGCTGGATGCGCGCCTTGAGGATGTAGGACAGGTTCGCACCGAACGCGGAGCCCACCCCGAGCGCCTCGGCGATGTTGAGGCCGTGGTACGAGGGGTCGGGGGAGTTGAAGCCCGGGAACCGGTCCGGGTGCTGCGCGTAGTCGAACGTGCCGCCGTCGACGATCACGCCGCCGATCGCCGAGCCGTGCCCGCCCAGGTACTTGGTGGCGGAGTGCACCACCACGTCGGCGCCCCACTTCAGCGGGTTGATGAGGTACGGCGTGGCGACGGTGTTGTCGACGATCAGCGGTGCGCCGTACTCGTGCGCGACGCCCGCGACGAGCTCGATGTCCAGCACGTCGGACCGGGGGTTCGGGATCGTCTCGGCGAAGAACGCCTTGGTGTTGGGGCGGATCGCGGCGCGCCACGCCTCGGCGTCGTGCGGGTCCTCGACGAACGTGGTCTCCACGCCCAGCTTGGGCAGCGTGTGGTGCAGCAGGTTGTACGTGCCGCCGTACAGCGACGGGCTCGCGACGACGTGGTCACCGGCCTCCGCGACGTTGAGGATCGCGAACGTCGCGGCCGCCTGCCCGGACGCGACCAGCAGCGCGCCCACGCCGCCCTCGAGCGACGCGATGCGGTTCTCGACGACCTCCTGCGTGGGGTTGCCGATGCGCGTGTAGATCGGGCCGAGGTCCTGCAGCGCGAACCGCGCGGCGGCCTGCTCGGCGGAGTCGAACACGTAGGACGTGGTCTGGTAGATCGGCAGCGCCCGCGCGCCCGTGGTCGGGTCGGGGCTCTGGCCCGCGTGGATCTGGCGGGTCTCGAAGCTCCAGCTCTCGTTGCTCATCTCTGGCTCCTTGCGGTCGGTCCTGGGGAAGGTCCGCGGGGAGCTCGGGCAGCCGACGTCCGTCCCGCGGGTGGGAGGTGGTGGCGCACGTTCCGAGCAGTGCTCGAGCGGGTACGGCGTCCGGCGTCGAGGCCGGGCCGCCCGCGGGCAGGCCGAACGTGCGCGTCAGCGACACATTCGGCAGGAGAACATGCGCCGAGAGTAGGTCGACGTGACCAGTTGTCGGAACGCCCGTCTCACGTGTCGGACGGCGGCGGTCCGACTCGTCCGCTTCCTCCCGAGTGTGGCTGCTGTGACTCGTGTGACTGTTGTGACGCCTGTTCACTTCTGGGGAGTCGCCCGGTAGCGTCCGTCGCTGGGCGCTCCCCGCGCCCGCACCACGACGAGAGGCACCCCCGTGAGCGAGCGCCGAGCCGGCCCACGACCGCGCGTGCGCCGCCGTGTGTCCGGCGCCCTGACGCTCGCCACCGCGGCCGCGCTGCTCGTCGGTGCCCCCGGTGCGTTCGCCGACCCGGGCGGTCCGTCCGACCAGGACGTGCAGGACGCGCGCGAGGCCGTGCGCGACGCGGAGCAGTCGGTCGCCCAGATGGAGATCCGGCTCGCGCAGCTGAGCACGCAGGCCGACGCGGCCGAGCGGGCCGTGCAGCAGGCCGGTGAGGCGTACACGCAGGCGCTCGCCGCAGCCGAGGACGCGCAGGGCGCGGCCGACGACGCCGCGCAGCGTTCCAGCGACGCCGCGGCCACCGCCGAGCAGGCACGCCGCGAGCTCGTCGCGATCGCGCGCCAGGTCGCGCGCTCGGGCGGCTCGGCCGACCTGGTGGAGTCGCTCCTGTCCGCCGAGGGCTTCGAGGACGTCGCGCGCCGCACGAGCGCGATGGACCAGATCACGGGCAAGGCCGACGAGGCCGTGCAGGCCTACCGCGCGGCGGACCTGGTCGCCGGCACGCTCTCGGCCCAGGCGCAGGACGCCGCGGCCACGGCGGCCGACGCGCAGGCGGACGCGCAGACCGCGCTCGACGCCGCGCAGGACACCGCGGACGACGCCGATGCGGCACGCGTCCAGGGTGAGCAGGAGCGCGAGGCTCTGCTCGCGCAGCTGGCCGCGGCGCGCAGCACGAGCGTCGAGGTCGAGCGCGAGCGCCAGGAGGCGATCGACGAGGAGCGCCGCCGCCGCGAGGAGCGCGAGGCGCGCGAGGAGCACGAGCAGGACCCGGACCCCGAACCGACCACGCCGTCGCCCGACCCGACGACGCCGCCGGACCGTCCGGACCCGACCACGCCGCCGGACCGCCCGGACCCGACCACGCCGCCGGACCGCCCGGACCCCGACCCGGGGCCCACGACGCCCCCGGCCCAGCCGACGCGTCCGCCGACGCCCAAGCCCGACCCGACCAAGCCGAGCAACCCCGGCAACGGCCTGGGCACCGGCGTCTCGCGCGGGTCGGCGTCGCAGGGCGCCACCGCGGTCGCGGTGGCCAAGTCCCGCCTGGGCGCGCCGTACGTGTGGGGCGGCACGGGCCCCGGCTACGACTGCTCGGGCCTGACCATGACGTCGTGGAGCGCGGCCGGCGTGGGCATCAACCGCACGTCGCGCGACCAGTACAAGCAGGTCCTCAAGATCAGCTACTCGAGCATGCGACCCGGTGACCTGGTGTTCTGGGGCACGAACCCCGACGACGCGAACTCGATCTACCACGTGGCGATGTACATCGGCGGCGGTCAGATCATCGAGGCCCTGCGCCCCGGCCTGACGGTCCGCATCACGTCGATGCGGTACTACGGCGCGATGCCGTACGCCGGTCGCCCGTAGCGCCCGCACCACGACGAAGGCCCGGACCCCCGCACGGGGACCCGGGCCTTCGTCGTGGTGTCAGTGCTCGTAGCCGGCGTCGATCGCGCGCTGCCGCGAGCGCTGGATCTCGGCCTCGGCCTCCGCGCGGCCCGTCCAGTGCGCACCCTCGACGGACTTGCCGGGCTCGAGGTCCTTGTAGACCTCGAAGAAGTGCTGGATCTCGAGACGGTGGAAGTCGGACACGTCGTCGATGTCCTGGCGCCAGGCGGCGCGCTGGTCGCCCGTCGGGACGCACAGCACCTTGTCGTCGCCGCCCGCCTCGTCGCGCATGCGGAACATGCCGAGCGCGCGGCAGCGGATGAGGCAGCCCGGGAACGTGGGCTCCTCGAGCAGCACCAGGGCGTCCAGCGGGTCGCCGTCCTCACCCAGGGTGCCCTCGATGAAGCCGTAGTCGTCGGGGTAGCGCGTCGAGGTGAAGAGCATGCGGTCGAGCCGGATGCGCCCGGTCGCGTGGTCCACCTCGTACTTGTTGCGCTGACCCTTGGGGATCTCGATGGTGACGTCGAACTCCACAGCACTCCTGTCCGCCGCGCCGCCGGCCGGTGGGCCGGCGGTGGTCGGGGCTTCGTGATCGGTGACCGGCGCGCCGGTGGGACGGTCACATCGTCTCGTCCGCATAGTCTGACGCACCGGCGGGGCACTCGTCCCACCCGGTCTTCGTCGGGAGCGTGATCATGGCCACAGGCGCGCGCGTCGTGGGTGTCTCGGCGCTCGTCGTCGTGCTCGGCCTCGGCGGCTACGTGGCCGCCGACGCGTACGACGTGGTGCCCGGGCTGGTCACGCTCGACCCCGTGCCCGCCGATCCGGCGCCCTTCCCGACCGCACCCGGCGCGGTCCTGCCCGGTGACGTGGTGCCCGCGCTCGGCGCGCTCGACCCCCAGGCCCCGCAGCCCGCGGCCGACGCCGTGACCGCGCTGGTCAAGGACCTGGTCGCCGAGGAGCACCTGGGCAGCGTGGGTGTGGTGGTCGCCGACCAGCTCACGGGCGAGGTCCTCGCGTCGCACGCCGCGGACCTCGCGCGCGAGCCCGCGTCGACCGCGAAGCTGGTCACCGCGGTCGCGGCGCTCGGCACGCTGGACTCCACCTCGACGCGGACGACGAGCGTGGTGCGCGGCTCGGACGGTTCGGTCGTGCTCGTCGGCGGCGGGGACATGATGCTCGCGCCCGACGAGGGCGACCCGACCGCCGTGGACGGCCGGGCGGGGCTGGGCGACCTGGCACGCGCGGCCGCCCGCCAGCTGACGCTCGCAGGCCTCACCGAGGTCACGCTGCGCGTGGACGACACGCTGTTCACGGGTCCCGCGGTGAGCCCGGGCTGGGACGACGGCGACCTGGACCTCGGCTACGTCGCGCCCGTGACGGCGCTCGCGGTGCACGTCGGTGCCACGCGCACCGACCTCGAGTACCCGCCCCGGCACGCCGACCCCGCGCTGGCCGCTGCCGCCGACTTCGCGAAGCGGCTCGAGGAGGCGGGCATCACGGTCACCGGCACACCCACGCGCGGTACGGCGCCCTCGGGTGCGACGCCGCTGGCGAGCGTCGAGTCGGCACCGCTCGCACAGGTGGTGCAGTTCTTCCTCGAGCACTCGGACAACACCGTGACCGAGGTCGTGTCCCGGTACGTCGCGCTCGACCAGTCGCTGCCGGCGAGCTTCGAGGGCGGGACCAAGGCGGTGCTCAGTGCCGTGGCGCGGCTGGGCGTGGACGTCACGGGTGCCCACCTGTCGGATGCGTCCGGGCTCGCCGAGGACTCCGCGCTCACGCCCTCCACGCTGACCGACCTGGTGGAGCTGGTGATGGACCCCGACCAGCCCACGCTGCGCGCCGTCGCCGTCGGCCTGCCCATCGCGGGGCTCACGGGCACGCTCGACGACCGCTACCTCGAGTCGCCCGCACGCGGACTGGTCCGGGCCAAGACCGGCAGCCTCGCGGGCGTCAAGGGTCTCGCGGGCACCGTGACCGACGAGCAGGGCCGCCAGCTGGTGTTCGCGGTGCTGGTCACGCACCCCAAGGCGGACGGCCCGTTCGCCGCTCGGCAGGCGATCGACCGCTTCGTCACAGCGCTCCAGGGCTGCGGCTGCTCGGGCTGAGCCCCGGGTTACCGTGACGCCATGAGCGCGACGACGGGGCCGGTGGACTGGGACGTCGCCGCCCGCGTGGGTGCGCGCGCGGCGCGTCCGGGCCCGGTCGACTCACGCGAGGAGCTCACCGCGCTCGTCGAGGGTCTGCGGTCGGCCGCGGGCGTCGCGGCCGAGCACGTGGTCCGCACCACGCGCCTGGCTCCCGCGGACGGCCGCGCGGCCGCGGACATCTCGCGCGTGATCGTCGTGGACCGCGCCGGGTGGGCGCACGCGAACGCGCGCGTGTTCGCGACGATGGCCGCGGACGTCACGGTCCCGGCGCACCAGGCCTCGCCGCGTCGGCGCGCGCTCGCCGGTGTGCAGGTGGGCGCGGTGCTCGCGCTGCTGTCCGGCAAGGTGCTGGGCCAGTTCGACCCGTTCACGCCCGCCCCCGGTGCGCCGGCGGACGCCCCGGGCGAGGGCCGGCTGCTGCTGGTCGCGCCCAACGTGCTCGAGGTGCAGCGTGCGCTGCGCGTGGACCCCGCGGACTTCCGGCTCTGGGTCGCGCTGCACGAGCAGACGCATGCGCTGCAGTTCGCGGCGGCGCCCTGGCTGGCCGCGCACCTGCGGGACCGGTCCGCGCGGCTGCTCGCGGGGCTCGCCGACGAGCAGGAGCAGTCGCTCGAGACCGTCGCGGCGGGTGTGCGGCGGGCCGTGTCGGGCGCCGGCTCGGTGCTCGACGTGCTGACCGCGGAGCAGCGCACGCTGTTCGACGAGGTCGGCGCGGTCATGGCCCTGCTCGAGGGGCACGCCGACGTGACCATGGACGCCGTCGGGCGGACGGTGGTGCCCTCGGTGCGCCAGATCCGCCGGCGGTTCGAGGCGCGCCGCGAGTCGGGCGCGCGCTCGCGCGGAGCGCAGCGCGTGGTGCGCCGCGTGCTCGGCATGGACGAGAAGCTCGCGCAGTACCGCGACGGCGCGGTGTTCGTCCGGGCCGTGCGCTCGCGCGTCGGCATCGCCGCGGCCAACGCCGTGTGGGCCGCGCCCGAGCACCTGCCCACCGCCGCCGAGATCGCCGACCCGGCCGCGTGGGTGCGCCGGGTGCACGGCTGAGCCCGGGTTCCGTGCCCGGGCCGCACCCGCGGGTCGCCGCGGCGCGCAGCGCGGTGACGGCTGCGGTGGCCGACCTGCCCGATGACGCGCTGGTGCTGGTCGCGTGCTCGGGTGGCACGGACTCGCTCGCGCTGGCGGCCGCGGCGGCGTTCGCGGTGCCGCGCACCGGACGGCGTGCGGGTGCGGTCGTCGTGGACCACGGGCTGCAGCCGGGGTCCGACGAGGTGGCGCACCGGGCGGCCGCGCAGTGCCGCGCGCTCGGGCTCGACCCGGTCGCCGTGGTGCGCGTGGACGCGGCCGGACCGGGCGGCCCCGAGGCCGCCGCGCGCACCGCGCGGTACGCGGCGCTCGACGCCGAGGCCGCGCGCCTGGGTGCGTCCGCGGTGCTGCTGGGCCACACGCTCGACGACCAGGCCGAGACGGTGCTGCTGGGCCTCGCGCGCGGCTCGGGTGCGCGTGCGCTCGCGGGGATGCCGCGGGTCCGCGGCGTGCTGCGCCGGCCGCTGCTCGGGCTCACCCGGCAGGACACCGCGGCGGTGTGCGCGGAGCTCGGCCTCGACCCGTGGCAGGACCCGACCAACCGCGGCGCACCGGGCGACCCGTTGCGCAGCCGGGTGCGCGCCGAGGTGCTGCCCGTGCTGGAACGTGTGCTGGGACCGGGGGTCGCGCACGCGCTCGCGCGCACCGCCGACCAGCTGCGCGAGGACGCCGACGCGCTCGACGGGCACGCCGAGGCCGCGCTGGGGGCGGCGCTGCGTCCGGGAGGGTCGGGGCCCGTCGTCGTGGACGTCTGCGCGCTCGAGGGTGTGCCGGACGCGGTGCGACGGCGCGCGCTGCGCCGGGCCGCGGTCGCCGCGGGCGCACCCGCGGGCAGCCTCACCCGCACGCACGTCCTCGCGATGGACCGGCTGCTCACGCACTGGCACGGGCAGGGTCCCGTCGCGCTGCCGGGGCGGCTGGTGGCGCGCCGCGCCTGTGGCACGCTTGTCGTCGGGCCCGACGACGAGCCGGCGGACGACCGTACGGTGCCGCCGGCCGACGCCTGAGGCCGCCGGCCCGCACCGCGGCCGGCACGGACGACGCGTGACAGGAGCGGCTGTGGACCCGGCGGACATGGGAGACGACCTCGAGAAGGTCCTGCTCTCGCAGGAGCAGCTGCACGCGCGGCTCGACGAGATCGCGGCACAGATCGACACGGACTACGCCGGCAAGGACGTGCTGCTGGTGGGCGTGCTCAAGGGTGCGGTGATGGTCATGGCCGACCTCGCGCGCCGCCTGCACTCCCCGGTCGCGATGGACTGGATGGCCGTCTCGTCGTACGGGTCGGGCACCAAGTCCTCGGGCGTCGTGCGGATCCTCAAGGACCTGGACACCGACCTCACGGGTCAGCACGTGCTCATCGTCGAGGACATCATCGACTCCGGCCTGACGCTGTCCTGGCTGGTCTCCAACCTGCGCAGCCGCGGCCCCGCGTCGGTCGAGATCGCGACGATGCTGCGCAAGCCCGACGCGGCCAAGGTCGAGGTCGACGTCCGGTACGTCGGGTTCGACATCCCGTCGGAGTTCGTCATCGGGTACGGGCTCGACTACGCGGAGAAGTACCGCAACCTGCCGTTCGTCGGGACGCTCGCGCCGCACGTGTACGGGGCCTGACGCCCGCCACGGACGCGCGCGGGCCGCGAGCCGGCCGCGACCTCGGGCCCGTCGGCCCTGCGCGAACAGGCGCCGGGAACGACGGAACCAGCGTGTACGTTCGTCCGATCAGTCCGTCCGACAGCTGCCCGAGCAGGAGGGTGCGGGGCCAGCGCCCCGAAAGCCTATGAACCTCAAGCGCCTCGTTCGCGGTCCCTTCCTGTGGATCGCCCTGGCCGTCGTGCTGCTGTGGATCGGCGTGAGCACGCTCACGCAGCCCTCCGTGAAGTCGATCGACACGTCCGACGGGCTCGCGCTGCTCGCGCAGGACAAGGTCGAGCAGGCCAAGATCACCGACGGCGTGCAGCGCGTCGAGCTCACGCTCAAGGACGACTTCGTCAAGGGCGACGACAACTACGGCAAGCGCGTCCAGTTCCAGTACGTCGCACCGCAGGGCGAGACCGTGGTGGAGGCCGTGCAGGGCGCGGACCTGCCGAAGGGCTTCACGTCCTCGAACCCGCAGACGTCGTGGTGGAGCAGCCTGCTGTCGCTGGTGCTGCCGTTCATCATCATCCTGGCGATCTTCTGGTTCCTGATGGCGAACATGCAGGGCGGCGGCTCGCGCGTCATGAGCTTCGGCAAGTCGCGCGCCAAGCTGGTCTCCAAGGAGTCGCCGCAGGTCACGTTCGCGGACGTCGCGGGCGTCGACGAGGCGGTCGAGGAGCTCACGGAGATCAAGGAGTTCCTGTCCGAGCCGGCCAAGTTCCAGGCGGTCGGCGCCAAGATCCCCAAGGGCGTGCTGCTGTACGGCCCGCCCGGGACCGGCAAGACCCTGCTGGCGCGCGCGGTCGCGGGCGAGGCGGGCGTGCCGTTCTACTCGATCTCGGGCTCGGACTTCGTCGAGATGTTCGTCGGCGTCGGCGCCAGCCGCGTGCGGGACCTGTTCCAGCAGGCCAAGGAGAACAGCCCGGCCATCATCTTCGTCGACGAGATCGACGCGGTCGGCCGGCACCGTGGTGCGGGCCTGGGTGGCGGGCACGACGAGCGCGAGCAGACGCTGAACCAGATGCTCGTGGAGATGGACGGCTTCGACGTCAAGACGAACGTCATCCTCATCGCCGCGACCAACCGGCCGGACATCCTGGACCCCGCGCTGCTGCGGCCGGGCCGGTTCGACCGCCAGGTGGCCGTGGAGCCCCCGGACCTCAAGGGTCGCGAGCGCATCCTCACGGTGCACGCGCAGGGCAAGCCGATGGCGCCGCACGTGGACCTCACCGCGGTCGCGCGGCGCACCCCGGGCTTCACCGGTGCGGACCTGGCGAACGTGCTCAACGAGGCGGCGCTGCTCACCGCGCGCAAGAACGCGCAGATCATCGACGACCACGCGCTCGACGAGGCGATCGACCGCGTGGTCGCGGGCCCGCAGAAGCGCACGCGCGTCATGAACATCAAGGAGCAGAAGCTCACCGCGTACCACGAGGGCGGGCACGCCCTGGTGGCGGCGGCGCTGCGCTACACCGACCCGGTGACCAAGGTGACGATCCTGCCGCGCGGCCGCGCGCTGGGCTACACGATGGTCATGCCGCTCGAGGACAAGTACTCGATCACGCGCAACGAGCTGCTCGACCAGCTCGCGTACGCCATGGGCGGTCGCGTGGCCGAGGAGCTCGTGTTCCACGACCCGACCACGGGTGCGGGCAACGACATCGAGAAGGCGACCGCGACCGCGCGCCGCATGATCACGCAGTTCGGCATGAGCAGCACGCTGGGCGCCATCCGCCTGGGTCAGGACTCCGGCGAGGTGTTCCTGGGCCGCGACATGGGTCACCAGCGCGACTATTCCGAGGACGTCGCGGGCCGGATCGACGCCGAGGTGCGTGCGCTCATGGACCAGGCGCACCACGAGGCGTGGGAGATCCTCATCGAGTACCGGGACGTGCTCGACGCGCTCGTGCTCGAGCTCCTGGAGAAGGAGACGCTGAACGCCGAGCAGCTCGCGGAGATCTTCAAGCCCGTCGTCAAGCGCGAGCCGCGTCAGGTGTGGCTGTCGAGCGACCAGCGCGCGGTCTCCGACCGTCCGCCGGTGCTGACGCCCGCCGAGCTGGCCGAGCAGAACGGCCACGCGGTGGTCCCCGAGGACGAGGCCGCGGCGGCCAACCCCGACCGCCCGCCGGTCAAGACCATCGAGGTCCCCCCGGCCGAGACGCCCGGGGCCCCGTGATGGTCGACCCGATCTCCGCCCCCACGGGCGCGGTGGGCGAGTACGACCAGGCGCGCGCCGAGGCCGCGATCCGCGAGCTGCTGATCGCGGTCGGCGAGGACCCCGAGCGCGAGGGCCTGCAGGACACCCCCGCACGAGTCGCGCGGGCCTACCGCGAGGTCTTCGCGGGGCTGCGGATGACGCCGCAGGACGTCCTGACCACCACGTTCGACCTCGGCCACGAGGAGATGGTGCTGGTCAAGGACATCGAGGTGTACTCGACGTGCGAGCACCACCTGGTGCCGTTCCACGGCGTCGCGCACGTGGGGTACATCCCCGGCGTGGACGGGCGCATCACGGGCCTGTCCAAGCTCGCGCGCCTGGTGGACGTGTACGCGCGTCGCCCTCAGGTGCAGGAGCGGCTCACCGCGCAGATCGCGGACGCCATGGTCGCGACGCTGCAGCCGCGCGGTGTCATCGTCGTGGTCGAGTGCGAGCACCTGTGCATGTCCATGCGCGGCGTCCGCAAGCCCGGCTCGCGGACGGTCACGTCCGCCGTGCGGGGGCAGATGCGTGACGTCGCGACCCGCGCCGAGGCGATGAGCCTCATCCACGCGCGCTGACGCCCGTGGACCTGCGACGCGCCGCCGCGCGCACCTTCTGGCGGATCAGCCGCTGGCACCTGGTGACCGAACGCCCGCCGCACGACGGCGCGGGCATCCTCATCGGCGCCCCGCACACCTCGAACTGGGACTTCGTCCTGATGCTCGGGATCGCGTGGGAGCAGGGCATCCCGTTCCGCTGGCTCGGCAAGCACACGCTCTTCACCGGCGTCGCCGGCCCGCTCATGCGCGGCCTCGGCGGCATCCCGGTGGACCGCCGCGACCCCGCCGGCCTGGTCGACGACCTGGTGGCCCGCGTGCGGAGCGGCGAGCGGTTCTACCTGGTGGTCACGCCCGAGGGCACCCGCAGCGGCCAGGGCTGGAAGTCGGGCTTCTACCGCATCGCACGCGAGACCGGCTGGGGCGTGACGCTCGGCTACGTCGACCGCACGACCATGACGACCGGCCTGGGCCCGACGATCCGGCTCACCGGCGACGTGCGCGCGGACATGGACGTCGTCCGCGCGTTCTACGCCGACAAGTCGGGCTTCCGTCCCGAGCGCCGCACCGAGCCGCGCCTGGCCGCCGAGCAGGTCGGCGCCGCCGGCGAGGCCACGTCCGACGAGCCCGAGGAGCGGCCGTGAGGTTCATGCGTTCGCGCACGGTGCTGCTGGTCGTCGCGGCCGTGGCGGTCCTGGCCATGGTCGGGTCCATCGGCCTGGCCATGCTCGCCGCCTGATCCCCGGGGCGCGACCGGGCTCGTCGCCCCCACGCTCGTCCGATAGGAGTCACCCGGATGAGGGAAGTACGGGCGAACCGGCCGAGAGCGAGACCCGCCGAACCGGCCGAGTTCGAGGTCGTGGCCGCCGCATAACGTCAGGCGCGCCTCGAGCCCCGCCACGCGACGTGACTGCTCCGGCTGTCGCCGGTGCAGCGACTACCCCGTGGCGGGGCGGCGCAGATGCCTCGGCGGCCGCGTCGGCCGTGTCCGGCGGTCACGAGTCGGCGCTGGGGGCTCCCTCGTAGAGGCCCATGACGTTGCCGTCCGGGTCCTGGAAGATGGCCCACCAGCTGTTCTCGTCGATGGGCTCCTTGCCGCGCAGGACCGTGCCGCCGAGCTCGGTGACCTTGACGAGCGACTCGTCGATCGAGTCGACCTCGACGTAGCTGCGCGGCTGGCTGAAGTCCGCCGACCGCGGCGCGAGCCCGCCGCCGCTGATCTTGTTGGGGGCCTGCCACATGGGGTAGCCCTCGAAGCCGGGGACCTCGGCGATCTGCCAGCCGAACAGGCCGCCGTAGAAGCGGCTGCCCGCCGCGTTGTCCGAGACCGGGATGTCGATGTGGGTGATGTCGCCGTGCGGCATGACGTGCTCCCTCGTTCGAGGACGCGAAGTGCGCATCGAGCGGACCCGCGCCGTTGCGATTGGTGCCGACCCGCGCAGCGTAGGACGGCCCACCGACACCCGCCGTCCGGGTGAGCGCCTACGCTCGGCCCGTGAGCGTCGTCGGTCCCGCCGTGCTGCCCCCGGCCCTGCGCGCGCCGGGCCGCACGCTCGTCATGGGCGTGGTGAACGTGACGCCTGACTCGTTCTCCGACGGCGGCCGCTGGTTCACGCCCGCCGCGGCGGTCGCGCACGGCATGACGCTGCTCGAGCAGGGTGCCGACCTGCTGGACGTGGGCGGGGAGTCCACCCGGCCCGGTGCGCGGCGGGTGCCGGTGGACGAGGAGCGCGCGCGCGTGCTGCCCGTGATCGAGGAGCTGGTGCGCCGTGGGGCCGCGGTCAGCGTCGACACCACGCGCGCCCAGGTGGCGCGCGCGGCGGTCGGGGCGGGCGCGCTCGTCGTGAACGACGTGTCCGGCGGGCTCGCGGACGACGAGATGTACGGCGTCGTCGCGACGACCGGGGTGGCGTACGTGGCGATGCACTGGCGCGGGCACGCGGACGTCATGGACGAGCTCGACGACTACGAGGACGTGGTCACGGACGTGCGCCGGGAGCTCGCGCAGCGCGTGGCCGCGTTGCGCGTCGCGGGCGTGCGCGACGAGCAGGTGGTGCTCGACCCGGGCCTCGGCTTCGCCAAGCCGGGCGCCAGCAACTGGCCGCTGCTCGCGCGCCTGCCGGAGCTCGTGGCCGACGGGTTCCCGGTGCTGGTGGGTGCGAGCCGCAAGCGGTTCCTGGGCCACCTGCTCGCGGGCCCCGACCACGAGCCCGTGCCACCGGCCCAGCGGGACCACGCGACCGCCGCGATCAGCGCCCTGGCGGCCGTGGCGGGGGCGTGGTGCGTGCGCGTGCATGACGTGCGCTCGTCGTCGGACGCCGTACGCGTGGCCGCGGCGTGGCAGGGTGGCTCCCGCACGACGAGCGAGCGAGCGACGAACGACGAGGAGGCGCGGTGAGCGACGCGATCGTCCCGGTGACCGATGCGCAGGGCCACCGCCTGGACCAGATCCGGCTGACCGGGGTCACGGCGACGGGGTACCACGGCGTGTTCGAGCACGAGCGCCGCGAGGGGCAGACGTTCTCCGTGGACGTGGTGGTGCACCTGGACACGCGTCGCGCGGCCGCGAGCGACGACCTCACGCGCACGCTCGACTACGGCACGTTGGCCACGCGCGTCGTCGCGGTGGTCGAGGGCCCGGCGTACGACCTGATCGAGACGCTCGCCGAGCGCATCGCCGCGACCGTGCTCGCGGACGGCACGGTGCACACCGTGGACGTCGCGGTGCACAAGCCGCAGGCCCCGATCCCCGTGCCGTTCGGCGACGTGGTGGTCGCGATCCGGCGCGACCGGACCAAGCTGCCCGCGGCTGAGCCGTACCTCCCGCCCGAGGCGTCCGCGGCGTCCGGCGCCGCCGCGGCCACGGCAGCGCGGCCCGACGACGCACCTGCCGGGCACCCGCGCACGTCGCAGATGCCGGTCGCCGGTGCCGCGTTCGCCGCCGGACCCGTGGTGCCGCCCCTGGTCCCGATGCCCCTGGGAGCGGCCGCCGCACCGGCCGGGGGTCTCCTCGACGCCGGACCTGCGGGACCCGCGCCCGACGAGCAGCCGACCACCGCGTTCGTCGTGCCCGAGCTGCAGGAGACCCGCGTCGTCGAGCCCGTGCCGCAGGACGCGTGGTCCGCCGAGGCCGCCGCACCCGTCGGGGCACCGGTGGGTGACCCGGCCGCTGGACCGGCCCTCGACCGGCTCGACGCCGTGCCCGACGCCCCGGTGGACGCCGTGCTCGCGCTCGGCGCGAACCTGGGCAACGCGCAGGAGACGCTGCGCCAGGCCGTCGGCCAGATCTCGCGCACCCCGGGTGTCGAGCTGGTGGAGGTCTCGCCGCTCGCCCGGACCGCCGCGGTGGGCGGGCCGGAGCAGCCGGACTTCCTCAACGCGGTGCTGCTGGTGCGCACCACGCTGTCCGCGCGGGGTCTTCTCAACGCCGTGCAGGCGGTCGAGCAGGCGCACGGCCGCGAACGGCTCGAGCACTGGGGGCCGCGCACGCTGGACGTCGACGTGATCCTGTACGGCTCGGTGCTGGCCGTGACCGAGGACCTCGAGCTGCCGCACCCGCGCGCGCACGAGCGTGCGTTCGTGCTGCAGCCGTGGGCACAGGTCGACCCCGACGCGGTGCTCCCGGGCCTGGGCGGCGGGCCCGTCGCGGCGCTCGCGGCCACTGCACCGGACCGGGACGGCGTGCGCTGGCTCGCGCTGGACTGGCTGACCGCGCCCGTGCCCTCGGCCCAGCCCGAGCCCGAGCACCCGCAGCAGCAGAGCTCGCAGGAGCTGCACCCGCAGGCCTTCGCCTCCCAGGAGCTGCACCCGCAGGCGCACTACTCCCGCGAGCTGCACCCGGATCAGCCGGCCGCGGCCGCGCACCCGCTCGACCCCGAGCGCGTGCGTGACGTGACCGGCTTCCCGCCCCCCACGCCGTCGGGGCCGTGATGCGCCGCACGCGTTGGCAGACGCTCCTGGCGGTCGCGCTGGGTGTCGCCGCCGCGACGTGGATCGTGCTCGACGCGGCGGACGGCCAGGGGGCGCTGCCGCCACAGGTGCCGTGGCTCGTGGTCGCGGTCGAGCTGCTGATCGCCGGCGTGGTGCTCTCGATGGGCTGGGCCGTCCGGCAGTTCCTCCGGGGGAAGCGGCCGGACCTGAACCCGATCCGCGCCGCGCGCACCGCGGTGCTCGCGAAGGCCTCCTGCTACACGGGTGCGCTCCTGGCGGGCTGGTACGGCGGCCAGACGATCGTCGTGCTGCTGGACCTCGCGACGCCCGGGAACGGCCTGCGGGCCGTGGCCGCCGGCGCCGCCACGGCCGGCGCCGTGGTGCTCGCGGTGACCGGGCTCGTGGTCGAGTGGTTCTGCCGCGTCCCCCCGCCCGAGCAGGAGGAGCCCGAGGTCCCGCCGCAGGTGACCGCGACGTGAGGCACGTCCGGCGGTCGGCGCCCGGTGGGAGGATGGGCGCATGACCGACGGCCCGACGCGCGCGAGCGCCCCGTTCGACCCCACCGACGTGACCTGGACCCCGGTGTCGCCGCGCCTCGCACGCGCGCGCCTCACCGTGATGGCGGTCTGGCTCGTCCCGGTGCTCGCCGTGCTCGCGCTGCTCGCGGTCGTCATCCCGCAGCCGTGGCTGTGGCTCCCGTTCGGGATCGTCGCCGCGTTCACGCTGTGGGGTGCGCTGCTCGTCCGGCGTCAGGTCGGCGCGCTCGCGTACGCGGAGCGCGCCGACGACCTGCTGGTGCGCCGCGGCATCCTGTTCCGCTCGCTCGTCGTGGTGCCGTACGGCCGCATGCAGTACGTGGACGTGACCGCGGGACCGGTCGCGCGCGCGTTCAAGATCGCGTCCGTGCAGCTGCACACGGCGTCGCCGCAGACCACCGCGTCGATCGAGGGCCTGCCGCCCGCGGAGGCCGCCCGCCTGCGGGACCGGCTCGCGTCCCGCGGTGAGGCCCGGCTGGCGGGGCTGTGAAGACCGACGACCAGGTGGTCGAGGCCGACGAGGCCGTCCCCGCCGACGCGTGGCGCCGCATGCACCCCGTGACCCCGGCGCTCAAGGGGTGGAAGGCGATCGTCGCGGTGGTCGCGTTCGCGAGCTACCAGTTCGCCGACGACGTGCGCGCGGCCTCCGACCTGCTCGCGGGCCGCGGCTGGCTCTTCGCGGTCGGGCTGGTGCTGCTGGTCGGGGTCGTGGGCTTCGCCTACTCGGGCCTGGCCTGGCGGATGACCCGGTACGCCGTGACCGACGAGGCGGTGCACTACCGGTCGGGCCTCGTCTTCCGGCAGCAGCGCCAGGCGCGCCTGGACCGGCTGCAGGCCGTGGACGTGGTGCAGCCGCTGCTCGCGCGCCTGTTCGGGCTGGCGGACCTGCGCCTCGAGGTCGCGGGCGGGTCCGGGTCGGCCGTCTCGCTCGCCTACCTGCGGGAGCCCGACGCGCAGGCGTTGCGCAGCGAGCTGCTCGCGCTCGCGGCGGGTCTGCGCCGCCCGACGACGAACCCGTCCGCTGCCGACGCGCCCGCCGTCCCCCTGCCCGGGGGCGAGCCGACCGCTGCCGTGCCGACGGGGCGTGTGCCCGGCTTCGAGGAGGCCCCCGAGCGCGAGGTCTACACCGTCCCGATGTCGCGCCTGCTCGTCTCGACGCTGCGCAGCGCCGGCGTGGTGGGGCTCGTCGTCATGCTGGTGGCCGTGGTGGCCGGGGCGCTGATCGCGCAGGAGGCCGGCCCCCTGTTCGCGCTGCTGCCCGCGGCGCTCGGGTTCGTCGGCGCGCTGTGGGGCCGGGTCAACTCGGGTGCCGGGTTCCGTGCGGCGTGGTCGCCGGACGGCATCCGGCTGCGGCACGGCCTGACCGAGCAGCGCGCCCAGACCGTGCCGCCCGGGCGGGTCCAGGCGGTGCGCCTCACGCAGAGCCTGTGGTGGCGCGGACCTGACTGGTGGCGCGTCCAGATCAACGTCGCGGGCTACGGCACCGGTGACGACGCGGCGCGCGCGACCGTGCTGCACCCGGTCGCGACGCGCCAGGAGGCCGCCGCCGCGCTCTGGCTGGTGCTGCCGGACCTGGGCGTCGAGGACCCGTGGGAGCTCATCAACACCGCGATGTCCGGCATGGACGACGACGGCGGGTTCATCACGTCGCCGCGCAGCGCACGCTGGCTGGACCCGATCGGCTGGCGGCGGCGGGGCGTGCGCGTGACGCGCACCGCGCTGATCTCCCGCTCGGGACGGCTGGTGCGGAACGTGGACGTGGTGCCGCACGAGCGCACGCAGTCGCTCGGCCTGGACCAAGGCCCGCTGCAGCGCCGGCTCGGCCTCGCGTCGTTCGTGGTGCACTCCACGCCCGGGCCCGTGAGCCCCCGCGTGGACCACCTGGAGGCGAAGGCCGCGGCCGCGCTGCTCGACGAGCAGGCGGAGCGGGCCCGCACCGCACGTGCGTCCGCGGGTCCCGAGCTGTGGATGCGGGGCACGGCGTGACCGCTGACCGGAGGCCGGGTCGGCTCGGGGTCGGGGTGGTCGGCGCGGGACGCGTCGGTGCGGTGCTGGGCAGCGCGCTGCGCGCCGCAGGCCACCCGGTGGTGGGCGCGTCCGCGGTCTCGCAGGCGTCGCGTGAGCGCGTCGAGGACCTGCTGCCCGGCGTGCCGGTGCTCGAGGTGCCGGAGGTGGTGCGGCGTGCCGAGCTGGTGCTGCTGACCGTCCCCGACGACGCGCTGGGCCCGCTGGTGCAGGGCCTGGCCGACCTCGGCGCGTGGCAGGCGGGGCAGATCGTCGTGCACACGTCGGGTCGGTACGGCGTCGGGGTGCTCGAGCCCGCGCGGCTCGCGGGCGTGATCCCGCTGGCCATCCACCCCGCGATGACGTTCACGGGCACCTCGCTGGACGTGGCGCGCCTGGTCGGCTGCCCGTTCGCGGTGACGGGTCCCACGCCCGTGCTGCCGATCGGCCAGGCGCTCGCGGTCGAGGTGGGCGGCGAGCCCACGGTGCTGGACGAGTCCGCGCGCGGGCTGTACCACGCGGCGCTCGCGCACGGTGCGAACCACCTGGTGGTGCTGGTCGCGCAGGCGGCGCAGGCCCTCGCTGCCGCGGGCGTGCCCGACCCGGGCCGGATGCTGACGCCGCTGCTCGAGGCCGCGCTCGACGGCGCGCTGCGCGCCGAGTCCACCGCCGAGGGCGCCCCGACGGACCGGGCCCAGGGCCCCGGCGCGATCGGTGCGCTGACGGGGCCGGTGCGCCGCGGAGACGTCGGCACGGTCCGTGAGCACCTGGCCGTGCTGGACGCGTTCGCGGTGCACGCGGGCGCGCCGGACGTCCCGGCGGCCTACCGGACGCTCGCGCGGGCCGCGGGAGCACGTGCGCTGGCCGCCGGCCTGCTGCCCGAGCCGGCCGCCGCGGACGTGCTCGACGCGCTCGCTGTCGCCTCCGTCACGCGGCCCGAGGTCGCGGGCATGCCCGGCGATGCGGGATCGTTGCAGCAGGGGAGCGACGACGCGCCGCTCGACCCCCACCCGGACGACGGGCCCACGGGCCCGCAGGAGGACGCATGACCACCGTCGTCGGCACACCGACGCTCGCGCGCACCCGCACGGAGCTCGCTGCCGCGCTGTCCTCCGCGCCGCGCGCGCGCACGGGCCGCCCGCACGGCACGGCCGTCGTCATGACGATGGGTGCGCTGCACGCCGGTCACCTGTCCCTGGTGCGGCACGCGCGCACGCTCGCGGAGCGCGTGGTGGTGACGATCTTCGTCAACCCGCTGCAGTTCGCCCCCAGCGAGGACCTGTCGCGCTACCCGCGGGACCTCGAGGGCGACCTGGACCTGCTGTCCGGGCCGGGGCTGCTGGGTGCCGACGACGTGGTGTTCGCGCCGGGCCCGCAGGACGTGTACCCGGACGGCGACCCGGTGGTCCGCGTGGCCGCGGGTGCGATCGGCGACGTGCTGGAGGGCGAGTCGCGGCCCGGTCACCTGGACGGCGTGCTGACCGTGGTGCTCAAGCTGCTGCACCTCACGCGCCCCGACGTCGCGCTGTTCGGTCGCAAGGACGCGCAGCAGCTCGCGGCCGTCCGGCGCATGGTCCGGGACCTGGACGTCCCGGTCGAGGTGGTGGGCGTGCCGCTGGTGCGCGACGACGACGGCGTGGCCCTGTCCAGCCGGAACGCCTACCTGTCGGCCGACGACCGTCGTCGTGCGCTCGGCCTGCCCGCGGCGCTGCGCGCGGGGAGCGAGGTCGCGCTCACGGGTGCCGCACCCGGTGCGGTGCTCGACGCCGCGCGCACCGCGCTCGCGGCCGCGGGCGTCGACGACGTGGACTACGTCGCGCTGGTGCACCCGGACGACTTCACGCCCGCGGGCGACGAGCACGTGGGCGAGGCCCTGCTGCTCCTGGCCGCGCGCGTGGGCTCGACGCGGCTGATCGACAACACGACGGTGACCCTGGGGGACCGGGCATGACGACGCTGATGCGCACGATGATGACGGGCAAGATCCACCGCGCGACGGTCACGCAGGCGGACCTGCACTACGTCGGCTCCGTCACGGTGGACGCGGACCTGCTCGCCGCGGCGGACCTGCTGCCCGGGCAGCAGGTGGACATCGTCGACGTGACGAACGGCGCGCGCCTGACCACGTACGCGATCGCGGGCGAGGCCGGGTCGGGGCAGGTGTGCATCAACGGCGCCGCGGCGCACCTGGTGCACCCGGGCGACGTGGTGATCCTCATCGCCTACGGGGTGATGTCCGACGCGGAGGCGCGCACGTACGAGCCGCACGTGGTGCTCGTGGACTCGGAGAACAAGATCGTCGACCTGTCCGACGACCCCGGCCAGGTGCCGGACGAGTGGACCGCGGCCGCGGGTCTGGTGCCGTCGGGCGTGCCGTTCGCGCAGGGCCGGGACCTGGTGGACCACCCGCACACGATCGACCGCGCGGCACCGCACGCGCACGCGGGCTGCGGGGTGCGCGAGCCGCACACGCACGCGGGCGCGGCCTCGTCGGACACGGGTTCCGACGAGCCGGACGGGCCCGCCGACGAGCAGGCCCGCGACCACGCGGCGCGCGGCGCCCGGTGACGGCGCCCGTCACGACGCCGAGCGTCCCGCTCCCGGACGACGTCACGACCGCGCCGGTGCTCGCGACGCGCCTGGCCGCGCCCGCACCGGGGTGGACGGTCGAGGTCGACGCGGTCGTCGTCGGCTCGGGCATCGCGGGCCTGACGGCCGCGCTCGAGCTGCGCACGCGGGTGCCCCGCGTGCTGCTGGTGACCAAGGACCTCCTGGCCTCGGGCTCGACGGTCTGGGCGCAGGGCGGTATCGCGGCGGCGCTGGACCCGGAGGACTCCCCGGAGGCGCACCTGGCGGACACGCTCGTGGCCGGCGGCGGCCTGTGCGACCCGCGCGCGGTCGAGGTGCTGGTCACCGAGGGCCCGGCGCGGGTGCGTGAGCTGGTGGCGCGCGGCGCGGTGTTCGACACGGCGCCCGACGGCCAGATCTCGCTCACGCGCGAGGGCGGGCACCACGCGGACCGGATCGCACACGCGGGCGGCGACGCGACGGGTGCGGAGATCTCCCGCGCGCTGGTCGCGCAGATCGAGGCCGTACGGGACGACCCGGGCATCGAGGTCATCGAGCACGCGCTGGTGCTGGACGTGCTGACCGGTCCCGCAGGCCCCGACGGCCGGCCGGGTGCGGTGTGCGGCGTGACGCTGCACGTGATCGGCGAGGGTCAGCGCGACGGCGTGGGCGCGGCGCTGAGCAAGGCCGTGGTGTTCGCGACGGGCGGGATCGGGCAGGTGTTCCGCTCGTCGACCAACCCGCCGCTGGCCACGGGTGACGGCATCGCGGCGGCGCTGCGCGCGGGCGCGGTGCTGGGCGACGTCGAGTTCGTGCAGTTCCACCCCACGGTGCTGTGGCTCGGATCCGGCGTGAAGGGCCAGCTCACGCTGGTCTCGGAGGCCGTGCGCGGCGAGGGTGCGCTGCTCGTGGACACCGACGGTGTGCGGTTCATGCCGGACGTGCACCCCATGGCCGAGCTCGCGCCGCGGGACGTGGTCGCGCACGCGATCGTGCGGCAGATGGCCGCGACCGGGTCCGACCACGTGTGGCTCGACGCGCGGCACCTGGGTGCGGACTTCCTGCGCCGCCGCTTCCCGACGATCAACGAGCGCCTGCTCGAGCACGGCATCGACCTCACCACCGACCTGGTGCCCGTCGCGCCCGCGCAGCACTACCACTCGGGTGGCGTGGTCACGGACCTCGTCGGCCGCACGTCGCTGCGCGGCCTGTACGCGACGGGCGAGGTGGCGTGCACGGGCGTGCACGGCGCGAACCGGCTCGCGTCGAACTCGCTGCTCGAGGGGCTCGTGTTCGCGCACCGCGCCGCGCGGCACATCGCCGACCAGGTCGCCTCGGGCGTGCTGCGCCACGCCGACCCCGTGACGCGGCCGGGCAGCGAGGCGCTCGTGGCCGCCGCCGCGCGGTCCCGCGTGCAGCGCCTCGCGACCGACGGCCCTGGCGTCCTGCGCTCGGCCGACGGCCTGCGCCGCGCCGCCGCGGGCCTGGCCCTCGTCCCCACGGATGCGCACACCCGGCACGACGACGGCCGCCTGCTGGCCGTGCCGCAGGTGGCCGAGTGGGAGACGACGAACGTGCACCAGGTCGCGAGCGTCCTGACGGCCACCGCGCTGGCCCGGGAGGAGAGCCGGGGCGGGCATGCGCGCAGCGACTTCCCCGAGCCCGACGAGCGCTGGCGCCTGCGCCTGGCCGCACGGCTCGACGGCGACGGCCGGCTCGAGCTCACGCCCACCCCGATCGGCTGACGCCGGCCCGAGACCGAGGACGACCCCATGACGACCACCACCGGCGTGCTGCCCGGCGACCCCGGACCCGACCCCGCGGCGGTCCGACGGCTCGTCGGGATCGCGCTCGACGAGGACCTGGGCCCCGCGCCCGGCCGGGACGTGACGTCGCAGGCCACCATCGCGCCGACCACCACGGGCACGGCCGACCTGGTCGCGCGCGCGGACGGGGTGGTCGCGGGCCTCGTCGTCGTCCCCGAGGTGCTGCGGCAGGTGGCCGAGCGCCTGGACCTGGCACCCGCGACGCTCGTCGTGCACGTGCCCGACGGCACGCGCGTCACGCGTGGTGACGTGCTGGCCGAGCTCACCGGTCCGGTGCAGCTGCTGCTGGTGGCCGAGCGCACGTTGCTCAACCTCGCGTCGCGCGCCTCGGGCGTCGCCACGCACACGCGCCGCTGGGCCGACGCGCTGGTCGGCACGAGTGCCCGGGTGCTCGACACCCGCAAGACCACGCCCGGCCTGCGCGCGCTCGAGAAGTACGCGGTGCGCTGCGGCGGCGGCACCAACAAGCGCATGGGCCTGTACGACGTCGCGATGGTCAAGGACAACCACGTCGCGGCGGCCGGGTCGGTCACCGCTGCGATCGAGGCCGTGCGCACCCGCTTCCCCGGTGTGCCGATCCAGGTCGAGGCGGACACGCGCGACCAGGCGCTCGAGGCCGTCGCCGCAGGCGCCGACTTCCTGCTGCTCGACAACATGCCCACGCCCGTCCTGAGCGACGTCGTCGCCGCGGTCCGCGCCGTCGCGCCCGCCACCGAGCTCGAGGCCACGGGCAACCTCACGCTCGACCGCGCGCGCGAGGTCGCGTCCACGGGCGTCGACCACCTCTCGGTCGGCGGCCTCACGCACTCCTCCCCGATCCTCGACCTGGCCCTCGACCTGCGCGCCTGAGCGTCAGTCCCAGAGCTCGGCGGCGAGGGGGGCGGTGGCGATCCGTGGTGGGACGGCCGCGGGCCACTGGCGCAGGCGTGTGCGTTCGCCGTCGCTGATCCGGATGCTGTCGATGCTCGCCTGCCTCCGGCGCACGTCGAAGTACAGCACGCGCTCCTCGTCGAGCATCCCGAGCAGGCGCGACTGGTCGTTCTCGCTGCTCTCGAGCGGCAAGGTCTTGACCATGTCGGCGGCGCCCTCCAAGTGCTGGACGGTCACCCCGAGTTCAGTCTCGAGGAGCAGCCGATCGCTGGCGGGCCCCCAAGCGGCGGGACCCGCCAGGTTGCTGCCGCGTTCGTACACGTGCTTCGTCTCCCACGTGCTCGTGTCGAGCACCATCACGCGCCGCGTCCAGCCCCAGACGGGACGTGGGCGAACGTCCCAGGACGGCAGATCCTCCACGACGTGGGCGGCGGTGACGGACAGTGCCGCAAGACGTCCGTCGGGCGAGAACTGCACGCTCACCTGATCGGAGTGCAGCCAGTGGGAGACCCCGTGCAGCGTCATCAGCTCGCGCGGGTCCGATCCGTCGAACGTGGCCAGCGTGAGCGTGAGGCGCTCAGCCGAGACGCCCCGACGGTCGTCGACCGTCCGATCGACCCACGACTCGCAGATCAGGGCCCGCGACCCGTCGGGCGATAGGCCGTACGCCACCTGTGGTCCGGTCCAGGACGACCGTGGGCGGAAACGGAAGCCGCTGTGGTCGATGCGTCCGCTGGCGAGGTCGAGCCGGAACACACCCTCATGCGCCCGGTCTTCGACGGACCGCTGCCGCATGAACAGGAGCGACCGGCCGCCCGGCGCCAGTGTGGGCGTGGCGAAGTCCGTCTGGAGCACGGCCACGTCGGTCTCCCGCATCCGCGGCTCGCGAGCGCACCACGCGCGCAGGACCTGGCGTCGAGGCGGCGGGCCCGTCGACGTCTCGACGACGGCGAGCACGGGTTCAGAGACCGGGAACAGTCCACGCATCACGGAGCGAGTTGGCGCCACGCCCGGATGCTAGGTGTTCCGGCTCATGAGGTTGGTGACGCCTGCGTGGAGGCGTGAGGCCGGGGGCTGGTTGCCGGCGGCGGTGTGGCAGCGATGGTAGTTGTAGTGGACGTTCCAGATCTTGATCGCTGCGGCCCGCTCGGCCTCGGAGGTCCAGATGCGGGCGTAGAGGAGTTCCTCGGCCAGGATCCGGTTGTATCTCTCGACCTTGCCGTTGTGCCGGGGAGTGTGCGGACGGATCCGCTGGTGACGCGAGGCGAACGCGGTCACCGTCCGGGTGAACGCCTTGGCGGTGTAGTTCGCGCCGTTGTCGGTGACCACCCGGACCAGCCGGTTGATGCCGTGGGCGGCGAAGAACGCCCGTGCCCGGCAGAAGAACCCGATCGTGGTCGCTGCCTTCTCGTCGGGCAGGTGCTCGGTGTAGGCCAGTCGGGAGAAGCCGTCGACGGCGGAGTGCAGGTAGACGTAGCCGGCGCGGGCGCCCTTGGTCTTGGCCCGCTGGGCGGCCTTGTCCGCCGCTGAGCCGCGCCCGTGAGCGCGCCAGCCGCCGCCATCGGGGATGCGCCCGACCTTCTTGACGTCCAGATGGACCATGTGACCGGGGTAGCGGGCGGTGATGCGGCCCGCGGTGCGGTTCATCGACCCGTCGGGGTCGATGTCGCGGCGCCGGCTGATGCCCAGGCGGACCAGCCACCGCCCGACGGTCGCGACCGAGACCTGGTGCCCGCGGCGGACCAGCTCGAGGTGGATCGCCCGGGCCGACCACTTGTGCTCCCGGCGCCACGTCTCGATCAACGCGACCAGGTCGGGCTCGAGCTGGGTCGGGGACGCGTGAGGGACACTCGCCCGGTCGGCCAGCCCGACCTCGCCCAACTCGTCGAACCGGGCCTTCCACTTCGACAGGCACTGCCGAGAGATGCCCGCCTCGGCAGCGACGTGAGCGATCGGTCGGTGGGCGCAGCGGCGCACGAGCCGCAGCCGCCCTTCGGGGGTGAACGGGGCGTTAGCGTGGCTCATCGAGGGGTAGGTCCTTCGCGCAGCAGTTGGTTGGTCGCACTTCCATCCTGCCGCCGGGGCCTACCCCTCCCTCACACCCCCAGCCGCGTCACCAACCTCATGAGCCACAACAGCTAGGGCATCCACCCTCGGCGCCCTCTGACCACCGGACGGTCCGCGCGCCGTTGTGGGTGGGGATGGTCACGCCTGGCGTGACGAAGTCCACCCACACCTCGCTGCCGCCCCCGGGGACGACGCCCGCCGCGCCCCTGCCGGTACGCGCGCCGTTGTGGGTGGAGATGGTCACGCCTGGCGTGACGAGGTCCACCCAGACCCCGCTGCCCCCCCGGGACGAGGACCGCCCGCCACCCTGGAGCGGGTGACGGGCGGTCGCCGAGTGGTGCGTCGGTCAGGCGCACTCGAAGACGACGTTGAGCGCGTCGGCCCGCAGCCGCACGTGCCAGGTGCCGTCGGGCGCCTGGACGGCGATGAGCGCCTGCGCCTCGAGGAACGCGTCGTCGGTCGCGTACGGGTAGCCGGCGTCGAGGCCGTGCACCTCGGAGCCCTCGTTCATCGTCCAGGACTTGTCGAGCATGTGCTGCCGCACGGTGCGGGACAGGTCGTTGCCGCCCGCGACGGGCGCCATCACGGGCAGGCCGTCGGCCGTGGTCCCGACGCGCCGCCAGTCGGCGGGGTCGTGCGAGTCCTCGAGCGAGAACTGCGCGTCCATGCAGGAGAGCGCGCCGGCGCCCGCGGTCCAGGTCCGCCACTCGTCGGTCCGGCTCACGCCGTCGTCCCACGTGATGTCGTCGAACGACGTGCCGGGCACGTCCTGCGAGTCGAGCTGCACGTACGAGCCGAACGGCAGGCGCCAGGCGTATGCGGCGGAGCTCAGGCCCTCGACCAGGCCGGTGGCGCCCGGCGCGGCCACGGGCGCACCCGCGAAGGTCAGCGAGCCGACGGTCGCGATGCTGGCGACCGGCTGCTCCGTGAGGCCCACCGGAACGCCGTACGGGCTGAACCAGTCGGACTCGCGCGTCGCGTCGGTGGAGACCTTCCAGCCCTCGCCGAGGTCGACGCTCGACGGCAGCGTGAGCGTGTCGTAGAACGTGTCCTCGTCGACCGTGACGCCCGCGGCGACGTCGGTCGCGGCGTCGACGCACGGGTCGCCGGTCCGCGCGCTGGGGCACGTGACCAGGCGGGCGCCGTCGTCGTCGACCTCGTACATGAGCGCGCCGGCGCGCAGGAACGTCGGCGTCTCGATCGCGGTGGTGACGTCCTCGGTGGCCAGGTACAGGGTCGCGCCGCCGCGCTCGCCCACGCGGTACACCGACCACGTGTCCAGCCGGTCGGCGGGCAGCAGCGAGGACGCCACGGCGTCGTCGAGCACGGGTGCGGTCCAGGTCTCGCCCGTGCGGGGCGCCGAGAGCCGCTCGATGACGGTCGCGTCGTCGATCGACTTCGCGCGCTCGGCCGGGGTCACCGGGGCCGCGGGTGTGGTGGGGTCCGACGACGGTGCGGGGCTCGGCAGGGTCTGCGAGGGGCTGTGCGCCGGGGGCGTGGGGGTCGGCTCGAGCTGGCCGATCCCGTACCAGACGCCCGTGCCGAGCACACCGGCGCAGGCGGCCGCGCCCACGGACGTCACGGCGTGCCGCTGGATGCGGGCACGGCGGACCGTGCCGCGCACACGGGACAGCGTGCGCTCGTCGAGGGGGCCGGTCGCGTCCGCGATCGCGTCGCGCGCGCCGGTCAGGAGCTGGTCGAGGTCGTTCATCGTGCGCCCTCCGTGGCGTGCCGGGTGGTCGTCGCGCGGACGGGGACCGTCTCGTCGACGTGGGGGTGGGTGCCGAGGATCTGCGCGAGCCGCGCGAGGCCGTCGGACGTGTAGCGCTTGACGGAGCCCTCGCTGAGGTTGAGCACCGAGGCCGTCTCCGCGACGGACAGGTCCTCCATCTGCCGCAGCACCACGCAGGCGCGCTCACGCGGGCTGAGCACCGAGAGCGCGCGCATCACGTCGCGCCCGATGGCCTGCGCCTGGTCCTCCGCCGACGCCGCGGGCTGCGCCGCGGCGCGCTGCGCGACGAGGCGTTCGCGCCGCCGCCGTCGGGCGTCGTCGATCGCGCGGGACGCGATCGCGCGTCGGACGTACGCCTCGGCCTGCTCGACCGTGGTGAACCGCGCGCGGCCCTTGAACGTCGCGACCAGCGCCTCCTGGACCAGGTCGGGCGCCTCGCTCGTCGATCCTGCGACGAGCGCCGCGTGCGCGACCAGGCGTGGATAGCGTTCTCGCACCACCTGGTCGAGCAGCAGCTCCCAGGGTCTGGGCATGGTGTTCCCCTCGTCGATCGTGCGTGTCGCGATGACAACGATCCTCGGTGCCGGGCGCGTTGGGGTGAATGCTGCGCCGACTACGATGGCCCGGTGACGGACGCCCCCCTGCAGCCTGCCGACGACACCCCCGAGCAGATCCGCATCCGCCGCGAGAAGCGCGAGCGGCTGCTGGCCGAGGGCACGGAGCCGTACCCCGTCTCGCTGCCGCGCACGCACACCATCGAGCAGGTGCGTGCGGCGTACCCGGACCTCGAGCCGGGCCAGGAGACGGACGACGAGGTCGGCGTCGCCGGCCGCGTGGTCTTCCTGCGCAACACCGGCAAGCTGTGCTTCGCGACGCTGCAGGACGGTGCCGGCACGCGTCTGCAGGCGATGCTGAGCCTCGCGGAGGTGGGCGAGGAGCGTCTGGCGGCGTTCAAGTCCGACGTGGACCTGGGTGACCACGTGTTCATCCACGGACGCGTGATCCAGTCCAAGCGCGGCGAGCTGTCGGTGTTCGCCGACGAGTGGCGCATGGCGGCCAAGTCGATCCGCCCGCTGCCCAACCTGTACGAGGGTGCCGAGCTGTCCGACGAGGCGCGGGTCCGGCAGCGCTATGTGGACCTGATCGTCAACTCCAAGGCGCGTGACATGGTGCGCACGCGCGCCGCGGTGGTGCGTTCGCTGCGTGACAACTTCGCGCGGCGCGGATTCCTCGAGGTCGAGACCCCGATGCTGCAGACGCGCGCCGAGGGTGCGGCGGCGCGGCAGTTCGAGACGCACATGAATGCGTTCGACATCGAGCTGTTCCTGCGCATCGCGCCCGAGCTGTTCCTCAAGCGCGCGGCGGTCGGCGGCGTGGAGCGCGTGTTCGAGATCAACCGCAACTTCCGGAACGAGGGCGTCGACGCGACGCATTCTCCGGAGTTCGCGATGCTCGAGGCGTACGAGGCCTACGGCGACTACGACACCATGGCGGCCCTGACGCAGGACCTGGTCCAGACGGCCGCGATGGACGCGCTCGGCACCACCGAGGTGACGTTGGCGGACGGCTCGCCGTACGAGCTGGGCGGGCAGTGGACGCACCTGACGATGTACGAGTCGCTCTCCGAGGCGGTGGGCGAGCACATCACGCACGACACCGACGACGCGACGCTGCTGCGCCTGCTCGAGAAGGCGGACATCGAGCTGGCACCCGCGCAGCGCAACCACGGCAAGCTCGTCGAGGAGCTGTGGGAGCACCACGTGGGTGCGCACCTGCACGCGCCCACGTTCGTGCGGGACTTCCCGGTGGAGACCTCGCCGCTCACGCGTGACCACCGCAGCAAGCCGGGCCTGGTCGAGAAGTGGGACCTGTACGTGCGCGGGCTCGAGCTGGCGACCGCCTACTCCGAGCTCGTGGACCCCGTGGTGCAGCGCCAGCGCTTCGAGGCGCAGGCGCTGCTGGCGGCGCGCGGCGACGACGAGGCGATGCGCATCGACGAGGACTTCCTCACCGCGATGGAGTTCGCCATGCCGCCGTCGGGCGGCATGGGCATGGGGATCGACCGCCTGCTGATCGCGATGACCGGTCAGGGCATTCGTGACACCATCTTGTTCCCGCTGGTGAAGCCGCAGGCATGACCGGCGTCCGGGAGGATTCATGAACGGGCTGGGCGGCGTTCTGGCGGCGGTGCTCCCGTCGATCGGCGTAGGTGTGCTGTTCTGGTTCGCGATGCGCGCCATCATCAACGCGGACCGGACCGAACGTCAGGCGCTCGCGCGTATGGACCGCGAGGCCGCGGACGCGGAAAAGAATGCGGGCCCCGTCGTCTCGGATTGACGTATTTGTCGCCTGGTGTGATGCTTGCCGCGGCGAGTTCGACGTTCTTCGCAAACGCCTGGGACGCGCGCCGCACAAGCCCCCCATCGCATCGGAGAAACCCCATGGCTCAGAAGGTCCAGGTCCTGCTGGTCGACGACCTCGACGGCAGCACCGCCGACGAGACGGTCACGTTCGCCCTCGACGGCGTCACGTACGAGATCGACCTGACGACCGCGAACGCGGCCGAGCTGCGCGACGCGTTCGCGAAGTGGGTCGGCCACGCGCGCAAGGTCAGCGGCCGTTCCACGGCCGGCCGTGCCACGGGTTCGGCTCCGCGTCGTCGCCGGGGGGACAGCGACGCGCAGGCGATCCGCGAGTGGGCCAAGGACAAGGGGCTCGAGGTCTCGGAGCGTGGCCGTATCAGCGCCGAGGTGCGCAAGGCGTACGACGACGCGCACTGATCCCGCACGCACGAAAGAGGGGCCCGGCACACCGCAGCGGTGCCGGGCCCCTCGCTCGTCGTCCCGGGGCGGGACGTGTCCTCAGACCGTGCCGGGCCGGGTGGCGGTCAGGTCACGCACCGCGGCGTACTGCTCCCGCACGTGCGGTGCCGCCGGTGCGGTGAACGTCTCGGCGGATCCGGCCGCGCTCCACGCGGGTGCCTGGTCCTGACCCGAGAGTACCCACGCGGCCTGGCGCGCGGCGCCGTCCGCGACGTACTCGCCGGGCGTCGGCACCAGCACGTCGAGCCCGAAGACGCTCGGCGCGATGCGCCGGACGGCCTCGGAGCGGGCACCGCCGCCGATGAGGAACAGCCGCTCGACCCCGACGCCCTGCGCCCGCAGCGCGTCGATGCCGTCGGCCAGGGCGCACAGCATGCCCTCCACGGCCGCCCGCGCCAGGTGCGCGGGCGTGGTGTTGGCCAGACGCAGCCCGTGCAGCGCACCGGTCGCGTCGGGCTTGTTCGGCGTGCGCTCACCCTCGAGGTAGGGCACGAGCACCAGGCCGTCCGCGCCCGCGGGTGCCTGGAGCGCGAGCTCCGAGAGGCCCGCGTGGTCCACGCCGAGCATCCGCGCGGTGGCGTCCAGCACGCGCGAGGCGTTGAGCGTGCACGCGAGCGGCAGGAACCACCCGCTCGCGTCGGCGAAGCCGTTGACCATGCCGGAGCCGTCGGCCGTGGCCGCGGACGTGATCGCGGAGACCACGCCCGACGTGCCGATCGACACCGCGACGTCACCGGGCTGCAGCCCGAGCCCGAGCGCGGCCGCCGCGTTGTCCCCGGCACCCGGGCCGAGCACGGGACGACGAGCGCCGACGGCCGAGCGGGGCCCCGCCTCGCGCGGGCCGAGCACGCGCGGCAGCACCGCGTCGTGGCCCAGGCCCAGCTCGAGCAGGTCGCGCCGGTAGTCGTCGGTGGCCGGCGACCAGTAGCCCGTGCCGGACGCGTCGGACCGGTCGGTCACCAGCTCGGCCAGACCGGCCGCGCCTGACCCCGGCCCGTGGCCCGCGAGGCGCCACGTGAGCCAGTCGTGCGGCAGCGCGACCGCGGCCACGCGGGCTGCGTTGGCCGGCTCGGCGTCGCGCAGCCAGCGCAGCTTGGTCACGGTGAGCGAGGCGACCAGCACCGAGCCCGTCGCGTCCGCCCACTGCTGCGGCCCGCCGAGCTCGTCGATCAGGTCGAGCGCGGCCTGCGCGGACCTGGTGTCGTTCCACAGCAGCGCGTCCCGGACCACCTCGCCCGTCTCGTCGAGCGTGACCATGCCGTGCTGCTGCCCGCCGACGCTGATCGCGTCCACGTCGTCGAGGCCACCCGCGTCCGCGATCGCGGTCTGCAGCGCATCCCACCAGGCGGCGGGGGCGACCTCGGTTCCGTCGGGGTGGGACGCGCGACCGGAGCGCACGAGCGCTCCGGTCGCGGCGTCCCGGACCACGACCTTGCAGGACTGGGTCGACGAGTCGACCCCGGCGACGAGCGCCATGTCTGCTCCTGTCCGTCCGGTCCGCAGGGTCAGCCGCGCGCGCCGAGCGCGTGCTCGAGCGCGAGCTGGTTGAGCCGCACGAAGCCGAAGCCGTGCTTGGCCACGCCCTCGACGTCGAAGTCCTCGAACGCGGAGCGGTCCGCGAGGAAGTCGGCGAGCGTCTCGCCCTCGTTCAGCGTGGGCTTGGCGAGCTCGAGCACGCCGGCGGCCTCGAGGGCCTCCTTGACCTCGGGGTCCTCGCGGAACGCGATCGCGCGCTCCTTGAGCAGGAGGTAGGTGGCCATGTTGGCGCGCGCCGACTCCCACACGCCGTCGAAGTCCTCGGTGCGCGAGGGCTTGTAGTCGAAGTGCACCGGGCCGGTGTACTTCGGGCCGCCGCCCGGGAAGCCGTTCTCGAGGAGGTCCACGGTCGCGAACGCGGAGAACAGGTCGCCGTGGCCGAACACCAGGTCCTGGTCGTACTTGATGCCGCGCTGGCCGTTGAGGTCGATGTGGAACAGCTTCTCGGCCCACAGCGCCTGCGCGAGGCCCGTCGTGTAGTTCAGGCCGGCCATCTGCTCGTGGCCCGTCTCCGGGTTGAGGCCGACGATGTCGCCGTTCTCGAGCTTGGCGATGAGGCCGAGCGCGTGGCCGATCGTCGGGAGCAGGATGTCGCCACGGGGCTCGTTGGGCTTGGGCTCGAGCGCGATGCGCAGCTTGTAGCCCTTCTCCTTGATGTACGCGGCGACGGTGTCGATGCCGTCGGCGTAGGCCTGGTGCGCGGCGTACAGGTCCTTGGCGGAGTCGTACTCGGCGCCCTCGCGCCCGCCCCACATGACGAACGTGTCGGCGTCCAGGGACGCGGCCAGGTCGACGTTGCGCAGGATCTTGCGCAGCGCGTAGCGGCGCACGCGGCGGTCGTTCGAGGTGAACGCGCCGTCCTTGAAGATCGGGTGCGAGAACGTGTTGGTGGTGACCATCTCGACGGTGATGCCGGTCTCGGCCAGCGCACCCTTGAAGCGGTCGAGGATCTTCTCGCGCTCGGCGTCCGAGGAGCCGAACGGGACGACGTCGTCGTCGTGGAACGTCACGTGGGCCGCGCCGAGCTCGGCGAGCTTGTGGACGGACTCCACCGGGTCCAGCCACGGGCGGGTGGCGGAGCCGAACGGGTCCTGGGCGTTCCAGCCGACGGTCCACAGACCGAAGGAGAACTTGTCGGCGGGGGTGGGCTTGCGCACCATCGTGGTACCTCTCGTCATCGAGTGGATGGGTATTTGTTGTACGGCTGAATTTATCTCTGGAACGGACTAGGGTCAAGCCCGTGAGACCGACGGCTGCACGGCAGGGCACCTTGCGCGAGCTCAACCTCGGGCTCGTGCTGCGTGAGGTGCTGGACGCCGCGGGCGGCCACCGACCTCCACCGTCCCGCGCTGACGTCGCGGCTGCCACCGGGCTCGCGCGGGCCACCGTCTCGGCGCTCGTCGACCGGCTCGTGGCCGGCGGGCTGCTCGCGGAGCTCGAGCCCACGCCGACGATGCGCGCGGGCCGCCCGGCCGTCCCGCTGGCGCCCGCGGGCGGGACGCTGGTGGCGCTGGGCGCCGAGGTCAACGTGGACTACCTTGCGGCGCGGACGCTGGACCTCACCGGCGACGTGATCGCCGAGACCGTCGTGCCGGGCGACCACCGCGGCAGCGATCCCGCCGCGGTGCTGCGCGTGCTGGGCGAGGTCGCCGACGACGTCCTGGCGCGCTCGACCGCGGACGCGGCCCGCCGGGTCGTCGGGACCGCGCTCGCGCTGCCGGGCCTGGTCGCGCGCGACGCGGGCACGCTCCTGCTCGCCCCGAACCTGGGCTGGCGGGAGGTCGACGTCGCGGACCTGCTCGCGGGGTCGTCGCAGGCCTTCGCGGCGCACCGGCCGCACCTGGCCAACGAGGCCGACCTGGCCGCGCTGGCCGAGGCGCGCGCGCAGCGGCCCGACGGCCCGGACTCGTTCGTGTACGTCTCGGGCGAGATCGGCATCGGTGCCGCGCTGGTGCTCGACGGCCGCGTGTTCGGCGGCCGGCACGGCTGGGCGGGCGAGCTCGGCCACACGCTCGTCGCGGACGGACGCCAGCTCGAGCAGGTCGCGGGTCAGGACGCGATGCTGCGCGCCGCGGGCCTGGACCGGCAGGCGGGCGTCGCGCCGCTCGCGGATGCGCTGCGACACGGTGAGCCCGCCGCGCACGCCGCGGTCACCGCCGCCGCGGCCGCGCTCGGCGCCGCGCTCGCCAACGTGGTCAACACCGTCGACGTGCCGGACGTGGTGCTCGGCGGGACGTACGCCCGCCTCGCGGAGCACCTGGCCGCCCCGGTCGCGGACGCGCTGCGCACGCACGTGCTGGCCGCGCCGTGGGCGCCACCCACCGTCCGGGTCGCGCGCGCCGGAGAGATCCCCGCGCTGACGGGTGCGGCGCTCGCGGTGCTCGACCGCGTGGTGGCCGACCCCGCGGACTGGCTCCCCGCGTGAGGGCGACTCCCTAGACTCGGCCGATGACCTCGCGCGAGCTGTGGATCGGCACCTACCCCGTCGCCGGAGCGGGCAACCCCGTGGGCCTGGGGGAGGGCGTCTGGTCCGTGCACCTCGACGACGAGACCGGTGAGCTCGCCGACGCGCGCCAGGTGGCCGTGGTCGCCTCGCCCTCGTTCGTCGCCGCGGACGGCGACCGCCTGTACGCCGCCGTCGAGGACGGCGCGGGCCGCGTGGTGCTCCTGACTCCCGACGAGGCCGGCGCGCTCACGGCGCGCCACGAGACCCCGTCGGGCGGCGCCTACCCGTGCCACGTGCTCGTCACCGAGCACGCGCTGCTGGTCGCCAACTACTCCTCGGGCACGCTGGGCGTGCTGCCGCGGCAGGCCGACGGCACGTTCGCCGAGGCCGCGCCCCAGGTGCACGGCCACACCGGCACGGGCCCGCGCGCCGACCGGCAGGAGGGGCCGCACGCGCACTTCGTCGCGATCGCGCCCGGCGGGCGGCACGTGCTCGTCGTCGACCTCGGCACCGACGAGGTCCGGCGCTACGCGTGGGACGGGACCACCGCGACGCCCGACGGCATCGCGGCGACCTTCGCACCCGGCACCGGCCCGCGGCACCTGGACTTCTCCGCCGACGGCCGCTTCGCCTACGTCTCGGGCGAGCTCGACGGCGCGGTGCACGTGCTCGCGTGGGACGCCGCGAGCGCCACGGGGACACCCGTTCAGCAGGTCCCGGCCGTGGTCGTGGCCGCGGACGCCCGCACGGACGACGAGCGTGCCCGCCTCGGCCAGGGCGACCACTGGATCCGGCACGGCGCGGGGGACCTGTCCTCGCACCTGCTGGTGGACGGCGACCACGTGCTGGTGACGGTGCGCGGGGCCGACGTGCTGACCCGGTGGCGCATCGGGTCCGACGGCCTGCTCGTCGACGGCCGGTCGCACGCGCTCGGCGGCCACTGGCCGCGGCACTTCGCGGTCGTCGGACCGTTCGTGGTCGTCGCGCTCGAGAAGCCGGGCGAGCTCGTCGTGCTGGACGACGCGGGCCACGCGCGCAGCCGCCTGCCCGTCCCCTCCGCGGCCTGTGTGCTGCCCCGGGACTGAGTGGCGGTGAGCCCGTCCTGGCGCAGCCACCCGCCCTCCGCGCTGTCCGTCGACGGCCCGCGCGTGCTGCTGCGCCGCGAAGCGCTGCCCGAGGTCGTTGCGCTGACCGAGCAGGGCTGGGAGCTCACGTCGGAGGCGCCCATCTGGATGTTCCTGCCCGCGGTCTTCCCGGCGACGCACCGCACGTGGGTCCACGACCGCTCGAGCTTGTTCTGGACCGAGTACGTCGACGGCGTCCTCCAGGGCGAGCGGCCGCTCTCGGCGCGGGACGCCGCGGACGTCCACCGCCTGTACGCCGAGCACGCCGCGTGGTGCGGGTTCCCCGGCTGGGACACGTCCCGCCTGTGGTTGCTGCGCGGCCGGCCCGGCCTGACGCTCGAGCAGATCACCGACCGCATCGCCGAGCGCACGAACGGGAGAGGCTTCGGCGGGGGCCCGAGCCCATGGCTCGGTCAGCTCGCCGAGCGGGTGGTCACCGAGCTCCTCAGCGACTGAACGCCGCTCATCGTCCCGTGGTGACCTTCGACGGGCACGCCGCGAACACGTACCCCGCCTGCCGGGGTGTGCGCAACGCGTTGTCCCGCAGGACGGTCGACGACGGGCGCTGACGGTCCGAGCACACGGCCGGCCATCGACGCCGGTCGTACTCGACGTCGAGCACCGCGGTCCCGTACACGCTCGTGTACGCGCGGCACTCGTCGTACCGGACGCACTCCTCAGCGATCGCGAAGTCGAACCCGGCGGTGTCTCGACCTCGTGTGCCGAGCTCGGAACCGTTCTTCTGCGCGACGGCCAGACCCGCACGGTGCCCGATGGTGACGTACCGGGCGGCCAGGTCCACCGCACCCGCAGCCGTCAGTCGGCCCTTCGACCGGGTCCATGAGTTCAGGTTGTCGAGCTCGACCGCGTCGAAGCCCTTCTTCGCGCACGTCCTGATGGACGCACCGACGACCTTGGCGATCGCGGCACGCTTCGTCGCCGTCCTGGTGTCCAGCAGCATCTCGTCGGGCCAGCCCGGGTCGGTGACGACCTTGCCGGACCGGTCACGCAGCACGAGCTCGGGATGCCTCGTCAGCCACATGGTGCGATCGCCCGGCTGCGTCTGGAACCCGTTGACGTAGCAGCCCGACCACAACCCGGGAGCGGGCTTGTCGCTGACGTCTCGGACGACGCCCCCGATCCCGGCCGCGGGCTTGTACCCCCAGCTCAGCTGGTAGTCGACGACAGCGCCTGCGGGCGGGGCACCCGGGTGCCGGCCCGTGCCCGCCGGCGACGACGACCTGGCGTTCGACACGGGTACCAGCTGGTCCGTCACAGTTGCGTACGCCGGCCATGCGGGGACGGGGGCGAGTCCCAGCCCGGTCAGAGCGGCGGCGACAGCGACCCAGCGGTACGTCCTGCCACGAACGTGCGCGATGAAGGCGGTCCGCTGCATGCCCCAGCCGTATCACGCCTCGTCAGTCCATGGCTTGGTCGGCTCGTCGAGCAGGTGGTCGCCGACCTGCTGGTTCACCGGTCCGGGTGACTCCCGTCCGGCGCCGCGCGGCCGGGACCGCCCCCGCGGGGTGATGATGGGGCGCAGAACCTGTCCCGACGAGGAGGAGTGACCGTGCCGCACGCACCGCGCGTCGCCATGCTCTCGGTGCACACCTCACCGCTCGACCAGCCCGGGACGGGCGACGCGGGCGGCATGAACGTGTACGTGCTCGAGCTCTCGCGCGCGCTCGCGGCCCGCGGGGCCCGCGTCGAGATCTTCACGCGCGCCACGTCCTCGGACCTGCCCGAGACCGTGGTGCTGCCCGGCGTCGCGGCCGACGGGACGCCGCTGGACGCGGACGCCGACCCGGCGCGCGTGCGCGAGGTCCTCACGGCGCTCGACACGCCTCCCGGGACGGTGCCGCCCGTGCTGGTGCACCACGTGCCCGCCGGACCGTTCGAGCGGCTCGACAAGAACGACCTGCCGGGCGTGCTGTGCGGCATGGCCGCCGGTGTCCTGCGGTGCGAGGCCGCGCGGCGCCCGGGGTGGTACGACGTGGTGCACTCGCACTACTGGCTGTCCGGCCAGGTCGGGCGCATCGCCGCCGACCGGTGGGAGGTGCCGCTCGTGCACACCGCGCACACGCTCGCGCGGGTCAAGAACGCGTCGCTCGCACCGGGCGACGACCCCGAGCCCGCGGCGCGTGTGCTCGGCGAGGAGCAGGTGGTCGCCGAGTCCGACGCACTGGTCGCGTCCACACCCGCCGAGGCGACCGAGCTCGTCGAGCTCTACGGCGCCGACCCGGCACGTGTGCACGTGGTCGAGCCCGGCGTCGACCTCGACCGGTTCGCACCCGTCGGTCCCGACGAGCGTGCGGCCGCGCGTCGGGCGCTGGGCCTGCCGGCCGATCGTGACGTCGTGCTGTTCGCGGGGCGCGTGCAGGCGCTCAAGGCCCCCGACGTGCTGGTGCACGCGCTCGGCGTGCTGCGGGCGTCGGGCCGTCCCGTGCCGCTGCTCGTCGTGCTCGGCGGTCCCTCCGGCCGGTCCACCGCGGTGCGTGAGCTCACGGCGCTCGCCCAGGTCGCGGGCGTGGACGACTCGGTGCTGGTGCGGCCGCCCGCGACGCGCGACGAGCTGCCCACGTGGTACCACGCGGCCGACGTCGTCGCGATGCCGTCGCGCTCCGAGTCGTTCGGCCTGGTCGCCGCCGAGGCGCAGGCGGCGGGCGTGCCCGTGGTCGCGGCGGCCGTCGGAGGGCTGCGCACGATCGTGGACCACGGCGTCTCGGGCGTGCTGGTGCGCGGTCACGACCCGCGCCGCTGGGCCGACGAGCTCGCAGGGCTCCTCGGTGACCGCGCCCGGCTCGCCGCGTACTCCGCGGCCGCGCGCGGATCGGCGGAGCGGTTCGGCTGGGACGCGACCGCCGACCAGCTGCTCAAGGTGTACGCGGTCGCCGCCGAGCCGCGCCACCGCTGACCACCCGAGCCCGCCTAGCGTCGCTGCGACGGCGACCGGGGGACGGACGTCCCTGCGCCGCCGTCCCGAGGCTGCGGCAGGATGGGGCCCATGACGTACACCCTGGTGCTGCTCCGCCACGGCGAGAGCGAGTGGAACGCGAAGAACCTCTTCACCGGCTGGGTCGACGTGGCCCTCTCGGAGAAGGGTGTCGAGGAGGCCAAGCGCGGCGGTGCGCTGCTGACCGACGCCGGCATCCTGCCCGACGTGGTGCACACCTCGCTCCTGCGGCGGGCGATCACCACGGCGAACCTGGCCCTGGACGCGGCCGGTCGGCACTGGATCCCCGTGAAGCGCTCGTGGCGCCTCAACGAGCGCCACTACGGCGCGCTGCAGGGCAAGGACAAGAAGCAGACGCTCGACGAGTTCGGCGAGGAGCAGTTCATGCTCTGGCGTCGCTCGTACGACGTCCCGCCGCCCGCGATCGAGCCCGGCACCGAGTTCTCGCAGGACGCGGACCCGCGCTACGCGGGTGAGCCGGTCGTGCTGACCGAGTGCCTCAAGGACGTCCTCGAGCGCGAGATGCCGTACTGGGAGTCGGACATCGTCCCGGACCTCAAGGCGGGCAAGACCGTCCTGGTCGCCGCGCACGGCAACTCGATCCGCGCGCTGGTCAAGTACCTCGACGGCATCAGCGACGACACGATCGCGGGGCTCAACATCCCCACGGGCATCCCGCTGGTCTACGAGCTCGACGAGGACCTCAAGCCCACCGTCCCCGGTGGCCGCTACCTCGACCCGTCCGCGGCCGAGGCCGCCATCGCCGCCGTGGCGAACCAGGGCCGCTGAACCACGAACGAAGGAGGGGCACCCACCGGGTGCCCCTCCTTCGTCGTCTTCCGCCCGGACCGGCCGCCGTCAGGCGGTGGTGGGGGTCTCGGCCGCGTGCGCGCCCGTGACCAGGTAGGTCACGCGACGGGCGACCGAGACCGCGTGGTCGCCGAACCGCTCGTAGTAGCGGCCCAGCAGCGTCACGTCGACGGTCTCCTGCGGGTTGCCCACCCAGGCCCCGCCGAGCAGCGCGGTGAACGTGTCCTCGTGCAGCTCGTCGAGCAGGTCGTCGTCGGACTCGATGCTGGACGCGAGCGCGATGTCCCGGTTCTCGAGCAGCGTGGTGGTGCGCCGCGCGACGCGCACCGCGGCGTCGTGCATCTCGGCGAACGTGCCGGACAGCGACTGCGGCACGGCGTGGCGCGGGTAGCGACCGCGGGCCACCTGGGCGACGTGCCGCGCCAGGTCGCCCATGCGCTCGAGCGACGCGCTCATGCGCAGCGCGGAGACCACGATCCGCAGGTCGGTGGCGACGGGCTGCTGCTGGGCCAGCAGCAGGACGCACCGCTCGTCCAGGTCGCGCTCCATGGCGTCGATGCCCAGGTCGTCGGCGATGACCGCCTCGGCCAGCGTCACGTCGGCGCTCAGCAGGGCGATGCCCGCCTGGGTGATGGCGCGCTCGACCCGTGCGCTCATGGCGACCAGGTCCTCGCCGAGCTGCGCGAGCTCGGCGTCGAAGATGTCCCGCATGTGCTCCCTCTCCGGATGATGCTCCCGGCGACGCACGTCGTCGCAGGCAGCGGCCACCGTCGCACGCGAAGGTGAACGTCCGGGACCGCGGTGGTGAACGCCGGGCAGCCGTTCGTCGATCAGGACCGGTCGCCGCGGCGACCGCGGGCTGCGACGAGCCGGTGCGAGGGTGCCGGTGGCAGCCACCCGGGCACCGGCCGGTGAACGGTCGATGAACAGTCGGCGAGCGCGTCGCTCATCCGGCCCGCGCGTGTCGGTCCGGCGCGTCGCGTCGCCCTAGGGTGGCGCTGTGGAGGGTATCGACGGCCTCGCCCTGCTGCTCGCAGGGCTGATCGGCGTCCTGGTCGGTGCGGGCGCGGTGCTGGCGTTCCGCTGGAGCGAGCGCGTGCAGCACACGGTTCCGCACGCCCCGGCGCCGGAGGTCGACGACGGCCTGGTGCGGACGCTCGCGGTGCTGCGGTCGGCCGCGGTGGTGCTGGACCCCGACGACGGCGTGGTGCGGGCGAGCGCGCCCGCCTATGCGATGGGCCTGGTCCGGGAGGGCCGCATCGCGGTGCCCGCGGTGCGCGACCTGGTGGCGCAGGTGCGCCGTGACGGCGTGATCCGGGACGAGGAGCTCGAGGTCCCCCGCGGCCCGTCGAGCCGCGGCACGCTGCTGGTGCAGGTGCGCGTCGCGCAGGTCAGCGGCCGGCACCTGGTGGTGCTCGCGGAGGACATGACGCAGGCGCGACGCCTCGAGGCGATCCGGCGCGACTTCGTCGTCAACGTCTCGCACGAGCTCAAGACGCCGGTCGGTGCGCTGTCGCTGCTGGCGGAGACGGTGCAGGAGGCCGCCGACGACCCCGAGGCCGTACGCCGGTTCGCCGCGCGCATGCAGTCGGAGGCGCAGCGGCTCTCGGCGCTGGTGCACGAGATCATCGAGCTGTCGCGGCTGCAGGTGGCCGGTGCGCTGGGCCCGGGCGCGATGGTCGACGTGGACGCGGTGGTCGCCGAGGCCGTCGACCGCGCGCGCACGACGGCCGCGGCCAAGCACGTGCGGATCAGCGTGGGCGGGGACACGGGCGTGCAGCTGTTCGGCAACCACGACCTGCTGGTGACCGCGGTGCGCAACCTGCTGGACAACGCGGTCGCGTACTCGGGCGAGGCGGCGCACGTGGGCGTCGGCGTCCGGGCCCGCGGTGACCTGGTCGAGCTCGCGGTGGTCGACGAGGGCATCGGCATCTCGGCCGCCGAGCAGGAGCGCGTGTTCGAGCGGTTCTACCGCGTGGACCCGGCCCGGTCGCGTGCCACGGGCGGCACGGGCCTGGGCCTGTCGATCGTCAAGCACGTCGCGGCCGACCACGGCGGCGAGGTCACGGTGTGGTCGCAGCCGGGCCGCGGCTCGACGTTCACCATGCGCCTGCCCCGTGTCCCGAGCGCGGCGCTGCTCGAGCCGCCCGGCGCCCCCGACCAGACCGCCGACCCGGCGTCGCCCGACGCCGAGCCTGACCAGGGAGAGAACGTGCAGCACCGGAGCGCCTCATGACCCGCATCCTCCTCGTCGAGGACGAGGACTCCTACCGCGAGCCCCTGACGTACGTGCTCGAGCGCGAGGGGTTCGACGTGGTGCAGGCCGCGACGGGCCCGGACGCGCTCGACCGGTTCGACGAGGGCGGTGCGGACCTGGTGCTCCTGGACCTCATGCTGCCCGGGCTGCCGGGGACCGAGGTGTGCCGCCGCCTGCGTGCGGTGAGCGACGTGCCGGTCATCATGCTGACCGCCAAGGACGACGAGATCGACAAGGTCGTCGGGCTCGAGCTGGGCGCCGACGACTACGTGACCAAGCCGTACTCGTCGCGTGAGCTGATCGCCCGGATCCGCGCGGTGCTGCGCAGGCGGGGCGTCGCGTCGGCCGCGCCCGCGGCGGCCGAGCCCGAGGAGCCGGACGACGACCAGCTCGCGGCCGGCCCCGTGCGGATGGACGTCGAGCGGCACACGGTGCGCGTGCGCGGCGAGCTCGTGTCCTTCCCGCTCAAGGAGTTCGAGCTGCTCGAGATGCTGCTGCGCAACGCGGGCCGGGTGCTCACGCGCGGTCAGCTCATCGACCGCGTGTGGGGCTCGGACTACGTGGGCGACACCAAGACGCTCGACGTCCACGTCAAGCGCGTGCGGGCCAAGATCGAGGAGGAGCCGGCCGCGCCGACCCTCCTGGTGACGGTCCGTGGGCTCGGCTACAAGCTGGAGGACGCCCCGGTCACGGACGTGTGACGCGGGCCACGCGACGCGCGGACGACGAGGGGTTCGTCGGCGAGCGTTCACCCGGGGTTCACCCGCTGCCCGGTGCGCGGTCACCCCCGCCCGGCAACCTGCGGTCTGCGCACACACCCGTGCGCACCAGATCGACAGGACGGACCCACTGTGAAGCTCTCCCTCCACGGCCGTGTCGGCGCGGTCGCGCTCGTCGGCGCACTGGCGCTCACGCTCACGGCCTGCGGATCGGACGACCCCATCGGCAACGGCGCCACCAACGGCAGCCCCACCGAGGGCGAGGCGCCCTCGGGCCTGTCCGGCGAGCTCAGCGGCGCCGGTGCCACGTCGCAGGAGAAGGCGATGGACGCCTGGCGTGCCGGCTTCCAGTCGCTCAACGCCGACGTCTCGGTGAACTACGACCCGGTCGGCTCCTCCGGTGGCCGCCAGCAGTTCATCGACGGTGGCGTGGCGTGGGCGGGCTCGGACTCGGCGCTCAAGCCCGAGGAGATCGACGCCGCGGCGGAGCGCTGCGAGGCCATCGACATCCCCGTGTACATCAGCCCGATCGCGGTGGTCTTCAACCTCGAGGGCGTCACCTCGCTCAACCTCTCGGCCGAGACGATCGCGAACATCTTCGCAGGCAAGATCACGTCCTGGGACGACGCGGCGATCAAGGCCGACAACCCTGACGTCGAGCTGCCCGCGACGGCGATCACGCCCGTGCACCGCTCGGACGGCTCGGGCACGACGAAGAACTTCACCGACTACCTGAACAAGGCGGCCGGTGGCGCATGGGCCGACGAGGCGGCCGACGACTGGCCGCTCGAGGGCGGCGAGTCGGGCAACGGCACGTCGGGCCTGATCCAGGCCGTCCAGGCGGGCCAGGGCACGATCGGCTACGCGGACGAGTCCGCCGCCGGCTCGCTCGGCAAGGTCTCGATCAAGGTGGGCGACGCGTTCGTCGCGCCGACCGCCGAGGCCGCGGGCGCCGCGCTCGCCGCGTCCCCGCGTGAGGAGGACCGCGCCGAGCACGACATCGCGATCAAGGTCGACCGGACCACGACCGCCGCGGGCGCCTACCCGCTGATCCTCGTGTCCTACGCGGTCGCGTGCCTGGAGTACGAGGACGCGGAGACGGCCGACCTGGTCAAGGGCTTCCTCGGCTACATGGTGAGCGACGAGGGCCAGGCGGCGTCGCAGCAGGCCGCGGGCTCGGCCCCGCTGCCCGCCGAGCTCGCCGCGGACGCCAAGGCCGCGGTCGAGGCGATCGCCGGCGCCTGACGAAGCAGTCGGTGGCCGGCCCGTCCCGGGGGGGACGCGGGCCGGCCACCGACGATCTCGTCGGGCGGCGCGCCACCGGGCGCACGCCGCGACGGGAGTCCCCCCGCCGTCCTCCCCACCCCTTGCAGGAGCACATGTGACTGCCACCTCCAGCCCCGCGGACGCGGGCACCGCCCCGGGCGGCCCCCCGGCCGGCCGTCGACGCCTGCTGGGCCGGCGTCGGGTCATCGATCGTGGCGCGAGCAAGGCCTTCCGCTGGACCGCGACCGGCGCCGGAGCGCTGATCCTCGTGGTGCTCGCGGCCGTCGCGGTCTTCCTCGTCGTGAAGGCGGTGCCGGCGCTGTCGGCCTCGTCCTCGGAGCTGGTCGACAAGGTCAGCTTCATGCGGAACTCGTCGTCGCTGCTCGACTACGTCGGCCCGCTCGTCTTCGGCACCGTCCTGGTGGCCGTGATCGCGCTCGCGCTGGCGGTGCCGGTGGCCATCGGGATCGCGCTGTTCATCTCGCACTACGCGCCCCGGCGGCTCGCGTCGGGGCTCGGCTACGTCGTCGACCTGCTCGCGGCGGTGCCGTCGGTGGTCTACGGCCTGTGGGGCGCGCTGGTCCTGGCGCCGCTCGTGCAGCCGCTGTGGGTGTGGCTCAACACGTTCCTCGGCTGGATCCCGCTGTTCGGCGGTGAGGTCTCCCCGACGGGCCGGGTGACCCTGACCGTGGGCGTCGTGCTCGCGGTCATGATCCTGCCGATCATCACCGCGGTGTGCCGGGAGGTCTTCCTCCAGACGCCGCGCCTGCACGAGGAGGCGGCGCTCGCGCTCGGCGCGACCCGCTGGGAGATGATCCGGCTGACGGTCCTGCCCTTCGGCCGCTCGGGTGTCGTCTCCGCCGCGATGCTGGGCCTCGGGCGAGCGCTGGGCGAGACGATGGCCGTCCTGATGATCATCTCGCAGGGCTTCCTGTACTCGTTCAAGCTCCTGGTCGCGGGTCAGCAGCAGACCATCGCCGCGAACATCGCGGCGCAGTTCCCCGAGGCCAGCGACATGGGCATGTCGGTCCTCATCGCGACCGGCCTCGCGCTGTTCGTCATCACGCTCGTGGTCAACATGGGCGCCCGCGCGATCGTCGCGCGGCGCAAGGACTTCTCGGGGGCGAACTGATGACCGCCGTCCAGGACGCTCCCGTCGTGGAGCCGGTCGACCTGGGTGCGCTGCTGCGCACCGTGGACACGAGCCGTCAGCGCAAGGACCGCACCATGCGGTGGCTCATCACCGGGGCGTTCCTCCTGGCGATGCTCCCGCTGGCCTCGGTCGCGTGGACCGTCATCTCGCACGGCATCGAGCGGTTCGACGCGTACTTCCTCACGCACTCGATGCGCGGCGTGTTCGGCGGGATGGACGCCGGCGGCGTCTACCACGCGATCGTCGGGACCGTGGAGATCACGCTGTTCGCGGCGCTCATCTCGGTGCCGATCGGCCTGCTCACCGCGATCTACCTGGTCGAGTACGGACGCGGCCACCTCGCGCGGGCGGTCACGTTCTTCGTCGACGTCATGACGGGCATCCCGTCGATCGTCGCGGGTCTGTTCGCCTATGCGCTGTTCGCGGTGCTGCTCGGGCCCGGTGTCCGGATGGGCGTGGTCGGCTCGGTCGCGCTCTCGGTGCTGATGATCCCGGTGGTGGTGCGCTCGAGCGAGGAGATGCTGCGCCTGGTGCCCAACGAGCTGCGCGAGGCCGCGCTCGCCCTGGGCGTGCCGCGCTGGCTCGTCGTGATCAAGGTGGTGCTGCGCACCGCGGTCGCGGGCATCGTGACCGGCGTGATGATCGCCGTCGCGCGCGTCATCGGCGAGACCGCACCGCTGCTCATCACGGTGGGCGTGGCCGACTCGATCAACTTCAGCCTGTTCGAGGGCCGCATGATGACGCTCCCGGTGTACGTCTACCGGCAGTTCCAGCAGGGCCTGATCCCCTGCACGCCCGACGACACCGCGTGCATCGCGACCGTCGCCTACGACCGGTCCTGGGCGGCCGCACTGACGCTGATCCTCGTCGTCATGCTGCTGAACCTCGTCGCCCGGCTCGTCACCCGCTTCTTCGCTCCCAAGACCATCTGAGGACCCCCCCATGGCTCAGCGCATCGACGTCAAGGACCTGAACATCTACTACGGCGACTTCCGCGCCGTGGCCGACGTGGAGATGTCGGTCGAACCTCGCTCCGTCACCGCCTTCATCGGCCCGTCGGGCTGCGGCAAGTCCACGTTCCTGCGGACCCTGAACCGCATGCACGAGGTCATCCCCGGCGCGCGCGTCGAGGGCCGGGTCGAGGTGGACGGCATCGACCTGTACGCCCCGGACATCGACCCGGTCGCGGTCCGCCGTCAGGTCGGCATGGTCTTCCAGCGCCCCAACCCGTTCCCGACGATGTCGATCGCGGAGAACGTGCTCGCGGGCGTGCGCCTGAACAACCGGCGCATCTCCAAGGGCGACGCGCAGGACGTGGTCGAGCGCTCGCTGCGCGGCGCGAACCTGTGGAACGAGGTCAAGGACCGGCTCGACCGGCCGGGCTCCGGGCTCTCGGGCGGCCAGCAGCAGCGCCTGTGCATCGCGCGCGCGATCGCCGTCAAGCCCCAGGTGCTGCTCATGGACGAGCCGTGCTCCGCTCTGGACCCGATCTCGACGCTCGCGATCGAGGACCTCATCGCCGAGCTCAAGGCCGAGTACACGATCGTGATCGTCACGCACAACATGCAGCAGGCGGCGCGGGTGTCCGACCGCACCGCGTTCTTCAACCTCGCGGCGCAGGGGCAGCCGGGCAAGCTCGTCGAGATCGACGACACGTCGCTCATCTTCTCCGCGCCCAAGGAGCAGGCCACCGAGGACTACATCTCCGGCCGCTTCGGGTGACCCGTCGCGGCGTGCTGCGCCGCGCCCGGACGACGAACGCCCCTCGCCGGCTGCGGCGTGGGGCGTTCGTGGTGCGTGATCGGCGCGGGCGTCAGCCCTCCGTGGGCACGAGGTCCGCGTAGTCCGGCAGTCGGCCGTCCAGCACCGGGACGGTGAGCGTCTGCGAGCCGCCGACGTCGGTGCTCAGCACGACCGTGGCGACGTCACCCGGGGCGGCGGGCGTCTGCGGGACGGTGACCTCGGAGCCGCCCTGCGCATCGGCGCCCTGCAGCAGCACGGTGCCTCCCGCCGGCAGCGCGATGGTGGTCGGGTTCTCGGGCTCGTCGCCCGCGGCGGCGTCGGCCGGGAGGAACGCGACCGTGAGCGTCGTGTCCTGGTCGCCGTCGTTGGTGAACGCCCCGAGCAGGACACCGGGGCTGTCCTGCGCCTGCGTGACCAGCAGCAGGTTCGTCGCGCGGACGTCGCCCACCGTGGCACGCACGCCGTCGGACGCGCTGTACTCAGCCTGCGTCTGGATGGGGTTGGTGGCCGAGCACCCGGTCAGGGCGAGGCCGAGCGCGAGGCCGGCAGCGGCGGCGGCGCCGCGGACCAGGGCGCGGGGGCGGGGCGAGGTCACGGTGACTCCTCGGGTGCGGGCGCGCGGGGCGCCTCGGCGGGGCGGGGCGCCGCCCAGCCTATCGGTCGGGCACCCGCATGACGGGCCGTGCGGGCCGTATCCGGGACGTTCGTCCGATGCGGTGGCGTCCGCGGGGGCACCGGCGCGGGCTCGTGCAGCGCGGCGACGGCGCGCGGCCCGCGGCGGGCCGACCGGGCGCCGGGGGCACCAATGGTCGCGAGCTGGCCCCATGACCTGCGACAATGCCCCTCGCGCGCGCGTGCTCGCCCGGAAGGGCGCAGAACACGCCATGCTAGGATGAGCCCCTGCGAAAGGGGACACCTGCAGATGACTTTCATGGTTGGGGAGACTGTTGTCTACCCGCACCACGGTGCAGCGGTGATCGAAGAGATCAAGACCCGGACCATCCGCGGCGAGGACAAGATCTACCTCAAGCTCAGGGTCGCCGACCAGGGCGACCTGACGATCGAGGTCCCGGCGGAGAACGTGGACCTCGTGGGCGTGCGTGACGTGGTGGGCCGTGAGGGCCTGGACCGCGTCTTCGAGGTCCTGCGGGCCCCGTACACGGAGGAGCCGACCAACTGGTCCCGCCGGTACAAGGCCAACCTCGAGAAGCTCCACTCGGGCGAGATCATCCGGGTGGCGGAGATCGTGCGGGACCTGTCCCGCCGTGACGCCGACCGCGGTCTGTCCGCGGGGGAGAAGCGCATGCTCGCCAAGGCACGGCACATCCTCGTCTCCGAGCTCGCGCTGGCCGAGCACACGGAGGAGGAGAAGGCCGAGGCCATCCTCGACGAGGTCCTCGCGTCCTGACGCGGGGCATCCTCGACGACAACTGACCGGCGCGTGCGCGTCCTCGCCGTCCTGACGGCTGCGGGCAGCGGATCGCGGCTCGGCCACGTCATGCCGAAGGCCCTCGTCCCCCTGCGGGGCGAGGGCCTCGTCGTGCATGCGGCACGCCGCCTGCGCGCCGCGGCCGGGCCGGACGGGCGACCGCTCGTGGCGCACCTGGCCGTGACCGCACCCGCGGCGCACGTCGACGCGCTGCGGACCGCGCTGTCCGCGGCCGGGCTCGCCGACGAGCGGGTCGTGGTGGTTCCCGGAGGGGCGTCACGTCAGGCCTCGGTCGCCGCGGGGCTGGCCGCGCTGGCCGTCGCGGCAGGGCCGCGCGGCCCCGACCCGGACGACGTGGTGCTGGTGCACGACGCGGCGCGCCCGTTCGTGCCGCCCGCGCTCGTCGCGAGCGTCGCCGCGGCCGTGTCCGGGGGGCACCCCGCGGTCGTGCCCGGGCTGCCGGTCACCGACACGGTCAAGCGCGTGGCGGCGGCCGACGACACGGGCGCGGCGCGCGTGCGCGAGACCGTGCCGCGCGAGGACCTGCGGGCCGTCCAGACGCCGCAGGGCTTCACGTGGGAGCTGCTGAGCCGGGCGCACGCCGCGAGCGCGCGGATCGCGCACGACGAGGCGCTCGCCGCGAGCGACGACGCCGGGCTGGTCGAGCGGCTCGGTGAGCCCGTGTGGGTGGTGGCTGGCGACGCGCGCGCGGCCAAGATCACGACGGCGCACGACCTGGCCGTCGCCGAGCTGCTGGGGGACGAGTGACCGACGGACGCCGCACATGGCCGCGGACCGGCATCGGGGTCGACGTGCACGCGTACGACCCCGACCCGGCCCCGGACGCGGTCCTGCACCTGGCGGGCCTGGCGTGGCCGGGTGAACGCCCGCTGGCCGGCCACTCCGACGCGGACGTCGCGGCGCACGCCGCTGCGGACGCGCTGCTGTCCGCGGCGGGCCTGGGCGACCTGGGGTCCAACTTCGGGACCGCCGAGCCGCAGTGGGCCGGTGCGGCCGGGGCGACGCTGCTCGGCGAGGCGGCGCGCCGCGTGCGGGACGCCGGGTTCGAGATCGGCAACGTCGCGGTGCAGGTGATCGGGAACCGCCCGCGGCTGGGTCAGCGGCGCGACGAGGCGCAGTCCGCGCTGTCCGCGGCGGCGGGTGCGCCGGTCACGGTGTCCGCGACCACGACCGACGCGCTCGGGCTCACGGGCCGCGGCGAGGGGGTCGCGGCGATCGCGACCGCGCTCGTGGTGCCGGTCGCGTCGGCTGCCGGCGGCTGACCGCGCCGCGTCCCGCGGGGCGGCGTGCTCCCGATCAGGACGCCCGCGACCACGGCCGCGCCCCACGCGATCTCCACGGGCGCCGTGGTCTCGCGCAGCAGCAGCCATGACGCGACGATGCCCACCACGGGCACGAGCATCGAGAACGGTGCGACGGTGGTGGCCGGGTGGCGGGACATGAGCGACGCCCAGAGCCCCGAGCCGCCGACCGTCGCCACGACGACCGTGAACGCGAGCCCGCCGAGGGCGGCCAGCCCCGTGGGCGCGGTCAGGCCCTGGAACGACTGCCCGATGCGCGCGGGCCCCTCGACCGCGAGCGAGAGCGCGAGCATCGGCAGCGGCGGGATCACGGACATCCACAGCATGAGCCGGAACGCCTCGCCGGGAGCGGCGCGCACCGCCTGGCGGTTGCCCAGGTTGCCGAGCGCCCACCCCAGGCCGCCGCACAGCGTGAGCAGCACCGGGACCAGGGTGGCGCCCCCGTCCAGGCCCGCGCGGTGCACCGCGATGCCGGCCAGCCCGCCGACCGCGACCAGGACGCCGATGGCCTGACGAGCGGTGATGCGTTCGCGCAGCAGCGCCCCGGCCAGCACCACCGTGAACGGCGCCGAGGACTGCAGCACCAGCGACGCCAGGCCGGTCGGCATGCCCGCGTCCATGGCCCAGTACAGGAAGACGAACTGCAGCACGCCGAACCCCGCGCCGTACAGCAGCAGCCACCGGCGCGGCGCACGCGGCGGGCGGACCAGCAGCACGGTCGGGATCGCGATCAGCGCGAACCGGAGCGCCACCAGGAAGAACGGCGGGAACTGCTCGAGCGAGAGGTGGATCGCGGGGAAGTTGAGCCCCCAGCACAGGGCGACGAGCGCGGCGAGCAGGCGGTCACGGGCGGTCACGTGGACGATCCTGCGCCCGCCCACCGTGCAGCACCATCGAAAAGTCGCACACCCACGATGTAGCGTCGCTGCATGGATGCGCGCGCTCTCGAGACGCTGCGGACCGTGCGGAGCCAGGGCGGGGTCACCGCCGCGGCGCGCGTGCTGCACCTGACGCCCTCGGCGGTCTCGCAGCAGGTGGCGCAGCTCGAGCGGCAGGTCGGCGCGGCGCTCACCGAGCGCGTGGGACGCGGGCTGCGGCTCACCGCTGCGGGTGAGGCGCTCGCGGACGCCGCGGTGGACGTCGCCGTGGCACTCGAGCGTGCGCGGGCCGCGGTGGAGGCGCTGCGCGACGAGCCGACGGGCACGGTGCGGGTCAGCGCGTTCGCCAGCGGCGCGCAGCTCCTGCTTCCGGGCCTGCTCGAGCGCGCGGAGCACCTGCCCGGCGTGGTCGTGGAGTGCTCGGACGACGACGTCGCGCTCGACGCGTTCGTCGCGCTCACCGACGAGATCGACGTCGTCGTCGCCCACCGGCCCGACGAGCCGGCGACGACGGCGGCGGGGTGGGGCGGCGGTGTGGTGGTGCGCCCGTTGCTGCGCGAACCGCTCGACGTCGCGGTGGCCCCGGGTCATGCGCTCGCGGGGGCCCCGCACGTCGCGCCCCACGAGCTCGTGGACCAGGACTGGATCGCGGTCCGGGAGGGGTTCCCCGTGGCCACCGTGCTCGCGGCCGTGGGCGAGCGCGCGGGTGGGGCGGTCCGCGTGCGGCACCGGATCAACGACTTCCACGTCGCGGCCGCGCTCGTGGGTGCGGGGCACGGCATCTCGCTGCTGCCGCGGTGGACGTTCGGTGCGGACCCCCGCGTGCGCCTCGTGCCGCTCGCCGACGTGCGCGCCGGCCGGTACGTCGACGCGCTGGTGCGGCCCGACAAGGCGGAGCGGCTGGTGGTCCGGCGCGTGCTCGACGAGCTCGAGGCGCTCGCGCAGGAGATCACCGGCTGACCGGTCAGGGCAGCAGGACCAGCTTCCCGCGCGCATGACCCGCGCGGCTCTCGGCGTGGGCCTGCGCCGCCTCGTCGAGCCGGTAGGTGCGGGCCACCTGGACGTCGAGCGAGCCGTCCCCCGCGAGCTCGACGAGCTGGGCTCGCGCGTCCTCGCGGACCTGCGTGCCCGGGTCCGCGCCCGGGCCGCCGCCGAGCGCGAGGATCCCGAGCTCGTGCGCACGCCCGAACCCCGCGATCGTCGCGACGCGCGTGCGCTCCGGGACGAGCGCGACCGATGCGTCGAGCGCCTCGTCCGTGCCCACCGTGTCGAGCGCGACCGTCAGCGGCCCCAGCCCCTCGTCGCGCAGCGTGCTCCGGACCCGCGCGACGAGTCCTTCGCCGTACTCGAGCGGGATCGCGCCGAGTGCGCGCAGGTCCTCGTGCGCGGCGGGCGACGCGGTGGCCAGGACGTGCGCGCCGCGCAGCACCGCGAGCTGCACCACGAGCCGGCCCACACCGCCCGAGCCGCCGTGCACGAGCACCACGTCCCCCGTGCGCGTGTGCGTGGCAGTCAGGAGGTGCACCGCGGTGGTGCCGGCCACCATGAGCCCGGCCGCCTGCGCCCAGCCGAGCGTGGCGGGCTTGCGCACGGTCACCTGCTCGGGGACGACCAGGCGTGCGGCGTACCCGCCGTCGACGCGCCAGGCGATGACCTCGTCGCCCGGCGTCAGCCAGCGCACGTGCGGACCCACCTCGGCCACGACGCCCGCGACCTCGAAGCCGAGCCGCAGGGGCAGGCGCGACGGATCGTCCCCGGAGGCGTACAGCTTCCAGTCGACGGGGTTCACCGCGGCTGCGCGCACGTCCAGCACGACCTCACCGGGACCGGGCTCGCGCACGTCCACGTCGACGACGCGCAGCGCCTCGGGCCCACCGTAGGAGACCGCGACGACGGCCTTCGTCTGACTCACGCGGGACAGACTGCACCGCGCGGCCGTGGATCACCAGGGTCCGTCCACAGGTGGTGCACGCGGCGTGGTGCCACTCACCCGGGAGGGTGACGCGGGTCAGCCGCGCGGGCCGAAGACCCGCTCGAGGTACGGGTTGTCGAACACGCCGTCGGGGTCGGCCTGCGCACGCACGCGCTGCGCGTCGGCGAACCGCGGGTAGAGCTCGGCGAGCCGCTCGGCGCCGAGCCAGTGCAGCTTGCCCCAGTGCGGCCGACCGTCGACGCGCGCCATGATCTCCTCGACCGCGCTGAAGTACCGCAGGTACGGCTGGCGCCAGTACTGGTGCACCGCCACGTAGGCCGTCTCCCGGCCGTGCGCCGTGGACAGCCACAGGTCGTCCGCGGCGGCGAACCGGACCTCGACCGGGAACGAGATCCGCTCGCCCGACGCGTCGACCCAGCGGTCCACCTGCTCGAGCACGTCCGGCAGCGCGGCACGCGGCACCGCGTACTCCATCTCCCGGAAGCGGACGCGGCGCGGGGATGCGAACACGCGCGGTGCCGGCGCCACGTAGCGTCGCGCGGACAGCGAGCGCGCCGCGACGGCGTTGATGCGGCGCGTCGTGGCGGGCAGCACCGTGGTGAGCCGGTTGGTGAGCTCGAAGACGCCGTTGGACAGCAGCTCGTCGTCCACCCACGCGCGCACGGGGCTCAGGCCGGGGCCCTCGGTGGCGCGGTTGTTGCGCTTGGTCAGCGCGCGGCGCGTGTGCGGGAACCAGTAGAACTCGAAGTGGTCGTTGCCCTCGACCAGGCCGTCGGCGCCGTCCAGCCGCTCGAGCACCTCGTCGAGCGGCCACGGCTCCTCACGTGCGTCCAGCAGGAACGCGGGCACCACCTCGAGCGTGACGGCCGCGAGCACGCCCGCGGCACCCAGGCCCAGACGGGCGAGCTCGAACAGGTCCGGTCGCTGCGCCGCGGACGCCTCGACCACCTCGCCCGTGGCGGTCACCACGCGCACGCCCACCACCTGCGTCGCGAGCCCGCCGAGCCGCACCCCGGTGCCGTGCGTGCCGGTGCTGATCGCGCCCGCGATCGACTGCTTGTCGATGTCGCCGAGGTTGCGCAGACCCAGTCCGAGCGCGGCGAGCGCACCGTTGAGGGCCGCGAGCCGGATGCCGGCCCCGACCGTGACCAGCGCGGTCCCGTCCGGCCGCCGCTCGACGCGCTCGATCGCGTCGAGCGCGTCGAGCGAGAGCTGCACGCCGTCCGTCACGGCCGCGGCCGTGAACGAGTGCCCCGCACCCACGGCGCGCACGCGGCGGCCGAGCGCCGCGGCATCCGCGACGGTCCGGGCCAGCTCGTCGACGTCGGCGGGGCGGGCGAGGGCGGCCGGCGTCGCCGCCGCCGTGCGGGCCCAGTTCTCCCAGCGTGGCGCTTGCGGCGGGGTCACCATGCTCCCAGACTGTCGCCTGAACGTTTGTCCAAGTCAAGCGGTACGGGCGCCCCCACTATCGTGGGCGGCACGACACCGCTCCCGCAGGGGACCTGCCGCCACGGCAGGCAGGAGCGGCAACGGAGGGGACCCGCATGAACCGGATGCCCGTGGCCGAGAGACGCGCGCAGCTCATCGAGGCCGCCATGACCGTCGCGAGCCGTGACGGGATCGACGCCGCGACCGTGCGGGCCGTCGCCGCCGAGGCCGGCGTCTCGCTGGGGGTGGTGCACTACTGCTTCCAGGACAAGGCGGAGCTCATGCGCGCCATGGCGCACGCGATCACCGCCCAGAACTCGCCCACCGACCTGTCCACGCTGCCCGCGGGCATCGGGATCGACGACGCGGTGCAGGCGGTCGTCGACGCGTTCTGGCAGGCCATCAGCAGGACCCGCGGCGCGCAGCTGCTGAGCTACGAGCTCACGACCGCCTCGTTGCGCCACGCCGAGCTCCGCGACGTCGCGCTCGAGCAGTACCGCGGGCAGTGGGCGACGGGCGAGGCGATCCTCGCGGAGGTCGCGCGCGTGGCGGGCGTGCGGTGGACGGTCGACACGGCCGCCCTGGCCCGGCTCATGGTCGCCGCGGTCGACGGCATCGCGCTGGCCTGGCTGGTGGACGAGGACGACGAGGCCTCCCGTGGGTCGATCGAGGCGTTCGGCCGGTTCATCGCGACGCTCACGGAGCCCGCGGACCAGACGGAGCCCGCGGACCAGGCGGAGCCGGCGGACCAGGCGCCGGCCGCGGGGCCCGACGCGTGAGCCCGGGCGCCTCCCGCGCACGCCGCGCCGACGAGATCGCGTTCGCCGCGCAGGGATACGCGCTCACCACCATCCTGGCGAGCCTGCCCGTGGTGCAGGACCGCTACGACATCAGCGAGGACCAGCTGACCCTCGCGGTGCTCGGGGTGCTGCTGGCGGCGGCGGGCGGCTCGGGCGTCGCGGACTGGATCAGCCGGCGCCCCGGCGGGAGCCGCGTCGCGCTCGCGGCGGGCCTCCTGGCCATCGCGGGGACGCTGCCGCTCGTCGCGCTCGCGCCCACGTTCGTCCTGGCCGTCGTCGCGTTCGCGTTGTACGGCGTCGCGCTCGGGATGGTGGACGCGGGGACGAACATGCAGGGGGTCGCCGTGCAGCGCGTGTACGGCCGCCCGCTCATGTCCGGGTTCCACGCGGGCTGGTCGGTGGGCGCGATCATCGGCGCGCTGGTCTGCGCGGCGACCGTGATGTGGCTGCCCAGCGACCCGGTGATCCTCATCCTGCTGACCGGTGTGCCCGTGGCGCTCGTCGCGGGCCTCGTGATGCTGCGCGACGGCCTGGTGGTGGACACCGCTCCGGGCGTCGAGCACACCGGTGAGAAGCCGCCGGTCCCGTGGGGGCCGCTGCTGGTGCTCGGCGGTGCGCTGCTCGCGTTCTACGCCGCGGACAACGCCGCACAGACGTGGGGCTCGCTGTACGTCGACGAGACGCTCGAGGCCGAGGCGTGGCTCGGGCCGCTCACGCTCGCCGCGTACCTGTTCACCGCGCTGCTGCCGCGTCTGTTCGGCGACGCCGCGGTGCGCCGGTGGGGGCGGGTTCGGGTGGTGCGCACCGCGTCGCTCGTCGCGGCGGCGGGGCTGCTGGTGGTGGTGGTCGCACCCGGCATCGGGCTCGGGCTCGCGGGCTTCGCGATCGCGGGCGCGGGCCTGGGGCTCGGGGCGCCCCTGTGCTTCTCCGCGGCGGGTGCGCTGTCGCCCGACGACGCCGATGCGGTGGTCGCACGGCTCAACGTCTTCAACTACGGCGGCACGCTCATGGGTGCCGTGCTCGTGGGGGTCATCAGCGGGATGTCGTCGTTCCGCTGGGGCTTCCTCGTCCCCGTCGTCCTGGTCCTGGGGATCACGGCGATCGCGGGCCGGTTCTCGGTGCACGACGACGCGGACGCCGAGCAGGCGCGGCGCAGAGAGGTGGAGGCATGACGCTCGGAGAACGGCTCGACGCCGCGACGCGGCACCTGCCTGCACCGCTCGTCGTCGTGGACCTCGACGCGCTCGAGGCGAACGCGGCCGACCTGGTGACCCGCGCCGCCGGGACGCCCGTGCGCGTCGCGAGCAAGTCCGTGCGCGTGCGCGGCGTGCTCGAGCGCGTGCTCGCGACCCCGGGCTTCGCGGGCGTGATGTCCTACTCGCTGCGCGAGGCGCACTGGCTCGCGCAGCACGGCGTCACGGACGTGCTCATGGGCTACCCGACCGTGGACACCGGCGCGCTCGACGCGCTCGCGGCCGACCCCGTGGCGGCGCGTGCGGTGACGCTCATGGTCGACGACGTGGCGCAGGCGGACCTGGCCGCGAAGGCGGCCGCGGCGCACGGGACGACGCTGCGGGTGTGCCTCGACATCGACGCGTCGCTGGGGGTCGGCGTGGGTCCCCTGCGCGCGCACCTCGGCGTGCGCCGCTCACCCGTGCACACGCCCGCGGACGCCGGGCTGCTCGCGGAGCAGCTCGCCGAGCGCGACGGGCTCGAGGTCCGCGGCCTGATGTTCTACGAGGCGCAGGTGGCGGGCATGCCCGACGCGAGCGCCGCGGTGCGTGCCGTGAAGCGGCTCTCGGTGTGGGACCTGGCCCAGCGCCGCGCGCTGGTGCTCGACGCCGTCACGCAGGCCGTGGGCCACCGGCTGGACCTGGTGAACTCGGGCGGCTCGGGCTCGGTGCAGACCTCGGTGTCCGACCCCACCGTCACCGAGGTCACCGCGGGTTCGGGGCTGTTCGTCCCGACGCTGTTCGACGGGTACCGCTCGTTCGAGCCCCGCCCCGCGGCGTTCTTCGGGCTGGACGTGGTGCGCGTGCCCGCGCCGGGCTTCGCGACCGCGTTCGGCGGCGGCTACATCGCGTCCGGCCCGCCGACCGCGTCGCGCCAGCCGCTGCCCGTGTCACCCGCCGGGCTCGCGCTCACCGGCCGTGAGGGTGCGGGTGAGGTGCAGACGCCGCTGCGGCTGCGCGGGCGCGCGGACCTGCGCGTGGGCGACCGGGTGTGGTTCCGGCACGCCAAGTCGGGTGAGGTCATGGAGCGGTTCCGCGACGTGCACCTGGTGCGCGGCGAGGCGGTCGAGGCGACCGTGCCGACGTACCGCGGCGAGGAGCGCTGCTTCGGCTGACCAGGGACGGGGCGCACGCGCGCCGACCGCGCCCCGCACGGCCCGCCGGTAACCTTGCACGCGTGACCCTTCGCCTGTTCGACTCCGCCACGCGCACGGTGCGCGACTTCGTCCCCCGCGTCGCGGGCGAGGTCGGCATCTACCTGTGCGGTGCGACCGTCCAGGCACCCCCGCACGTCGGCCACGTGCGCTCGGGCGTCGCGTTCGATGTCCTGGTCCGCTGGCTGCGCCGCCAGGGGACGCGCGTGACCCTGGTCCGCAACGTCACGGACGTCGACGACAAGATCCTGGCCAAGTCCGCGGCCGCGGGTGAGCCCTGGTGGGCGTGGGCCATGGACAACGAGCGGGCGTTCACCCGTGCCTACGACGCGCTGGGCGTCCTGCCGCCCACGTACGAGCCCCGCGCCACGGGTCACGTGCCCGCGATGGTCGAGCTCATGAGCACGCTCGTCGAGCGTGGGCACGCGTACGTCGCGGGCGACGGTGACGTGTACTTCGACGTCCGCTCGTTCCCGGAGTACGGCGCGCTGACGAACCAGCGCCTCGAGGACATGGCCCCGGCTCCCGACGACGCGCCCGAGGCCGGCGACAAGCGCGACCCGCACGACTTCGCGCTGTGGAAGGCCGCCAAGCCCGGCGAGCCCGAGACGGCCGCATGGGACACGCCGTTCGGCCGCGGCCGGCCCGGGTGGCACCTGGAGTGCTCCGCGATGGCCGCGCGCTACCTGGGCCCGGAGTTCGACATCCACGGCGGAGGCCTGGACCTGCGCTTCCCGCACCACGAGAACGAGCTCGCGCAGTCGCACGCCGCGGGTCAGCCGTTCGCGCGGTTCTGGTTGCACAACGGCTGGGTCACGCAGGGCGGCACCAAGATGAGCAAGTCGCTCGGCAACGGGCTGCTCGTGGACGCGGTGCTCGCGCAGTCCCGTGCGGTCGTCGTCCGGTACGCGCTGACCGCGGTGCAGTACCGCTCGATGCTCGAGTGGAGCGACGACACGCTGCGCGAGGCCGAGGCCACGTGGGACCGGCTCGCGGGGTTCGTCGAGCGTGCCGTCGAGCAGGTGGGCGCGGCCTCCGACGACGAGGTCGCCACCGCCGAGCTGCCCGCCGAGTTCGTCGCCGCGATGGACGACGACCTCAACGTGCCGGCCGCGCTCGCGGTGGTGCACGAGACGCTCCGGGCCGGCAACACGGCGCTCGCCGCAGGTGACCACGCGGCGGCCCGTGCGGCGATGGTCGCGCTGCGTGCGATGCTCGACGTGCTCGGCCTGGACCCCGGTGCCGCGCAGTGGCGCGCCCGCGGCGGCGACCAGCGCCACGTCCGCGCGCTCGAGGCCGTCGTCGGCGCCGAGCTCGAGGCCCGCGCCGCCGCGCGCGCCGCACGTGACTTCACCACCTCCGACGCGATCCGCGACCGCCTGGCGGCCGCGGGGATCGTCGTCGAGGACTCGTCTGCAGGCGCGCGGTGGACGCTCGCCCCCCGATCGGAGGACTGATGGCCGGCAACTCCCAGCGCCGCGGCGCGACGCGCAAGGCGGGCTCGAAGAAGGGTGCGTCCGTCGGGACGGGCGGTCACAGCCGCAAGTCCCTCGAGGGCAAGGGCCCCACGCCCAAGGCCGAGGACCGTCCGTACCACGTGGCGCACAAGCGCAAGGCGTTGGCCGAGAAGCGGCAGGCGTCGCGCGGATCGTCGGGCCGTCCCGCGGGACTCAAAGGCGGCCGCAAGTCCTCGACGCACGAGATCGTGGGCGGCCGGAACTCGGTGCTCGAGGCGCTGCGCGTCGGCGTTCCCGTGACCACGGTGTACGTCGCGACCCGGCTCGAGGGTGACGACCGCACGCGCGAGATCATCTCGATCGCCGCGGACGCGGGCTACCCGCTGCTCGAGGTCACGCGCACGGAGCTGGACCGGCTCACCGACGGGTCGGTGCACCAGGGTGTCGCCATCCAGGTCCCGCCGTACCAGTACGCCGACGACGAGGAGCTGCTCGACCTCGCGGAGGCCTCGGCGACCGCGCCCCTGGTGGTCGCGCTCGACGGCGTGACCGACCCGCGCAACCTCGGTGCGGTCCTGCGCTCGGCGGGTGCGTTCGGCGTGCACGGCCTGATGGTGCCCGAGCGTCGCTCGGCGGGCGTCACGGCCGCCGCGTGGAAGGTGTCCGCGGGTGCGGCGGCACGCGTGCCCGTGGCGCGCGTGACCAACCTGGCCCGCACGCTGCAGGAGTGGAAGAAGGCCGGCGTGTTCGTCGTGGGCCTGGACGGCGGTGGGGACGTCCCGATCGGCGACCTGCCGTTCGCCGCCGACCCGCTGGTCATCGTCGTGGGCTCGGAGGGCAAGGGCCTGTCCCGCCTGGTCCGCGAGCAGTGCGACGCGATCGCCTCGATCCCCATCGGGTCCGCGGTCGAGTCGCTCAACGCCGGCGTCGCGGCGGGCATCGCGCTGTACGAGGTGGCCCGCCACCGCGCCTGATGCGGGCGCGCGTCAGCCGATGAGCTCGTCGTCGGCCGAGCCCGGCTCACCCTCGCGCAGGTCCCCGGGCTGCACGCCCAGGATCGCCTGCTCGTCGGGCCGGTTCGGCAGGATGTGCTTGACGTAGCTCTTGACCGTCTCCTTCATGGGGACGTCGCGGTGCTGCTGCTGCGACAGGTACCAGCGGTGGTCGAGCAGCTCGTGGAAGATCTGCGCGGGCTCGAGCTTGCCGCGCAGCTCGCGCGGGACCTTGCGGACCGCGGGCTCGAACACCTCCGTGAGCCAGTCGTGCGCGACGAACGACTCGTCCTCCGCCTGCCGATCGGTGGCGGCGCGGTACTCGTCGAGGTCGTTGAGCAGCCGTCGGGCCTGGTGCTCGCCGACGTCCAGGCCCGTGAGGCGCATGAGGCGGCGGCTGTGGTGCCCCGACTCCACGACCTTGGGCTGGATGCGCACCGTGGTGCCGTCGACGTCCGTGGTGATGTCCAGCTCGCCCACGTCGAAGCCCAGGTCGTTGAGCCGGTCGATGCGCGCCTGCACGCGCCACCGCTCGCCGTACCCGAACGACTCGGTCTCGGTCAGCGCGCGCCACAGCTCGCCGTACCGCTCGGCGAGCGCGTCACCGATCGCGACCGCGTCCACGTCCTCCTCGAGGAACTCGCCCGCCTGCAGGTCCATGAGCTCGCCGATGATGTTCACGCGTGCGACCTCGAGGTCGTAGCCGCGCTGGCCGTCGGTCAGCTTCTGGTGCAGGTCGCCCGTCTCGGCGTCCACCAGGTACGCCGCGAACGTCTCCGCGTCCCGGCGGAACAGCGTGTTGGACAGCGAGACGTCGCCCCAGTAGAAGCCCGCCAGGTGCAGGCGCACCAGGAGGACCGCGAGCGCGTCGATCAGGCGCGTGGCGGTGTCCGGGCGCAGGGACTGGCTGAACAGCGAGCGGTAGGGCAGCGAGAACTGCAGGTGCTGGGTGATGAGCACGGCCTCGAGCGGCTCGCCCTCGGGTGAGCGGCGGCCCGTGATGACGCCCACGGGCTCCACCGACGGCACGTCGAGCCGGCGCAGCTGGCGCAGCAGCTCGTACTCGCGGTACGCCACCGTCTCGCCGATCTCCTTGACCGCGATCACGCGGCCGGACAGGCGTGCGAACCGCACGATGTGCCGGGAGATGCCGCGGGGGAGCGCGGCGAGCGTCTCGGTGGGCCACTGCTCCAGCGGGATGTGCCAGGGCAGGTCCAGCAGCGCGGGGTCGGGCGACGCCGCCGTGATCTGCAGCTGCTGGCGCGCGGGGGTCGGGCTCATGCGCTCATCCTGCCAGCGACGTCCCACGCACGACGAAGGGGCGGTGGCAGCCGATCGGCCGCCACCGCCCCTCCGGGGTGCTCGAGGGTCAGACGAGACGCTCGCCCGAGCCCGCGTGGAACAGGTGCTGCTCGCCCGGGCGGATGCGGACGTTGATCGTCTCGCCCTTGGCCGGGACCTGACGCGGGTCGCAGCGCACGATGACCTGCGCGTCGCCGGCACCGGAGTGCACCGCGTCGGCGTGGCCGAACTCGTTGGTGAGCGAGCCGTACACGAACGCGTCGGAGCCGAGCTCCTCGACGATGTTGACCTCGACCGGGATCGAGTCCGGCGTGCCCGCGGGGAGCACGTCGAGCGACTCGGGGCGGAAGCCGATGGTGACGTGGTTCTTGTCGTCCTCGGTGAACTGGCCGATGGCCTCACGCGGGATCGCGACGCGCGCACGGCCCAGGTTGGCGTAGCCGTCGAGCACGGGGAACGTGCCGATGTTCATGGCGGGCGAGCCGATGAAGCCGGCGACGAACACGTTGTTGGGCGTGTCGTACATCTCGCGCGGCGTGCCGACCTGCTGCAGCAGACCGTCCTTGAGGACCGCGATGCGGTCACCCATGGTGAGGGCCTCGGTCTGGTCGTGCGTGACGTACACCGTGGTGACGCCCAGGCGGCGCTGGAGCGAGGCGATCTGCGTACGCGTCTGCACGCGGAGCTTGGCGTCCAGGTTCGACAGCGGCTCGTCCATGAGGAACACCTGCGGCTGACGCACGATCGCGCGGCCCATGGCGACGCGCTGGCGCTGGCCACCCGACAGGGCCTTCGGCTTGCGGTCGAGGTACTGCGTCAGGTCGAGGATCTGAGCGGCCTCCTCGACGCGCTGGCGGATCTCCGCCTTCGGCGTGCCGGCGATCTTGAGCGCGAAGCCCATGTTGTCCGCGACCGTCATGTGCGGGTACAGCGCGTAGTTCTGGAACACCATCGCGATGTCGCGGTCCTTCGGCTGGACGTCCGTGACGTCGCGGTCGCCGATGAGGATGCGGCCGGCGTTGACGTCCTCGAGGCCCGCGAGCATGCGGAGCGAGGTCGACTTGCCACAGCCCGAGGGGCCGACGAGGACGAGGAACTCGCCGTCCTCGATGTGGAGGTTGAGGGCGTCCACCGCGGGGCGCTCCGTGCCCGGGTACACCCGGGTCGCGTGGTCGAACGTGACAGTAGCCATGGCGCTACCAATCCCTTCACCGGCAGGTACGTGCCGGACGATCCGTCGTGAAAGGTGTGCAGTGTCTTCACTGACACAGGCGAGCGGTTGGCCCTGCTCGACCCGGGCCCATAGTGCCACAGATCGGTGTGGGCCCGGTCACGGCCTTGGTCCCGGCCCGGACCTGTCAGCCGGAGGCCAGGAGCACCGCGGAGCCGTCGGTCAGCGTGAGCAGCAGGTGCCGGTCCCACGCCGTGACCCGGTGCAGCCCGGCGGTGTCGGCCAGCACCGTGGAGGCGTCACGCGTCCACCGCGACGCACCGTCGTCGGGCGCGAGGCCGTGCAGCGTCCCGTCCGCCGCGAACGCGACGAGGCTGTACCCGTCGGTGCCGACGAACACCGGCGAGCCGTCCAGGTCGACCGCCAGCAGGCGCTCCCCGGTCGCGGCCCGCCACGCGGCGACGCCGTCGACCGTCCCCGCGCTGACGACCCCGTCCAGGACGACGGCCGGCGTCGTCACGCCGCGCGCGGTCCACCGGACGTCGCCCGTGCGGGCGTCGCGCGCCACGAGCGTGTCCGTCGCGACCGTCCCGCTCAGCAGCAGCACGTCGTCGGCGGACCCGTCGTCGACCGTCACGGCCGCGAGACGTTCCCGCACCGGGACCTCGCGTCCGTCTGCGAGGACGAGCAGCCCGCGCACCTCGGACGGCCTCGACCACGGCGCCCAGACCAGCGCGCCCCCGGGGCCGAGCTCGGCCCAGCCGTCCACCCCCACGCTCACGTCCCGCTCCACGCGACCGTCCGCCATCGACCACGCGTGCCCGCTGTGCACCAGCAGCACGCGGCCGTCGCGCGCGGAGAGCTCGGCGTCGGTCACGGCGCGGTCCGTGCCGGGGACCACGCGGTCCACGGGCCGCACGCCCGGTACGCGCACGTGCCACTGCGCCGCACCCGTGGTGGCGTCGGTCGCGACGACGAGCCAGCCGACCGCGCTGCCCTGGCCCGTGCCGTGCGGCACGGACTGCCGGGTCGCCACGACGAGGTCCGCCCCCGACGTGGTCCACGCGGCACCCTCGGGCAGCGCGCGCGTGGTCAGCACGCGGCCGTCGATGCCGTCGATCACCGCGACGCGCGTGCCACCGAGCGCGGGGCTGGTCAGGGCGCACAGCAGGCGGGGGCCCGTGAGCGCCTCGCACCACGTCCAGCGCGGTTCGCTGGGGCGTCGGCGCAGCTCCGCAGACTCCACCGCGTCCAGCGGGAACAGCACCTGCCACACGGGGCGCCCGGTGCGCGCGTCGTAGCCGCGGATCGTGGCGTCCTCGGCGGGCGTCCAGCCCTGCTCGTCCAGGTCGCCGCGCCACAGCCCGGAGCGCACGGACACGGCCCGCCCCGCGACCGGGACGCCCACCAGCTGCTCCTCGCCGCCGCCCAGGTGCCACAGCGCGTGCAGCGGGCCGTCGACGGGCTGCAGCACGCCCGCGACGCCCGAGAGCCGGTCCTCGCGCATGCGGTCGCGCGCGTCAAGCGTGACCTGCACCGCGACGACCCCGACGAGCGCGAGCACGCCTGCGAGGACGGCCGCGAGCGGCACGCGGCGGCGGGGTCCGTCGGAGCGCGGCGCACGTGGCGGAGGCGGCTCCTCGTCGAGCGCCACCGCCTGCATCCGGGCGGGCACACGGGCACGGTAACGCCGTGCGTCGCGCGTGCCCAGGGTGCCGGCCCGCGGACGAGCGGTCGGGGGCTCAGGCCTCGAGCGCGTCGGCGAGCGCGGCGAGCGCGGAGACCATGGCCGAGGGGTCCGTCACGCGCAGGCGTGCGTGCGTGTCGCCCGGGCCCACCTTGACCGTGAGGTCGCCCGGCTCGAGCGCCGCGAACATGCGCTCGTCGGTCACGTCGTCACCCGCGCACACCACCACGCGCGCTCCGAGCTCGTCGCGCAGCGCGCGCAGCGCGTCGCCCTTGCTCGCGTGCAGCACCGAGATCTCGACGACGTCCTTGCCGTCCAGCACGCCCGTGCCGAGCTCGTCGCCGAGCGCGAGCGCCTCGGCGCGTGCGGCCGCGGCGTCGTCGCGTGCCGCCAGGCGCGAGTGCACCACCACCGCCGTGGGCTTGGTCTCGACCCACACCCCGTCGCGTCCGTCGGCGACCGCCGCAGCACGCGTGCCGAGCGCCGTGAGGCGGTCGGCCTGCTCGTCGGTCAGCCGCACGTCGTCGCGCTCCAGGCCGTCCGCCGTGACGTGCGCCCGCTCGGCGCCGTGCGAACCGACCAGGTACGTGCCGGCCGGGACCTCGGCGAGCTCGTGCAGCTCGTGCAGCGCACGTCCGGAGACGAGCGCGAGGGCCACGTCGGGCGTCGCGACGAGACGGCGCAGCGGGTCCACGCCCGCGGGCAGGATCCGGGACGCGGACGGGTCGTCCTGCAGCGGGGCGAGCGTGCCGTCGAAGTCGAGCGCGACGAGCAAAGGGCGCGCGGAGCGGTCTGTACCGACGCGCGCGAGGGCCGCGGCGGCGTCCTCGTCGAGCGCGTCGGTCGGCTGTGCGTCAGACATGGTGCTCCCGGGTCGGCACGGCCGTGAGCACGGCCAGGAACTCACGCGACCACGCGGCCACGTCGTGGCCGAGCACCCGGCGTCGCAGGCGGCGCATGCGCTTGCGCGCCTCGCGCTGGTCCATGTGCACCGCGTACGTGATGGCGTCCTTCATGCCCTCGATGTCGTGCGGGTTGACCAGCACCGCACCCGTGAGCTCGTCCGCGGCACCCGTGAACTCGCTGAGCACCAGCGCGCCGCGCTCGTCGGACCGCGCGGCCACGTACTCCTTGGCCACCAGGTTCATGCCGTCGCGCAGCGCGGTCACCAGCATCACGTCGGCCGCGAGGTACAGCGCGGCCATCTCCTCCATGGGGAACGACTGGTGCAGGTACTGCACGGGTGCGTGCCCCACCTGGCCGTGGTCGCCGTTGATGCGACCCACCAGCAGCTCGACCTCGTCGCGCAGCTGCGCGTACGCGTCGACGTTCTCCCGGCTGGGGGACGCGACCTGCACGAGCGTCGTGGTGCTCGCGGACAGCCTGCTGTCCTCGAGCAGCTCGCCGTACGCCTTGATCCGGTGCCGGATGCCCTTGGTGTAGTCGAGCCGGTCGACCCCCAGCAGCAGCGTGGTGGGGTTGCCGAGCTCGTCGCGGATCTCGCGCGCGCGGGCCTGCACCTGCGGCGTGCGGGCCAGCGCGTCGAACGCGCCCGAGTCGATCGAGATCGGGAAGGCCGCCGCGCGCACGTGCCGGTCGACCTTGCCGTCCGTGCTGAGCGTGACCACCTGGCCGCGCGTGGTCAGGTCCGTCAGGCGGCGCACCACGCGGACGAAGTTCGCGGCGTCCCCACCGCGCTGGAACCCGACCAGGTCCGCCCCGAGGAGCCCCTCGACCACCTGCGTGCGCCACGGGAGCTGCGCGAAGATCTCGAGCGGCGGGAACGGGATGTGGTGGAAGTAGCCGATCCGCAGGTCCGGGCGCAGCTCACGCAGCAGCCGCGGCACCAGCTGCAGCTGGTAGTCGTGCACCCACACCGTGCCCCCGCGGGCGGCCTGCGCGGCGGCGGCCTCCGCGAACCGGCGGTTGACCCGCTGGTAGGCCTCCCACCACTGACGGTGGAACGCGGGCGGCGCGATCACGTCGTGGTAGAGCGGCCACAGCGTGTCGTTCGCGAAGCCCTCGTAGTAGCGCTCGACGTCGTCCGCGGACAGCGTCACGGGCACCAGGTGCGTCCCGTCGACGTCGAACGGCTCGAGGTCGAGGCCGGGTGAGCCGCCCCAGCCGACCCACGCGCCGTCGGCGCCCGCCATGACGGGTGCCAGCGCCGTGACGAGCCCCCCGGGGGACCGCGTCCAGCTGATCTCGCCCGCCTCGTCGAGGCTCACGTCCACGGGCAGGCGGTTCGCGACGACGACGAGGTCGTAGCCGTCGGAGGGCACGTCAGGCACAGCATCTCTCCTGCAGGGTGGGCGAATCTCGACCCTAGCCCGTGGTGCGTCCGCGCCGCGCGGCGAGCGGCCTGCGGCTAGCGTGACCCGGATGGAGCGGATCGGCCTGGCGCCCGGCGCGCAGATCGGCGGGTACACGATCGTCGCCCCGCTCGGCTCGGGGGGCATGGGGACTGTGTACCGCGCGGTCGACGACGGCGGCACGGCCGTGGCGCTCAAGCTCCTGCACCCGCAGATCGGCGCCGACGCCGTGGGGCGTGACCGGCTGCGCCGTGAGGTGGTCGCGCTGCAGCGCCTGCGGCACCCCGCGGTCGCGTCGGTGCTCGACGCGGAGGCCGACTCCACCGAGGCGTTCATCGTCACCGAGCTGGTGCCGGGCGAGAACCTGGCCGACCACGTGCGCGCGCACGGACCGCTGGGCCACCGCGAGCTGCACGACCTCGCCGCGGGGCTGTACGACGCGCTGGCCGCCGTGCACGGCGCGGGTGTGGTGCACCGCGACCTCAAGCCCTCCAACGTGCTCGTCACCGACGACGGCCCGGTGCTCATCGACTTCGGCATCGCGCAGGCCGCGGGTGAGGACTCCGCGCAGGTGACGTCCACGGGTCTCGTCGTCGGGACGCCCGGGTACCTGGCGCCCGAGCTGCTCGACGGCGCCGACCCGACGCCCGCGACGGACCTGTGGGGGTGGGCGGCCGTCGTCGCGTTCGCCGCCACCGGGCGGCCCCCGTTCGGCAGCCGGCCCCTCGAGGCGGTGCTCGGCCGGGCGCGGTCCGGTGACGTCGACCTGGACGGCCTCGGGCCCGTGACGGCCGGTGCGCTGCGCCGCGCGCTCGCACCCGTGCCGGCCGAACGGCTCGACGCCGAGGACGTGGTCGCCGCGCTCGGCGTGGTCGCGGTCGACGGCGACCCCGCGGACGCTGCCACCGAGCAGCTCGTCGGCGTGCCCGCGACGGTCGCGTACCCCGCGGACGACGACGAGGTCGCACTCGCCGCGACCACGCTCGTGGGCCCCGCGACCGCCGGTGGCCCGACGCACGACGGCGCCACCCGTGTCATGAGCGGCGAACCGACGAGCCTCCTCAAGGGGCCTCCCGACGACGAGGGCGACGACCCGGAGGACGATCTCGACGACGACCTCGAGGACGGCCCGGCCGAGGGCGTCGACTGGATCGAGGACGACCTCGACGCGTCCGAGGAGCTGCCACCCGAGGGCTCGGGCTACCTTCGTCCCCCCGCGCGGCGCCGGTGGGGCTCGCTGCTCGCGCTGCTCGCGCTCGTCGCGGCGGCTGCCGCGCTCGCCCCGGCACTCACGCTCCTCGTCGTGGTCCTGCTCGTGGTCGCCGTGCGCACCGCCGGCGTCGCGCTCGAGAGCATGTACGCGCGCCGTGAGCGGCGCGGCCCCGGTGGTGCGGACGTCGCCCGCACCGTCGCCGCCTCCCCCTGGTACCTGGTGCGCGCGCTCGTCGGGCTGGTGCCCTCGCTCGTCGTGAGCGCGTGCGCCATGGTCCTCGTCGGCGGCGTGGTCGCGTGGCTCGTCGACAACGGCACGTGGACCATCGGCGACCTGACCTCGGGCGACGACGTGACCGGCACGGCCGCCGCGACCGTGGTGGCGGGCGTCGTCGTGCTCGGCGTCCTGGTCCTGTGGTTCGGGCCGCTGTCCCTGATGACACGGACCGGCGCACGCCGCGTGCTCGCCGCCGCGGCACCTCCCGGGCTCGGTGCGCTCGTGCTCGTGTGCGTGGGCGTCGCAGCGGCCGCGGTGCTGGTCTCGCTCGTCGCGCACGGCGCCGGGATCGTGTGGGCGCCCGCGCCCGTGCCGACGATCCCCTGACCCTGTCGGCATCCACGGCTGCGCCCCTTACCCTGTGGGCAGCCGTCCCGACGAAGGAGATCGCCGTGCCCACGAACGACCCCCGGCCGACCAAGGCGCAGCGTCGCGACGACGCGCGCGAGAAGGCCCTCCAGATGCGCAAGGCGCAGGAGCGCGCCGCGCGCCGCAACAAGATCGTCGCCGCCGCCGTGCTGCTCGTCGTGGTGCTGGGCGCCGTCGCGGTGGTGTGGTTCACCATCCAGCAGTCGAACAAGGCCAAGGAGCAGTACGGCAGCGTCGTCTACGGCGCGGGCGCCTCCGACGTGGTCGCACCCGCGCTCGCGGACGTGACCGCCCCCTCGACCGCCGACGACACGGGCGCGATCCCGGTCAGCGCCGCGGGTGTGGGCGAGGTGGGCGCCGACGACGTCGTCGTCACCATCTACTTCGACTTCATGTGCCCGTACTGCGGCCAGTTCGACGCCGCCAACTCCGCCGACCTCGACGCGCTCGCGCAGACGGACGGCGTGACGCTGAAGTACCGGCCGATCTCCTTCCTGGACACGCAGTCGAAGAACACGAACTACTCGACGCGCGCGGCCAACGCCGCCGCGATCGTCGCGGACAAGGACGGCGAGCACTTCACCGCGTTCGTCACCGCGCTGTACGAGAACCAGCCCGCCGAGGGCACGTCCGGCCTCACCGACGCCGAGATCGCCGACATCGCCGAGGGCGTGGGCGTGCCCGCCACCGTCACCGCGACGTTCACCGACACCGTCGAGGGCACGTTCACCACGGCCGGGTCTGAGACCGAGAAGACCGGCACGTGGCGCACGTTCTCCGCATGGGTCGCGGCCACCACCAACCAGATGACCGCCGACGTCGGCCGGATCGGCACCCCGACCGTCCTGATCGACGGCACCGTGTGGCCCACCACCGAGCAGCAGGGCCTGCTGTACGAGCCCGGTCAGCTCAAGGCCGCGGTCGAGGCCGCCGTCGCCGCCAAGGGCTGAGCCCGTCCACGAGCCCGCGGTCGCGCCCGGATCTGCCGGACGCGACCGCGGGCTCCGTGCGTCACGCCGCTAGGCTGGCGCCCTCGCCTCCTTAGCTCAGATGGCCAGAGCAGCTGTCTTGTAAACAGCAGGTCGTCGGTTCGAATCCGACAGGGGGCTCCGAACACGATCAGCCCGAGGCGCCGACCCACCGGCCGTCCGCCGCGTCGTCCCGGTGCGGCATCCGGGTGAAACCGGGCGGGTCGAGGGCCGGTGTCAGCGAACTGGGAGCGGGGCGGGAGGTCGCGCTGCCAAGATCCCTGACCGGGGGTTCGGCCCCGGTGGTCGTAGTGACGCCGGGGGCCCCTGTGCGGCGGGCAGGGGCTCGTCGTGCGGATCGATCCGCGAGGAGCTCGTATGGACCTGACCCGTACCCGTCGACGGCTGGCAGCAGCAGCCGTCCTGGCCGCATCGGCGCTGCCCGTGGCCGCCCTGGTCCCCGCCCAGGCCGCATCCGCCGCGGGGGTGGTCTCGGGCGAGGTGATCTGGCCGGCCGACGTCCCCGCCACGTTCGGCACCGCCTACCTCTACGAGCAGGGCGCGGTCGGGATGGCCCCCTTGCGCGAGCTGGAGATCGACCAGTCCGGTGCGGTCTCGTTCACCGGCCTGGACCCGGCCAAGCGGTACGTGGTGCAGCTGTACTGGCCGTGCACCGACGCGGCGACGGGGTTCTACGACGGCCAGGGCACGCTCGCGGCCTCGTCCACGGATGCGGTGGGCGTGGCGCCCGGCGGCGCTGCGCTCGAGTTCGTGCCGGTCGCGCAGACGACCACCTACGTCACCGCCCTGGGCCCGACGCCGGCGGGTGGCGAGTACATGCGACTGCGTGAGCCCGGGACCGGAGCGGTGCTCGCCCAGGTCTGCCAGGCGGGCTCGGGTCCGACGCACAAGACGTGGTGGCTCAGCGGCGTGGCGGAGGGCACGCCCGCCATGGTCGAGCTCACGGCGGGGGGCGTCTCGCGCTACGCGCTGGGTGTGGACCGGGCCTACACGACGGACCTCGCCCGCGCGGGGACGGTGCCCGGCGGCACGACGGTGCGGACCTACCGCGAGGGCGTCGAGGCCGTCGAGCTCCCGGTCCTGCACGGCACCGCGCGGGTGGGCTCGTGGCTGGGTGTCGACTCGGGGACGTGGGCACCGACGGGCGGGGAGATCTCCTACGCGTGGTTGCGTGACGGTGTGCCGATCCCGGGCGCGACCGGTCCGTCGTACCAGCTGGTCCAGGCGGACACGGGTGCGCAGGTGAGCGCGCGCGTCACATCGGCCCTCCCGGACCTCGGGCTGGGGGTGGAGACCACCGCACCGACGGCCCGGGTGTGGGGTCCGGCGGCCGTGTCCACGGCGCCGCCGCGCGTCGTCGGGACGGCCGCGGTGGGCAAGCAGCTCGCGGCGACGACGGGTACGTGGGACGTGCCGGGCCTGACGTTCCAGTACCAGTGGTCGCGTGCCGGGGTGCCGATCAGCGGTGCCACGTCCGCGCGCTACACGGTGACCACGGCGGACGTCGGCGCGAGCCTCGCGGTGCGGGTGACGGCCTCGGCCGCGTACCGCCCGAAGGGCCTCGCGACGTCCGCGGCGACCAGCACGGTCCCGAAGGTGACGCCGGTGGTGACGACCAAGCTGGTGGCCGCGAAGGTGAAGGCCGGGACGCGTGCCAAGGCGGTGGTGACGGTCAAGGCCGCGGGTGTGGCGGCGCCGACCGGGAAGGTCACGGTGACGGTGGGTTCGAAGAAGGTCACGGTGACGTTGGGTGCGTCGGCCAAGGGCAAGGTCACGGTGACGCTGCCGGCGATGCCGCGTGGTTCGTACAAGGTCAAGGCCGCGTTCGCGCCCTCGACGACGGCTGCTGCGGTGCTCAAGCCCGCGGCCGGCGCCGCGGTCACGTTGCGGGTCGTGTGACCCCGCGTCGCTGACCGCGACGAGGTCCCCGCCGGTGCACGTGCGGCGGGGACCTCGTCGTCGTGCGGTGGTCCGTCCGGGTGAAACCGGGCGGAGGCGTGACCGGCGTCAGGGAACTGGGAGCGGGGCGGGAGGTCGCGCTGCCAGGATCCCTGACCGGGGGCTCGGCTCCGGTGCCGTGGTGGACGCCGGGGGCCCCTGTGCGGCGGGCAGGGGCTCGTCGTGCGGATCGATCCGCGAGGAGCTCGTATGTACCTGACCCGTACCCGTCGACGGTTGGCGACGGCCGCCGTCCTGGCGGCGTCGCTGCTGGCCGCAGCCGCGCCCGCCCAGGCCGCACCCGCCCAGCCCGCCGCGGCCGAGGGAGTGATCGAGGGCCAGGTGACCTGGCCCGCCGCCGTCCCGGCCTCGCGCTTCGCCATGCTGTACGAGTGGGGCGCGGTGGGACGCACCCCGCTGCAGATCGCCCCCATCGACGACACCGGTCATGTGTCGTTCGCCGGCCTGGGCCCCACCACCCGGTACGTCGTGCAGGTGTTCGCACCGTGCACCGGGGCGGCGACCGGCTTCTACGACGGCCGAGGAGAGCTGGCGGCCTCGTCGAAGGACGCCGTGGCGGTGACGCCGGGTGGTCCCGCGCTCTCGCTCGAGCCCGCGCTCGACGCCATGACGGAGGTCACCGTCCAGGGCGAGCCGTGGGCGAGCATCGAGCCGATGTACCTGGTTGAGCCCGGCACCGGCGCGGTGCTCTCGCGGGAGTGCTACGACTCGACCACGACGACGGGCAGGACGTGGTTCGTGGAGGGGCTGACCGCGGGCACACCCGCGGTGGTCGAGCTGTGGTCGGGGTCGGACCCGCACTACGGGCTGGGCGCGGGCCGTGCGTTCGCCGCAGCCTTCTCGCGGGCCGGCGCGGTGCGGGCCGGGTCCCCGGTGACCCTGTACCGGGAGGGGGTCGAGTCGACGTCGTCGCCGGTCGTGAGTGGTGAGGCGAAGGTGGGGGCGGTGCTGACCGCGTCTGCGGGGACATGGTCGCCCGCGGGTGGGGCGGTGGGCTACTCGTGGTTGCGGGACGGTGTGGTGATCTCGGGTGCGACGGGTGCGTCGTACGCCCCGGTCGTGGCGGACGTCGGGAAGCGGCTGAGCGTGCGGGTCACGTCCCAGCTGCCGGACCTGGGCCTGGGTGTGGAGGTCAGCGCGCCGACGGCGCCGGTGCGTGGTCCGGCGCCGGTGGCGTCGGCGGCGCCGCGCGTGGTCGGGACGGCCGCGGTGGGCAAGCAGCTCGCGGCCACGGCGGGGACGTGGGACGTCGCGGGCGTGACGCTGAAGTACCAGTGGGTGCGGTCGGGTGTGGCGATCAGCGGCGCCACCGCGTCGCGGTACACGGTCACGACGAAGGACGTCGGCAAGCGTCTCGCGGTGCGGGTGACGGCCTCGGCGCCGTACCGGCCGGCGGGTGTGGCGACGTCGGCGGTGACCGGCACGGTCCCGAAGGTGACGCCGGTGGTGACGACGAGGCTGGTGAGCTCGTCGGTGAAGGCGGGCACGCGTGCCAAGGCGGTGGTGACGGTCAAGGCCGCGGGCATGACGGCGCCGACGGGCAAGGTCACGGTGACGGTGGGTTCGAAGAAGGTCACGGTGACGTTGGGTGCGTCGGCCAAGGGCAAGGTCACGGTGACGCTGCCGGCGATGCCGCGTGGTTCGTACAAGGTCAAGGCGGCGTTCGCGCCCTCGACGACGGCTGCTGCGGTGCTCAAGCCCGCGGCCGGCGCCGCGGTGACGTTGCGGGTCGTGTGACCCCGCGTCGCTGACCGCGACGAGGTCCCCGCCGGTGCAGGTGCGGCGGGGACCTCGTCGTCAGACGGCGGGGCCGGTCTCCTCGAGCAGGCGGAGCGCGGCGCTCACGCGCGGGTTGCGCGTGGGGTCCGCGTCGATTCCGAGCGTCGCGTACAGCGCGTTGACGTGGTTCTGCACCGACTTCTCCGCGATGCCCAGGCGCTCGCCGATGCCCGCGTTGGACAGGCCCGCGGCCAGCAGACGCAGCACTTCGTACTGGCGGTGGGTCAGCCGGGCGACGTCCGACCCCGCGCGCGGCGTGACGCGGTCGAGCAGCGCGGGGTCCAGCACGGTCTGCCCGATCGCGGCGGCCCGCACGGCGGCGACGAGCAGGTCCTCGCTGGTCGAGCTGTTCTTCGACAGGTAGCTCCAGCCGGCGGCGACGTCGGTGGGCAGGTCGAGCAGGAGGTCCATCGCGTCGTGCGCCGAGAGCAGCAGGATGCCCAGCTCGGGCATGCGGCGGCGCAGCGTGACGCCCAGGGAGATGCCGTTCCCGTCGGGCAGGTCGATGTCGAGCAGCGCGACGTCCACCGCACCCGGCCGCAGCGCGGCCATCGCCTCGCTCACGGTGCCCACGGATGCGACCACGCGCAGGCCGTCGGTCTCGCCGAGCGTCCGGTCGAGCATCGAGCGGAACAGCGGCTGGTCCTCGACGATCGCGACGCGCACCGGCTCGGGGGGTGTGGGAGTCATCCGGTTCAGTATGGTCGCCCCGCGGGCGCGTGTCCGGTGATCGGGCCGCGCGCCGCCCAGGGACGAGGAGCCGGGCATGCTCGACACGACGCAGCAGCGGGACATCGCGCAGGACCGGCTGTCCTTCCTGCGGGGGGCCGCGATCGTCTCGCTCGGGTTCGGTCTGGGCTCGTCGACGCAGGCGGCGTACATCTACTCGCGGTACGTGCCCGAGTGGTCCGACGTGAGCGTCTGGTCGCGCGTCGGCGCCAACCTCGTCGGGGTCGTCGCGCTCGTCGGGTCGCTGTGGCTCATGCGGGTGTACCGGTGGCGGTCCGGCTGGGCCGTGCTCGCCGGGGTGCTGCTGGGCTCGGTCGCGCTGGCGCTCGCCCGGTTCGGTGCGCAGGTCGCGTTCGGCGTCTACGAGCACCCGGACCCCTCGACGCGGCGCGCCGAGTTCATCGGCGGCATCACCACCGGGCTCATCTCCGCGGGCATCGGGGCGTGGGCGATGGTGTTCCAACGGCGTGGCCGGGTGGGGCTGCGGCAGGCCGAACGTGAGGCGGTGCAGGTCGAGCTCGCGGTGCGCGCGCTCGAGGACGAGGAGATCCGCGTCCGGCGGACCGTCGCCGAGGGGCTGCACGGCACGCTGCAGTCGAAGCTCGTGCTCGTCGGCGCACGCCTGGACGAGGTGATCGACGGGCGCATCGACGAGGCCGACGTGCAGGAGTCGCTGCGCTGGGTCCGCGCCGAGCTCGAGACGGTCCGCGAGCTGGACGTGCGGCAGATGAGCCGCCTGCTGTACCCCGAGCGGCTCGAGCTCGGGCTCGTGCCGGCCGTCCGGGCGCTGCTCGCGCGCGTTCCCACCACGATCGCGACGCGCGTCACGGCGACCGACGCCGTGCGCGAGGTGGACGACCCCGAACGCGGGTCGCTGACGTTGTCGCAGCGCCTGCTGGCGGTGCGGGTGGTCGAGGAGGGGCTGACGAACGCGCTGAAGAACGGGCCCGTCACCATGATCACGGTCGAGCTCGACCTGGTGCGGGACGCGCTCGTCGTCGCGGTGGAGAACGACGGCCCGACGTACGACCCGCTCGTCGCGCACGCGCCGGGCGGCACCGCGCGGCTGGCCGAGCGCGTGGACCTGGCGCACGGGACCGTGAGCCTGCGCCCACGCGTGCCTCGGGGTGCCCGCCTGGAGGCGCGCCTGCCGCTGTGAGGGCCGTCGGCTGCTCACCCGAACGGCCCAGCGGGCGCCTCGGAGGTGACCATGGACACATGTCCGACTTCCGGCCCCGCGTCCGGATTGCCCCTCTGACCTGCGGGTGACGTAATCGGACAGGTCGGACGGCGTAGGTGGGAGCACCTCACCCGCCCCCGGACGCCGCCGGGTTCCGGGGCCTACCTTGCAGGCGCGTCCGGTAGCAGCACCGGGCCGTCGAGTGCGACCAGCCCCCGGTCGCCCGAGCCCCTCAGGAGCCCCCCTATGAGCACGACGACCGTCGACACCGACCGCCAGGACGAGCGCAAGCGCAAGCGCGCCGCCATCATCAAGTTCTCCCTCGCGGGCGCGGCCCTCCTGGGCATCGGCGCCGCCGCGACGTCCGCCGCGTGGACCGACCAGGCCTGGTTCTCCGCGAGCGCGTCGGGTGCGACGTTCGAGCTCCAGGGCAAGAACTTCGCCTCGCCCGCGACGTTCGTCGACGCCGACGACGCGAGCGCCAAGATCGTCATCCCGTCGACCGAGCTCGCGCAGCTGGTCCCGGGCGCGACGCGCACGCTGACGCTCACGATCAAGAACTCCGGCTCGGTGGAGCAGGCCGTCACCGAGGCGCACACGTGGGTGGCCGGCGCCGGCTCGTTCGTCGCGGCGCCGACCGTGGCCGTCTCGGGCGTGCCCGCGGGCACGCTCGCCGCGGGTGCCGAGGCGACCGTGACGGTCACCGTCACCACGCCGACGGACTGGGCCGTGGGCAACCAGGGCAAGTCGCAGGACCTGCAGCTGGTCTTCACCGGCACCAGCGTCTGATCGCGCGTGACGGCCGGCCGGCGTCCCACGTCGGCCGGCCGTCACCCCCGCACACCGTGAGGAGGTCGTCGTGCGTGCGCTGAGGTTCGTCGGGAACGCCGTCCTGTGGCTCGTCGCCGCGGTCGGTCTCCTGAGCATCCTCGCGTGGGGCGCGACGCAGCTGGGCCTGATCCAGCCGCTCGTGGTCATCTCGGGCTCCATGGAGCCGGGGATCATGACCGGGGACCTGCTGATCGACGTGCCGCGACCCACGGACGAGCTCGCCCCGGGTGACGTCGCCTCGATCCACAGCGACGTGACCGGCAAGATCGTCTCGCACCGCGTGGTCGCCGTGACCCCCCTGCCCGACGGCACGTGGGAGGTCCGCATGAAGGGCGACGCGAACGAGACCGAGGACGGCGGCCCGTACGTGGTCGGCGACGAGGTCTGGCAGCCCGCCTGGCAGGTCTCGGGCGGCGGCAGCGTGCTCATGACGCTCACGCAGCCGTCGGTCGCCCTCCCGCTGGGCTTCGCGCTGCTCTGCCTGCTGGCGCTGTCGCTGCTCCCCGCCGCGCCCCGCGCCACCGCTGCGCGCACCACGACGCCCGCCGACGAGGCCGGCACGGCCCCGCACGACGAGCCCGTCGCCACCGCGCACTGACCGCACCCTGACCGCTCCCGAACGCCGGAGGCACCATGCCGAGGACCACGGGCACGAGCGCGCGCGCACGCGCGTCCGTCGCCGTGCGTGCCCTCCTCGCGCTCGGCGCGCTGCTCGGGCTGGGCGCGGTGAGCACGTCCGCGGCGTGGACCGACCCCGCGGTGTACGGCGCGACTGCGTCCGCCGCGTCGGTGGACCTGCGCGTGAGCGCGACGGGCGGCGCGACGTCCACGTACGTCGCCGCCGACACCGCGACCGCGGCCGTGACGCTCACGGGAGTCACGGGCCTGACCCCGGGCACGTCGGTGCAGCGCACGCTGCACCTGTGGAACGCGGGCACGGGTCCGCTCGCGCTCTCGTGGGCGACGACGAACCCGACGAGCCTGGTCGCGGCGTCCTGCGTCACGGTCGGCTACTCGGCCCTGCCCGCCGCGCCGCTCGCCGGCGACCCCGCGGGTGCCGCCGCGAGCCGGACCACCGCGGTGGTCACGCTGACGATGCCCGCCACCGCGCCGGCCGCGGTGTGCGCGAACAAGGCCGTGACGCTCACGGTCGGCGTCCTGGGGACCGCGTCGTGACCGCGCTGGTCCGGCGCCCCGCCGCGTGGGTGGTCGTCCTGGTGGCGGTGCTGCTGACGGCCGCCGCGCTGCTGGGTGGTGCGGCCAGGCCGACGAGCGCGGCCTGGACGAACGCGGGCTTCGGCACCGCGGCCGTCACCACGGGGACGTGGTCCGACTTCGGGACGTGCCGCGTGGTCAACGCGACGTCCAAGGCCGTCGTCGCCGGGAAGCCGTGCACCGTGACGGGCATCCGATGGGCGAGCAACGGCGACGGCAAGCCCGTGGGCCAGCGCACCGACCACCTGTACGTGACGGTCTTTGCGCCCACGGCCTCGACGGGCGGCAACGAGCTCATCGAGGTGACCGCGAACTTCGCCGCGGCCACGGACATCCCGGCCACGTGGGTGTGGTCGACGTCCGGCTACGGCGGGGGCACGCTCGCCGGCGTGGTCCCCGGGTGGGCGTGCAGCAACCTGCCCACCGCCAAGCTGTACGCCCCCGGCTGGGCCGCGGGTGGCGCGGACGTCTACCTGCGCCTCTACGAGAACCGCGCGGGCATGACCGGGCTGGCCTGCTCCTGAGCCGTCAGTCGGCGGTGACCGGCTCGGGGTGCGGGCGCTTGGCGGTCCGCGTGTCGCCCGACGAGCGTCCGCGCAGGCGGCGGGTGGCCCACGGGTAGACGTGCGTGCGGACCCACTGCGCGTCGCCCCGCAGCCGGTCCAGGCGCGGTGCGGGCGGCTGCGGCGCCAGCGGGTCGTCCCAGCGCTCGTCGTCGGGCGTCAGGCCCAGTCCGACGAGCGCGGCCTGCGCCACGCGGGCGTGGCCCTCGGTGGTGAGGTGGATGCGGTCCTCGTGCCACATGCGCCAGTCGAGCAGCGAGCGCATGCCCCACAGGTCGACGACGTGCGCGCCGTGCCGCCGGGCGATCGACCAGATGTGGGCGTTGTACACGCCGACTCGCGAGCGGGTGGCCTTGACCAGCGGGCTCCCGGCGGCGTCCACGCCCGTGCCGAGCAGCACGTCGATGCCGGCGCGACGCAGCCGCACGACCGCGGCCTCGAGGTCCCGCGCGAGCCGGTCGACGTCGGCGGCCGGCCGCAGGATGTCGTTGCCGCCGCCCACCAGGCTCACCAGGTCCGGCTGCAGGCCCATGGCCGCGGGCACCTGGTCGGTGAGGATCGGGCGCAGGAGCCGTCCGCGGACCGCTAGGTTGGCGTACTCGAGCGCGGGCTCACCGGCCGCCTGCCGGCGCGTGGACAGGTGCGCGGCCAGCAGGTCCGCCCAGCCGCGCAGCGGCGCGTCGGGCCGGTCCGGACCGCCGTCCCCGTCGGGCGCGTCCCACAGACCCTCCGTGAACGAGTCGCCGATCGCGACGTAGCGGGTCCAGGGCGGGGTGGTCGGCTGCACCGCCACATTGTGCCTCCGCGCGCCGACGCGGGGCACCGGTTCGGGCCCCGCGCGCGTGGCCCGTCAGGGCAGGCGCCAGTCCACCGGGTCGCCGCCCTGGGCCTCCAGCAGCGCGTTCACGCGCGAGAACGGCCGCGACCCGAAGAAGCCGCGCCGTGCCGACAACGGGCTCGGGTGGGCCGACTCGACCGACGGCACGGTGCCGAGCGCGGGGCGCAGCGCCTGCGCGTCGCGGCCCCACAGGATCGCCACCAGCGGCCCACCGCGCCCCACCAGCGCGGCGATGGCCTGTGCGGTCACGGCCTCCCAGCCCTTGCCGCGGTGCGACGCCGGTGCCCCCGGGCGCACGGTCAGCACGCGGTTGAGCAGCATCACGCCCTGGTCCGCCCACGGGGTCAGGTCCCCGCTGCTCGGGCGCGGGACACCCACGTCCGCGACCAGCTCGTCGAAGATGTTGGCGAGCGAGCGCGGCACGGGCCGGACGTCGGGCTGCACCGAGAACGACAGGCCCATCGGGTGGCCGGGCGTGGGGTAGGGGTCCTGGCCGACGACGAGCACGCGGACCTCGGCCATCGGCCGCGCGAACGCCCGCAGGATCGCGTCGGGTGCGGGCAGGTACGCGCGTCCCGCCGCGACCTCGTCGCGCAGGAAGCGGCCCGCGGCCCGCAGCTGGTCCTGCACGGGTGCGAGCGCGTCCGCCCAGTCCGGTGCGACCAGGTCGCGCAGTGCTCCGTCCACGCGCCGGACCCTACTGCGCGGGCCGTCGCCGGGTGTGCGCGGGAGCGGCGCGCGTGTGGCGCGCGACGCCCGGGCGGGCGAATGACACCGGTGTGGTTCGGGGCCTAGCATGGCCGCCATGGAGTCCGCCGCCCTGCTGACCGAGCAGCCGTCGTCGCCCTCGCCGGCCGATGGGCTGAGCGAGCGGGACGCCGCGATCCTCGCGTTCGAGCGCCAGTGGTGGAAGTACGCGGGTGCCAAGGAGCAGGCGATCCGCGAGCTGTTCGACCTGTCGGCCACGCGGTACTACCAGGTCCTGAACGCGCTGATCGACGACCCCGCGGCCCTCGCGCACGACCCGATGCTGGTCAAGCGGCTGCGCCGGATGCGCTCGTCGCGGCAGCGTGCGCGCACCGCACGCCGGCTGGGCGCCGAGGGCTGATCCACCCTCCCGCACGGGTGACGCCGCGCCGGGACACGCCCCAAACCGCCCTCGTGGCGGGACCAGCCAGCCCGGGCAGATAGCCTTCCTGCCGTGAGCAAGGCCGACTACCCCTACCCGGACGACGAGTTCGACGCGCCCCCGGACCCCACGTCCCCCCGCGGCGTGCACCGCGCGCCGCGTTCGGCGTGGAGCCGATGGTGGCCGTTCCTCGTCATCCCCGTGATCGCCGTGGCCGTGGCCTACGGCGCCGTCACGTACGTCTCGCGGGGGAACGACGCGCCCGCGGCACCCGGGGCGAACGAGGACACGACGACGTCGGCGGCCCCCACGAAGAGCACCACGGGCAAGCCCACGGACAGCGAGTCCGACGAGGCGTCGGCGGAGCCCACCGAGACCGAGGACGCGCCCGAGGCGAACCTGAGCGCTCCCGTCGTCGTCTACAACGCCGCCGGCATCCAGGGGCTGGCGGCCACCGCGGCCGGGAAGGTCGAGGCCGCGGGCTTCACCAACGTCACGGCCGACAACTTCGGCGGGACCGCGCCGGCGACCTCGACCGTGTTCTACGCGACCGATGCGGACAAGGCGACCGCGGACCTGGTCGCGTCGTCGCTCGGGCTCACGACCGTGGTGCTCGACGCCGCGCAGGCGGCCGACGGCATCAGCGTCGTGCTCACGCAGGCGCTCCCGTCCTGACCTGACGCGCGCGCCGCGGGGCGGGCGTCAACGGTCGAGCGCGTCGAGCGCCAGAAGCACGTTGGCGGCGCTCCACGCGAGCGGCGCCACGGCCGCCGGCCGCCCGTCGGCCAGGATCTTCTCGGGGATCGACCCCGAGCCGGTGCGGTGCGCGTCGATCGCGTCCAGCCAGGCCCGGGCCGCCTCGTCGTCGCCGTTCTCGGCCGCGACCCACGCGAACAGCGACGTCTGCGGCGTCCACGTGATGCCGTCGTCACGCCACTGGCCCGCGGGCGCCAGGCCCACCGGGCGCCGCATCTGCGCGGCGGCCGTGACGCGCGCCTCGGGCGCCCCGGGGGCGGGCTGGGCCCAGAACGGTGCGCCGACGAACGCCGCGGCCGCGTCCAGCCCGGCGCCGCCGGGCTGGTCCGCCGCGTACCGCGCGTAGTCCGGCCCGAACCGGGCGACGGTCACGCGGCGCAGGTCGGCCGCCGCGGCGGCGGCCGTGGTCGCGCGCGTCACGTCCCCTGCCGCCGTCAGCACCACCCCCGCCTGCTCGAGGCCCCCGACCAGCGGCGCGACCGTGCCCAGCGTGAGCGCGTGCTCGTCCTTCTCCCAGTAGTCGGGCGACGCCGGCGGCAGGCCGTCCGGGCCGAGCTGCGCGAGCGTGGCCTCCACCGCGCGCGCCACCAGCGGGGTCAGGCGCAGTGCGACCGACGTGCGCACCGGACCCGCCGGCACCTGCGCGAGCACCTGGCCCGCGGCCCACATCGCCCAGCCCTGGCCGTCGGTCTGCGCGCGGCGGTCGTCCGGCGGGCCCGAGCCGTCGGGCAGGTAGCGCGCCTCGAATCCGCCGTCGGCGTCCTGCACGCGGCCCAGGAAGTCCAGGATCTCGAGCGCGTCGGTCAGGTGGCCCGTGCGGGCGAGCGCCACGGCACCGAACGCGGCGTCCCGTGGCCACACGTAGCGCCACCGCGGCGACCACCCGGCGACCAGCGCGCCGTCGGGCAGCAGCAGCGTGCGCAGGTCGAGCAGCGCCGTGCGCGCCATGTCCTCGTGCGGGCCACCCGCACCGGGGACCGTGCCGACCGCGAGCCACGCGCGCTGCTCGTCGGCCAGGGTGCGTGCGGCGGTCAGCCCGGGCGCCGCCTGCCCGCCGTCGAGCACCGCGCTCAGGTGCGCGACGCGCGGGTCGAGCACCCGCGTGCCCTCGAGGTACGCGCCGGCCGTGCCCGCCGGGACCTGCGCGACCGAGCCGTCGGGGGCCAGGCCCACGCCGTCCTGGTACAGCTCGACCACCGCGAACGACGAGCGGGGCGCCTCCTGCGCGACGGCCGGCGCCTCGAGCGCGGCGGGCGGCAGCGCGACCGCCAGCACCGCCCAGGCGGTGCCGCCGCCGACCAGCAGCGCGCGCAGTCGCACCCGGCGCACGCGGCGGGTGGTGCGGGCGTCGTCACCAGGCACGAGCGGCACCCTACCGCGCACGCGCCTTGCACTCCGGGGGGTCGAGTGCTAACCATTGGACTTAGCACTCTCCGGTGGAGAGTGACAGAACCACCCGGCCGTCAGGTGAGACGGCGGGCTCGCGGGAACCTGACCGCGCGGCTCGTCGTCGTCCGTCGCGGGCACCCCCGGCCGACCCGAACCGAACGAAGGATCGCTCGCCACATGGCCAAGATCATTGCCTTCAACGAGGAGGCCCGTCGCGGCATCGAGCGGGGTCTGAACGTCCTCGCCGACACCGTCAAGGTCACGCTCGGCCCCAAGGGCCGCAACGTCGTGCTCGACAAGAAGTGGGGCGCGCCGACGATCACCAACGACGGCGTCTCCATCGCCAAGGAGATCGACCTCGAGGACCCGTTCGAGAAGATCGGCGCGGAGCTCGTCAAGGAGGTCGCCAAGAAGACCGACGACGTCGCCGGTGACGGCACCACGACGGCCACGGTCCTCGCCCAGGCGCTCGTGCGCGAGGGCCTGCGCAACGTCGCAGCCGGCGCCAACCCGATCGCGCTCAAGCGCGGCATCGAGAAGGCCGTCGACGCCGTGACGGAGCAGCTCCTGGCCCAGGCCAAGGAGGTCGAGACCAAGGAGGAGATCGCCGCCACGGCCGCCATCTCCGCCGGTGACACCGCGATCGGCGAGCTCATCGCCGAGGCCCTCGACAAGGTGGGCAAGGAAGGCGTCATCACCGTCGAGGAGTCCAACGCGCTCGGCCTCGAGCTCGAGCTCACCGAGGGCATGCGCTTCGACAAGGGCTTCCTGTCGGCGTACTTCGTGACCGACCCGGAGCGCCAGGAGGCGGTCCTCGAGGACGCGTACGTCCTGCTCGTCGAGTCGAAGATCTCGAACGTCAAGGACCTGCTGCCGCTGCTGGAGAAGGTCATCCAGGCCGGCAAGCCGCTGTTCATCATCGCCGAGGACGTCGAGGGCGAGGCCCTGGCCACGCTCGTCGTCAACAAGATCCGTGGCCTGTTCAAGTCGGTCGCCGTCAAGGCCCCCGGCTTCGGCGACCGCCGCAAGGCGATGCTGCAGGACATGGCCATCCTCACGGGTGGTCAGGTCGTCTCGGAGACCGTCGGCCTCAAGCTCGACACCGTGGGCCTCGAGGTCCTCGGCACGGCGCGCAAGATCGTCGTGACCAAGGACGAGACCACGATCGTCGAGGGCACGGGCGACGCCGCGCAGATCGCCGGCCGCGTGGCCCAGATCCGCGCCGAGATCGACAACTCCGACTCGGACTACGACCGCGAGAAGCTCCAGGAGCGCCTCGCCAAGCTCGCGGGCGGCGTGGCCGTCATCAAGGCGGGTGCGGCGACCGAGGTCGAGCTCAAGGAGCGCAAGCACCGCATCGAGGACGCCGTGCGCAACGCCAAGGCGGCCGTCGAGGAGGGCATCGTCGCCGGTGGTGGCGTCGCGCTCATCCAGGCCGGCAAGACGGCGTTCGAGAACCTCTCGCTCGAGGGCGACGAGGCGACCGGTGCGCAGATCGTGAAGCTCGCGATCGAGGCCCCGCTCAAGCAGATCGCGATCAACGCCGGTCTCGAGGGCGGCGTCGTGGCTGAGAAGGTGCGCAACCTCCCCACCGGCCACGGCCTCAACGCCGCGACCAACACGTACGAGGACCTGCTGGCCGCGGGCGTCAACGACCCGGTCAAGGTCACGCGCTCGGCGCTGCAGAACGCGTCGTCGATCGCGGCGCTGTTCCTCACCACCGAGGCCGTCGTGGCCGACAAGCCGGAGAAGGCCCCCGCGGCCCCCGCCGGCGGTGGCGAGGACTTCGGCGGCGGCTTCTGAGTCACCCCGCTCCACCCGCCGGGCGCTGACGCACCCGGCAGCACGACCCAGGACGGGCCGGTCACCTTCGGGCGACCGGCCCGTTCGTCGTGCGCGGCGCGTCAGTACAGCTAGCCTCGGCGTGTGCAGGAGACCGTCGTCACCGTCGAAGGCCGATTCACGCACCACCACCCCGCGGAGCGCGGCACCGTCACGCTCGCGGTCGGGTTCGAGGGACCCGGCCGGGACGACGTGGTGCGCCGCACGACGCAGGCCCACGCGCGCCTGGTCGAGCAGGTCCGTGCGCTGCACGACCCGTCCGCCGGGCCCGTCACGTGGTGGTCCTCGCAGCGGCTGAGCGTGTGGGGGCAGCGGCCGTGGAACAACCAGGGCAAGCAGCTGGCGATGGTGCACCACGCGAGCGTGCAGCTCGAGGTCAAGTTCTCCGACCTCGCACGGCTGGCCGACTGGGTGGAGCAGGTCGCCGCGCTCGACGGCGTCACCGTGCACGGCGTGCGGTGGGCGCTGACCGATCTGACGCGCCGCCGCCTCGTCGTGGACGCGCGCGAGCGTGCGGTGGCCGACGCCGTGGCGCGCGCCCGCGTCTACGCCGGTGCGCTCGGGCTGAGCGACGTGCGCGCGGTCGCGCTCGCCGAGCCGGGCATGCTGGGCGACCAGAGCCGGCCCGTGCCCGCCGAGGCGGGCATCGCGATGACGCGCGGCGCGGCCAAGGAGGCCGACGGCGGCGGGCTCGAGCTCAAGCCCGAGGACATCACGGTCGAGTCGACCGTCCACGCCCGGTTCGCCGCGTCCTGACGCCGACGGCCCGTCAGGTCACTGGCGGTACGACGCGAGGAAGTTGCCGAGCCGCTCGACCGCCTCGGCCAGGACGCGAGCCTCGGGCAGCGTGACGATGCGCAGGTGGTCCGGGTCGGGCCAGTTGAACCCCGTGCCCTGCACCAGCAGGATGTGCTCGCTCACCAGCAGGTCGTAGACCAGGCGCGCGTCGTCGTGGATCTGGTGCACCTCGGGGTCCAGGCGCGGGAACAGGTACAGCGCTCCGGACGGGCGCACGCACGTGACACCGGGGATCGAGGTCAGGCCGCGCCACGCGATGTCGCGCTGCTCGTGCAGGCGGCCGCCGGGTGCCACGAGCGCCTCGATGGACTGCACGCCGCCCAGCGCGGCCTGCAGCGCGTGCTGCGCGGGCACGTTCGCGCACAGGCGCGTGGACGCGAGCAGCTGGATGCCCTCGAGGAAGCCCTTGGCGTGCTCGCGGGGGCCCGTGACGACCATCCACCCGGACCGGTACCCCGCGACGCGGTACGTCTTGGACAGCCCGTTGAACGTCAGGCACAGCAGGTCGGGCGCGATCGACGCGAGCGGGACGTGCACCGCGTCGTCGAACAGGATGCGGTCGTAGATCTCGTCGGCCAGCAGCAGCAGCGAGTGCCGGCGGGCGATGTCCGCGAGCGCCGCCAGGGTCTCGCGCGAGTAGACCGCCCCGGTCGGGTTGTTGGGGTTGATCACGACGAGCGCCTTGGTGCGCGCGGTGATCAGCGACTCGAGGTGCTCGAGGTCGGGCTGCCACCCGGTGGACTCGTCGCACCGGTAGTGGACCGGCTTGCCGTCGGAGAGCGAGGTCATCGCGGTCCACAGCGGGTAGTCCGGTGCGGGGATGAGCACCTCGTCGCCCTCGTCGAGCAGCGCCTGCATGACCATGGTGATGAGCTCGGAGACGCCGTTGCCCAGGAACACGTCCTCGACGTCGAACTGCGGGAAGCCGGGCTCGGTCTCGTACCGCGTGACCACCGCGCGCCGCGCGGACAGGATGCCCTGCGACTCGCTGTACCCGTGCGCGGTCGGGATCGCGGCGATGACGTCCCGGACGATCTGGTGCGGCGCCTCGAACCCGAACGCGGCCGGGTTGCCCGTGTTGAGCTTGAGCACCGCGTGGCCCTCGGCCTCGAGGCGCGCGGCCTCCGTGAGGGTCGCGCCCCGGATCTCGTACAGGACGTCCCTGAGCTTCGCGGACTGGTCGAGCGCGCGCAGGTGCATGAGCGCAGCCTAGGCGCGTCGTTCCCGCGCGGGGACGCGCAGCCCGCTCGCACGCAGGCGGCGGATCAGCTCGCGTGAGTCCACCGGCACGGCGCCGGCCGCGACGAGCTCGTCGTGCATGCGGTCGGGCACGTCGTAGTGGTCCAGGTCGAACGCGCGCTCCGGGATGCCGGTGCGCGCAGCGAACGCGTGCAGCTCGGCCAGCGAGGAGTCGCTGACCAGGTGCGACCACATCCGCCCGTGGCGCGGCCACAGCGGAGGGTCGAGCAGGATCACGGCTGCGCCGGACCCGCCGCGGGCTGGTCCGAGGCCGCCTGCGCGGCCGCGCGTGCGGAGTCGAGGCACGCGAGCTCCTTCTCGAGGCGCTGCAGCTCGGCCGAGACGTTCTGCCGTGCGGGCTCCTCCCACGCCGCACCCAGCGGGGAGGAGAACAGCGACTTGCGTGCGAGGAGCTTGTGCAGGATCCGGACGCGCGCACGCACGTAGTCCTCGGTGGGCAGGTGCGCGTACTCCGCCCGCACGTCCTTGAGGTACGCCTTGTACCGCTGCGGCTCGGTGGCCAGGACGGCCAGGTCCGCGTCGCACAGCACCGCGCAGTCCGGGTCCGCCGAGTCCGGGCTGTGCCGCACCAGCGCGTTGACCAGCTCGTGCACCCGCTGGGCGTTCTCCTGCGGGACGCCGAGCGCGAGCAGCTCGTCGAACGCGACGCGTGCGCTCGCGGCCTCGTCCTCGCCGCCCTTGTTGGCGTACGCCTTCCGGTCCGCGGAGTCGAAGATCGCCCCGTGGTACCAGGCGGCCAGGCGCACCAGGTGCGGCTCGTGGCTCTCCTCGTCGAGCTCGTCGACCCGGACCAGCACGTCCACCAGGTGCTTGACGTTGTGGAACTCACGGCCCGGGGAGGACCAGCGCTCGAGCAGGCGGTCGCCCGCGGCGCGGATCTCCTCGGGTGAGGCCGTGGCCCCGGCTCCGACGACGTTGCGGACGAAGGCGGGCAGCAGCCACGCAGGCGCGTCATGGACGCCCATGGAGAAACCTCACGACGGCGACAGGGACGGGTCATCGTAGCCCTGCCCGCGCGGCCGTCACCCGTCGGTCCCGGGTCCGGCCGCCCGCACCCGGCGTGCCGCTACGACACGCCGGGCGACGGCGGCTTCGTCGGTGTGACCGGCACCTCCACGCGGACCGTGGTGCCACCGCCGGGCGTCTGCGCGAGCGCGACGTGCCCGTCGTGCGCGGTCACGATCGCGGCGACGATGGCCATGCCCAGGCCCGCGCCGCCCGAGTCGCGCCCGCGCGAGGCGTCCACGCGGTAGAACCGCTCGAACACGCGCGCGGCGTGCTCGGGGTCGATGCCGGGGCCGTGGTCGCGCACCTCCACCACCCCGACGGGCCGCGCGTCGCGCCCGCCGTGCAGGCCGACCGCGATCTCGACCGCTGTCCCCGGAGGGGTGTGCTGCACGACGTTCCCGACGAGGTTGGCGACGACCTGCCGCAGGCGGGCCTCGTCGCCGTCGACGACGACGGGTCCCGTCGGGCCGCCCGGCACGAGCGGCACGATGCGCGCGGTGCGCGTCGGGTCGAGCGCACGCAGGTCGCTGACCGCGTCCGCCGCGACCACGGTGAGGTCCACCGCGTCGTGCCGCAGCGGGCGGCGCTCGTCGAGCCGCGCGAGCGACAGCAGGTCCTCGACGAGGCTGCCCATGCGGGTCGCGGACGACTCGATGCGCCGCATCGTGTCGTCGACCTGGTCCTTGCTGGTGAGCGCGCCCATCCGGTACAGCTCGCCGTACCCGCGGATCGCGGCGAGCGGCGTGCGCAGCTCGTGCGACGCGTCCGCGACGAACCGCCGCATGCGCGCCTCCGACGCGGTGCGCACCGCGAACGCCTGCTCGATCTGCGCGAGCATGCCGTTGAGCGCCTCACCCAGCCGGCCGACCTCGGTGCTCGCGGGCGCAGCCGGCACGCGCTGCGAGAAGTCGCCCGCGGCGAACGCGGCGGCCGTGTGCTCGATGTGCGTGAGGGGCCGCAGCGAACGGCGCACCGCCCACCGGCCGACGAACAGCGCGGCCAGCAGGATCACCGCACCCGAGAGCGCGAGGACCAGCACCATCTGCTCGACGGTCTCCGAGACGTCCGAGAGCGGCAGCGCGATGAGCACCACCCAGTCGGTCGACTCGACCGGGTACGCCACCGCTCGCCAGTGCTCGCCCGTGTCCGACGAGACCGTGAACTGCTGACCGCGTCGCGCCTCGGCCTGCCGGTACGTGAGCGAGGGCAGGGAGGGCGTCCCCCGGTCCGCGAGCGCATCCGCGCGCGGGGCGAACATCGTGTACGGCTCACCGTCCTTGATGAGCAGCCCGTAGTAGTCCGTGGGCGGGCCCTGGGCGTCCCAGTTGTTGTTGAGGGACGCGTTCGCGAGCTGGACGCCCTCGGTGCGCAGCTTGTCGTCGACCTGCTGGACGAGATTGCGCTGCAGCAGCGTGGTCGCGGTGATGCCGGTCAACAGCAGCCCCAGCGCCAGCAGCACGGCCGAGATCGACACGAGCCGCCCGACGAGCGGGACGCCCGACCACCAGCGCCTCAGCACCGTGCGCGACGGCTCACCGGGGGCGACCGGCTCGGCCTCGACCGGCGGCGGGGGGACGGGCCCGGGGTCGGGCCGGGTCACGACATCTCGCGCAGCAGGTAGCCCACGCCGCGCTTGGTGTGGATCAGGGGCGGCAGCCGCTCGCCGTCCGGACCGGTCAGCGAGTCGACCTTGCGGCGCAGGTAGGAGATGTAGGACTCGACGATGTTCGCGTCGCCGCCCCAGTCGTACTGCCACACGTGGTCCAGGATCTGGCTCTTGGACAGCACGCGTCCCGCGTTGAGCATGAGGTAGCGCAGCAGCTTGAACTCGGTGGGGGACAGGTCGATCTCCTGGCCGGCGCGGTGCACCTCGTGCGAGTCGTCGTCCAGCTCGAGGTCGGCGTAGCGCAGCACGTTGTCGCCCTCGTCGTCGGGGCTGGTCCGGCGCAGGATCGCGCGGATGCGCGCCACGACCTCCTCGAGGCTGAACGGCTTCGTCACGTAGTCGTCGCCGCCCACGGTCAGGCCCTGCACCTTGTCCGCGGTGTCGTCGCGCGCGGTGAGGAACAGCACGGGCATGTGCTGGCCCTTCTCCCGCAGCCGCCGCGTCACGGTGAAGCCGTCCATGTCCGGGAGCATCACGTCGAGCACCAGCAGGTCCGGCTGGACGTCACGCGCCAGGCGCAGCGCCGAGCCGCCGTCCGCCGCAGCGTGCACCTCGAATCCCGCGAACCGCAGGCTCGTGGCGAGCAGCTCGCGGATGTTCGGTTCGTCGTCGACGACCAGGAGGCGGGCCTGCGGCTCGGTGGCGTGCGTGCTCATGGCTCGATCCTGCTCCCCTCGGCTGGGCGTTGCCTGAGAAGTCGCTGGGGACCGGCCGCGGGCCTGCGGGGGTCGGCGCGGGACCGACCCGGACGTTCCGGGTGAACCGGAACGGGGCTGGAGTGCCGCGCAGGGCGATGAGCAGCGGGTTTCGGACACGCGTCCTGGTGGCGGTAGCGTCGGGAGGCGTGACCGTTCGACTCACCGTGGTGCAGAGCTCGCCCGACGTCCCCCTGGACCGCTTCGCCGGCTGGTGGAGCGACGCGCACGTGACCGTGCTGCGCGCCGATCTCGGCGACGCCGTGCCCTCGCTCGAGCAGGTGGGCGACGGGCTCGTGGTCCTCGGCGGCCACATGAGCGCCTACGACGACGAGGCCGCGCCGTGGCTGCCCGCGCTGCGCACCCTGATGGCGGACGCCGCGCGTACGGGTGTGCCGACGCTCGGCGTGTGCCTGGGTGCGCAGCTGCTGGCCGTGGCGACCGGCGGGCGCGTGCAGGTGGCGGCGCCTCCCGGGCCCGAGGCCGGCGTGGTGGACATCTGGTGGCGTCCGGAGGCCGCGTCCGACGCGCTCGTCGGGCCGCTCGTGGCCGGCCTGCCCGGCCCTGCCGACCGCAAGGTCACGGCGCAGCCCACGCTGCACTCCGACGCGGTGGTGGACCTGCCCCGCGGCGCGGTGTGGCTCGCGTCCTCCAACCAGTACCCGTACCAGGCGTTCCGCGTCGGTTCGGCGTGGGGCGTGCAGTTCCACCCCGAGGCCTCGACGACGACGCTGCGGGACTGGGCGCAGTGGGACGGCACCGTGGACACCGCCGCGATCCTGGCGGACTACACGGCGCGCGAGGCCGAGGTGACCGCCACGGGTGCGGTGCTCGCCGAGTCGTTCCTGGCGCACGTGCGCCAGGTGGCCCGCGAGCGCGTCACCGCCTGACCGCTCGCCGCACGCCTCAGGCCGCGACGCGCAGCCGGACCAGGCGCACCAGCACGCCGACGGCGAGCACCGCGACGCCGCCCACCACGGCCGCGGTCGGCAGCGTGAGCGCGAGCAGCACGCACCCCGCCGCGCCACCGGCCTGCAGCGCGCGGGGCCAGCGACGGTGCTCGCGCGGCTGGCGCCACGCCGCGAGGTTCGCGATCAGGTAGTACGTGAGCACGCCGAACGACGAGAAGCCGATCGCGCCCCGCAGGTCGACCGTCAGCACGAGCGCCACGACCACGACGCCGAGCACACGCTGGGCGCGCGCGGGCACGCGGTGCCGCGCGTCGACCGCCGCGAGACCGCGCGGCAGGTCGCCCTCGCGGGCCATGGCCAGCGCGGTCCGCCCGATGCCCGCGACCAGCGCGAGCAGCGCGCCGAGCGACGCCGCCGCGGCCCCCACGCCCACCACCGGCACTGCCCAGGCCCAACCCACCGTGTCGACCGCGTCGGACAGCGGGGCGCTCGAGGTGGCGGCGCCGTCCGGGCCGAGCACCGCGAGCACCGTGACGCCGACGAGCGCGTAGAGCGCGACGGCGATCGCGAGCGCCAGGGGGATCGCGCGCGGGATGGTGCGGGCCGGCTCCCGGACCTCCTCGCCGAGCGTCGCGATGCGCGCGTAGCCCGCGAACGCGAAGAACAACAGACCCGCGGACTCGAGCACGCCGCGCACGCTCGTCGTGCCGGCCGACGACCCCGGCGGTGGCCACGTGCCACCGGTCGCGCCCGCGGCGACCACCACGCCGAGGACCACGAGCACGACCAGCAGCAGCCCGGCCGCGACGAGCGCGGTCCGCGTGACCCCGCGGTCCGCGACGACGACGAGCAGCACCACCGCGGCCGCCGCGACGGGCCGCTCCCACCCGGCCGGGGCCACGTACGCCGCGAACGTGAGCGCCATCGCGGCACAGCTCGAGGTCTTCCCGACGACGAACCCCCACCCGGCCACGTACCCCCACCAGGGGCCCAACCGCGCGCGGCCGAACGCGTACGCGCCGCCCGACGTGGGCAGCTCGGCGGCGAGCTGTGCGGTCGACGTCGCGTTGGCGTACGCGACCGCTGCCGCGAGCGCGAGGCCGATCAGCAGCCCTGTGCCCGCGGCCCGCGCGGCCGGGGCGAACGCCGCGAACACGCCCGCACCGAGCATCGCGCCCAGCCCGACGACGACCGCGTCCCGCACGCCCAGCGCGCGGCGCAGCGCGGGGCCGGCAGCCCCCGGGCCTGGTTGCGGCGTCGGGAGGGCAGGCATCCGGCCAGCCTGCCACGCGGCGGCGACGCGTCCTCGTCGGACGGGCGAACGAGCCGTGGCGGGGCGGTTACGGTACGGGCGTGCGTGCCCCGACCCCTGTCCCGCGGAGCGGGTGCTGAGTGCCGTCCTACCGCGTCCGCGCGTTCGTCGGGCTGCTCCGGCCCGGCACGGCCGCGCCCGACCTGCTGCCGGACGCCGTGGCGTTCGCCCGCACGCTCGTCGTGGTCGAGGCGTCCGACGTCGAGGTGGTGCGCGGCCGCGCGCGGGTCACGGTCCGCTACCAGGCCGACGACGACGCGCACGCCCGCCGCGCAGGCTGGGCGGTGCTGCACCACCTGGACGAGCGCGCCGAGATCGAGGGCCGCACGCTCACACGCCGGTTCGGGGCGCGGTGGTACCCGGTGCGCCCCGCCTGACGCTCAGGCCGCCGAGAGGTCGTCGGAGTCGAGGATCGAGTACGCGTAGCCCTGCTCGGCCAGGAACCGCTGGCGGTGCGCCGCGAACTCCTGGTCCACGGTGTCCCGCGCGACCACGGTGTAGAAGTGCGCGGTGCGGCCCGAGGCCTTGGGCCGCATGATGCGCCCGAGGCGCTGCGCCTCCTCCTGCCGTGACCCGAACGAACCCGAGACCTGGATGGCTACGGACGCCTCGGGCAGGTCGATCGAGAAGTTCGCGACCTTCGAGACGACGAGCTTGGAGATCTCGCCGCTGCGGAACGCGTCGAACAGCCGCTGACGCTCCCGCACCGTGGTCTCGCCCGTGATGAGGTCCGCGCCGATGTGCTCGGCGAGCTCGTGCAGCTGGTCCAGGTACTGGCCGATGACGAGCGTCGGCTCACCCTCGTGCTGCGCGACCAGCTGCTCGACCACGCGGTTCTTGCCGCTCGCGGTGGCCGCGAGCCGGTACTTCTCCTCGGGCTCGGCGGTCGCGTACGCCATGCGGTCGGCGTCCGGCAGCGTCAGGCGCACCTCGATGCACTCCGCGGGCGCGATGTAGCCCTGCGCCTCGATGTCCTTCCACGGTGCGTCGAACCGCTTGGGCCCGATCAGGGAGAACACCTCGTCCTCGCGGCCGTCCTCGCGCACCAGCGTGGCGGTCAGCCCCAGGCGGCGGCGCGCCTGCAGGTCCGCGGTCATCCGGAAGATGGGTGCGGGCAGCAGGTGCACCTCGTCGTAGACCACCAGGCCCCAGTCGCGCGCGTCCAGCAGCTCGAGGTGCGTGTAGACGCCCTGCCGCTTGGTGGTGAGCACCTGGTACGTGGCGATCGTGACCGGGCGGATCTCCTTGCGCGCACCCGAGTACTCGCCGATCTCGTCCTCGGTCAGCGACGTGCGCCGCACCAGCTCGTCGCGCCACTGCCGCGCCGAGACCGTGTTCGTCACCAGGATCAGCGTCGTCGTGGACGACTTGGCCATGGCCCCAGCCCCGACGATCGTCTTGCCCGCGCCGCACGGCAGGACCACCACGCCGGACCCGCCGTGGAAGAACCCGTCGACCGCCTGCTGCTGGTACGGCCGCATGGTCCAGCCGTCCTGGTCCAGCGTGATCGGGTGCGCCTCGCCGTCCACGTAGCCGGCGAGGTCCTCCGCGGGCCAGCCGAGCTTGAGCAGGACCTGCTTGAGGTGACCGCGCTCCGAGGGGTGCACGACGACGTCGTGCGCGTCGATCCGCGCGCCGAGCAGGCCCGCGGTGCGCTTGGAGCGCATGACCTCGGCCAGCACGGCCGCGTCGAGCGCGTGCAGCACCAGTCCGTGCACCGGGTCCTGGACCAGCTGCAGCCGGCCGTAGCGCGCCATGGTCTCCGCGACGTCGACGAGCAGCGCGTGCGGCACGGGGTAGCGCGAGTACTCGAGCAGCACGTCGACCACCTGCTCGGCGTCGTGACCCGCCGCGCGCGCGTTCCACAGGCCCAGCGGCGTGAGCCGGTAGGTGTGGACGTGCTCGGGGGCGCGCTCGAGCTCGGCGAACGGCGCGATCGCGCGCCGGCACGCGTCGGCCTGGTCGTGGTCGACCTCGAGCAGCAGCGTCTTGTCGCTCTGGACGATGAGCGGTCCGGTCACGGGCTCTCCTCAGGACGGGGGTCGTCGGCGCGTTCGACGGAGACGATGCGGTGCACGACGACGGTCAGCTCGGCCTCGCGGGCCAGGTCGGCGGCACGCAGCCGCCCGCCCTCGAGGCTCAGGGGACGCAGCAGCCGGCGTTCGGGCCGGCCGCTCGGGCCCACGAGCTCGACCCACACGTCCGCGCGGTCGGCAGCCGCCTCACGCAGCAGGGCCAACGCATCGGCGGGGTCGGCTGTTCCGCGCGTCCCGGGTGCCGTGTCGGCGCCCTGCGCCCCGGCGGACTCGTCCGGCTCGACCGGTGCGGACCGGTCGCCCGACGCGCGCAGCCGCCGCACCAGCGCGAACGTGTCGACGGGTCGCGCGACGACGGGCGCGGGCGCACGGCGCGACCCGCGGCGGCGCGCGCGTCGCACCGGACGCTCGAGGTGCAGCACCTGACCGTCGGGCGTCTCCGCGACCGGCGCCAGGCCGTGCGCGCGCAGCGTCTCGACCACCTCGTGCGTGGACGCCTGCGCGGCCAGGACCGTGGGCGCGAGCTGCAGCAGGCCCAGGTCCGCGAGCCGCGGGTCGTCCGCGAGACCCGCGAGCAGCGCGGGGTCGTCGGCGCGCAGGTACGACGAGGCCGCCCCCGCGCGCAGGCGGCCGTGCCGGCGGGCCGCGTCCCGGACCAGGTACTCCAGCGGCTGGGGCACGCCGCCGCGCGCGTGCGCCGCGAGCCGCTCCAGCAGCTCGTCGGCCGTCATGCCGTCGTCGAGCGCGCCGCGCACCGAGTCCGCGCCGAACCGGACGGTCAGCGCACCGCCGCGGGACTCGACGGTCGCGGTGCGCTCGATCAGCGCCTCGAGCGCGGGTCCGGGCCGGCCCGGCACGATGCCCGTGAGGTCGCCCTGCAGCAGCAGGTCGTCCACCTCCGGGGCCAGCCCGCGGGCGAACGCCGCCGCCGGGTCGGGCGCCTGGTCCGTGCCCGCCGCCGGGCCTCCCGTGCCCCGGCGGGCGTCGTGCGCGGCCAGCAGCAGGCGGCCGGGCTCGCTCAGGGCGCCCGCACCGAGCAGCCCCATCTGGGCCGCCTCCGCGAGCACCGCCTCGATCGCGGTCAGGGGCGGGGCGGACCGGGGGGTCGCCCACGCGAGCGCGTCGACGACGAGCGCCGCGTCCGGCGCCGCGCCGGGCGCGCGGTCCAGCACGCCCAGCACCGCGCGCCGCAGTCGTGGTGCCCACGGGCGCGCGAGCTCGGGGTCGAGCGCCGCGATCAATGAGCCGCGCTCGTCGCGCGTGCCCACCAGCCACGGTGTGCGCGTGGTGGCGAGCCACGCCGAGGCGAGCCCGACCCAGCGCGCGGGCAGCTCGAGCGCGGTCCACGCGTCCGCATCGGTGGTGGGCACGAACGCGGGTGCGTCGTCGTCGTCCTGCGCGAGCAGGCCGGCCGCGAACGCGACCTCGACGACGAACGCCGCCTCGGGCTCGGGGACGTCCAGCGCGGTGGCCACGCGCCGCAGCTCGCGCACCGCGAGCCCGCCCGCACGCAGCACGCCCGGCGGCTGGGCCTCCCACAGCCGCAGCAGCCGCGTCACCAGCCGCACCACGCGCTCGCCGGCGGTCGCGGCCTCGGCGGCGAGCGTCTCGGGGCGGCGCTGCGGCGCGTGCGTCAGATCCGGTGCGGTCGCGACGCCGCGATGCGTGCGTCCGCCGCGTAGCGCGAGCGCGACCGCGCCCGGCAGGATCACGTGCCGCGCGGTGCCGCGGGCCAGCAGCCCGCGCTCCACCAGCAGCGCGACCGCGTCCCCCGCGGTGGTCCCGGGTGCGGGCGCCAGGCCCACGGGCGGACCCCACGCGAGCGCGTCGAGCACCGCGCGCGCTGGTCCGGCCAGCGGGTCGCGTGCGGGCGGCAGCCCGGGCAGACCGTCCGCCGCGTCCGCGGGCAGGTCCGGCGGGCCCGGGACGTCGAACGCGAGGCCCGCGGGATGCGCGCCGAGCAGCTCGGCGAGCCCGGGTGCGACCCGCAGCACCGGTCCGGCCGGGCTGTCGCTCGGGCCGCCGGCGGTGGGGGCGTCCACGGGCTCGTCGTCGCCGGGGTGCAGGAGCGCGAGCGCGAGCGCGTCGTCCACGGCCCGCGCGACCTCGTCGTCCGGACCGCCGGCGATCGCGCGCTGCAGGTCCGTGGTGCGCGCCCCGCCCAGCACCAGCGCCGCCTCGAGCACCTGGAGCAGCACGGCGTCGGCGCCGGCGAGCGCGCGCTCGAGGCTCGCACGCCCCGTCGCGCGCACCGCGAGCGACGTGAGGTTGCCCGGCGACGGCGAGGCCAGGTCCGGGCGCCGCGCGAGCAGCACCGCGAGCTGCTCGTCGGGCGACGCGCGCAGGAACCCGGTGAACGTGGACATCCGCACCACGATACGTGCCGACCGGTGCGGACGGCTGGGGGTCCCGGTGCGGGACCGGATAGCGTCGGGCGCAGCCGAGCGGATGGAGGACGACGTGGTCGAGGTCAAGGCGCTGCACGACGAGGCGCGCGCGATGCTGCCGGAGATCGCCGCGCTGCGGCACGCGCTGCACCGCGTCCCCGAGCTCGCGCTCGATCTGCCGCGCACGCAGGCGCTGGTGCTCGACGCGCTCGCGGGGCTCGACCTGGAGATCAGCACGGGTGACGGCCTGAGCTCGGTGGTCGCGGTGCTGCGCGGCGGCCGGCCCGGGCCGGCAGTGCTGCTGCGTGGGGACATGGACGCGTTGCCCGTGACCGAGCAGACGGGTGAGCCGTTCACGTCCGAGCACGTGGGCCTCATGCACGCGTGCGGGCACGACATGCACGTGGCGGGGCTGGTGGGCGCGGCCCGGCTCCTGGCCGCGCGCCGCGCGGACGTCGCGGGCGACGTCGTGCTGATGTTCCAGCCCGGTGAGGAGGGCGACGGCGGCGCGGAGATCATGATCGAGCAGGGTGTGCTCGACGCCGCCGGCCAGCGCGTGGTGGCCGCGTACGGCGTGCACGTCGCGTCGGGCCTGCTGCCGCACGGTGTGGTCTCCGGGCGCGCGGGCACGGCCATGGCGGCGGCGGACTCCGTCGTCGTCACGGTGCACGGGTCCGGCGGCCACGGGTCGGCGCCGCACCGCGCGCTGGACCCGGTGCCCGTCGCCGCCGAGATCGTGCTCGCGCTGCAGGCGATGGTCACGCGCCGGTTCGACGCGTTCGACCCCGTGGTGGTGACGGTCGGCGCGCTGCATGCGGGCACGGCGAACAACATCATCCCGGCGTCCGCGACGCTCGAGATCACGGTGCGCACGTTCTCCCGCGACACGTGGCAGGCCGCACCCGAGCGGCTGCGCGAGGTGTGCGAGCACGTCGCCGCCGCGCACGGCCTGACCGCCGAGGTCGACTACCGGCGCGGCTACCCCGTGACGGTCAACGACCCGCACGAGCTCGAGCGGACCGCGCGCCTGACGCGCGCGATGCTGGGCGAGGACGCGTGGCAGACGATGCCGCAGCCGCTGGCCGGTGCCGAGGACTTCTCCTACGTGCTGCAGGAGGTGCCGGGCTCGTTCGTGTTCGTCAGCGCGCTGGCGGCGGACGGGGACCCGGTCACGGCGCCGTACAACCACTCGCCGTACGCGCGGTTCGACGACGCGGCGCTGGCCACCGGTGCCGCACTCCTGGCCGGGCTCGCGCTCGACCGCCTGGCCGAGGGCTGACCGGACCTCACATGCGCACGAGCAGCGTCGTCGCCATCGCCACGCCGAGCGCGCACCACGCCGCACGCAGCGCCTGACCGCGCAGCAGCCCGAGCCCGCAGCCGAGCGTCAGGACGAGCGCCGCGAGCCCGCGCATGATCTGCGTGACCAGGTTGTCCTGCCCGATCGTCAGCCCCGCGACCGTGGCCATGGCCAGGACGAACCAGCCGAGCTGCGACAGCACGGTCGCGTCGCCCCGGACTCGCACGGTTCCCTCGTCGAGCGGCTGGGGCTCGTGCGTGCGGGCCAGGTGGTCGTGCGTCGTCGTCATGAGGTGCTCCCGGGTGGTGGTGGTGACCCGGTCAGCCTTCCCGGCCCCGTGCGCGACCACGAGGGGGACAACCCACGGATCCGCGCGCGGCCCGGGGGTCGACGCCGGGCGCCGGGCACGAATGTCCGTGCGGGGGCCGGTAGCCTAGGCGCCGACTGTTCCTTCATCTCACGACAGGGGTCCGCCGTGCCCACCGGCAAGGTCAAGTGGTTCGACACCGAGCGCGGGTTCGGGTTCATCGCCGCCGACGACGGCGGCGAGGTGTTCCTGCACGCCTCGGCGCTGCCCGCGGGCGTGACCGCGCCCAAGCCGGGCGCCAAGGTCGACTTCGGCGTCGCCGACGGCAAGCGCGGACCTCAGGCGCTGTCCGTCACCCTGCTGGACCCGCTGCCGTCCGTGGCCAAGGCCCAGCGCCGCAAGCCCGACGAGATGGTCGTCGTCGTCGAGGACCTCATCAAGGTGCTCGACCGCGTCGGCGGGGACCTGCGCCGTGGCCGCTACCCGGACGCCGCACGCGGCAAGGCGTACGCCGCCGCGCTGCGCGCCGTCGCGGACGAGCTCGAGGGCTGATCATGGCCACCGCGACCCGGCCGGCCGCACGCGCCGCCGCCAAGAAGGACGCCGTGCTCGGCTCCGCCGTCGACCTCGCGCGCGAGGTGGCGGTCGAGATCGCCGTGGACCCCGCCGACGTGGGCGAGCACCTGGGCGTCGTCGTCGAGGGCGAGCGCCTGGTGTCGCACCGGTTCGCGTGCCTGGCCCGCGGCTACCGCGGCTGGGAGTGGACCGTGACGGTCGCACGCGTGCCGCGCGGCCGCACCGCCACGGTGTGCGAGGCCGAGCTGCTGCCCGGTGCGGACGCGATCCTGGGCCAGGCGTGGGTGCCGTGGTCCGAGCGCCTGCAGCCCGGCGACATCGGCCCCGGCGACGTGCTGCCGTTCCGCGCCGACGACCCGCGCCTCGAGCCCGGCTGGACCCCCACGGGCGATCCCGCGCTCGACGAGGTCGCGATCGACGAGCTCGCGCTCGCGCGCGTGCGCGTGCTGTCCCCGCAGGGGATCGACGAGGCCGCCGAGCGCTGGTACCGCGGGTCGCGCGGGCCGACGAGCGCGGGCGCCCTGGCCGCCGCCGCGGCGTGCGGGTCCTGCGGCTTCCTGCTGCCGCTGCAGGGGTCGCTCGGCACCGTGTTCGGCGTGTGCACCAACGAGTGGTCGCCCGACGACGGCCGCGTGGTGTCCTTCGACCACGGGTGCGGCGCGCACTCCGAGACCGACGTCGAGCCCGCCCCGAGCGAGTGGCCCGCGCCGGACCCGCTGATCGACGAGATGCGGCTCGAGCTGGTCCCGCGCGAGCCCGCGCCGTCCGACGAGGCCGACGCGCGGACGGTCGAGGCCGGGGCGGACGACGTTCCCGCCGAGCCCGCCGCGGACGACGTGCCCGCCGACGAGCCGGTGGCGAGCGACGCACCCGGCGAGCAGACCGCACCGCCGGCGGACGGCGGCACCGCCGACGAACCCGCCGCGGAGCGGTGACGGTCGACCCCTTCGACACCGCCGCGCTGCGTGCGGCGGTCCTGACCGCCTGGCGCTCGTCGCCCGCGCGGCTACGGGAGGATGCGAACACCGAGGAGGACCACGCGCGCGGGTACTACCGCGACCGCGTGGTGGTCGAGCTCGCGCAGAACGCGGCGGACGCCGCGGTGCGGGGCGGGGTCCCCGGACGCCTGCTGCTGCGCCTGGCGCGCACCGACGAGGGCACGACGCTGGTCGCCGCGAACACGGGTGCGCCGCTCACGGCCGAGGGCGTGGCCGCGCTCGCGTCGATGCGCGCGTCGGCCAAGCGCTCGGACCAGCCGGGCGTCGTCGGCCGGTTCGGTGTGGGCTTCGCGGCCGTGCGGGCGGTCAGCGACGAGCTGAGCGTGGTCTCGACCACGGGCGGTGTGCGGTTCTCGCTGCGGGACACCGCGCAGGTGCTGGCCGACCTCGTCGAGGACGCGGGGCCCGACCGCCCGGGCCTCGAGCAGGAGGTGCGGCGGCGCGACGGCTCGCTGCCCGCGCTGCGGCTGCCGTTCGCGGCCGACGGTCTGCCGCCCGAGGGCTTCGACACCGCGGTGGTGCTGCTGCTGCGCGACGAGGTCGCCGCCGACGAGGTACGTGCGCTCCTGGCCGCGGTCGACGACGCGCTGCTGCTCGCGCTGCCCGGCCTGGTCGAGGTGGTGGTCGAGGACGGGACCGGCGAGGGTGGCCCGCGCCGGCTCGCCGACGTGCACGCGCGGTGGCTGGTCGCGTCCGCCGAGGGCGACGTGCCGCGTGAGCTGCTGACGGACCGGCCCGTGGAGGAGCGCGACGCCGCACGCTGGCGCGTGACGTGGGCGGTGCCGCGCACCGACCCGGGCGAGCGCACCGACCCGTTCGCGTCCGACCCGTTCGCCCCCGACCCGCGCGCCTCGGCCGCGGTGCCGCGTGTGGTGCACGCGCCGACGCCCACGGACGAGCCGCTCGACGTGCCCGCGCTCCTCGTCGCGACGCTGCCGCTGGACCCGACGCGCCGCCACGTCGCCCCCGGCCGGCTGACCGACGCGGTGCTGCGGCATGCGGCCGACGTGTACGCCCGGCTCGCGGAGCAGGTCGCGGACGCGGGTGGCGACCCGTTGGGGCTCGTGCCGACGACGCTGCCCGCCGCGGCGATCGACGCGACGCTCCGCCCGCTGCTCCTGGACCGCCTCGCGAGCGCCGCCCTGCTGCCCCCGGCCGCACCCGAGGACGGGGACGCCGGGCTCGTCGCCCCGCGGCGGGCGGTCGCGCTCGCGGGCGGCGGGCCGGCCGACGCGCTCGCGGTGCTGGGGCGGCGCGTGGGTGCGCTCGTCGTGGTCTCGCCCGGGCGCCAGGCGCAGGTGCGGCTGCTGGGCGTGGAGGTCCGGACGCTCACGGACCTGGTCGAGGAGCTGCCGGCCGACGACGACTGGCCCGCGCTGTACGGCGCGCTGGAGGCCCTCGCACAGGCCGACCCGGTGGGCGGCGAGGCGCTCGCGGGCCTGCCCGTGCCGCTCGCCGACGGCCGCGTGGTGCGCGGCGCGCGGGGCTGCGTGGTGCTGGGCGAGGAGCTCGGGGCGGTGGTCCGGGACGTCGTCGGGACGCTCGCCGGGTGGGGCGTGCGCGTGGTGGACCCGACCGCGGCGCACCCGCTGCTCGGCCGGCTCGGCGCGACCACGCCGGACGCGCTGGGGCTGCTGCGGCTGCCCGCGGTGCGGGACGCCGTGCTCGCGTGGGACGAGGACGACGAGCCGGGCGACGGGCCCGACGTGACCACCACGGTGCTGACGCTGGTGCGCGCCGTGCTGCCCGCGCGCGACCCGTCCCGGTGGCGCGCCACCACGGGCGCGTGGGACGCGCTGCCCGCCGACGTGCGCGAGTGGCTCGCGCTGCTCCCCGTGCCGGCCGCGAGCGGCGAGCACGCGCCGGCCGACGGGCTGGTGCTGCCGGGGTCGCCCGCGCACCGGCTGCTGGACGAGCGGGTGCTCGCCCCGGTCGCGGTCGAGCAGGTCGAGCGGTGGGATGCCGCCACGCTGGTCGCCGTGGGGGTGCGCGAGGAGCTGGTGACCGTCACGGTGCCCGACGTCCTGACCGGCGAGGAGCCGGTGGAGGACGCACCAGGCGCGCTGGTGGCCGAGTCGCTCGACGGCTGGGCCGAGTACCTGGAGCACGTCGCGGCGCACTGCGGACCGGGCGCGTACCTGGGCGACGTGACCGCGGTGGCGGACCTGGACGCGGTCGCGCCCGACGCGTGGCCGGACGTCCTCGACGCGCTCACGGGCACCGCGGTGCTGCGGCGCGCGCTGCTCGAGCCGGTGCGCTCCGACCAGGGCACCACGCTGCCGTCCTACACCGCGTGGTGGCTGCGTGAGCGCGCTCCGCTGGGCGTGGCCGGCCCGTTCGTCGTGGGCGGAGGAGCGGGTCTGTCGGCGCTGCTGCCGCCCGCTCCCGCCGCGGTGCGCGCGCTGGACGCCGAGGTCCAGCGCGCGCTCGGCGGCGTCGTGGAGCCCGCGGACGTGACCGCGGCGGACTGGACCGACCTGCTGGACGCGTGGCCCGCGGGTGAGCGCGTGGACGTGCGTGCGGCGGCAACGGTGTGGCGGTACGCGACGCCCGACGCCGCGCCGGACCGGGTGCCCGCGCTCGTCGGCGACGGCAGCGTGCTCGTCGTCGCGGCGCACGACGCGGCGGTCGCCGCGAGCCCGATGTGGTGGCAGCGCACCGACGTCGCGGCGCTGGTCCCGGCTCGGGATGACGACGAGGCGCTGCGGCTGTGCCGTGCGCTGGACCTGCCGCGCGTCTCGGAGCTCGCGCGCGGCATGGTCACGCGCGACGACGGCCGTGAGGCGCCCGTGCCGGCCGAGGTCCGCGCGCTGCTGCCGGATGCTCCGGCCACGTGGTGCGAGCACGAGGACCTCCGGGTGGACCACGTGCCCGTCGCGTGGTGGGTCGACGTGGTGCACGACGAGGTGCGCGTGCACGCCGCGACGCTCGCCGGCCTGGCCGCCGCGCTCGCGCAGACGGCCGGGCGGTGGGCGCTGCGCAGCGCGCTCGAAGCCGTGCTCACCGACGCGACGCGGGTGTCCGAGCTCGCGCTCGACGCCGCGCTGGACGCGGCGGGGGGGTCAGCAGGAGAGTCTGCCGGGGAGCGAGCGGGCGAGGCCTGACCGTCAGGCGGCCGGCGACGCGGGACGGTGCCGCACCGCCCACAGCACGCCCAGCCCGCCCAGCGCGAGCCCCGTGGCGCACACCGCGACGGGCACCCACCCCGTGGTCCCGGTGAGCGCGAGCACCGCGGTCGCGGCCAGCCCGACGGCCCACAGCACCATGCCGATGCGCATCACGCGCGCGAGGTCGACCTCGACGGGGGGCGGGGGGTCATGCGTGGGCGGCACGCGCGCAGCCTACGCCGGACGCCGCGGCGCCACCTGAAGGACGGTGTCGGGGCCCCGCTGCTGCATTCGGGGGACCTCGCACGCGAGCCGATGCGCGATCCGGACGAAAGGCGCACGATGGGGCGATCCGGTTGCTGGGCACAACAGAGGCGGGGGCTCTCATGGCAAGCACGCACGAGCACGAGGAGATCCTGCTGACGCCCGGTGAGGTGGCGTCGCTGTTCCGCGTGGACCCCAAGACGGTGACGCGCTGGGCACGCGCGGGGCGGCTGACCGCGATCCGCACGCTCGGTGGTCACCGTCGCTACCGCGAGTCGGAGGTGCTCGCGCTGCGCGAGCCGCCGACCCAGTCGGCCGCGGTCGAGCGCTGACCGCCGCGGCGCCTCCGGCGGGTCAGGCGGCGAGCGGGGCGGCCATCTGCGCGGCCGAGGACAGCGCCTCGGGCATCGCGTCGAGGTAGACGCGCGCGACGTCGCCCGGCTGGAACCCGACCGCGCGGATCGCGTCGTCGTCGGCGGCCTCGTGCGCGAGCGCGGCCTCGAGCGCGGCGCCGTACGGACCGCCCTCCTGCCGCAGCGCCGCGGCCACGTCCGGCGAGACGCCGGACTGCGCGACGACGGACTCGACCGAGATGTCGAGCGCGGCCGTGACGCCGGACAGCAGGCCCACGGTGTAGCCGACCTCGTGACCGCTGAGCCGCCAGGTGGCCAGCGCACGCGTGATGACCGTCCACAGCACGTCGACCGCGGCAGGCTGCTGCGCGAGCATCGACGACGAGACCAGCGCGGACAGCCGCTGCGGTCCGAGCAGACCGACGGCCCGCGAGAGCGAGTCGACGTGGTGGCGGATGCCGGTGCTCGAGGAGTTGACCGAGCGCAGCACGCGCATCGACAGCTCGGGGTCGATGCCGACCGCGCGCGTGACCTCCGCGTGGTCGGGCATCGGCTGCGCGAGCAGCCGGACGAGCTCCAGATGCATGCCCTCGCCCGCGGTGAGCGCGCGCCCCGCACCGGCCTCCTGACGGCGCAGGAGCGGTGCCTGCACCAGGTCGCAGCCGAGGTCGCGTGCGAGCGCGGCGCGTTCGCGCGTGTCACCGTGCAGCCCCACGGTCCACGCGCCGGCGTCCTGCACCTGGGCGATCCGCTCGGCGAGCCGGTCGGGGTCGTGCCGCAGGTCGATCTTCACCATGTCCGCGAGCGGGAGGAGCGCGCGCTGCGCGAGCGTGTCGGTGTAGGACCCGAGCGCCACGCCGTAGCCGAGCTCGCGCATGGTCGCGAGCGACTCCTCGGCGTACGCGTGCTTGACCCAGCCCGCGGGCACCTCGAGCACCAGGCTGCGCGGTGCGTCGGGGACCGCGTCCTCGCCGCGCAGCATCGGGGTCGTCGCCCGCAGGACCACGGCGTGGTCACCGACGACGTCGGCGAGGTCCACCCGGGCGTACTCGGCGGCCACCAGCCGGTCCTCGGCCGCGGGGGTCATGAGCGGGCTGGCGTCGTCGACGCGCGCGTGCACGGCATAGCCGAACAACGAGCCGTCGGCGTGGACGAGCGCCTGACGCTGGATGACGGCGGCGGGCATGGGACCTCCTGGGCCGGAGAGAGTGGGCTGCTGTCCACCCCATCGGCAGATGGTCCGCGGAGCTGAGCGGTCCGGACGAGTGAACCCTCAGGTCAGCGGCGCGCGCAGCGGCCAGTCGGCATCCAGCACGGTCTGCTGCGCGGTCGCGGCGGCCGGGTCGACCACGAGCGGCGCGAGCAGGTTCGCGGTCGCGGGCTGGTCGGCGGTCGGCGGGTGCACGACGACGAGCAGGCGGCGCTCGCCCTCGGCCGGGACCTCGGGCTCGTACCCCGGGAAGTAGTGCGTGGGGTCGACGACGAACAGGCGCGTGGCCGGGCCGTCCTGCGAGCGCAGCGTGAACAGGCCGTCGGCCTCGGCGACGGGCTCGAGCACGTAGCGCGTCCGGCCGGGCAGGCCCGGCAGCGGCTCGGTGAGCGTGAGCGCGGCGGGCACCTCGGTGCCGCCCAGCGTGACGAGGGCGCGGTCGGCGGGTGTGCCGAGCATGGCGGCCGGGCTCATCGCAGGAAGTCCAGGAGCGTGGGCTGCAGGACCTTGGCGGCCGCACCGAGCGCGCCCTTGTAGGCGACCTCCTGCGACTGCAGCTCGAGGATGACCTCGGCCAGGTCCACGTCCTCGATGCCCGAGATGCGGGCCTTGGTCTCGACGTCGCGTGCCGCGAGCGTCTCCTGCGTCTCCATGATGCTCTTGTGCCGTGCGCCGACCCCGGCGAGCTGGGTCACCATCGACTCGAGCCGGTCGTCGATCGCGTCGAGGTGCGGCGTGGGGTCCGTGCCGGCCCGCAGGCTCGCGGAGATCGTGTCGAGGAGCGCGAACACCGAACCGGCGCCCGTCCCGTAGACCGCGGCGCCGTCGCCGTCGACCCGGACCGTCGTCGTGGAGCTCACGCGCCGCTCGACCGAGGACCCCGTCCCGCTCCATGCGTACGCGGAGTCGAACGCGGCGGGCGCGTCCGACGTGCCCGCGAACACCGAGCGGCCCACGTACGTGGTGTTGGCCTGCGAGAGCAGCTGCGTGCGCAGCGTGTCGACCTCGTCGGCCAGCGCGTCGAGCGACGTCTGGCCGAGGGCCCCGTTGCCGCCGCGGACCGTGAGGTCGCGCGCCTGGCGCAGCGCGGCGAGCGAGGAGGAGATCGCGGTGTCGACCGTCTGGAGCCACGAGCCCGCGTCGGCCGCGTTGCGCTGGTACTGCGTGTCCGCACGCTGCTCGCCGCGCAGCCGCAGCACGTCCGAGGTGGCCGAGGGGTCGTCCGACGGGACGTTGACCTTCTTGCCGCTCGACATCTTGTTCTGCAGGTCGGCCATCGCGGTCAGGTTGCCCTGCAGGTTCGCGAGCGTGCTGCGCTGCACCGTCTGGTGCGTGACGCGCGAGATCATGGCTGGCTCCTATCGGCCGACGACGCCGGTGCGGTTGATGAGGGTGTCGAGCATCTCGTCGATCGCCGTCAGGACGCGGGCCGCGCCCTCGTACGCCCGCTGGAACGCGAGCATGTTGACGGTCTCCTCGTCGGTGTCGACGCTCGCCTGCGCGAGCTGCTGCTGGACGGCCGTGGTGCGGGCCGCCTCCGCGACGGTCGCGCGGGACGTGGCGCTCGCGGATCGGACGCCCAGGTCCACGACGGTCTCGCTCCACACCGCGTCGGGACCCCCGGCGGCGGTGCCGAGCTTGCCGATGAGGTCCGCGACCGAGCCGTCGTGCGCGCCCGCGCCCGCGGTCGCGACCGCGACGTCGGACGGCGCGGAGATCGCGACCGTGAGGCCGAGCGCCGCGGGCTTGCCGGGCGTGAACGTGAAGAAGTCGCCGCCGGGCGTGCCGTCGGAGCGCACCGCCGTGCCGTGCAGCGCGTTGACCTTCGTCGCGATCGTCGTCGCGAGCGTGTCGTAGCGGGCCGCGGCCTCGGCGAGCACGCCGCCCGAGCCGCTGCCGTCCGCGGGGGCCAGCACCGACAGCAGGCCGGCCACGCGGCCGCCGGACAGCGCGGCGCTCTGCGTCGGGCGCTCGGCCCACACGACGTCGACGCCCACGGCGGGGCTGCCGGTCACCTGGTCGAACGCGGTGGCGCCCGAGACCGCGAGCGCGTTGACGCGCTTGCCGCTGACGAGCGTGTTGCCGCCCACCAGGACGTCGACCGTGCCGTCCGCGCGGATGTCGGCGGACGCGCCGACCAGCTGCGAGAGCTGCGTGACGAGCAGGTCGCGCTGATCGGCGAGCTCGTGCGCGGTGGCGCCGGACGCCGTGATCGACGCGATGCGCTCGTTGAGGTCCGCGATGTTCGCGGCGGCGGTGTTGACCTGGTCCACGAGCGCGACCGCGGTCGAGCGCGACTGGCTCCACTGCGTGGCGACGTCGGAGTAGAGCGTGCCCACGCGCGTCGCGACGTCACGCGACGACTCGAGCAGCACGGCGCGGTTGGCGTTCTTGTCGGGGTAGTTGCCGACCTCCTGCCACGCGGCCCACATGTCCGACAGCTGGGTGGACAGCCCCGTCTTGCCCGGCTCCCCGAGCGACTTCTCGAGCGTCGTGTAGGCCTCGGCCCGCGCCGCGAGGAAGGACGACGAGGACGTCGTCGCGCGCAGGCGCGCGTCGAGGAAGACGTCGGCCAGGCGGTCGACGCTGCTGACGCGCGTGCCCTGCCCGATGCCGTCGTTGGTGGAGAACATGGACGGCACCTGCACTCCCGAGACCGGCGACATCGTCGCGCGCTGGCGGGTGTAGCCCACGGTGTTGGCGTTGGCGATGTTCTGGCCGGCGACGTCGAGCGCCTGCCGCTGCGCGATCAGCGAGCTCAGCGCGGTGCCGAGCCCGGAGAAGGTGCTCACGGTCGGTGTCCTCCTGGTCCCGCCTCGCGGCGGATCGTGGGTCAGAGAGTGCGGTCGACGAGCAGCGCGTCGGCGGCGGTGCCGGCGCTGCGGCCGGAGCCGTCGTAGGTGTGGACGTCGTGCAGCGACGCGAGCGTCTCCTGCGTGGCGCGGTGCGACATCGCGAGGAGCTCGCGGTTGCCGTCGGCGAGCTGGGAGATCTCCGCGGTGAGCGAGGCGAACGAGTCGCGGTGCTGGCGGAGCAGCTCGTCCCAGGGGGCGGGCGCGGCGTCGGCCAGGTCGGCGAGCGCGGCGCCGTCGGGCAGGCCGAGCTCGGCGCACGCGGCGGAGGCCTCGACCGAACGACCGAGCTCCGCGTCGCGGATCTGGGAGAGCACGGCCTCGACCTCACGCGTCGCGTGAGCCAGCCAGCGGGTGCGGCCCGCGGTGAGCAGCAGCTGCTCCTCCTCGAGCTTGAACAGCAGCAGCTCGAGCAGCGTGCGCTCGTGCCAGAGCACCTCGGACAGGGCGTCGAGGGCCATGTGTCAGAACCTCCTTAGCGGGCCGCGCCGGCGATGTGGAGCAGCCCGGCCTCGAACGCACCTATCGGCAGGGGCGTCCGGTTGCTGAATGCTCGCGTGGATCTGGTGGCATTGTGCCGTCGCAACCGGGTGATGGACAGGTGGGAGCGCGACCTTCGGACGTTCCAGACAACGCTCTGACCTGGACGCCCGTCCACTTTCGTCGTTCGTCGACCAAAGTCCCTGTGACGTACGTCACACACGTAGGACGTAGGTCCTTGCACCTAGACAAGTGTCCAGACTTGTCTTTGCGCAGGTCGCCACGCTTCCACGCCCGAATCGTTCCGATGAGTCATGGGGACGTGAACATGTGAGCGCGAAAACGGGATCGAGTTTTGATTCAAGCCGACACTCCGAAGCGCCGACCCCCTTTCTCGTGAGCCACGACATCGACCGCGACGCCCTCGTCGTCCAGAACCTCGCCCTCGTCGGCTATGCCGTCAGCGAGATGCTCCGTCGCGTCCCGCCGACGGTCTCCCGCGACGAGCTGGCGTCCGCCGGCAGCCTCGCTCTGGTGCTCGCGGCGCGCTCCTACGACCCGAGCACGGGCGTGCCGTTCGCGCGCTACGCCTCGCTGCGGATCCGGGGCGCGCTCGTCGACGAGCTGCGGTCGATGGACTGGGCGAGCCGTGGTGCGCGTACCCGCGTGCGTGAGCTGGCCGCCGCGAGCGAGCGGCTCACCGCCGCCATGGGTCGCCCGCCGACGCGTGAGGAGCTCGCGTCCGCGCTGGGCACCCAGGTGTCGCAGGTCGACGAGGTGCGCAGCGACGCCGCGCGTCGCGTGCTCTCGATCGACGCCGGCGACGGCCCGAGCATCGTCGACCTGGTCGTCGACGCCGGTCAGACGCCCGAGCAGGCCGTCCTGGCCGGTGAGCGGCTGCGCTGGCTGCGCGCGAGCGTGGACACGCTGCCCGAGCGGCTGCGCGTCGTGGTGCGCGGGATCTTCCTCGAGGACCGCTCCGTGGCCGAGCTGGCCGAGGAGCTGGGCGTCACGCAGTCCCGGATCAGCCAGCTGCGCACCGAGGCCCTCGGGCTGCTGCGCGACGGCATGAACACGCACCTGGACCCTGACCTGGTGACCCCGGCCGAGCGGCCCGACGGTGTGGCCGAGCGCCGCCGTCAGGCCTACTTCGCGTCCATCGCGGCGCGCACCGCGCAGTACGCGGCCGCCGAACGCCTGTCGTTCGTGCCCCAGCCGTCGCAGCCGGCCGTCGTGCGCGAGCACGCGTCCACGGCCTGACGAGAAAGCTCGCAGATTCGTCTCGAGAAAACCTCATCACCCGGGATCGACCGCCGATTCGGAAGGTGTGCCCACGGAAGGGCTGACCTGACCCGACTCAAGGAGGAAGATCACGATGGGTCTCTCGATCAACAACAACATCGCGGCGCTGAACTCGTACCGCAACCTGTCCAGCACGCAGAACGACCTGAGCAAGTCCCTCGAGAAGCTCTCGAGCGGCCTGCGCATCAACCGGGCCGCGGACGACGCTGCCGGTCTCGCGATCTCCGAGGGCCTGCGCGCCCAGATCGGCGGCACCAAGCAGGCCGTCCGTAACGCGCAGGACGGCATCTCCGTCGTGCAGACCGCTGAGGGCGCGCTCACCGAGACGCACTCGATCCTCCAGCGCATGCGCACGCTGTCGGTCCAGGCCGGCAACGACGGTGGTCTGTCGAACTCCGCCAAGTCCAACATCCAGGACGAGATGGACCAGCTCAAGACCGAGCTGACCCGCATCGCCGACACCACGCAGTTCAACGGCACCAAGCTGCTGAACGGCAACTACAACGGCACGTTCCAGGTCGGCGCCAACACCGCGGCTGCCGACAAGATCTCGGTGGACCTGACCGGTTCCTCGATGGGCGCGGTCGGCCTGGGCGTCGACGGCGTGAACGTGACCAACACGGGCACCTCGTGGACCGCGGACGTCGACCTGGCCGCGGCCGTGGCTCCGTCGGGTGCCGTCGGTGCGCTGTCGATCACCACGGCGGCGGGCGTGACCAACCTGGCCCTGGACCTGACGGCCTGGGACACGACGGGCACCTCTGACGCAGCCAAGGCGAACCACGCGCTCCTGAACGACGAGCTCTCGAAGGCGGTCTCCTCGACCAACTTCAGCGCGTCGGTCGACTCCTACGGCAAGGTGACCATCGGCGGCGCCGGCATCACCGCCGCCTCGGCGCTCACGGTCGCCGCGGCCAGCACCCCGGGCTCCGGCTCGGCGGACGCGGCGATCAACTCGATCGACGCGGCCATCACCAAGGTGTCGGGCGTCCGCTCGCAGCTCGGTGCCGTGCAGAACCGCTTCGACCACACCATCAACAACCTCAACGTCGCGGTCGAGAACCTGTCCGCCTCGGAGAGCCGCGTCCGCGACACGGACATGGCGCAGGAGATGGTGTCCTTCACCCGCTCGCAGATCCTCTCGCAGGCGGGCACCGCGATGCTGGCCCAGGCCAAGTCGCTCCCCCAGAGCGTCCTGCAGCTCCTGCAGTGACCCTCGCTCCGGTCTCCTGACCGGACCCGGACTCGGGTGCACGGCCGGATCCCCCATCCCCGGCCGTGCACCCGAACCGCTTTCCCCGCACGGCACCTGATCGAACGAGCAGCACCGAACGAGCACTGGAGCAGACATGGCGGCGATCGACGGCCTGGTCAGCGGTCTGCAGACCGCCGACCTCATCGACAGCCTCATCACGTTGCAGTCGGGCACGCAGTCGCTCCTCAAGAACAAGCAGTCCACCGCGAGCTCGCTCGTCACCGCGCTGCAGTCGCTCAACACCAAGGTCGCCTCGCTCGCCGAGCACGCCGCCAAGGTCGCCAAGCCCGCGTCCTGGGACGCGGTCACGGCCACCGCGAGCGACAAGTCCGTCACCGCCACGGCGGGTGCGGGCGCCCAGCCCGCGACGCTGTCGTTCCGGGTCGGCGCGGTCGCCGCGTCGCAGTCCTCGCTCGTGACGCTCCCGGCGGCCGGACAGTACGGCTCGGCGACGCCCACGTTCACGATCACGCGCAACGGCGAGACCACCAGCGTGACCGCCGCGAGCACGTCGGTCCCGGACATCGTCGAGGCGTTCAACGCATCCGACACGGGTGTGCGGGCGACCGCCGTCAAGGTCCCCGAGCTCGACGCCGGCGGTGTGCCGACCGGCGCCAGCACCTACGTGCTGCAGCTCACGGGCACCGAGACCGGCGCCGCGAACTCGTTCTCCCTGACGTACACGGGCGCGTCCGGGCAGGAGCCCGCCGCGCTCGAGCAGGTCCGCGCGGCGTCCGACGCGTCCCTCACGCTGTTCCCGGGATCGTCCGCGCAGCGCACGCTCACGTCGGCGAGCAACACGTTCGACGACCTCATGACCGGGGTCGACGTCACCGTCTCGGCCGTGACCGCCGCGGACGCCGCACCGGTCACGGTGAGCGTGGCCGCGGACTCGAGCGCGCTGCGCTCGCTCGCCTCGGGCCTGGTCACCAACCTCTCGACGGTGCTCACGGAGATCAGCTCGCGCACCGCGTCCAAGACCACGACCGCCAGCGACGGCGGCACGGTGGTCACCGGTGGCCTGTTCTCCGGCAACGCCACCATCCGCATGCTGCAGCAGACGATCCTCGAGCAGGCCTCGGCCCCCGTCGGCGGCGTCTCACCGTCCGACGTCGGCGTCGTGATCGGCCGCGACGGCACGTTCACGTTCGACCAGACGAAGTTCGACGCCGCGCTCGCGGCCGACCCCGCCAAGGTCGAGGCCGTGCTGACCGGCATCGCCAAGAACCTGGCGGCCACCGCCAAGGGTGCATCCGACTCCGGCACGGGCACGCTGTCCGTGACGGTCCAGTCGCAGCAGTCGCTCGTCAAGGACCTCGGTGAGCAGATCACCGACTGGGACGACCGCCTCGCGGCCCGCCGCGTCGCGCTCGAGCGCCAGTACGCGAGCCTCGAGACCGCGCTGTCCAGCCTGCAGTCCCAGTCCAGCTACCTCGCGAGCCAGATCGCCGCGCTGACGGCGTCGTCGTCGAGCTGACACTTCAGGAGGAGCCATGTACGACGCACGCACGCGCTACGTCACCGCCGCCGTCGAGACGGCGGCCCCCGCCCGTGTGGTGACGATGCTGTTCGACCGGCTGCTGCTCGACGTCGACCGCGGTCACGCCGCGCTCGAGCAGGGCGACGTGCTCGGTGGGCGCTCGCACCTGCAGCACGCGCAGGACATCGTCGCCGAGCTCATGGCGAGCCTCGACGCCGCGTCCTGGGAGGGTGGCCCCGGCCTCATGGCGGTGTACGCCTACCTGTACTCGACGCTCGTCGAGGCCGGCGTGCAGGGCGACGCGGGCAAGGTGCTGGAGTGCCGCTCGATCGTCGAGCCGCTCGCCACGACGTGGCACGAGGCGGCCGCGCTGGCCGCCGCCGCCGCACCCGCGGCACCCGCACCCGCCGCCGCGGGCCTGCTCGGGGTGGGCTGACGCATGACCCCCGCCCTCGGCTCGGCCGTCGTCAGCGCTGACGAGGTCGTGTGGCACGAGCGGTGGGAGGCCGCGCTGGCGGCCCTCGAGCTCGACGTCGACGCCGCCGAGGAGCTCCTGCGCATCTCGCACCTGCCGACCACCGCGCAGGTCGCGCGCGCGGCCGCGTGGCGCCCGCCCGCAGGCCTCGGCCCGCTGCCCGCGCCGCTGCTGACGCGCGCGCAGGCGCTGCTGGACCGCCAGCTCGACGTCGCGCAGCGGCTCTCGCAGGCCGCCGCGCTGTCCCGTCGGCAGCTGGCCGCGGCCCAGGTGCTGCGCGCGCGACCCGACGCCGTTCCGGTGTACCTGGACGCCCAGGGCTGAACCGGCCCTGAGCCGGCCCTGAGCCGGCACTGCGCCGGCGCTGCGCCGAACGGGTGAGGTCTCGCGGCCGGCGCGCGGAACTCCTCACGAACCCCCGCCGCCCTCCGATGGGGCGGCAGAGCACGGACCGCTCGAACCGCAGGCCATGGATGGCCGCCCCCGCCACCCGTGGATGAGGCGAACCCTGTGGGCCTTCTCAACTCCGTGAGCTATGTCGCGGTCAACTCCGCACTCGACTCACTCGCCCTGCGTCAGCGTGCCATCGCCGACAACGTCGCGAACCTCCAGACCCCCGGCTACCGGGCGCGCGTCGTGGAGTTCGAGGCCGAGCTCTCGCGCGCCGTCGGCCAGGGGTCGGGTGCCGCCGACGCGACGATCCGACGCTCGTCGGCCGCGACGCAGCTGAACGGCAACAACGTCAACCTCGACGAGCAGACGCTGCTCAACGTCGAGACGAACCTGCGCTACCAGCTCGCGACGCAGGCGGCCTCCGGCCAGTTCAGCTCCGTGCGCGCCGCGATGAGGACCAGCTGATGTCCATCTTCGGCGCCATCGGCATCGCGCAGTCCGGCCTCACCGTGCACCGCACGTGGCTCGACGCCGTCTCGGACAACCTGGCCAACATCTCGACGGTGCGCCCGACGTCCGAGGCCGCGTTCCAGGCCCGGTACGTCGTCGCGCAGGAGACCCCGGGTCCCGAGGGCGGCGCGCAGGTCGTGGGCGCGGCGTTCGGCTCGGCGGAGGGGCGGATGGTCTACGAGCCCGCCAACCCGCTGGCCGACGAGAACGGCTACGTGCGCTACCCCGACATCGACATGTCGAGCCAGATGACGCAGCTCATCATGGCCCAGCGCGGCTACCAGGCGAACGCCGCGGTGGTCGACCGGGCCAAGGAGACCTACACCGCAGCCCTCCAGATCGGACGCTCCTGATGCCCACCCCCATCGCGCCCGTGGGCGCCGTCGCCTCCGCGGTCACCGCGGTCGCCCCCACCGCCGCGGTCACCGGCCCGGGTGCGACGCAGGCCGCCTCGGCCGTGTCCGGCGCCCAGTTCTCCTCGGTGCTCGGCTCGATCGACTCGCTGCAGGCGCTGCAGTCGCGCTCGTCGGACCTCGCGGTCCAGGCCGTGACCGGTGACCTCGAGAACGTGCACGACTACACGATCGCCGCCGCCGAGTCCTCGCTCGCGCTCGAGCTCACCGCAGCCGTGCGCAACAAGGCCGTCGACGCGTTCACCGAGATCATGAGGATGCAGGCCTGATGCCCGCGCAGATGCAGGCCGCCCTGGGCAAGCTCACGGGCGCCGTCAAGGAGTTCTCCACCGCGCAGCGCACGCTCGCGATCATCGGCGTCGCGGTGCTGGTGCTGGGTGGCGTCGCGCTCTCGTCGTGGCTGTCGCGCCCCGCGCTCAGCCCGCTGTTCACCAGCCTGTCCGGCGCGGACGCCGCAGCGGTGGTCGAGGAGCTCGACGCACAGGGTGTGCAGTACGAGCTCGCCGACGGCGGCTCGACCGTCATGGTCCCCGCGTCGCAGATCTACGCGCAGCGCATCAACCTGGCCGCGGCCGGCATCCCGGCGAACTCGGACGGCGCGGGCTACTCGCTGCTGGACGACATGCCGATGACGTCGAGCGAGTTCCAGCAGGAGAAGACGTACCAGCGCGCGCTCGAGGGCGAGCTCGCCCGGACCATCGGCGCGATGGACGGCGTCGAGTCCGCGACCGTGCGTCTGGCGATGCCGCAGGAGACCGTGTTCACCGAGACCGCGGGTGAGCCCACGGCGTCGGTGTTCGTCCGCACGCGCGCCGGCTCCACGCTCGGCGCCGACCAGGTGCAGGCGATCACGCACCTCGTCGCGGCCGGCATCCCGGAGATGGCACCCACCGACGTGGCCGTCGTCGACGCGTCCGGCCAGGTGCTGTCCGCGGTCGGCACGGGCACCACGGGCCTGTCGGGCGGCGAGGTCAGCGACTACGAGGAGCGCGTGCGCTCGTCGGTGCAGACGCTGCTGGACCGCGTGATCGGCCCCGGCCGGTCGGCCGTGACCGTGACCGCCGAGCTCGACTTCGACGAGAGCCAGCGCACCACGGAGACGTTCGACGCGACGAAGGACACCCCGCCGCTCGCGTCGTCGACGAAGACCGAGGAGTACACCGGCACCGACCAGACCGCCACGGGCGTGCTGGGTCCCGACGAGGACGTCGTCGGTCCCGACGGCACGGGTCAGGGCGGCGCCTACAAGTCGACCAGCGAGGACGTCACCAACGCGATCAACAAGACCACCGAGGTGGTCAAGGCGGCGCCGGGCGCGGTGCAGCGCCAGTCGATCGCCGTCGTCGTCGACTCCGAGGCCGCCGCGGGTCTGGACCTGACCGAGCTGCAGGCCACCGTGGCCGCCGCGGCCGGCGTGGACACCACGCGTGGCGACACGCTCGCGCTGCAGGCCGCCGCGTTCGACACCACGGCGGCGCAGGACGCGGCCGCCGCGCTCGCGGCCGCCGACGCCGCGGCCAAGGCCGACGCGCAGAACGCGCTCATCCGTCAGGCCGCGATCGGCGGCGTCGTGCTCATCGTGCTCATCGTCATCGGGATCCTCATGGCGCGCCGGTCGCGCAAGTCGCGCCGCGAGGCGGTCGACCTGGGCGTGCTGCCCGTGCTCGACGGCCAGGGCGGTGCCACCGCACAGCTCGAGGGCCTGGACGTCGACGCGCTGCCGGTCCTGCCGCCCGCACCGCTGCCGACCACGCCCGACCCGCTGGCCATCAAGCGCGCCGAGATCTCCGCGCTGGCCGACGAGCAGCCCGAGGAGGTCGCGGACCTCCTGCGCTCGTGGCTGTCCACGCCGAGCGGTGCGCGCTGATGACCGTCATGCTGCCCGGGCCGCAGAAGGCCGCGATGCTCCTGGTCCAGCTGGGCCGCGAGCGGGCCGCCAAGGTCATGGCGAGCCTGGACGTCACCGAGATCGAGGAGCTCACGGCGCAGATCCTGCGCCTCGACCGCGTCGACCAGCAGCAGGCCGACGCCGTGCTCGAGGAGTTCTACGACGCGTCCGTGATCGGCCCCGGCCTGGGCGGCGGCATGGGCCTGGCCCAGCAGCTGCTCGAGGCGTCCCTGGGTGCCGAGGCGGCCGCGACCGTCATGGAGCGCCTGCAGATCCACCTCGCGGGGCAGCCGTTCGAGTTCCTGCAGCAGGCCGATGCGCGTCAGGTGGTGTCGCTGCTGTCCGGCGAGCACCCGCAGGCGATCGCGCTCGTGCTCGCGCACCTGCGTCCCGACCACGCGTCGACGATCCTGGCCGGGCTCGAACCGGGCCTGCAGGGTGAGGTCGCGCACCGCATCGCGCTCATGGAGCGCGCGTCGCCCGACGTCGTGACCGTGGTCGCCGAGCAGCTGCAGCGCAAGGCCTCGGCCGTGCTCGCGCCGCGCGAGCTCGCCGCGGTCGGCGGCGTGCAGCCGCTCGTCGAGATCATCAACCGCGCCGACCCGACCACGGAGAAGGCGATCCTCGAGGGCCTGGCCTCGCGTGACGAGCAGCTCGCCGAGGAGGTCCGCAGCCGCATGTTCGTGTTCAACGACATCGTGCTGCTCGAGGACCGGGCGATGCAGATGGTGCTGCGCCAGGTCGAGACGGCCGAGCTGTCCGTCGCGCTCAAGGGCGTGTCCGACGAGGCGCGCGAGACCGTGCTGCGCAACCTGTCCGAGCGGGCCCGCGAGAACCTCCTCGAGGAGATCGACATGCTCGGCCCGGTCCGCCTCTCGCAGGTCGAGGAGGCGCGCGCCGGCATCGTCCAGCAGATCCGCCGCCTCGAGGAGAGCGGCCAGATCGTCATCCGCCGCGAGGGGGAGGACGAGTACGTTGCCTGACTCCGCCACGCTGGTGCTGCGCCCGCTCACGACGAGCGCGGCCGACGAGCTCGTCCAGGACTCCGCACGTGCGGAGGGCTTCGCCGCGGGCTACGCGGCCGGTGCCCGCCGCGCGGCGGCCGACGCCGCGGTCGCGGCCGAGCGGACCGCCCGGCAGGCAGCCGCGGACGCCGAGGCGCGCCGCCGGTCGCTCGACGAGGCGCTCGGCCTGCTCGCGCGGGCCGCCGACGCCGTGCGCGCGCTGACCGCACCCGTGCTGGCCGAGGCGTCCGCCGCGGTGCACGCCGCGGGGCTGGACCTCGCGCACGCCGTGCTGGGTGCCGAGCTCTCCGACGCGCCGCACGCGGCACGTGCCGCGCTCGCACGCGTGCTCGCCACCGAGCCCGGCCCGGGGCCCGTGACCGTGCGCCTGCACCCCGCCGACGCGGCGCTGCTCGCGGACGTGCAGGTGCCCGACGGCTTCGTCGTCGAGGCGGACCCGTCGCTGCACCGCGGCGACGCGCTCGCGGTGCACGCCGACGGTCAGATCGACGCCCGCATCGACGCCGCGCTCGACCGCGCGCGCGCCGCGCTCGCGCAGCACGTGGACCGGCCATGAGCACGCTCACCCTGCCCCGCCCCGTCCTGGACGCGGCCCGGCCGCAGCCGGTGGGCGTCCTGCGCGCGGTCGTCGGGCTCACGCTCGAGGTCGTCGGGACGCGGTCCGCGGTCGGCGACCTGGTGCGCGTGGGTGACGGCCCGGACGCCGTGCTCGCGGAGGTCGTGGCCGCCACCGGCGGGTCCGCGCACTGCATGCCCCTGGGCGCGACGCGCGGCCTGGGTGCGGGCCTGCCGGTCCGCCCCGCGGGCGCGCTGCGCGTCCCCGTGGGCTCGGGCCTGCTCGGCCGCGTGCTCGACGGCTTGGGCCGCCCGATCGACGGCAAGGGCCCGCTGCGCGCGCAGGCGTGGGTGCCGGTCGACGGGACCGCACCGCACCCTCTCGAGCGAGCGCGCGTCGACACGCCGCTCGACCTGGGTGTGCGCGTGCTGGACACGCTCGTGACGGCCGGGCGCGGTCAGCGCCTCGGCCTGTTCGCCGGCTCGGGCGTCGGCAAGTCGAGCCTGCTGTCGATGATCGCGCGCGGCACGGAGGCCGAGGTCTCCGTCATCGCGCTCGTCGGCGAGCGCGGGCGTGAGGTGCGCGAGTTCCTCGAGGACGACCTCGGCCCCGAGGGGCTCGCCCGGTCCGTCGTCGTGATCGCGACGTCCGACGAGCCCCCGCTCGTGCGGCTGCGGTCGGCGTTCGTCGCGACGCGCATCGCCGAGCACCTGCGTGACGAGGGCCGCCACGCGGTCCTGATGATGGACTCCCTCACGCGTGTCGCGATGGCCCAGCGCGAGATCGGCCTGTCCGTGGGTGAGCCGCCCGCGACGCGCGGCTACCCGCCGAGCACGTTCGCGCTGCTCGCGCAGCTCCTGGAGCGTGCGGGCACCGGCCCGCGCGGCTCGGTCACGGGTCTGTACACCGTGCTCGTGGACGGCGACGACCACAACGAGCCGATCGCCGACGCGGCACGTTCGATCCTCGACGGGCACGTGGTCCTCGACCGCCGGCTCGCCGTGGCCGGGCACTTCCCGAGCGTCGACGCGCTCGGCTCGATCAGCCGGGTCGCGTCGCGCGTCACGACGGGTGAGCAGCGGGCCGCGGCCCAGCGGCTGCGCTCGGTCATGGCGGCCCGGCGCGCCGCGCAGGACCTGCTCGACGTCGGCGCGTACGTGGCCGGCACCAACCCCCTGGTCGACGCGGCCGTCACGCACGGCGCGCAGATCGACGCCTTCCTGCAGCAGGGCATGGACGAGTCCGCGCCCGCCGCTCAGTCCTGGGAGCGCCTCGGCGCCCTCGTGCACACCCTGGGAGAGCTGCCATGACCCGACCCTTCCCACTCAGCGGTCTGCTGCGTGTGCGCGCCCGTGCCGAGGAGCGCGCGGCCGTGGAGCTCGCGGCCTCGCGCCGCGACGCGGACCGTGTCCGTCTGCGCCAGCAGGCGACGCGTGAGGCGCTCGCGGGCTCCGAGCTGCCCTCGGGCCGCGACGAGCTCGCGTGGATGGCCGCCGTGTCCAGCCGCTCGACGCTCGCGGTGCTGCTGCAGGAGGCCGAGCGTGCGGTCGAGGAGGCCGAACGTGACGTCGCCCAGCAGTCCGCGCGCTGGTCGCTGGCCCGCCGCGACGTCCGCGCGATCGACCGTCTGGCCGAGCGCCACGACGCGACCGAGCGTGCGTCCGAGGCCCGCGCCGAGCAGAACGTGCTCGACGAGGTCGCGGCCCGCATGACGGGCCGCACCGTCGGCGGCGCGCAGGAGGCCGGCGCATGACCGGGCTCGCCGCCGTGCAGGCGCGCATGGCCGAGCTGCAGCAGCTCGTCGCACCGCCCGCCGCGACCTCGTCCGTGGGCGCGTCCGAGGTCGACTTCTCCGCCGCGCTGCAGCAGGCGTCCCAGGTGCTGGGCGCCACGCCCACGACTCCCGTGCCCACCACGGCGCCGATCCCGGCACGGCCCACCGAGGGCCCCACCACGAACATCGCGCCCGGCTCGGGCGTCTCCGGCCAGGACCTGGTCGAGGCGGCCAAGAAGTACATCGGCACGCCCTACGTGTGGGGCGGCGAGTCGCTGTCCGAGGGCGGGCTGGACTGCTCGGGCCTGGTGCTGCGCTCGCTCACCGACCTGGGCGCCGCGGACGGCGTGCCGCGCGTCGCGCGGGACCAGCAGAGGCTCGGCACCAAGGTCGACTCGCTCGACGACGCGCTGCCCGGGGACCTGCTGGTGTTCGGCGGCGGCTCGCACATCGCGATCTACGTCGGCGACGGCCAGATGATCGACGCGCCCAAGCCGGGCGGCCGGGTCAGCGTGCGCGACGTGTACGCCGAGCCGACGAACATCCGCCGGATCCTGCCGCAGGAGCAGGCCGCGGGCGCCGAGCTGGCGTCGTCGCCGGTCCTGACGGCCGGGCTCACGGGACTGTCGGGCCTGTCGGGTGCCGCGGGCACCGACGCGCTGGCGTCGCTGAACGGGCTGAACGGGCTGACCGCCGGCAGCGGGGGCGCTCCCGACCTGGGCGCGCTCGCCGCGCTCGCACAGACGTACCTGCCCTCGCTCACGGGTGAGCAGGGCTCGGCCGCGGCCTCGACGGCCGCGTCCCGCACGCAGTGGCAGATCCTGTCCGGCCTCCTGGGGGGTGCAGCATGACGACGAGCCCGCTGAGCCTGGCCGCCGCACGCGCCACGGCGCCGGCGCGTCCGGACGCGGCCCGGGGCGACGCCTCGGGTGCGCGTGACTTCGCGCAGGCGCTCGACCGTGCCGACCGCGCGTCCGCCGACCGCACGCAGGCGGCCCGCCCGTCGGCGGCGCGGCCCGCGCGCGACGACGCGGCACGCACCGAGGACCGGTCCGAGCCCCGGCGTGCCGAGACGCGTCGGGGCGAGACCCGGCGCACCGAGCGTGCGCCCGTGGAGCGACCCGACCGCACCGCCGTGGGCGATCCCACGACGACGCCGGCCACCGACCAGGCCGCGCCGGCCGCGGACGTGACGGCCGACGCGGCGGACGCGACCGCGCCGGCGCCGACGACCGACACCACCGGACAGGCGGCCACGGCCGCGACGCAGGACGGCGCCGCGGCGGCCGGAACCGTTGCGCAGCCCGGCCTGGCCGGCCTCGTCGTGCCGACGCCGGCGGCAGCCGCGTCGCCCACGACGACCGCGGCGGTCGACGTCGCGGCCCCCGCGGCCGCGCCCGTCGTCGACGCCGTGGCGTCGCCGGCCACGGCGAGCGGCCCCGTGCCCGCCACCCCCGTGGAGGCCGCGGCGCCGACCGCCCCGGCCGCGACCGCCACCCCGGCCGAGCCCTCCGCGGCGGCCGACCCGACGGCGCCGCGCACCGCGGGCACGCCGACGGCTCCCGCAGCACCGGCCGACGCGAGCACCGCGCGGACCGGTGCGACGCACGGCACCGCGCCGGTCCGGACCGCCGCACCCGCCGCTGCGGCGGACACCGCGGCAGCGGTCGAGCCGGTGACCGCGCGGCCCGCCGAGGCGACGGCACCCGTCGCCGCCGCGGCTCCCACGGGCGCGACGGCCACCGCCGCGGCACCCGTGCCGGCCCAGGGGCCCGTGCCCAGCACGCCGGCGGCCCCCGCGGCCCCGGCCGCCGCACCCGCGGCTCCGGCGACCACTGCGCCCCCGATCGCCGAGCAGCTCGGCGCCCGGTTGACCACGCTCGGTGGCCTGCACCGCGGCACGCACGTGCTGACCGTGCCGATCGACCCCGAGCACCTCGGTCCGGTCCGGATCGTCGCGCACATCGGTGCCGAGTCGGTGCGCGTCGAGCTGGTCGGGGCCACCGAGGCCTCGCGCCAGGCGCTCCAGCAGCAGCTCGGCGACCTGCGCCGCGACCTCGCGGCGGCGGGCATCCAGGTGGATGTCGGCGACCGCCGCGGTCCCGGTGCCGAGGCCGGCTCGTCGTCGGACGGCGCGGCACAGGGCCGCACCGGCCGCTCGTCGGACCGGACCGACCCGCGGACCGCACCGCCCGAGGCGGACGCCACGGCGCCGTCACCCACCCGTACCGGCCGGCTCGACCTGGTCGTCTGACCCGGCCCACCCGCACCAGACCCACGCACTCCAGGAGCACGCATGACCATCGACACCTCGTACGCCACGGGGACGAGCGGCTACGGCACCTCGCCCACGCAGTCGAGCAGCACGCTCGACTCGCAGGCGTTCCTCGACCTCCTGGTCGCGCAGCTGCGCAACCAGGACCCGTCCTCGCCCATGGACTCCTCCCAGATGATGGCGCAGTCCACGCAGCTGGCGACCATGGAGCGGCTCGTCGAGCTGTCCGACACGTCCCGCGAGGCGTTCGCGCTGCAGATGCGGGCCGCGGCGGCGGCGCTCGTCGGCCAGAAGGTCACCTGGACCGACGCCGAGGGCGTCGAGCAGACCGGCGTCGTCTCGGGCGTGTCCTACCGCGGCGCGGTGCCCACCGTGACCGTCGGTGACCAGGAGATCCCGCTCGACCAGGTCGCCACGGTGACCGCGGGCAGCACGCGCACCGGCACCGGCACCGGCGAGGGCGACGGACCGGGAGCCGTCGACCCGATCACGCCGCCCGAGGCCATCGACCCCATCGAGGACCCCGTCCCCGCCTGACCCAGGCCACCCACCACCGACTGCCGCGCCACCCGGCCCGGCCCCCGCGAAGGGAACCACCATGCTCCGCTCACTCTTCTCCGGCATCAGCGGCCTGCGCAGCCACCAGACGATGCTCGACGTCACCGGCAACAACATCGCCAACGTCAACACCGCGGGCTTCAAGTCCTCGCAGGTGCAGTTCCAGGACACGCTGAGCCAGATGCTCATGGGTGCGGGCGGCGCGCAGGCCGGCGTCGGCGGCACCAACCCCGCCCAGGTGGGCCTCGGCGTGCGCGTCGCGGGCATCACCACCAACTTCACGCAGGGCGCCTCGCAGCTCACGGGCCGCAGCACCGACATGATGATCCAGGGCGACGGGTTCTTCGTGGTCCGCAAGGGTGCGGAGACGTTCTACACGCGTGCCGGCTCGTTCGACTTCGACTCCACGGGTCAGATGGTGCTCCCGGGCGAGGGTGCGCTGGTGCAGGGCTGGATGGCCGTGAACGGCGTCATCGACACCAACTCCCCGCTCACCGACCTGCGCGTGCCCTCGGGCTCGGTCATGGCGGCGGTGCAGTCCACCGCGGCGACGTACGCGGGCAACCTCGACTCGGCCGCGGCCGACGGCACGGTGCTCAACCGGACCGTCGACCTGTACGACTCCACGGGCAACGCGCGCACGCTCACGCTCACGTTCACCAAGTCGGCGACGGGCTGGTCGCTCGCCGCGTCCGACGGCGCGGCGACGGTCGCCGCGACCCCGATGACGTTCGCGACGGACGGCTCGCTCACCACACCGACGTCGCTCACGATCGGCGGCGTCGCGGTGGACCTCACCGGCATCACGGGCTTCGCGGGCCTCGACACCGCGAAGGCCATCACGCAGGACGGTCAGGCCGCGGGCACGCTGCAGTCGTTCGCGCTCGGTGCCGACGGCACCATCACGGGCTCGTTCAGCAACGGCCTCAAGCAGGTCATCGGCCGCATCGCGCTGGGCGGGTTCACCAACCCGGCCGGCCTGGAGAAGGCGGGCGGCTCGCTGTTCCGCACGTCGGTGAACTCGGGCGACGCCGCGATCGGCACCGCCGGCACGGGCGGCCGCGGCTCGCTCGCGGGCGGCGCGCTCGAGATGTCGAACGTCGACCTGTCCTCGGAGTTCACCTCGCTGATCGTCGCGCAGCGCGGTTTCCAGGCGAACTCGCGCGTCATCACGACGTCCGACGAGGTCCTCCAGGAGCTGGTCAACCTCAAGCGCTGACCACGTGCCGGGGCGCGGCTTTTGCTGCGTCCCGGCATATGCTGCGCACGGGACGGTCGACGACGAGGGGCACGCGCCATGGCGGAGCAGGTCGGTCGTGCACCCCGCGGTGCGGTCCCGGACCCGGCTGACGTCGCCGCACCTCTCGCGCGCGACGAGGCCGAGCGGCTGCGCTGGCAGCTGGCCGTCACGGCCGGCGGTGTGGGCAGCTTCGACTGGGACCTGCTCACGGGGCACCTGGAGTGGGACGACCAGCTGCTGACGATCTTCGGCGTCACGCGCGACGAGTTCGGCGCGACCATCGAGGCGTTCGACGCGCTGCTGCACCCCGACGACCTGCCGCGCGTCACGGAGGCCGTGGCCGAGGCGATCGAACGGTGCGACCGCTACGTCGCGGAGTACCGCGTGGTGCGGCCCGACGGCGCGGTGCGCTGGGTCAAGGCCCAGGGCGTGGCGCTCGCGGGGGAGTGCGGCGTCGCGGTGCGGCTGCTGGGCGCGGCGTACGACACCACGGCCGAGCGGGACTCCGACGCCCGCATCGCGCGCGTGCTCGAGACCATGCCGGGCGCGTTCTTCCTGCTCGACCACGAGTGGCGGTTCCGGTACGTGAACTCCGCCGCGGAGCGCATGCTCACGAGCTCGCGTGAGGAGATGCTGGGCACGGTCATCTGGGACCGCTACCCGGCGACCGCGGGCTCGTCGTTCGAGGAGCACTACCGGGGTGCGGTCGCGGACGGGCGTCCGCGCGCGTTCGAGGCGTACTACCCCGCGCCGCTGAACCGCTGGTACGAGGTGCGGGCGTGGCCCGGCCCGGACGGGCTGTCGGTGTACTTCGCCGACGTCTCCGAGCGGCGCCTCGCGCAGGAGGAGGTGCGGGTCGCGTGGCGTGCGGCGCAGGACTCGTCGCGCCGGCTCGCGCTGCTCGCGGACCTGAGCGAGGACCTGACATCGACGCTCGAGACCGAGGAGGCGGTCGGGCGCCTGGCCCGGCACCTGGTCCCGACGCTCGGCACGTGGTGCCTCATCACGATGTCCGAGGACCTGCACCACCTGCGGGACATCGCGAGCTGGCACGAGGACGCGACGCTGCGGGACACGGTCGCGACGTACGCCGAGCTGCGGATGGACGCGCTCAAGCCGACGTCGTACCTGTTCCGGGCGATGCGCACGGGTGAGGTGGTGGTGGTCGAGGACGCGACGCGTGCGATCGCCGACGTGCTGACGGGCCGCGCGCAGGACGTGCTGCGCGAGCTCGCACCGCGGACGGCGTACGCGGTTCCGATGCGCGCGCGGGGCCGGACCGTCGGGGCGATCACGCTGTTCCTCGACCACACGCGTCCCGACCTGCCGCCCGACGACCTGACGCTGCTGGTGCAGGTCGCCGACCGCGCGGGCATGGCGCTCGAGAACGCGCGGCTGTACGAGCGGCAGCGGGACATCGCGGTCGCGCTGCAGACGTCGCTGCTGTCCGCACCCGCGCACTCGGACGACCTCGACGTCGTCGTCCGGTACGTCGCCGCCGCCGAGGCCGCGCAGGTGGGCGGCGACTGGTACGACGCGTTCGTGCAGCCCGCGGGTGAGACGGTCCTGGTGATCGGCGACGTCATGGGCCACGACACCCCGGCCGCGGCCGCGATGAGCCAGGTCCGCACGCTGCTGCGCGGGATCGCGCACACCAGCGGCGGGACGCCCGCGCAGGTGCTGCGCGGGCTGGAGTCGGCGACCGCGGCGCTGCACGTGGACGCGATGGCCACGGCCGTGGTGGTGCGCCTCGAGGAGACCGACGAGCAGCGCGCCGCGGGTGAGGTGACGCTGCGCTGGACGAACGCGGGGCACCTGCCCCCGCTGCTGGTGCTGCCCGACGGCACCACCGAGCTGCTCACGGGCGGCCACCCGGAGCTGGTGCTCGGCCTGGACCCCCAGGCGCCCCGCACCGACACCGAGCGTGTGGTCCCGCGCGGCGCGACCCTGCTGCTCTACACCGACGGGCTGGTCGAACGCCGCGGCGAGCACCTGCACCACGGCCTCGAACGGCTGCGCGCGGGCGTCGCCGCGGCGCTGCCCGCGGCCCGGGCGGCGGCGCAGGGCGTGAGCGAGATCGACGCGCAGCGCCTGGTCGACGACGTGCTCACGTGGTGCGTCGCCACGGGCCGTCCGGCGGACGACGTCGCGGTGCTCGCCGTGCACCTGTCCCGCCGCCGCACCGCCTGAGCGGGACGGCGACGCGCCGGCCCGGCCACGAGGGCCGGACGAGGGGTCAGCGACCCGAGGGCGCGCCCGAGTCGCGCACGGCACGACGCGGTCCCGCGGACCGGCGCGTGGCCGATGAGGCGGGTGCGGCCGCCCGCTGGCGCTGACCGCCGCCCGCGGGAGCGCCGCCCCGCGTACCGGCCGGTGCGCCGCCCGTGCGTGCACCGGACTGCGCGGGACGGCCCTGGGTGCGCGCGGGTGCCTGACCCTGGTTCTGGCCCTGGCGCGCGGGGCCACCCGTGCGTGCCCCGCGCTGCGAGCCCTCGCCGGACGTCCCGGCGGCGGGAGCGGCCCCGGACGAGCGTCGCTGCCCGCCGCGGCGGGCGCCGCCGGGCCGCGAGGGTGCGTTGCCCTGACGGGCCGGCCGGGGCGGGGCCACGGGGGCCGCGGGCGTGACGTGCGGTGCGACGTCGCCGACGAGCGCGGTCAGCACGGCCGCGCCGGGGCGCACGGCCTGCGGTGCGGCGGTGATGCCGGCCTGCCGCGTCATGGTGCGCACCTCGGACAGCTGCTCGGGCAGCACGATCGTCACGACGTCGCCGCCCGAGCCCGCGCGCGCGGTGCGGCCCGAGCGGTGCAGGTACGCCTTGTGCTCGGCGGGCGGGTCCACGTGCACCACGAGCTCGACGTCGTCGACGTGGATGCCGCGCGCCGCGATGTCGGTCGCGACGAGCACGCGCACCGCGCCCGTGGAGAACGCCTCGAGGTTGCGCTCACGCGCGCCCTGGCCCAGGTTGCCGTGCAGGTCCACCGCGGGGACGCCCGCGCTGGTCAGCTGCTTGGCGAGCTTCTTGGCCGCGTGCTTGGTGCGCGTGAACAGCACGCGCCGCCCGGTGCCCGAGGCGAGGTGGTGCACGACGTCACGCTTGGCGGCGGCGTCCTGCACCGTCAGCACGTGGTGCGTCATGGTCGAGACGGGCGACTGCGCGGTGTCCACCGAGTGGCTCAGCGGGTCCTGCAGGAACGCCTGCACCAGCTTGTCCACGCCGTTGTCGAGCGTCGCGGAGAACAGCAGACGCTGGCCGCCGCGCGGCGTGGCGCTCAGGATGCGGCGCACGCCCGGGAGGAACCCGAGGTCGGCCATGTGGTCCGCCTCGTCCAGCACGGTGATCTGCACGTCCGCGAGCGAGACGATGCCCTGGCCCATGAGGTCCTCGAGGCGGCCCGGGCACGCGACGACGATGTCGACGCCCGCCTTGAGCGCGGAGGCCTGCGGACGCTGCGAGACGCCGCCGAACACCGTGGTGACGTGCAGCCCGGCCGCCTTCGCGAGCGGCTCGAGCGCGGTCGCGATCTGCGTCGCGAGCTCACGCGTGGGGGCCAGCACCAGGCCGTGCGGGCGGCCCGGCGTGCGGCGCACGTTGCGCGACCCGGGGACCAGGCCCGCCAGGCGCGCCACGAGCGGGAGGCTGAACGCGAGCGTCTTACCCGATCCCGTGCGGCCGCGGCCCAGCACGTCGCGGCCGCGCAGCGTGTCCGGCAGCGTCGCGGTCTGGATGGGGAAGGCGTCGGTCATGCCGCGCTCGACGAGCTCGCGGACGAGGACCTCGGGCACGCCGAGGGAGGAGAAGGAGGTCATGGGGGAGGCCTTTCAGGGCGTCGGGGGGCGCCCACCAGGCGGTTTCCTCACCCGGGACGCGGGCCCGCGCTGGTCCAAGAGCCGCGCAGAGCCACCACCAGTGTGACGCATGCGCGCCGCGGCACGGGTGTCGCCCTGCTCACAGGGCTCGGTCCCGGTCGGCCGGGATGCCTCATCACCGCCGGGCACCCGCCGATGGGAGACCTGAGGCCCACGGATGGGCCCACGCGGCACTCGCCGCATGCACGGACCACGGACGGGGGCTCGCCATGATCGTCGTGACTCGCCTGACAGGCGACAGATTCGGGATCAACCCGGATCTCATCCAGCGTGTCGACAGCGCGCCGGACACGATCATCACGCTGATCGACGGCACGAAGTACATCGTGTCCGAACCCCTGACCGAGGTGATCGGCCGCATCGACGAGCGCGCCGCCCAGGTGCTGGCCCGCTCGCAGGAGCTGCGGGCGATCTCGCGCCTGGCTCCCGTCCCGGACCTGCCGGACGACGACGACGAGCCCCTCGACCCGCCGCTCCCGCTGCGGCCCAGGAGCGTGTGATGGACCCCGCCGGCATCATCGGGATCGTCGCCGCGCTCGTCGCGATCTTCGGGGCCATGATCCTCGAGGGCGCGCAGCCCATGTCGATCATGCTGCCCGCACCGCTGCTCCTGGTGTGGGTGGGCACGATCGGCGTCGGCGTCGCCGGCCACACGCTGCGCGACGTGAAGAACGCGTTCGCCGCGGTGCCGCGTGCGCTGCGCTCCAAGGCCCCCGACCCGTCCCAGACCGTCGACACGGTGGTCGGCCTGGCCGACCGCGCGCGCCGCGAGGGCCTGCTCTCGCTCGAGGATGCCGCCCGCGACATCGACGACGAGTTCCTGCGCTCGGGCCTGCAGGCCGCGATCGACGGCACCGACCCCGAGGACCTGCGGGTGATCCTCGAGGACCGCATCGCGACCAAGCGCACGGCCGACAAGGTCAACGCCAAGTACTTCCAGGACATGGGCGGCTACGCGCCCACCATCGGCATCATCGGCACGGTCATCTCGCTGGTGCACGTGCTCGAGAACCTGTCCGAGCCCGCGGCCCTGGGCGAATCGATCGCGGCCGCGTTCGTCGCGACCCTGTGGGGCATCCTGTCCGCGAACGTGGTGTGGCTGCCGCTGGGCACGCGCATCAAGCGCATCTCCGACCTCGAGTGCGCGCACATGGAGGTCACGCTCGAGGGCCTGCTGGCCGTGCAGTCCGGCGCCAACCCGCGCGTGGTCGGCGAGCGGCTGCGCTCGCTCATCCCGGCCGACCTGGTGGCGGCGGGCGACGACAAGGCCGCGGCGTGAGCGCGGGGCACGGCGGCGGGCGACGCCGCCGCGGGGACCACGAGGAGGAGCACGTCAACCACGAGCGCTGGCTCGTGAGCTACTCGGACATGATCACGGTCCTCATGGCGCTGTTCATCGTGCTGTTCGCGATCAGCCAGGTGGACCAGGAGAAGTACATCGCGCTGCGCGACTCGCTCGCCGAGGGCTTCCAGGACCAGACGGGCACCGAGTCCATCCTGGACGGCACCGCGGGCACCCTGGACGGCAGGTCCGTGGTGCCCGAGAGCAGCACGCAGGAGGGCACCGCGGGCATGGTGAACGCGGACCAGGGCCTGGGTGACCAGGGCACCGAGCCCTCCCCGCAGGACGACCCGGACGCCGAGACCGTCGCGGCGGCCCGCAAGGAGGCCGCGCACCTCGACGACATCCGCGACGTGATCCAGCGCCGCCTGGACAAGGCCGGGCTGGGCGACGCCGTGCGCTTCCGGGTCAACGAGCGCGGCCTGGTGCTGGGCCTGGTGGCCGACGACGTGTTCTTCGCCGCCGCGAGCGCGGACATGACCGCGACCGCGCGGCGCGTGCTGGACATCGCGGGACCCACGCTGCGTGACGTCGGCGAGCAGATCTCCGTCGAGGGCCACGCCAACGTCCTGCCGGTGTCCGGCCGCTACGCGACCAACTGGGAGCTCTCCGCGGACCGCGCCACGCAGGTGCTGCGCCACCTGGTGGAGAAGGACCGCGTCCCCGGCACCCGGATCATGGCCGTCGGCTTCGGCGACGAGCGCCCCCTGGTCGACGGCAAGAGCGCGCAGGCGCTCGAGACCAACCGCCGCGTGGACCTGGTCATCCTGTCCGACGCGCCCGAGGCCGTGCGGGCCCTGCTGCCCGCCGTGAGCAAGGAGTAGCGACATGCCCGTGGAGCAGCGAGTCATCGGCGGGGGCGCCAAGATCGGCGGCCCCAAGATCGGCGGCGCCAAGATCGGCGCGCCCGCACCCGAGCCCGAGCCGGAGCCCAAGAAGTCCAAGAAGAAGCTCGTGCTGATCGCGGTCGTGCTCGTCGTGCTGATCGCCGGCGCGGCCGCGTGGTGGTTCCTGCTGCGGCCCAGCGGCGCACCCGCCGAGCCTGCGGCCGAGCCCGAGCCCGAGAAGGGCGAGGTGCTCGCGGTCGAGCCCGTGAGCCTCAACCTGGCCGACGGTCACTACCTGCGGCTGGGGTTCTCGCTGCAGCTGACCGCCGACGCGCGCGAGGCGCCGGACCCCGCGGTCGCGGTGGACCACGCGATCGAGCTGTTCTCGGGCCGGACCGTCGAGGAGATCTCCGACCCCAAGAAGCGTGCCGCGCTGCGCGACGAGCTCGCCGCCGAGCTCTCCGAGGCGTACGAGGGTGAGGTGATGGCCGTCTACCTGACGAACTACGTCACGCAGTAGCGCGACCGCTGCTGCACCGCCGGCCCCGGGCCGGCGCACCAGGGCGCCATGGAGGGCGCCGCACCGCTGCACACCCCGCACGGGGGACCCGCCCATGGAGGGACGGGGTGCAGATCACGCCGGCCGGCCGTCAGGACCCGCGCCGGGTGAAACCTCGACGCGAGTGCGAGGCGAACCGCTCACAACCGTGACGCGCCCGCCGATGAGTCGGCCGTGACCGTCCTCGACACCCCGGCTGCGCCTGCGCGCACCCGCGAGCCGCAGGTGGAGCTCTACGACTTCCGCCGCCCGCTCACCCTCGTGCGTGAGCACGCGCGCCACCTCGAGATGGCGTTCGGACGCTTCGCGCGGCAGTTCGGCACGCAGCTCACCGCACGGCTGCGCGTGCTGACCCAGCTCGAGTTCGAGCAGGTCGCGCTGCACACGTACGACGAGTACGTCAGCCTCCTGCCGACGCCCACCGCGATGGTGCTCTGCACGGTCGAGCCGACGCGCCAGACCGGCGTGGTCCAGCTCCCGGTCGCGGCGACCATGGTGTGGATCGACTACCTGTTCGGTGGCGACGGCCGCGGCGACGACCGCCCGGGCCGTGAGCTGACCGAGATCGAGCTGACGCTGGTCCGCGAGCTGCTGCAGCACGCGCTCGCCGACCTCGAGTACGCGTTCGCGGGCATCACCAAGCTCGCGCTGGACGTGCGTGGCGTGCAGTACAACCCGCAGTTCGTGCAGGCCGCAGCGGCCTCCGACACCGTGCTGGTCGCGACGTTCACGCTGCGGATGGGCGAGCGCACCGACGTCCTGACGCTCATGCTCCCCGGCGAGCACATGGTCGCCGCGCTGCAGGCCGCGGACGGCTCGATCGCCGCGAGCCCCGAGGACCGGCTGCGCGCCGAGCGTGCCCAGGTGGACCTGGCCCGCGCGGTCGGGGACGTGCCCGTCGAGGTCGGTGTCCGCTTCACCCCCGTCACCGTCCAGCCGCGCGACGTCATCGCGCTCGCGGTCGGCGACGTGCTCCCGCTCACCCATCCGTCGACCGAGCCGCTCGACGTCGTCGTGGACGGCGTCGTGCTGGCCCGAGCAGCTCTCGGCAGCCACGGGCCCCGGCTCGCCTGCCGCGTCGTGTCCGTCACCGAGGAGAACCGCGAATGACCACCACCACCACGCCGACCGCCGTCGACGCCGCCGCCGTGGCGCAGGCCGCCGCCGCGCTCGTCCCGTCGGCCGTGCCGCTCGTCGTCGTGCCGTGCGCGATCGCCGACGTCCCCGCCTCCGCCCAGGCGGTCGTCGCGACGTTCGTCGGTGCGCCCAGCGCGGACCTCGTCCTGGTCGCGGGCGACGTGCTCGCGGACGTCGAGGCCGCGGGTGCCGCCGCCGGGACGCGCGTGGAGCCCGGTGACGCGCTGCGTCCCGCGCTCGAGGCCGCGGCCGGAACGCTGGGTGCGGGCGTCCTGGAGCACGTGCGCACCGAGCCCGTCTCCGCGGTGCTGGTCCCGGGTGCCGAGGTCTTCGCGCTGCAGCACGAGGGCACCGCGATCGCGTGGTTCGCGGTCCGGGTGCGCGCGGGCCAGGCACATGCGCCGTCCACCTCCGCGGTGCCGACGCAGCGCGGCTCGATGCGCATGCTCTACGACGTCGACATGACGCTGACCGCGCAGATCGGCCGCACGACCCTCCCGGTGCGCCAGGTCCTTGACCTCGTGCCCGGCACGGTGCTCGAGCTCGACAGGGCCGCGGGCAGCCCCGCGGACGTCATGGTCAACGGCCGGCTCATCGCGCGCGGCGAGGTCGTCGTGGTCGACGAGGTCTACGGCGTGCGCATCACCGAGATCGTCACCGACGACGACGGGCGCTGACCGATGGACGGCCTCATGCTCGTGCTGCGCGTGGTGCTCTCGCTCGCGTGCGTGGTCGGGCTCATCTGGTACGCCGGGCGCAAGCTGTCCGGCGGGCGCCGCCTGCGCGAGGAGAACGAGCACGACGTGCGCGTGGTCGGCCGCCAGGGCATGGGCCGGCACTCCGGGGTCGCCGTGGTGGCCGTCGGGACGCGGCGCATCCTGGTCGGGTACGGCGAGCAGCAGGTCACCATGCTCACCGAGCTCGGACCCGTGATCCCGGCCGCCGGGCCGCCGGCTCCACCACCCCGCAAGGACGTCGCTCCACCCGTACGGCCCGTGCAGGCCGCACGGCCGGGTGACGGGCTTCCGACCGCGGTGGGGGCGGCCGTGAAGCCCGGCAAGACGGCCGGTGGTCTCGAGGGTTCGGTGCTCTCGCCGCAGACGTGGCGCACGTTCGTGCGTGCGCTCCAGGACCGGACGGTCCGGCGATGAGCGCGGTGCCGGCGGCCCCGGCGCGCGTCGGGTCGCCCGCGCTGCGCAGGCTCGTGCTCGTGCTCGCGCTCGTCGTGGGTGCGCTCGTGCTGGGCGTCGTGCTGGCCGGCCCGACGTGGGCCGCGCCCACGCCGCCGACGGACCCGACCGCGCCGACGACCCCCGGCGACTCGGTCTCCGTCTCGGTCAACGGCGTCAACGGCACGCCGAGCTCGTCGGTGGTCGTGCTGCTCGCGATCACGCTGCTCTCGGTGGCGCCCGCGCTGCTGCTGATGATGACGAGCTTCACCAAGATCTTCGTCGTGCTCGCGTTCACGCGGAACGCGCTGGGCCTGCAGGGCGTCCCGCCCAACCAGGTGCTCGCGGGCCTCGCGCTGTTCCTGTCGATGTTCGTCATGGCGCCCGTGCTGGGCGACGTCAACGCCGACGCGGTGCAGCCCTACCTGGACGGCGAGCTCACGTTCTCGCAGGCCGTCGACGTGGGCTCGGGCCCGCTGCGCTCGTTCATGCTCGACCACACGCGTGAGCAGGACCTGGCGCTCCTGACGCGGGCCGCGGACCAGCCGAACCCCGCGACCCCGGAGGACGTGCCGCTCGCGACGCTCATCCCCGCGTTCCTGCTCTCGGAGCTGCGCTCGGCGTTCATCATGGGCTTCGTCATCTTCGTGCCGTTCCTGGTCATCGACCTGGTGGTCTCGGCCGTGCTGATGGCGATGGGCATGATGATGCTCCCGCCCGTCATGATCTCGCTGCCGTTCAAGGTGCTGCTGTTCGTGCTCGTCGACGGCTGGGGCCTGGTGGTCACGTCGCTCGTCCGCTCGTACGCCGGGGGCGGCTGATGGACACCAACGCGGTCCTCGACGTGGCGTTCGACGCCCTGGTCCTCGCGGCCAAGCTGTCCGCACCCGTGCTGGTCAGCGCGCTCGTCGTCGGGTTCATCGTCTCGCTCGTGCAGTCGGTGACGCAGATCCAGGAGATCACGCTCAGCTTCGTGCCCAAGGCGCTCGCCGCCGGGATCGCGCTGCTCGTGTCCGGGCACTGGATGATCTCCGAGACCGTCGCGTTCACCCACGACATGTTCGAGCGCATCCCGTCGCTCGTCGGGGGCTGACGTGGGACCCATCGCGCTGACCCTGCCGCTCGCCCAGGTCGAGACGGTCATGCTCGCGGGCGTGCGCATGGCCGCGTTCCTGGTGCTCGCGCCGCCGTTCTCGCACCGGGCGATCTCGGCGCAGGTCAAGGTCGCGCTCGCGCTCGGCCTCGCGCTGGCCGTCTCGCCGCGCCTCGAGCCGCTGGTCGACGACGGCACGGTCGCGTTCGTCGCCGCGCTCGTCGCGCAGGTGATCGTGGGCGCCGCGCTGGGGTTCGGCGTGCAGCTCGTGTTCTCGGCCGTGCAGTCGGCCGGCGCGTTCATCGACGTGTTCGGCGGCTTCCAGCTCGCGTCAGGCTTCGACCCGCTGGGTCAGACGAGCGGCGCGATCTTCCAGCGGTTCTACCAGCTGCTCGCGCTCGTGCTGCTGTTCGTCACCGACGGGTACCTCGTGGTCGTCGGAGGGCTGGTGCGCACGTTCGACGCGCTCCCGCTCGACGCGGTGCTCGAACCCGCGCAGGTGGCCGCGAACCTCACCGACGGACTGGGGCAGATGTTCCTCGCCGCGCTGCAGGTGGCCGGGCCGCTCATCGTCGTGCTGTTCCTCGCGGACGTCGGCCTGGGCCTGCTCACGCGCGTGGCCCCCGCGCTCAACGCGTTCGCGCTCGGCTTCCCGCTCAAGGTGCTGCTCACGCTCAGCCTGGGCGGCTTCGCGATCATCGGGCTGCCCGCGATCATCGAGCAGCTCACGGGTCAGTCCGTCGCGCAGATGATGGGGGTGCTGCCGTGAGCGACGGACAGGACCGCACCGAGAAGGCCACGCCGCAGCGGATGAAGGAGGTGATCCGCAAGGGTCAGCTCGGCCGCTCGCAGGACCTCGCGGCATGGCTCGGCCTGGGCGCCGCGGCGCTCATGCTGCCCTCGGTCATCACGCGCGGCCAGGACGCCGCGACCGACCAGCTCGTCACGCTGGGCGACGTCGCGACCGACCCCACGTCACAGGGCGCGACCGACGCGCTGCGCGACGGCCTGACGAGCCTGCTGTCCACGCTCGCGCCGCTGTTCGCGGTGCTCGTGGTCGTCACGCTCGGGGTCGGCATCGCGCAGGGCGGGTGGCGGCCGCGCCGGTTCCGGATCGTGGTCGACCACCTCAAGCCGCAGTCCGCGGTCAAGCGGCTGGTCGGCGGGCAGGCGTGGTGGCAGGGCGCCAAGACGCTGCTCAAGACGGCCGTCGTCGCGCTCGTGCTGTACGTCGCGGTCAAGGGCATGGTGCCGCTGGTGCTCGCGTCGGGGCACCTGCCCGTCGACGAGCTGCTCGCCAAGGCCGGCGGCGGCACCGCGAACCTCCTGCGGCTCGGCATCGTGGCGGGCCTGCTGCTCGCGGTCGCGGACGTCGTCGTCGTGATGAAGCGCAACCGCAAGTCCACGCGCATGTCCACGCGTGAGATCAAGGAGGAGCACAAGCGGACCGAGGGTGACCCGCAGGTCAAGGGTCAGATCCGGTCGCGGCAGATGATGATGAGCCGCAACCGCATGCTCGCCGAGGTCGCCACGGCCGACGTGGTGCTGGTCAACCCCACGCACGTCGCGGTCGCGCTGCGCTACGAGCCCGGGACCGGCGCACCGCGCGTGGTCGCCAAGGGCGCGGGCGCCGTGGCCGCCAAGCTGCGCACGCTCGCCGCCGAGCACCGCGTGCCGATGGTCGAGGACGTGCCCCTGGCGCGTGCGCTGCACGCGTCGTGCGAGCTCGGCCAGGAGATCCCCGGCCACCTGTTCACCGCGGTGGCCACCGTCCTCGCGTTCGTGATGCAGCTGCGCCGTCGCGGCGCGGCGGCGGGCAAGCACCGCCTCGCGGGCGGCTCGACGCTCGGCGCCGACGACACCACCGACCACAAGGCCGCCGCCCGTGCGGCCCGCCGCCCGGCACGCGCCGCGGCAGCGCCCAGCACCGCGTCCGGGAGGACGTCATGAAGAACCGGTCCATCGCCCCCATGGCGGTCCCCGCCGGCGTCGTCGGCGTCGTGCTGCTGCTCGTCGTGCCGCTGCCCGCGGCCCTGCTCGACGTGCTGATCGTCGTCAACATCACCGGCTCGCTCGTGGTGCTGCTGACCAGCATGTACGTGCGCCGGCCGCTCGACTTCTCGGTGTTCCCGTCACTGATCCTGGTGCTCACGCTGTTCCGGCTGGGGCTCAACGTGGCCTCGACGCGCCTGGTGCTGCGCGACGGGTTCGCGGGTCAGGTGATCGACGCGTTCGGCCACTTCGTCGTCGGCGGCTCGCTCGTCATCGGCCTGGTGATCTTCCTGATCCTGGTGGTCATCCAGTTCGTCGTCATCACCAACGGTGCGGGGCGTGTGGCCGAGGTCGGTGCACGGTTCACGCTCGACGCGATGCCCGGCAAGCAGATGGCGATCGACGCCGACCTGAACTCGGGCCTGATCGACGAGGACACCGCGCGCCAGCGGCGTGCCGACGTCGCGGCCGAGGCCGACTTCTACGGCGCGATGGACGGTGGTTCGAAGTTCGTCAAGGGCGACGCGATCGCGGGCATCGTCATCACGGTCATCAACCTCATCGGCGGGTTCGTCATCGGCATGGTCCAGATGGGCATGTCGCCGGCCGAGGCGCTCGAGCGGTTCAGCCTCCTGACCATCGGCGACGGCCTGGTCACGCAGATCCCGGCGCTGCTGCTCTCGGTGGCCACGGGCATCGTCGTGACGCGGTCCACCGCCGAGGGCGACATGGGCACCGCGGCCGCCAAGCAGCTGACGCAGTCGCGCACCGCGCTGATGATCGCGGGCGCCGGTGCGATCGTGCTCGCGCTCATCCCGGGCATGCCGAAGGTGCCGTTCATCCTGGTGGGTGCGGTGCTCATCGTCGCCTCGCAGCGCATCAAGGCGGCCGAGCGCAAGGCCGAGCAGGACGCCGCGGACGGCACCACCGCGACCGCGGTCGCGGCGCCCGGCCCCGACTCGCCCGAGCAGCTGATCGAGCAGATGCGCGTGCACGTGCTCGAGGTGCTGCTCGCGCCCGACCTCGTCTCGCTCGTGGGCGACGGGCCCGACGGCGACCTGCTGGGCCGCGTGCGCGCGCTGCGCCGCAAGGTCGCGATGGACCTGGGCATCGTCGTGCCGCCCGTGCGCACGCGCGACAGCGTGGACCTGCCGCCGTCCACGTACGCGGTGCGCGTCGCGGGTGTCGAGGTCGGCCGTGGCGAGGCGCCCGCGGGCCGCGTGCTCGCGCTGGGCGACGACCTCGCGGCGCTGCCCGGCACGCCCGTGCTCGAGCCCGTGTTCGGCCTGGCCGGCAAGTGGGTGCCCGCCGAGCTGCGGCACGCCGCGGAGATGTCCGGCGCGACCGTGGTGGACCGCGTCTCGGTGCTCATCACGCACCTGGGTGCGCTCGTCACGCAGAACGCCGCGCGGCTCATGACGCGTGAGGACGTGCGCGTGCTGACCGACGGCGTCAAGCGCGTCAACCCGTCCGTGGTGGAGGAGCTCGTGCCCGGGCTGCTCAGCCTGGGGGAGGTGCAGCGCGTGCTGCAGGGCCTCCTGGCCGAGGAGGTGCCGATCCGGGACCTGGGCCGCATCTATGAGGCGCTCGCGCTGCGCGCGCGCACCAGCACGGATCCCGAGGGCCTCGTCGAGGCCGCGCGGACCGCGCTCGGGCCCGCGCTCGCGGCGCCGCACGTGCAGGAGGGTGTGCTGCGCGTCCTGACGCTGGACCCGCTGCTCGAGCAGTCGCTGCTCGAAGGTCTGCGGCCCGGCGAGGGCGGCACGCAGCTGGTGGTGGACCCGAACCGGGTGGAGTCCGTGCTGGGCCAGCTGCGCGACGCCGTCGCGCACGCCGAGGCGAGCGGCCGGTCCGTGGTGCTCGTGTGCGCACCCGCCGTGCGGCCCGCGCTGCGCCGCCTGGTCGCGCTCGGCCTCCCGCGCCTGCCCGTGCTGTCCTACGCCGAGGTGACCGGTGCCGGCGTCCAGGTCGAGACGACGGGGGTGGTGCGCGGTGGCCAGGCGATTGCTGCTTGAGGGCCACGACCTGGCCTCGCTGCTGGTCCAGGTCGCCGACGAGCTGGGCCCCGGCGCCAAGGTGATCCGCGCCGAGCGCGTGCGCACGGGCGGCTTCGCGGGGTTCTTCCAGCGTGAGCACTTCGAGCTCACGGTCGACGTGCCCGACGCGCCGCCCGCGCGCCGACCGGTGCGTGCCGTGCCGCAGCCGCGGTCGGCGCCCGCAGCCGTGGGTCTGGACGCGCTGCTCGAGGCCGCCGACGCGGCCGACGGCCCCGCGACCCCGGGGCAGGGTGCGGCAGCCGCCGCACCTGTCGTCTCCACGGGCGGTGAGGCGTTCGCCGACGTGCTGGCCCAGGTCCGTGCGCTCGCGGCCGAGCGCGCGTCGGCCACGTCGGTGCCGAGCCCGGCGCCGACCGCGCCCGCCGACGCCATGCCCACGGTGGTGCTGCCGCCGCAGCCCGCGCCGCTGGCCGACGCGCTCACGCAGCGCCTCGGGGCGCTCGGGGTGCCGGATGTGCTGCTCGCGCGCGCACCGGGTTCGCTCGCGGCCCTGGTGGCCGAGCTGCCCACCGCGCAGCAGCCCCCGCGTGAGCCCGGCTCGGTGATCGTGGTCGCGGGTGCGGCCGGGGCCGTGGACACCACGGCCGCGCTGCTCGCGGACCGGCTGGGCCTGCCCACCGACGCGGTGGTCACCGCGGGTGCGCCGGGCTCGCGTCCGCCCGGCCCGCGCGGTCGCGGGTCGCGCCAGCAGCCCTCGGACGTCACGGCCGCGCACGCGTGGCGCGCGGCGTCCCGCAAGGCTCCGCACGCCTGGGTGGTCGCGCTCGCGGTCGGCGAGGGTGCCGACGAGCGCGCCGCGGGGTCCGAGCTGCGGCACGCGTTCGCCGCGGACCAGACCTGGGCCGTCGTCGACGCGCGGACACGCACGTCCGACGTCGCGGCGTGGCTCGCGTCCGTCGGCCCGTTCGACGCGCTCGCGGTGCGCGGCCTGTTCGACACCGCCGAGCCGGGTGCCGTGCTGGGCCTGGGCGTGCCGGTCGCGTGGTGCGACGGCATCCCCGCGACGCCCGCGGCGTGGGCCGCGGCGTTCGACCGCGCGCTCGACGGCGCACCCGCCTGGGTCGGCTGACCGCCCGGGCGGGGGACGGGCGCAGCGGACCGAGCCCGGCGCCCGGACCGCGCCGCGCCGTCAGGACTGCGTGCCGGTGAACGTGACGACGAGCCGGCCGGACCGGCCCGCGTTCGCCTGGCTCCAGTCCTCGGGCGCGAGCACGCGCACGGTCGCCGCGGCCCGTGCGCCGGGCTCGAGCAGCCCGGGCAGCCCGACGACCTCGACCAGCGGCTCCTGCGCGAACGGCTCGCCCACCACGGGCGCGAGCCACTCGATCCGTGAGACCACGGTCTGGCGGCCGTGCGCGTCGTTGGTGACGGCCACCTGGAACGTCCGGACGTCGCCGGGCACCAGGCCGTCGAGCAGCGCGGCGGGGACGGCGACCTGGTCGCCCTGCACGGCGTGCGCGCCCTCGGGCGCGTCCAGCAGCTCGAGGCTCAGGCCGGTCGCGTCGTCGCGGCCGAACCACGTCCGGGGCAGGTCGCCGTACGCGGCCGCGGCCTGCACGCCGGCCATGCCCAGACCCAGCGCGGCACCCGTGGCCAGTGCGGCGACGGTCGCGGGGCGCAGGCGCGCACGGGTGCCACGCGCGACGCTCGTCGTGCGTCCGTGCAGGACCATGGGGCTCTCCGCGAGGATCGGACCGCTCGCGCCCGTGGGCGCTCAGCCCGCCCATCGGCGGCCGGGGGCCGGGTGTGAGGCGCCGGGTCCCGCGGATGTCGGCGCGGCCACGTGTGGTGGTGTCGCGCGGGCCGCGCCGATCGGCGGGTAGTGTCGCGCCATGCTGGTCCTCACGCGCCGCGCAGGCGAGAGCGTCGTGATCGGCGACGGCATCGTCGTCACCATCATCGACGTGCGCGGCGACGGCGTGCGGATCGGCATCGACGCACCCCGGTCGGTGCGCGTGCACCGCGCCGAGGTGCTCGCGGCGGTCGAGACGGCCAACGCGCAGGCCACGGTGCCCGACGAGGACGCGCAGGCGACGGTCGACGCGCTGCGGGCGATCCGCCCCCCGGCCGACCGGACCGCCCCGGAGGCACCCTCCGCCTGACCCACCGCCACCCGGACTCCTCAACTCGACGGCCCCCGCGCCGATGAGGCGGTCGCCGGGCGATGGCCCCCCCGGCGGGAGGGCACCATGGACGAGATCGACGAGATCGTCCGCGAGTTCCTGGTCGAGAGTCACGAGAACCTCGACCAGCTCGACAGCGACCTGGTCGCGCTCGAGGAGACTCCGGACTCGCGGGCGCTGCTGAGCAGCGTGTTCCGCACGATCCACACCATCAAGGGAACCAGCGGGTTCCTCGCGTTCTCGCGCCTCGAGCGCGTGGCGCACGTCGGCGAGAACCTGCTCGTCGACCTGCGTGACGGACGTCGGTCGATGGACCAGCCGACGACCGACGTGCTGCTGCTCATGGTCGACACCGTGCGCGAGCTGCTCGGTGCGATCGAGCGCACGGGTGGCGAGGGCGACGTCGACGTCGAGCCCGCCGTCGCGGCGCTCGTCCGCGTGCAGGCCGGAGAGCCGGCGGCCCCCGCCGCGCCCGAGGCCGCCGCACCCGCGGCGCCGCCCGCCGAGCCCGAGGTCCCCACCGCACCCGAGGAGGCCGCCGCACCCGCGGAGGCCGTCGCGCCCGAGGAGGTCGCCGTGCCCGCCGAGGTCCCCGCCGAGCCCGCCGCACCTGCGGCGCAGCCCGTCGCCGAGGTGCCCGCGCCGGCTGCGCCCGCCGCACCCGCGGCCGTGCTGCCGTCGCAGCGCCCCGACCCGACCCCGCTGGACGAGACGGGCACGCTCCGCGGCGCCGCGGACTCCTCGATCCGCGTGGACGTCGAGCTGCTCGACCAGCTCATGCGCCAGGTCGGCGAGCTGGTGCTCGCGCGCAACCGGATCAGCCGGCTGGCCAACTCGGCGCAGGACGTGGACCTGAGCCGCGGTGCGCAGCAGCTCAACCTGATCGCCTCCGAGCTGCAGGAGGGCGTCATGCGCACGCGCATGCAGCCCATCGAGCACGTGTGGTCCAAGATGCCCCGCGTCGTGCGGGACCTGGCGGCCCTGTGCGGCCGTGAGGTCCGCCTCGAGATGGTCGGTGGCGACACCGAGCTCGACCGCAGCCTCCTGGAGGCCGTCAAGGACCCGCTGACGCACCTGGTGCGCAACGCGGTCGACCACGGCATCGAGCCCCCCGAGGCCCGTGTGGCCGCGGGCAAGCCCGCGCAGGGCCTGCTCGAGCTGCGTGCGTCGCACGCGGGCGGTCAGGTCGCGGTCGAGGTGCGCGACGACGGCCGGGGCATCGACCCCGAGGTCGTCGGCGCCAAGGCGATCGCCAAGGGTCTGCGCACGGCCGAGCAGGTCGCGGCCATGAGCCCGAACGACCTGCTGCAGCTGCTGTTCCTGCCGGGCTTCTCGACCGCGGAGAAGGTCACCAACGTCTCGGGCCGCGGTGTCGGCATGGACGTGGTGCGCACGCGCATCGAGGCCATCGGCGGGACCGTCGACGTCGAGTCGACGATCGGCGCGGGCACCGTGTGGCGTCTGCGCATCCCCCTGACGCTCGCGATCATGCCGTCGCTGTCGGTCGAGTGCGCAGGTGACCTGTACGCGCTGCCGCAGGTGCACGTCGTCGAGCTCGTCGCGCTGGACACGCAGCGCTCGGACTCGGGCGTCGAGTACGTGCACGCCGCGCCCGTCTACCGGCTCCGCGGCGAGCTGCTGCCCCTGGTCTCCCTCGCGGGCGTCCTGGGGGTCGCGGCCGACGACGACCGTCCGGCCGTCATCGCGGTGGTCCAGGCCGACCAGCACCGGTTCGGCATGCTGGTGGACCGCGTGCTCACCACGGAGGAGATCGTGGTGACGCCGCTCGCGGCGCGCCTCAAGGCGATCGGCATCTACTCGGGCGCCACGGTGCTCGGGGACGGCCGCGTCGCGCTCATCCTCGACGTGCAGGCGATCGCCCGCCGCGCCATCACGCGCGACAGCGAGCTCGCGGCCCGTGCCGCGGCCGCGGCGGAGTCCGCGACCGTGCGGGCCGAGGTCGAGCAGGTCCTGGTGGCCGGCATCGGCGGCAGCCGCCGCGTGGCGATGCCGCTCGCGTCCGTGGCGCGCCTCGAGCACGTCCGGGCCGAGCAGGTCGAGCTGGTCGGCGGCCGCGAGGTCGTGCAGTACCGCGGCACGATCCTGCCGCTGGTGCGCCTGGACCGGCTGCTGGGCACGTACGCCCGCGAGTCCGACGAGCTGCTGCTCGTGGTCTACACGCGCGGCTCGCGCTCGGTCGGGCTGGTCGTCGAGGAGATCGTCGACATCGTCGAGGACGAGGTCGGCAAGCACTCCTCGATCGACGACGCGGGCCTGACGGGCTCGACGGTCCTGGGCGACAAGGTCACCGAGCTGCTCGACGTGCGCTCGGCGATCCTCGCGGCGGACCGCGACTTCTACACCGACCCCGTGCCGGCGGACGTGTTCGCCGGTCTCGACGAGCTCGTGGGAGCGACCCGATGAGCAGCTACGTGACGTTCACGGTGGAGGACGGCCTGTACGGCGTCGACGTCCAGCGCGTGCAGGAGGCGCTGCGTGCGCACGCCCGCACGCGCGTCCCGCTCGCGCCCGAGGGCGTCGCGGGCCTGGTCAACCTGCGCGGTCAGGTGGTCCTCACGGTGGACCTGCGCCCGCGCCTCGGGCTCGGCCCGGTCGGTGACGACGTCCAGCAGATGATGGTCGTGGTCCAGGTCGGCGGCGAGACCGTCAGCATCCTCGTCGACGAGATCGGCGACGTCGTCGACGTCGCACCGGACCGCGTCGAGGCGCCGCCGGACACGCTCGACCCCGCGATCCGTCCGCTCATCAAGGCCGCCTGCACGCTCGACGACCGGCTGCTGCTGGTCCTCGACGTCGACGAGGCCGCGGCTGCCTGATCCCCCTCAGGCCCGCACCTCACCCCCGATCCGCACGATCACGCGGATCGCACCCCTCACAGCCGTCCCCGGGTGACCGATCTGACAGGTCGACACCACCGCGCCCCTGCCCCCCGAGGAGCTCCCCATGAGCACCAGCCCCGCTCAGCCCGCACCGGCCCGCCGCGGCCGCTGGTTCGCCGACCGCGGCATCCAGACCAAGATCTTCTCCGTCTTCGCGCTGCTCGGCGTCGTCGCCGTCGCGTGCGGCGTCTACGCGCTCTCGGCGCTCGACCAGTCGCGCAACGACCTGCAGACGGTCGCGAGCATCCAGGAGTCCATCGCGGACGTCCGCTCGATGGTGCACCAGAACCAGCTCAAGGGCCGGATGATCATCGCGAACATCGCGGCGTCCGACCACGCTGATGAGAAGGAGACCTGGACGCAGAAGCTCGTCGAGAACGACGCCGAGCTGAACCCCCAGATCGAGGCGTACACCGCGACCGAGGCGGGCTCGTCGGAGACGTGGCAGAAGTTCCTGGCGGACTACGACGCGTTCCTGAAGGTGCGCGACGAGCAGCTGGTGCCGGCCGCGCAGTCGCTCGACCTGGAGCTCTACTCGCAGGTCCGTGACGAGGTCGCGCAGCCGCTCATCACCACGTACGCCGACGACCTGGACGCCGTCGCGGCGGAGATCACCGCATATGTCCAGGGCGTCGCGGACGCGGCGAACGACCGCACGTCGCGTGCGTTCACGGTCCTCGCGGTGAGCCTCACGGTCGCGCTGCTGGCCTCGCTCGCCCTCGGGTACACGATCACGCGCCGCATCCGGAAGTCGATCGCGCAGGTCCAGGGATCGCTCGAGGCGATGGCGCGCGGCGACTTCACGCAGCCCGCCGTGGTCGACAGCGCCGACGAGCTGGGCCGCATGGCGCAGGCGCTCACCACCGCGCAGGGTGCGGTGCGCGAGACGCTCTCGGGCGTCGTCGAGACCGCGCAGACCGTCGCCGCGGCCGCCGAGGAGCTCTCGGCCGCCTCGGAGCAGGTCGGTTCGGCGCAGGACGAGACCTCGGCGCAGGCCGGTGTGGTCGCGGCCGCCGCCGAGCAGGTGTCCCGCAACGTGCAGGCCGTCGCGGCCGGCGCCGAGCAGATGGGCGCCTCGATCCGCGAGATCGCGCAGAACGCCACCGAGGCCGCCAAGGTCGCGTCGTCGGCCACGGGTGTCGCGGCGCAGGCCAACGACACCGTGTCCCGCCTGGGCACGTCGTCGGCGGAGATCGGCAACGTGGTCAAGCTCATCACGACGATCGCGGAGCAGACCAACCTGCTGGCGCTCAACGCGACGATCGAGGCCGCACGCGCCGGTGAGGCGGGCAAGGGCTTCGCGGTCGTCGCCGGTGAGGTCAAGGAGCTCGCCAACGAGACCGCCAAGGCGACCGAGGACATCGCGCGCCGCGTCGAAGCGATCCAGCAGGACACCACCGGGGCGGTCGCGGCGATCGGCGAGATCGGCTCGATCATCGCGTCGATCAACGACTACCAGCTGACCATCGCCTCGGCGGTGGAGGAGCAGACGGCCACCACCAACGAGATGTCCCGCGGCGTCGCCGAGGCCGCGACCGGCTCGGGCGAGATCGCCGTCAACATCACCGGCGTCGCCACGGCCAGCGCGACCAGCTCCGACGTCGTCGGGCAGATGGGTGCGTCCGTCGCGGAGCTCGCCCGGATGTCGGCCGACCTGCGCACGCGCGTCGCCGCCTTCACGTACTGAGCACCACCACGTACTGAGCACCACCGAACCCGACCCCGTCCCGACGAGAGCGGAAGTCCCATGACCAGCACAGCCACCCGCCGGAGCCTCGCGCTCGGTCTCGCGGCCCTCACGGTGCTCACCGTGAGCGCCTGCGGGGACAGCGGCGGCGACGACGCAGCACCGGACACCCTCCTGGTGGGCGTCGCGATGCCGACGACGACCTCCGACCGGTGGATCGCCGACGGTGAGAACCTCGAGGCCCAGCTCACCTCGCTGGGCTACCAGGTGGACCTGGAGTACGCCGAGGACGACGTGCAGACGCAGGTCGACCAGATCGGCGCGATGCTCGACGCGGGTGCCTCGGCGCTCGTCGTCGGTGCCATCGACGGCACCGCGCTCAAGCAGGTGCTCGGCCGGGCCGGGGACGCGGGTGTGCCCGTCATCTCCTACGACCGCCTGATCCGGGACTCGGACGACGTCGCGTTCTACGCGTCGTTCGACAACGCGAAGGTCGGGGTGCTGCAGGGCACGTCGCTGCTGCAGGGCCTGGGCGTGCTCGACGCGTCGGGTGAGAAGACCGGTGCGAAGGGTCCGTTCCAGGTCGAGCTGTTCGCCGGCTCGACGGACGACAACAACGCCAAGGTCTTCTACGACGGCGCGATGTCGGTGCTGCAGCCCTACCTGGACGCGGGCGTGCTCGAGGTGCCCTCGGGTCAGACGGACTTCGAGACGATCGCGACGGCCGGCTGGAAGGGCGAGGTCGCGGCCGAGCGCATGGCCACGCTGCTCGAGCCGTACCAGGGCGGCGTCACGCTCGACGGCGTGCTCTCGCCGTACGACGGCATCTCGCGCGCGATCCTCGACACGGTCGCCTCGGGCCTGCCCGACGCGCCGGCCCCGCAGGTCACGGGCCAGGACGCCGAGCTCGACTCGGCCAAGCTCATCGCCAAGGGCGAGCAGCTCTCGACCATCTACAAGGACACGCGCCAGCTGGCCGAGGTCACGGTGGTCATGGTCAACGCCGCGCTCGCCGGTGCGGACCCCGAGGTCAACGACGTCACGTCGTACGACAACGGTGCGGGCGTGGTCCCGGCCTACCTCCTGGCCCCGCAGCTCGTCACCAAGGACAACTACCGCGCCGTGCTGGTCGACGGCGGCTACTACTCCGCGAAGGAGCTCGGCTGATGAGCGAGAAGCCTGCACGTCGGCGTGCAGCCTGGTTCTGGGACCGGCCCATCGGCGTGAAGTTCACCGTCGTGCTGCTGGTGCTCGGCGGCAGCTTCGCCCTGGTGGGCGGGGCGGGCGGCGTGGCGCTGTCGCGCGCGGCCGACGACCTCGAGCAGATGTCGCAGCTCAACACGCAGCTGCAGCGCGCGTTCACCAACCTGCAGTCGGAGCAGCAGCGCAGCCACCTCCTGGTGCGTCGCGCGCTCGCCGCGGACCCCGCGGCCCGCGCGCAGCTGCTGACCTCCTCGGAGTGGATCGACGACGACGCCGCGGCGCAGATCGCCGTGATCGCGACGTTCCCGTCGGCGGACACGCCGCAGTGGCGGGACTTCCTCACGCGGTGGGAGGCGTGGCAGACCTACCGCGACGCGACGCTGCTCCCGCTCGTCGAGGCCGGTGACGCCGCGGCGTTCGAGGCCGCGGTGGCGGCCAACGCGGCCGCGGACCCGGACTGGGCGGGCCGTGCGCTCGAGCTCGCGTCGGCGCAGACCGATGCGCAGGTCGTCGCGATCCAGGAGAGCGGCCAGGCCGACGCGCGGCGCATGATCGTCGTGCTCGCGCTGACGTTCGTCGTCGCGGTGCTGCTCGCGGTCACGCTCGCCGTGGCCACGATCCGCCGCATCTCGCGCTCGGTGCGGTCGGTCGCCGTCACGCTCGACGCGATGGCGACGGGCGACCTGACGCAGGGCGTCGAGGTCGCCGAGCAGGACGAGGTGGGCCGCATGGCCGCGTCGCTGGCGTCCGCGCAGGAGAGCCTGCGCACGACGTTCGGCGAGGTCGCGCGTACCGCGCAGGACGTCGCCGAGTCCGCCGAGCGGCTCGCCGGCTCCAACGCGCAGGTCTCGGACGCCGCGGGGGAGACCTCGGCGCAGGCCGGTGTGGTCGCGGCCGCCGCGGAGCAGGTGTCCCGCAACGTGCAGGCCGTCGCGGCCGGTGCCGAGCAGATGGGCGCCTCGATCCGGGAGATCGCGCAGAACGCGACCGAGGCCGCCAAGGTCGCCTCGACCGCGACGGGCGTGGCCGCGGCCGCGAACGACACGGTCTCGCGCCTGGGCACGTCCTCGGCGGAGATCGGCAACGTCGTCAAGCTCATCACGACGATCGCCGAGCAGACCAACCTGCTGGCCCTCAACGCGACGATCGAGGCCGCACGCGCCGGTGAGGCCGGCAAGGGCTTCGCGGTCGTCGCCGGTGAGGTCAAGGAGCTCGCCAACGAGACCGCCAAGGCGACCGAGGACATCGCGCGCCGCGTCGAGGCCATCCAGCACGACACGTCGGGTGCGGTCGACTCGATCGGCCAGATCTCCGGGATCATCGCGTCGATCAACGACTACCAGATGACCATCGCGTCGGCGGTCGAGGAGCAGACGGCCACCACGAACGAGATGTCGCGGGGCGTGGCCGAGGCCGCGACCGGCTCGGGCGAGATCGCCGTCAACATCACCGGTGTGGCCACGGCCGCCGACCGCTCGTCGCACGTGCTCTCGGGCGTGAGCGGCCAGGTCGACGAGCTGGCCGTCCTGTCGGGCGCGCTGCGCGACCGCGTCGCGAAGTTCACGTTCTGATGGCGGCCATCCGCGTCCTCGTCGTCGACGACTCGGTCGTCGTACGGCGGCTCGTGTCCGACGCGCTCGCGCAGGCGCCGGGTGTCGAGGTGGTGGGCGTCGCCGCGAACGGTCGGCTCGCCCAGGCGAAGGTCGCGCAGCTGCGGCCGGACGCGGTCACGATGGACATCGAGATGCCGGAGATGAACGGCATCGAGGCGGTCCGGGCGCTGCGTGCGGCCGGGCACCGGATGCCGATCATCATGTTCTCCACGCTCACCGAGCGCGGGGCCGAGGCGACGCTCGACGCGCTCGCGGCGGGCGCCACGGACTACGTGGCCAAGCCGTCGAACGTCGGCAGCGTGCAGGAGTCGATCGCCAAGGTCGCGCACGAGCTCGTGCCGCGGCTGCGCTCGCTGGTGCCCGTGCCCGGCCTGGGTGCGGGGGTCGCGGGTGCGGCCCCGGCGTCCGCCACGGGCGCCCCCGTGGCGGGTTCGGGGTTCGCGTCCGTGCCGCGTGCCGCGGTCGGTGCCGCGGCGGTGCGCCGTCCGGTCACGACGAGGCCCGCACCCGCGCCGCACGCGATGCGCCTGATGGTGCTCGGGTCCTCCACGGGTGGGCCCGAGGCGCTGTCCCGCGTGCTCTCGTCGCTCACCGCACCGCCCGCGGTGCCGGTGCTCGTGGTCCAGCACATGCCGCCCGTCTTCACGCGTCAGCTGGCCGCGCGGCTCGACCGGCTCGGCCCGGCCACCGTGGTCGAGGCCGCCGGTGGTGAGCTGCTCCGGCCCGGGACGGTCTACATCGCCCCCGGCGACCGGCACCTCGAGGTGCGGCGTGCGGGCACCGCGCTCGAGACGGTGCTCACCGACGGCCCGCCCGTGAACTTCTGCCGCCCCGCGGTGGACGTGCTGTTCCGCTCCGCGGTGCGTGCGGTCGCGGGCGACCTGCTCGCGGTCGTGCTCACGGGCATGGGCGCGGACGGCCGCACCGGCTGCCAGGAGGTCGTCGACGCGGGCGGCACCGTGCTGGTCCAGGACGAGCCGACGAGCGTCGTGTGGGGGATGCCGGGCGCGGTCGCCACCGCGGGGCTCGCCCACCAGGTCCTGCCCGTGACCGAGGTCGCGTCCGCCGTCGAGCGGGCGCTGTTCACAGGAGGTGTCGCGGCATGAGCCTGTCTGCCGAGTCCTTCGCGTTCGTCGCCGACCTGGTCCGTCGGCGCAGCGCGATCCAGCTCACCCCGGGCAAGGAGTACCTGGTCGAGTCCAGGCTGCTCCCGCTGGCCCGCGAGGCGGGTCTTGACGTCGACGGGTACGTGGCGATGCTGCGCACCCAGCCGGCGTCGCCCGCGGTCACCGACGTGATCGAGGCCATGACCACCAACGAGACGTCGTGGTTCCGCGACGGCGCGCCCTACCAGGCGCTGCGCGGCACGGAGCTGCCCCGCATCGTGGACGCGCGCCGCGGCGTGGGACGCCTGCGCATCTGGTCCGCCGCGTGCTCCACGGGTCAGGAGCCGTACTCGCTCGCGATGTGCCTGCACGAGGACCTGCCGGCCGCCATGAGTGCGGAGATCGTCGCGACCGACCTGTCCGAGCAGGTGCTGTCCCGCGCCCGCGCGGGCCGCTACTCGCAGCTCGAGGTCAACCGCGGCATGCCCGCGCAGATGCTCGTGCAGCACCTGCGGCGCGTGGGTACGGAGTGGGAGATCGCCGAGAACCTGCGGCGCATGATCTCGTTCCGCGCGCACAACCTGCTCGACACCCCGCCGCCCGGGCCGTACGACATCGTGTTCCTGCGGAACGTGCTCATCTACTTCGACCCGCCCACCAAGCGGGCGATCCTCGACCGCGTGCTGCGCGTGCTGCGGCCCGACGGCGTGCTGTTCCTCGGCGCGGCCGAGACCACGCTGGGCGTCCACGACGGCTACGAGCGGGTCACGATCGACCGCACGTCGGTCTACCGCCCCGCGGGTGCCTCGGCGGTCACGCCGCTCACCGGAGCCGTCCCCGCGCAGCGCACCGCGCTGCCGGCCACCGGCACCGACGGGCTCGCCGCCCGGACCGCGGCCCTGGGTGCGCGCCCGGTCGTCGCGCCCGCCCGACCCGCCACCTATCCCGTCCCCCTGAGTGGAGGAACCGCCCGATGAGAGCACTGGTGATCGACGACTCGCGCACGATGCGCCGCATCGTCGCGGGCACGTTGGAACGACTCGGGTTCGAGACCCTGCAGGCCGAGCACGGCCGCGAGGCGCTCGACCACCTCGAGGCCGGGGAGCACGTGGACCTGGCCTGCATCGACTGGAACATGCCCGTGATGGACGGGCTGACCTTCGTGACCCAGGTGCGGGCCAACCCGGCCTGGCGCGACGTCACGCTCATGATGGTGACGACGGAGAGCGAGCACGGGCAGATCGTCCGGGCGCTGGCCGCGGGCGCGCACGAGTACCTGATCAAGCCGTTCACCCCGGACGCCATCCGCGACAAGCTCGACCTGCTCGGGCTCGTCCCCGTCGAGGAGCTCGCATGACCACCACCACCGTCGACCACGACGCGGTCCACGCCATCGCCCAGGAGGTCTTCGCCGCGATGGTCGACGGCGACCTCGGCCTGCTGCTGCCCTGGGACGGCGACCTGCCCGAGCTGCCCGACGCGGTCGTCGCGTGGGTGGACCTGCACGGCGAGTGGTCGGGCCGTGCGGTCCTGGTCACCGCGCACGAGACCGCCGAGGACCTGGCGCGCGCGCTGCTCGCGCTCGAGTCCGGCTCCGTGGTCTCCCGCCCCGACCTCGAGGACGCGTTCGGTGAGATCGCGAACGTGGTCGGCGGCAACCTCAAGTCCCTGCTGCCCCACGCGGGCACCCTCGGCCTGCCGCAGGTCGGCTCCGAGGTCCCGCCGCTCGCCGGTGCGGTCCGGGTGCAGCATCTCCCCCTGTCCTGGCGGGGGCGCCTGCTCGTCGTCGACGTGTGGGTGACACTCGGTGAGACCGGCACCACCTCTGGAGGAAACCGATGAGCATCAGCGTCCTGGTCACCGACGACAGCCGCGTGATGCGGCAGATCGTCATCCGCACCCTGCGCCAGGCCGGCTACGACTGGGACGTCCGGGAGGCCGCCGACGGCGCGGAGGCGCTCGCCGCGGTCCAGGCCGACGAGCCCGACGTCGTGCTGTCCGACTGGAACATGCCGAACATGACGGGTATCGAGCTCCTGCACAACCTGCGCCGCGCGGGCTACCAGACCCCCTTCGGGTTCGTCACGTCCGAGGGCTCGCCCGAGATGCGCGAGATGGCCGAGTCCGCGGGTGCGCTGTTCCTCATCGCCAAGCCGTTCACCCCGGAGGGCTTCCGCGAGGTCATCGAGCCGGTGCTCGCATGAGTGCCGAGACCCCGCTGCCCAACGCCAAGGAGGTCCGCGAGCTCGTCGAGGGCCTCATCGGGCGTGAGGTCGGCGTCGAGACCGGCGGCGTCATGGTGGACCCCGCGCAGGGCGCGCTGGTCGGCATCTACGTCGACCGCAACCTGCGCCTGGCCGCGCTCGTGCTGATGGACGTGCCGCTGGCCGCCTACGTGGGCGCCGCGCTCGGCCTGGTGCCGCTGCGCACGGCCGCGGAGGCCGCCGAGCTCGGCGCGCTGCCGACGTCGCTCTCGGAGAACGCGGGCGAGGTCCTCAACGTCACCGCGTCGCTGTTCAACCACGAGGGTGCCCCGCACCTGCGCCTGGACCGCGTGTACCAGCCGGGCGAGGCGCTGCCGGGCGACGTCGCACCCTGGGTGCTGTCCTACGTGCGCCGCACGGACCTCACCATGGAGGTCTCGGGCTACGGGACGGGTGCGTTCTCGCTGCTCGTCCTGTGACCTCGGTCCCGCCGGCGTGCCGTCGGCGGGACCCGTCACCCGTCCGGCGCCGGGTGGCCCGTGATCATGCGTGAGAACGACATCTGCGCGTGACACGGGTCTGCCATCATGCGCGCATGGCATCGACCTCGGGCGCGACGACGACGCGCACAGCTCCCCCCACGAACCCCGTCGACCGCTACTTCAAGATCACCGAGCGTGGCTCGACGATCGGCACCGAGATCCGCGGCGGCCTGGTCACGTTCTTCACGATGGCGTACATCGTCGTGCTGAACCCGATGATCCTCGGCAGCACGGACAGCACGGGCGCGAAGCTCGCCGAGCCGACGACGATCGCCGCGACGACCGCGCTGGTCGCGGGCGTGCTGACGATCCTCATGGGCGTGTTCGCGAACTTCCCGCTCGCGCTCGCCACCGGCCTGGGCCTGAACGCCGTGGTGGCGTTCTCGATCGCGATCCTGCCGGACATGACGTGGCAGGACGCCATGGGCATCGTGGTGCTCGAGGGTCTGCTGATCTTCGTGCTGGTGCTCACGGGCTTCCGCAAGGCCGTGTTCGAGGCGGTCCCCGCATGGCTCAAGACGTCCATCAGCGTGGGCATCGGCCTGTTCATCGCGTTCATCGGCTTCTACGACGCGGGCTTCGTCCGCGTCCCGTGGATCCCGGGCTCGGAGTCGGCGCCCGCGACGCCCGTCGAGCTCGGCGTGGGCGGCTCGATCGCCTCGTGGCCCGTGGCCGTGTTCGTGCTCGGCCTGCTGCTGACCATCGTGCTCATGGTCAAGAAGGTCCGGGGCGCGATCCTCATCTCGATCGTCGCGACGACGGCCGTGGCCATCGCGCTCGAGGCAGTCACGGACCAGAACTGGAAGCTGGGCAAGCCCGCGCTGCCCGACGCCGTGGTCGACGCGCCCGACTTCTCGCTGCTGGGCCACTTCTCGCTGTTCGGCTCGTTCGACAAGATCGGCGTCGTCGCGGCGCTGCTGCTGGTGTTCTCGCTGCTGCTCGCGGACTTCTTCGACACGATGGGCACCATGGTCGCCGTGGGCGGCGAGGCGGGCCTGCTCGACGAGAAGGGCAACCCGCCGCAGTCCCAGCGCATCCTGGTGGTCGACTCGATCGCCGCGGCCGCGGGTGGTGCCGCGGGCATCTCGAGCAACACGTCCTACATCGAGTCCGCGGCGGGCGTCGGCGACGGTGCGCGCACGGGCCTGGCGTCGGTGGTCACGGGCATCGCGTTCCTGCTGGCCACGTTCCTGGCACCGCTCGTCGCCGTGATCCCGTCGGAGGCCGCGGCGCCCGCGCTCGTGGTGGTCGGCTTCCTCATGGTCACGCAGGTCACGGACATCGACTGGACCGACTGGTACATCGCGATCCCCGCGTTCTTCGCGATCATCCTCATGCCGTTCACGTACTCGATCACCGCGGGCATCGGCGCGGGCGTGATCCTGTACGTGCTGCTGCAGGTGGTCGCGCGCAAGACGCGCCAGGTCCACGTGCTCATGTGGATCATCACGGCGCTGTTCGTCCTGTACTTCGTGCGCGGCCCGGTCGAGCAGCTCGTCGGCTGACGGCGCCGAGCTGCACCGAGCCCGACGGCCCGGCACCCCTGGTGGGTGCCGGGCCGTCGTCGTCGCAGGGCTCCGCGCACCGCGCCGGGACCCACGGCGTGGGGGAGGCCCCTCGCGGGCCGGTACCCTCGATCCGGCTTTCCCCGAGCAGTCAGGAGCGTCGTCGTGCGGATCAGCGTCATCGGTTGTGGCTACCTGGGCGCGGTGCACGCCGCCGCCATGGCCTCGCTCGGCCACGAGGTGGTGGGCATCGACGTCGACCAGGCGAAGATCGACTCGCTGCGCGCGGGCCGCGCGCCGTTCTACGAGCCCGGCCTGCCGGAGCTGCTGCTCGAGGCGGGCGCGTCGGGCGGCCTGACGTTCGGCACGGACATCGCGGCCGTCGCGGGTGCTCGCGTGCACTTCGTGTGCGTCGGCACGCCGCAGATGAAGGGCGAGTTCCGCGCGGACCTGTCCTACGTCGACGCCTCGATCGCGGCCCTCGTCCCGCACCTGCAGCCCGGCGACGTCGTCGTGGGCAAGTCGACCGTCCCGGTGGGCACCGCCGAGCGGCTCGCGGTCGAGCTCGAGCCCACGGGCGCCACGCTCATCTGGAACCCCGAGTTCCTGCGCGAGGGCTTCGCGGTCGAGGACACGCTGCACCCCGACCGGTTCGTCTACGGCCTGCCGACCGACGACGCGGGCGTCGTCACGCCCGCGGGCGACGCGGCCCGCACGCTGCTCGACGAGGTCTACGCGACGCCGCTGGCCGACGACACCCCGCAGGTGCTCACCGACTACGCGACCGCGCAGCTGGTCAAGGTCGCGGCGAACTCGTTCCTGGCGACCAAGATCTCGTTCATCAACGCCATGGCCGAGCTGTGCGAGGCCACCGGTGCGGACGTCACGCAGCTCGCGGACGCGATCGGCTACGACGTGCGCATCGGCCGGCGGTTCCTCAACGCGGGCCTGGGCTTCGGTGGCGGCTGCCTGCCCAAGGACATCCGTGCGTTCATGGCCCGTGCCGGCGAGCTGGGCGTGGACCAGGCGCTGACGTTCCTGCGCGAGGTGGACTCCATCAACGGCCGCCGGCGCGAGCGCATGGTGGACCTGGCGCGTGAGGTGTGCGGGGGCTCGCTCGTCGGCAAGCGCGTCGCGGTGCTGGGCGCGACGTTCAAGCCGAACTCCGACGACATCCGCGACTCGCCCGCGCTCGCGGTCGCGCTCGGGCTCGAGAAGCAGGGTGCGCACGTCGTCGTGACGGACCCGCAGGGTCTGGAGAACGCGCGTCAGGCGTGGCCCGAGCTGCACTACGCCGACGACGTGCTGGACGCGGTGCGGGACGCCGACGCGGTGCTGCTCGGCACCGAGTGGTCGCAGTACCGCGAGCTCGAGCCGGACGTGCTGGGCGGGCTCGTCGCGGGCAAGCACATGCTCGACGGCCGCAACGTGCTCGACCCGGTGCAGTGGCGGGCCGCGGGCTGGACGTACCGCGCGCTCGGACGCCCCTGAGCCAGGGGGCTGCGGATGATCGTTACCCAAGGTAATGAGGTAGGGTAACGATCATGTCCTCCACCGCGCCCGTGCCCCCCACGAGCGACCCGGTGCTGGACCTCCTGCAGGACCCCGCGCACGACCCGGTGCACGACCTCGCGGCCGAGCTGCGCGGTGCGATCGCGGTCTCGTCGCGGCGCATCCGCGCCGAACGGGGTGACGCGGGCCTGACCGACCCGCAGTACAGCGTGCTGATGTGGCTCGACAAGCGAGGTCCGCTCACGCCCGGCCAGCTCGCCGAGCTCGAGCGCGTGCAGCCCCCGACGGTCACCCGCACGGTCAACTGCCTCGTCGAGGACGGGCTGGTCGCCAAGGGCGAGCACCCCAGCGACGGGCGCGCGGTGCTGGTGTCGCTGACCGCCGCGGGGATCGCCGAGGTCGCGGAGACGCGCCGCCGCCGGCACCTGTGGCTGGCCGGCCGTCTGGCGGACCTCACCGACGACGAGCGCGCGCTGCTGGCCGACGCCGCGGGCGTGCTGCGCAGGCTGGCCGAGTCATGAGCACGTTCGACTCGCTGCGCTACTTCAACTACCGGCTGTGGTTCGCCGGCGCGCTCGTGGCGAACGTCGGCACGTGGATGCAGCGCGTCGCGCAGGACTGGCTGGTCCTGACCGTGCTCACGTCGGAGTCCGGTGTCGCGGTGGGGGTCACCACCGCGCTGCAGTTCGCGCCCGTGCTGGTGCTGTCCGCGTGGGCGGGCCTGCTGGCCGATCGCGTCGACCGCCGCAAGCTGCTCGTCGCTACCCAGGTGGGTCAGGGCGTGCTCGCGGCCGGGCTGGGTGTGCTCGTGCTCGGCGGGCACGCGCAGCTGTGGCACGTGTACCTGTTCGCGGGGCTGCTCGGCTGCGTCTCGGCGATCGACGCCCCGGTCCGCCAGACGTTCGTCGCCGAGCTGGTCCCGCCCGAGAAGCTGTCGAACGCCGTCGGCCTCAACAGCGCGTCGTTCAACGCCGCACGCCTGATCGGTCCCGGCGTCGCGGGCCTGCTCATCGCGTGGGTCGGTCCGGGCTGGGTGTTCGTCATCAACGCCGTGACGTTCGGCGCCACGATCCTGGCGCTGACCGGCATGCGCAGCCGCGAGCTGCGCTCGATGCCGTCCGCGCCGCGGGCCAAGGGGCAGATCCGGGACGGCATCCGCTACGTGCGGAACCGCTCGGACATCCTGGTCATCATGGTCGTGGTCGGCGTGGTCTCGACGTTCGGCCTCAACTTCCAGCTCACCAGCGCGCTCATGGCGCGCACCGAGTTCGGCAAGGGTGCGGGGGAGTACGGCATCCTCGGCTCGGTCCTGGCGATCGGCTCGCTGACCGGCGCGCTGCTGGCCGCGCGGCGCGAGCGTCCGCGCGTGCGGCTGGTGATCGGGTCCGCGTTCGCGTTCGGCATCACCACGGGCGTCATGGCGCTCATGCCGACGTACGTCTCGTTCGCGATCGCGTGCATCCCCGTGGGCCTGGCGTCGCTGACCATGATGACCGCCGCGAACGCGACCATCCAGATGACCACCGAGCCCGCGATGCGCGGCCGCGTGATGGCGCTCTACATGATCGTGTTCCTGGGCGCGACGCCCGTGGGCTCGCCCATCGTCGGGTGGGTCGGTGAGGAGCTCGGCGCCCGCTGGTCCATCGGCATCGGCTCGATCTCGGCGCTCCTGGTGTCCGCGGGCGCGGCGCTGTGGGCCCGCCGCGCGTGGGACGTGCAGGTGCGCTACCACCTGTCCCGCCCGCACCTGGAGGTCCTGCACCCCGCGCAGGTGGAGGGCGTGCGCGAGTCGGCCGCCCGCCGGGTCGGTGCGCAGGACGCCGCGGACCGCGCCTCGGCGGCCTGACCGCACGTCGATCGGGTGAGCAGTCCGGCACGCGGGTGAATCCCGCGGACGCGACGGTGGTCCGCCGCGTCCGATATGTCACGATCGCGGCATGAGTGCCCAGGTCGACGACGCGTCCGCGGCGCCGACGCCGGACGCCCGGCCCGCCCGGCCCCGCCGCCGCGCGCGCCGCGTGCTGCTCGGCGTGCTGGCGCTGCTCCTGCTCGTCGTCGCGGCGCTCGCGTGGCTCGCGTACCGCGGTGCGGGAGCCGTGGACGCGCTGCGGGACGCGCAGGACGCGCTCGCGGACGTGACGGCGCAGGACGGGGCGCTGGACGGGAGCGAGAGCCTGGCCGCGCTCGAGGCGAGCCTGCCCGCGCTGCAGGACGCGACGGCGCGGGCCGAGGAGCGGACCGACGACCCGGTGTGGCGGGCCGCGGAGCACGTCCCGTGGCTGGGGGACCAGCTCACCGCGGTCCGTGCCGTGAGCCTGTCGCTCGACGAGGTCGCCGCGCGGGCGCTGCCCGCGACGGTCCAGGCCGGCGCGCTGCTGACCGGTGACGGCCTGCGGGCCGACGATGGCCGGATCGACCTCGCCGCCGTGCAGGACGTGGCCGCACCGGTCGCGGACGCGGCCGGTGTCGCGCGCACGGCGCACGAGCGCGTCGCCCGCCTCGACCGCACCGACCTGGTGGGCCTGCTCGACGACGCGGTCGGCGACGTGGACGACGCGCTGACCGAGCTCGCGGCCACGCTCGACGGCGCGTCCGACGTCACCCGGCTCCTGCCGCCGCTGCTGGGTGCCGACGGCCCGCGCACCTACCTGGTCCTGGCGCTCAACTCGGCCGAGCTACGGACCTCCGGCGGCATCGTGGGCGCGGTGCTCGAGCTGCGCGTCGACGACGGCCGGGTGTCGCTGGTGCGGCAGGTCGCGGCGCGCGACGTGGCGGTGGCCGACGAGCCCGTCCTCGCGCTGTCGGACGCCGAGCTCGCGATCCTCGGGACGCCGCTGGGCCGGTACATGCAGAACGCGTCGGGCTCACCCGACTTCCCGCGCACCGCGGCCATCGCGACCGCGCTGTGGGAGGCCGACGGCGGCGACCCGGTCGACGGTGTGATCGCGACCGATCCCGTGACGGTGCGCCTGGTGCTGCGCGCCACGGGCCCGCTGCCCGGACCCGGCGGCAAGGCGATCCGCGGCAGCACGTTCCTGCAGAAGGCCCTGCGCGACGTGTACCTCGAGGTCGACGACGACGCGCAGGCCGACGCGTACTTCGCGGCCGTGGCGGCCACGGTGCTGGGCGCGGTCGGATCGGGGACGGGCGACGCCGAGGAGCTGGTGCGTGCCGCGGCCCGGTCCGTGGACGAGCGCCGCGTGCGGATCTGGTCGGCGCATCCGGACGAGCAGGCGGTGCTCGCGCGCTCGACGATCGGCGGGGCGTTCCTGAGCGGCGGTGCGCCGCAGGCCGTGGGCGTCTTCCTCGACGACGCGACCACCGCCAAGCTCGACTACGACCTGACGTCCGAGGTCACCGTCGAGGAGCTCGAGTGCTCCGGGCCCTCGCCGACCGCGACCGTGCGCATCGACCTCGCGTACGACCCACCGGCCGACGTCGCGACGTGGCGCGACTCGGTGCTGGGCATCCGGCCGCACCTGCTGCCGCGCGGCTGGCTCGACACGCGCGTCACGGTCTACGGCCCGGTCGGGGGTCAGGTCGGGGCGCTCGCGCAGGACGAGGGGTTCGTCGGTGTCCCGCTGCAGGAGCAGGGGCGCGAGGTGCGCACCACGGCGGTGGTGCTGGCGCCGGGCCAGGAGACGACGCTCCGGGTCACGGTGCCGGTGGTGGACGGCGTGGTCGACGTGTGGACCACGCCGACGCTCGGGGCGCCCGGCGCGGTCCTCGCGCGGTGCGTGGCGCACTCGTGACGCGCACGCGTGTATCGGCGGGCCGCGGGCGGGCTCCTTCCTGCACAGCCGAGCCACTCGGCTGCTGACCGAAATCACCCGATCGGTTGCTGCTCTCCGGGTGCTCGACGCGCGAGGATGGTCCCGATATGTACGATTCGTCCGATCCAACGCGAGAGCAGTCGCACCGCGCCGCGCACCCCGCGGCCGGGGCCGCCGCTCCGCTCACCGGCAGGACTGACCTCCTGCACGACGCTCCCCCGAGGTGGCACGGTCTCATGAGCAGGTTCGTCAAGGCAGCGTTCGCGCTGGTCCTCCCCGCACTGGCCCTCGTGGCGGTGCCCTCCGCGGCATCGGCGGAGGTCGCACCGGCCCCCGCGGCCACGTCGGACGGCTGCCTCGACCCCGAGCCCGACGACTACGGCCCGCCCGAGCCGTGCGAGCTGCACGTCAAGGTCCTCACGCCGTTCTGCGACAACGAGGTGCCCAAGCTCCGCTACCAGGTCGAGGCCGTCGGCACGCCCAACAAGACCGTGAAGATCACGTGGGTCAACCCCACGGGTTCGTCCGTGGTGCTCGACGACCTGCCGCTCGAGGGCGTCGTGAACTGGCCCGGCGCGGTGGAGGAGAACGGCCGCGGCGTGGACTGGCCGGGCTGGACCCAGCTGCCGGACGGCACGTGGGTCGAGGGTGACGAGTTCGACTGGGTCCGCCCGTCGGTCGACGTGCTCTTCCAGGTCAACCCGGAGACCACGGTCTCGGTCGCCTACCCGCCGTCGCGGCCCGACTGCAACACCAACCCGCCGGACAGCGAGGTGCTCTCGGACGACCCGGAGCTGTCCGCCACGGGTGCGAACGCGCTGCCGATCGCGCTGGCCGGTGGCGGCCTGGTGGTCGCGGGCGGGCTCGCGCTCGCCGCCGCGATGTGGCACCGCCGCCGCGCACAGGTCTGACGCACGCAGGACGCGCCCCCGCACGGGGGTGACGACGACGGGGCCGCGGGTGCCATGAGCCCGCGGCCCCGTCGTGCGCCAGGCGGGGGTGCGGCTCAGCCGAGCTGCTCGACCACGTGGTCGACGCACGCCGTCAGCGCGAGCACGTCGTCCGGGTCCACCGCGGGGTAGACCGCGACGCGCAGCTGGTTGCGGCCCAGCCGGCGGTAGGGCTCGACGTCGACGACGCCGTGCGCGCGCAGCACCTTCGTCACGGTGGACGCCTCGATCTCGGGGTCCAGGTCGATCGTCGCGACCACGGGTGAGCGGTGCGCGGGGTCGGGCACGAACGGCGTCGCCCAGTCGCGCGCCTCCGCCCAGGCGTACAGGTGGCCCGACGAGGTGGCGCTCCGACCGGCGGCGAACTCCAGGCCGCCGTTCTCGAGCATCCAGTCGAGCTGCTCGGCCAGCAGCAGCAGCGTCGCGATCGCGGGCGTGTTGAGCGTCTGGTCCAGGCGCGAGCTCGCGACCGCGGTGCTCAGGGACAGGCTCTCGGGCACCCACCGGTCGGCCTCGACGCGCGCGGCCCGCTCCACCGCGGCGGGGGACAGCGCCGCGAGCCACAGGCCGCCGTCGGACGCGAACGACTTCTGCGGCGCGAAGTAGTAGACGTCGGTCTGCGCGACGTCCACGGGGATCCCGCCTGCGGCGGACGTCGCGTCGACGACGACGAGCGCACCCTGCTCACGCGAGCCCGCGACGCGGCGCACCGGCGCCGCGGCGCCCGTGGACGTCTCGTTCTGCGGCCACGCGTAGACGTCGACCCCGTCGGCCAGGGCGGGGACGGCCACGCCGCCCGGCGCGGCGGTGGTGACCACGGGCTCGTCGAGGAACGGCGCGCGTGCCGCCGCGGCGGCGAACTTGGCGCCGAACTCGCCGAACGAGCCGTGAGCGGAGCGCTGCTGGACCAGGCACAGCGTGGCCACGTCCCAGAACAGCGTGGAGCCGCCGTTGCCGAGCGCGATCTCGTACCCGTCGGGCAGGCCCAGGAGCTCGCCGAGCCCAGTGCGCACGCGGCCGACGAGCCCGCGCACGGGCGCCTGGCGGTGCGACGTGCCGAGCAGCGTGCGGCCCGCGGACGCGAGCGCCTCGACCTGCTCGGCGCGCACCTTCGAGGGGCCGGAGCCGAACCGGCCGTCCCGGGGGAGCAGGTCGGCGGGGATCGTGGGCAGCGTCTCGGGCACGTCGCGAGGATAGAGCCCGCGGCTCGCGCGCACGAGCAACTACCCTGTGAGGGCGGCCGCCAGCACCGGCCGCGGGCGAATGGGGAGGCGGCGCGGTGAGCGACCTGATCGACACGACGGAGATGTACCTCAAGACGGTCTACGAGCTCACCGAGGAAGGCATCACCCCGCTGCGGGCCCGGATCGCCGAGCGCCTCGGGCACTCGGGGCCGACCGTCTCGCAGACCGTCGCCCGGATGGAGCGTGACGGGCTCGTCGTGGTCACCGGTGACCGGCACCTCGAGCTCACCGAGCTGGGCCGCGCGAAGGCCGTGCGCGTGATGCGCAAGCACCGCCTGGCCGAGCGGCTCCTCACCGACATCGTCGGGCTCGAGTGGCCCTACGTGCACGAGGAGGCGTGCCGCTGGGAGCACGTCATGAGCGAGCGCGTCGAGAAGCGCCTCGCGGCCCTGCTCGACCACCCGCACTTCGACCCGTACGGCAACCCGATCCCCGGGCTCTCGGAGATCGGCGAGGAGCAGACCCGCATCGAGTTCCTGGACGGCGTGACACCGCTCGTCGGGGCGGACGTGGCCGCCGGACGCGTGCGGGTCGCGCGCATCGCCGAGCCGCTGCAGGTGGACGTCGAGCTGCTCACGCGGCTCGCGGACGCCGGGATCCTGCCCGGCGTGGAGATCACCGTCGAGCGTGCGCCCGGGACCACCACGGTGGGCGTCCCGGACGGCGCCGTGGTGCTGGACCTGCCCGACGAGGTCGCGCGGCACATCTTCGTCGGGACCGTCTGACGTCCGTGATCTGAGACACACTGCCGAGGCGTGGTCGCCTCGGTGGTCCCTGCGACACGCTCCCACGCCCGTGACCTGGCGTGTCGTCCGCGCGCCGTGCGTGGTGCAGGTCGGCTGTCCAGTTTCTTCCAGATTTCTCGTGATCGGAACGTGACAATCGCGGACGGGCTCATGTACGGTCGACCTGCTTCGCCGGAACCCCTCCTCCACGAAGCCCTCGAGCGGGACGCCTAGCCCTGCCGCCGCAAGAGGTCCGCTCGAACCGCCGGCAGGGGCGGGGGACCCAAATCTGGGCGCTCAGGCGCCCTTGGGGTGAAGCCCCGTCGTGGAGCGATCCACGGCGAGGCCGGGTGTTCTCCCACCCGAACCCGACAGCTGACCTCGTAGGCGACAAGGAGAGGCACGCGCATGACGCATGCACGGCACAGGGCCGCACGTCGGCCCGCGACGCCGCTGACGGACTTCGCCTCGGCTGCTTCGGAGCAGCTCGGCACCGCCGGCCGTCGTACCGCGGTGGTCGCCGCATCCTCGGGACTGGTCGTCTCGTCGATGCTCGGAGCGGCCCCCGCGTTCGCAGCCCCGTCGGACGGCGCGTCCGCAGGCGCACTCGCCGCGGTGGACACCGAGGCCCTGACCGCGGGCGCCCGCGCGCTGCTGGAGACCGCTCCGGTCGTCAGCGCGCCGGCTGACGCGAAGTGGACCATCGACGACCCCGCGCTCAAGATCAAGCTCCCCGCGCCGAAGCCCGATCCCGTGGTGGTCACGACCCGGACGACGACGCCGGACCAGACCACGCGCAACGCGCCGCGTGAGACGGTCAACTCGCCGATCCCGCAGTCGGTCAGCGGCAACAAGGTGCTCGAGATCGCCGCGCGCTACGTGGGCGTCCCCTACGTCTCGGGCGGCTCGTCGCCGAGCGGCTTCGACTGCTCGGGCTTCACGTCCTACGTCTACGCGCAGCTCGGCATCAGCCTGCCGCGCACGTCCAGCGCGCAGCACTACGCCGGCACCATCGTGTCCCGTGCGGACGCGCTGCCCGGGGACCTGATCTGGAGCCCCGGCCACATCGGGATCTACGCCGGCGGCAACATGCAGATCGACGCGCCGCGCCCCGGCAAGACCATCCAGTTCCGCTCCATCTGGCAGAGCTCGCCGGTCTTCATCCGCGTCGGCTGACGCACCCGCTCCTCGACGAGGCCCCGGGACGACACGAGTCGTCACCGGGGCCTCGTCGTCTTTCCGATTGCGGCGTGCGGTTACCCTGATCGCGCACCGACGCTTCCGTCGACGGGCCAGCCGGGTCCGGTCGATCGGGCGGCGGGCCCTCGGGAGGGCATCGTGTCCAGAACCGCACAGGTCAGCGCGCAGCACCGGACCGGTCAGGTCCGTCCGGGGGGTGCGCCCACGCGCGCCCGGGACGCCGGGGCCGCGACGTGAGCGGCACGCTCGTGCTCAACGCGTCGTACGAGCCGCTGTGCGTCGTGCCCGTGCGCCGGGCCGTGCTGCTCCTGCTGCTGGACAAGGCCGTCGTGGAGCAGGGCAGCGAGGCGCTGCTGCACTCCGAGCGGCTGACGCTCGTCGCGCCGTCCGTGGTCCGCCTGCAGCGCTACGTGCGCGTGCCGCACCGCACGCGCGCGGCGATCACCCGGCGCGCGGTCCTCGCGCGCGACGGCGAGCGCTGCGCGTACTGCAGCGGCCGTGCGGACACGATCGACCACGTGGTGCCGCGCAGCCGGCGCGGGCCGCACGCGTGGGAGAACGTGGTCGCGGCGTGCGCGCGGTGCAACCACCGCAAGGCCGACCACCTGCTGTCCGAGCTGGGCTGGGAGCTGGGGTTCACGCCGCGCGTCCCGCGTGCGCCGCTCGCGGGCATCCTGGTGCACCGGCCCGACTGGGAGCCGTACCTGCTGGGGTGGGCGGACGGCGTCTCGGTGGCCTGACGCGCGCGCCGGGGCTGGGACGTGGATCGTTCCGTGCCCGATACTGGCTCCAGGCCCGGGCACCGGTCCGGCCGGCCGAGGGAGGCGAGCGGGTTGACGCGCGACGACGTGGTCCTCGTGGGGGTCGACGGCTCAGCGGCGAGCCTGTTCGCCCTCGACTGGGCGGCGGCCGAGGCGGTGCGACGAGGCTGGGCGCTGCATCTCGTGTGCGCCTACGCGCTGCCGTCGTTCGCGGCGGCCTCGCTCGACGGCGGGTACGCCGCTCTCGACGACACCGCGATCCAGGAGGGCGCCGCGGCGGTTCTCGCGGAGGCGTCCGCGCGCGTGGCGGGGTGCGGAGTGCCGGTCACGGCCAAGGTGCACACGGGTGACGCCGCGGGCGTGCTCGTCGAGCTGTCGCGCGAGGCGCGCCTCGCGGTCGTCGGGACGCGGGGGCGCGGCGGGTTCGCCGACCGGCTGCTCGGCACGGTCTCCTCGGCGCTGCCCGCGCACGCGCACTGCCCGACGGTCGTGGTGCCGCTGCGGGACGCGCAGGGGCACCGCCTGCCCGACGACGCCGAACTGCCGCACGTGCGGCCGGTCGAGCGGATCGTCGTGGGCGTGGACGGCTCGCCGCAGGCCGAACGTGCGTTGCGCTTCGCGGTCGACGAGGCCATCGCGTGGGGCGCGTCGCTCACCGCGGTCTCGGGCGTGCCGGTCGGCTCGATGACGGGTGTGCTGGCGTGGCTGCCCGCGGCCGTCGACCACGAGCAGGTGCTGAGCGACGTCACCGAGGGGCTCAACGTCGTCGTGGACCGCGTGCTCGAGGGCAGGGAGCTCGAGGTCCGACGGTTCGCGCTGGACGGCACGGGCGCCGAGCTGCTCACCGAGTTCTCCGCCGCGACGGACCTGCTGGTGATGGGCTCGCGCGGGCGCGGCGGGTTCGCGGGGCTGCTGCTGGGCTCGACCAGCCAGGCGGTGCTGCACCACGCCGACTGCCCGGTCATGGTGGTCACGCAGCGGTGCGAGGACGCGGCCTGACCTGGCGCCCCCGCGGCCGGCCCGCGCCGGTCAGGGCATGACGTCGGGCCGGCGCACCAGCGCCGAGAGCACCACGGTGGAGCGGGTGCGGGAGACGAACGGCTCGGCCGCGAGGCGCTCGACCACCTGCTCGAGGTGCCGCATGTCCCGTGCGCGCACCTGCACCATGAGGTCGACGTCGCCCGTGACCGTGCTGGCGGCCACGACCTCCGGGTACTGCTCGACCGCGGCGCGCATGGTCGCGGGGCTCGTCGACCCCTGGCAGTAGAGCTCCACGAACGCCTCGGTCTGCCACCCCAGCGCGGCGGGGTCCAGGCGCACGGTGTACCCGCGGATCACACCGTCGGCGCGCATGCGGTCCACGCGGCGCTTGACCGCCGGCGCGGACAGCGAGACCTGCTGGCCGATCTGCGCGAACGTGGCGCGCGCGTCGACCGCGAGCACGCGCAGGATCGCGGCGTCGAGGGGGTCGGTCATGGCGCCCATGATCCTCGCCCGGCACGCCTGCACGGGCGTCGGGCGCCAGCGGGACCGGACGTGTCGTGTGGCGGGACTCCAGCGACGGTGGCAACGTGCCGATGACACGGGGGGACTTTCCGCGCGAATCGGATGGAGGCGACGCGATGCGCGCCACGCAGCAGACCTCGTTGCCCACGCCGCGCCCCGCACCCGAGGCGCCCGCCGGGCTGCTCCCGACCCAGCGCAGGGCGCCAGGGGAGCCCGTGGCACCGCCCCGCGCGTCACGACGGGTGCGCGTGACCGCGGTGGCCGCGGTGGCGACGGTCGCGCTCGCCACGGCCGGGGGCTGGATCGCGCAGGACCGGGCCGAGCGCGCCGAACGCGCACGCGTGGCCGCGCAGGAGGCCCGTGCCCGGGTGGACGTCGTCCTCACCGCGCAGGACGTGCCCGTGGACACCACCGCGCGCACGGCGGCCGGCACGTGGACCCGGGAGCGGGACGCGCTGGTCGTGGCGCTCCGGGACGCCGTGCGGCGTGCGGCGGCGGCGGCCGAGGCCGCCCCGCATGCCGGCGACGCGCGGCTCACCACGCTGCGGGAGGCGATCGCGGGCGCACGCGCGCTGACCGCCGCGGACGACGCGACGCTCACCGCGCTGCGCGCGGCCCCGGCCGCGCTGACGGCGCCCGTCGAGGAGGTCACGGCCGCGGAGAAGCGGTGGCGCGCGGCGGAGGAGCGCCGCCGGGCCGAGGCGCGCGCGGAGGCCGAACGCCGGGCCGCGGAGCTGCGCGCACCGAGCACGCGCACCGTGGACCCGCCCTCGACGGCGCCCCGGATCCCCGCGGGCGGGCTGGTGTGCCGCGGGACGGGCGGGTCGGGCGCGCAGGAGTCCAGCGCGTCGGCCGTGGGCGCCGCGATCAACGCCTACCGCGCCTCGCGCGGGCTGCCGCAGCTCGCGGTGGTGCGGTCCAGCACGCTCGTCGGGCATGCGCTCGCGATGGGCACCGCGGGCGGCATCTGGCACTCGGGCGGGGACAACATCGTCGGGTGCTCGGGCAGCCCCACCGCGTCCTACCTGGTGCAGGCGTGGTCGCACTCGGGCAGCCACGACGCGCAGATGCGCCGCACGGACGTCGGCACCATGTACGTGGGCGCCGCGACGCAGTCGGGCTGGCTGTTCTCCGCTGTCCTGTTCCGCTGAGCGCTCAGGCGAGCGTGCGCAGCGCCCGCGTGGTGCGGGCCAGGGCCTCGGCGAGGTCCTCCGGCGTGATCGTCAGCGGCGGCGCCAGGCGCAGCGTGCGGCCGTGCGTGTCCTTGGCCAGCGCACCCTCGCGCAGCATGGCCTCGCACGCGGCGCGGCCGGTCCCGTGCGGCACGTCGAGGCCCGCCCACAGCCCCGCGCGCCGGTAGCCCGTCAGGAGTCCCTCGGCCACCATCGCGTCCAGCGCGGCGCCCAGCTCCGTACCGCGCTCGCGCGCGGCGGCCTGCACGTCCCCGGTGCTCAGCAGCCCGACCACAGCGATGCCGACCGCGCACGCGAGCGCGTTGCCGCCGAACGTGGAGCCGTGCGTCCCGGCGGTCAGCACGCCGAGCACGTCGGCACGCCCGACGACGGCCGAGACGGGCAGGATGCCCCCGCCCAGGGCCTTGCCGAGCGTCACCAGGTCCGGGCGCACGCCCCACGCCTCGCACGCGAGGACATGGCCCGTGCGGCCCAGCCCGGACTGGATCTCGTCCGCGACCAGCAGCACACCCGCCTCGTCGCACGCGGCGCGCACCGCGGCCAGGTAGCCCTCGGGCGGCACGATCACGCCGTGCTCGCCCTGGATGGGCTCGAGCAGCACCGCGACCGTCGTCGGGTCGATCGCGGCGCGCAGCGCGTCCGCGTCGCCGAACGGCACCGACCGGAAGCCCGGGGTGAACGGTCCGAAGCCCTCGCGTGCGTCGGCGTCGTCGGAGAAGGACACGATCGTCGTCGTGCGGCCGTGGAAGTTGCCGTCCGCGACGACGATCGTGGCGCGGTCCGCGGGCACGCCCTTGATCTGGTAGCCCCACTTGCGCACGGCCTTGATCGCGGTCTCCACGGCCTCGGCGCCCGTGTTCATCGGCAGCACCAGCGCCTCGTCGCCCGCCACGAGCGGACCGACCAGACCCGCCAGCGCGGCCGCGAACGGCTCGAGCAGGTCGTGGTCGAACGCGCGGCTGGTGAGCGTGAGCCGGTCCAGCTGCGCGTGCGCCGCCGCGACGAGCGCGGGGTGCCGGTGCCCGAAGTTGAGCGCCGAGTAGCCCGCGAGCAGGTCGAGGTACCGGCGGCCCTCGTCATCCGTGACCCACGCGCCCTCACCCATCGCGAGCGTGATGGGCAGCGGGGCGTAGTTGGGCGCCAGGCGCGAGGCCGTGGCGGGGCGGGGGGCCAGCGCGGTCACGTCAGGCCCGGATCTCGAGCGTGCAGCACTTGGCGCCGCCGCCGCCCTTGAGCAGCTCGCTCGTGTCCACGGGGATCGGCGTGTAGCCGCGCTCGCGCAGCGCGGCGGTGAGGTCCACCGCACCCGGCGCGACGACGACGTTCTCGCCGTCCGAGACCGCGTTGAGCCCGAGCGCCACGGCGTCGCGCTCGGTGGCCAGCACGGCGTCCGGGAACATCTCCTCGAGGACCGCGCGGCTCGCCTCGCTGAACGCCGGCGGGAAGTACGCGACCTGCGGGTTCGCCGCATCGGAGGACAGCACGGCGAGCGCGGTGTCCAGGTGGTAGTAGTGCGGCGAGACGAGCTCGAGGCTCACCACGGGCCGGCCGAACAGCTCCTGGGCCTCGGCGTGCGCGGCGCGGTCGGTGCGGAAGCCCGTTCCAGCCAGGATCACGGACCCGACGACGAGCAGGTCGCCCTCACCCTCGTTGATCTGCGCGGCGGTGTGCGTGACGTAGCCGCGGTCCGCGAACCACTTCTGGTACGCGGGCCCCTCGGGCTGCCGCTCGGGGTGCCGGAAGCTCGCGGAGTAGACCGTGCCGTCGACGACGGTCGCGCCGTTCGCCGCGTAGACCATGTCCGGCAGCCCGGGGATGGGGTCGATCGTCTCGACCCGGTGACCCAGGTCCAGGTAGGTGTCACGCAGCGTGCGCCACTGCCGCACCGCGAGCTCGGCGTCGGTGAACCGGGTCTTGTCCATCCACGGGTTGATCTCGTAGGACACCGTGTAGTGGACCGGCTCGCACATCAGGTAGTGGCGGGCGGTCCGGCCAGGGGCGCGGTTCGCGTCGGGGCTCGTGGCGGTCATGGGACTCCCTCGGATCGGCGTTCCTCCGAGCCTAGGAGCACGCACCCGCGCAACCGATCAACGGCTCTTGCGCACCACCGCGCGATCCGTTGCGCGATGGTGGCGTACAGCGGCGATCCGTTGTGCGCGTGACGCGCGTCACCCCCGGTGTCGGCCGTGCACGCCCGTCACCTCGGCGCGCGCGGCGCGCAGGGCGAGCCGCATCATCACCGCGAGCGGCACGTGCAGCACCGCGCGCGTCAGCGCGCGCGGCAGGGGCCCGGCGAGGTGCACGTCCTCGACCCAACGCACGTGCGAGCCCCCGTCGGCGGCCGCACGGACCGCGATCTGCGCGTGCCCCAGCAGCACGGGCCCGCGCTTGGCGAACACCGCGACGCCCGGCGCGGCCCCCTGCGGCGGGTCCGCGCGCAGGATCTCCATGCGGTCCGTGAACACCCCCGCCGTGACGGCCTCCACCTGCACGCCCACGGCGGGGTCGCCGCTCGTCGTGACCGTGGTGAGCGGGATCCAGCGCGCGTGGTGACGCGCGTCCACCAGGAGGTCCCACGCCTCGTCGGGCGGCAGCGGCAGCGTGGCGTGGGCTGGACGCACGGGGCACCTCGCAGGGTCGGGAGCGGACGGGCCGTTCCCGACGTTAGCCTCAGGACATGGAGACGCGCGTGCTGGGACGGACGGGACGGTCCGTCGGTGTGGTCGGACTGGGGTGCTGGCAGCTGGGTGCGGACTGGGGTGACGTCACCGAGGACACCGCGGTGGAGATCCTCGCCGCCGCGGTCGACTCCGGGGTCACGTTCCTCGACACCGCCGACGTGTACGGCGACGGGCGCTCCGAGCGGCTCGTCGGGACGTTCGTCGCCGCACGCGGCGGTGCGGCCTCGGGCCTGACCGTCGCGACGAAGATGGGCCGCCGCGCCGACCCGCACGTCGCCGACGCGTACACGCTGGACGCGTTCCGCGCGTGGAACGACCGCTCGCGCGAGAACCTGGGCGTCGAGACCATCGACCTGGTCCAGCTGCACTGCCCGCCCACCGAGGTGTTCGGCCGCGACGCGACGTACGACGCGCTCGACACGCTCGTCGACGAGGGCCGCATCGCCGCCTACGGCGTGTCCGTGGAGACGGTCGACGAGGCGCTCGCGGCCATCGCCCGGCCGAACGTCGCCTCGGTGCAGATCATCCTCAACGCGTTCCGCCGCAAGCCGCTCGAGCAGGTGCTCCCGGCTGCCGCCGCGGCGGGCGTCGGGATCATCGCGCGTGTGCCGCTCGCGTCGGGCCTGCTGTCCGGCAAGTACGACGAGCACACGACGTTCGCCGCCGACGACCACCGGACCTACAACCGGCAGGGCGAGGCGTTCGACGTCGGCGAGACGTTCTCCGGCGTGCCGTTCGACGTGGGCGTCGCCGCCGCACGCGAGGTGGCCGCCCTGACGCCCGAGGGGGCCACGACCGCACAGCTCGCGCTGCGCTGGATCATCGACCAGCCCGGCGTCTCCGTGGTCATCCCCGGTGCCCGCACACCGGACCAGGCGCGCGGCAACGCGGACGCCGCGGCCCTCGCGCCGCTGCCCGCCGCGACGCAGGACGCGCTCGCGTCGATCTACGACGAGCGCATCCGCGCCCACGTGCACGACCGCTGGTGAGCCCAGTCGGGGGCATCTGGGCCGCGTGCCCGGATGCCCCCGGGTGGGACGGCGGTCAGCGGTCGTCCACCGCGACGCCGTGCGATGCGGCGAGCTCGGCCAGCCCGTGGTCGTAGCCCTGGCCGACGACGCGGACGCGCCACGTGCCCGCCCGCAGGTACAGCTCGGTCAGCACCAGGGTGCGCTCGGACGTCGCGGCGTCGAGCGTGGCCGTCACGAAGCTCCCGTCCGGATGGTCGACGTTCAGCTCGATGGCGCCGACGTCGCCGAAGGTCGGACCGCCGCCGACCGCGGCCGCGACGACGATCCGGTCGCAGTGGTCCGGCAGCTGGTCGAGGTCGATCGCGACGCTCTGCTCGTGCGGACCGTCGACGACGAGCCTCACGGCATCGCGGTCGCTGGACGGTTGGTTGTAGAAGACGAAGTCCTCGTCGGTGGACACGCGGCCGTCCTGGTCGAGGAGAAGAGCGACGACGTCGACATCGGCGCCTGGGGCCTCGTCCACCCGCCAGCTCGCGCGTACGGTCCATTCGCTCGCGGCGGGGAGGTCGACGACGCCGCCACGAGGCAGCTCGAGCGCCTCGTCGCCGGAAGCGACGGGTGCTGCAGCAGCGTCCTCCTGGGCGAGCAGGCGAGCGAGGAGCTCCGCGGCAGGCACGCCCCCGCCCAGATGCACCCGGACCCCGGCTGCCCGGGCCTTCTCGACGCGGCGGTCTTGCTCGGCGCCGAGCAGCGCGACGAGGTCGGTGACGTTCAGGCTGAGGTTGACAGCGGCCGCACCTCCACCCGCCACGACGAGGGCGCGGATGTCGGCTGCGTGGTCGTGGGGGCCACCGAGCACGAGCACGCGGCGTTGCGCGTACCGACCCGGTGCTGGACGCCGCTCCCGCGCGGCGGGCGCCGTCGCCGACGACGGGGCTGCCGGGGGGAGCTGAGGCTGGGACGCGGCCGGGGCGGCGGTGGGTCGCGGCGGTGCGGTGCGTGGCGTGGCCGTCGACGCCGTGCGCGGCGCCCCGGGCAGGACCTGGGGGAGCAGCCGCAGCAGCGTCGCCTCGTCGATCACGTGCGTGCCGAGGTCTGCGGCGCGGACGAGCTTCGAGCTCTCGAATCCAGCGGCTCGGTTGCAGACGACCACGCTGGTGAACTTCGAGACCGATGACATGATCTCCAGCCCGGCATCCTCCGCCATCTGGCAGAGGGTCTCGCGAGGCCGGCGGGTGTCACCGGTGATGACGACCTTCATCCCCTGGACGAGCGGGGCCCCGGGCGCCAGGCGTCCCGGCCATGACCAGTCGCACCGGCGCTTCGACCAGGCAGGCGGGTCCGGCCGGATGACGCCGAGGTCGGCGGTCGCGACGACCGGCAGAGGCATGGCCAGCCGGTCGGCCAGCTCGCGGCTCCGTCGGAACACGTCGACGAGTACCCGGACGTCGTCAGCCGCCACGTGCGCCTGGCCACGAGGAATGCGCCAGTAGGACGCCAGGGTGTCCAGCCGGTGGTTGGGGACGGGCACCCCGATCCGCCGGCTCAACGCCACCGTGCACAGCCGGTGTGTCACCGGATCGTCGAGACCTGCGCGGATGGACTCCGCCTGCAGGAACCCGTGGTCGAAGGCGGCATTGTGGGCCACGAGAACACGGCCGGAGAGGATGCGGTTGAGGCGTGAGGAGACCTCCGCGAACTGCGGTGACCCGGCGAGCCGCTCGCGGGTGAGCCCGTGGATGTGGACCGGCCCGGGGTCACATCCGGGGTCCAGGAGGCTCTCGAACGAGTCCTCGACGTTGCCGCGTTCATCGAGCGCGGCGGCGGCCACGCTCAGCACGCGGTGGGAGCGCGCAGAGAGCCCGGAGGTCTCCACGTCGACCACCGCCCATTTGTGCGCCGGGGAGCTGACGGATGCGCTGCGTCGCGCGGCAGGCCAGATCACGAGGGCAGCATGGCGCAGGCAACGCCGCATGAGCTGGGATGTCACTCGTGCGGCGCAACGCTCGCGGCCAGGTCGGGACGGTCGTGCAGACGCGTGGCCGGCTGGCGGCGCCGCCATTCGTCGACGCGGGCGTCAGCGCGGGGTGGGCCCGGGCTGCGGGCTGGGGGCCGGTTCGATCACGCGCCGGTCCGCGGCTTTGAGCTCGAGCACCGGCGCGAACGCCAGGGGAGCGGGGCCGAACGCCTTGCGTGCACCCGTGACCACCTGACGGCCCAGCGCGCGGCCACCCGTCGCGCCGACGACCATGCCGACGCCGTACGGCAGCAGCCGGCCGAAGAACAGGCCGGTCTGCTTCGCCAGCTGCGTGCGCACCATCCGGCGCGTGAGCGTGGTGTTGACCTTCTTGACCGTGGCCATGGGCAGGCGGGTCAGCAGCAGGCGTGCCGCGTTGGCGCCCCCGAAGCCCGTGAGGTCGTCGAGCGCCTTCGCGCCCGACTCCCCGAGGAGCGCGGTCAGGAGCAGCGCGCGGCGGCGCTCGGTGTCCTCGACCTCGATGCCGTGCACCGACGCGACCGCGAGCACGTACGCGGCCGACGCGCTGAAGAATGTCGCGACGTCGCTCGCGGTCAGCACCAGCGCCACGCCGGTCCCGACCGCGGGGGCCGCGGCGGCGGCGCCGACGGCTCCGCCAGCGCCCGCGACCACGCGCAGGTACTCCTTCTCCAGCAGGCGGACCAGCTGCTCGGGGGTCGCGTCCGGGTTGCGCCGCCGCAGGCTCGCGACGTGCGCGTGCACCACGGCGGACGGCAGCTGCACCGCGCGGGCCAGGGCGTCCTCGACGATGCGGGGCACGGCGCTCAGCGCTCCCCGACGACCGACAGCTCGACCTGCGCGCCCGCCTGGAGCGTGCGGCCCACCGTGCAGTGCTGGTCGATCGCGCGGTGCATGACGGTCAGCAGGCGCTCGCGGGCGTCCGGCTCGAGCGCGGACAGGTCCACCACCAGGCGCTCGGCGAGCGCGGGGTAGCGGTCCTCGTCGTCGTCGGCCAGACCGCCGACCTCGATGGTGACCGGCACGTCGTCGCCCAGGCGGCGCGCGAGCGCGGCGTCCGCGGACAGCCCGCTGCAGCCCGCCAGGGCGATCTTCAGGAGCTCGCCGGGCGTGAACGCCTCGTCGTAGGCGATGTCCCCGATCTCCACGCGCGCACCGCGCGAGCTCCTGCCGACGTAGCGACGCTTCCCGGTGCGCTCGACCCACAGGCGCGTGCCGCCCGCGTTCGCGAGGGCCGCGTCGGTGGTGGCGGTCGTCTCGTTCGTCATGCGGCCGATCCTCGCACGCACCCGCGCGCGCGGCAGGGGCACGCCGTGGGCGCCGCACGACGAGGGCCGTGGGCCGCGTCCGCGTGGCACGCTGGGTCCGTGAGCCTGTTCCGCCGCCGCCCGCGCGTGCACGTCCCGTTCGACGAGGGCTGCCACGCGGCCGAGGCGCCCGCGCTGCAGCGCGGCATCGTGCAGGCGCTGGGGCACGACGCGCGTGCCGGCCGGTTGGTCCCCGCCGAGCTCGAGGTGGTGCGCGGCCGCGAGGGGCGGCTGGCGCTGGTGTGGCGGCAGGCGTTCGTCGGCTTCGTGCCCGCGGACCGGGTGGACGAGCTGCGCGGCCGCCTCGACGCGCTGGACCGCCGCGCGGTCGCGCTCGTGCCCGGTGCGGTGCTCCCGATGCCCGATCCCGCCGCCACGGACGCGCCGTGGCGCGTGTGGATCGGTCCCGTGCCGGACGCGATCCCGCCCGTGCCCGAGGGGCTCGACACGCTGGCCGTGCCCGAGCGCACCATCCTGGGCGTGCCGGTCAGCAAGCTGCGCGCCCCGGGCTGACGCGCGGGCGGGCCGACACGCGCCGACCCGCCCCCGCCGCGGCCTAGAAGACCGGCTTGCCGCCCGTCACGCCCAGCACCGTCCCGGACACGTACGAGCCCGTGACGGCCGAGGCCAGGAACACGAACGCGTGCGCCACCTCCGCAGGCTCGCCCGCGCGCCCCAGCGGCGTGTCCTGCCCGAACGACGCGACCTTCTCCGGCAGCTGCGTCGCGGGCTGCAGCGGCGTCCAGATGGGCCCCGGCGCCACGGCGTTCACCCGGATCCCGCGCTCCCCGAGCTCGGCCGCCAGGTTCACCGTCATGTTGTTGATCGCCGCCTTGGTGGACGCGTAGTCCACCAGCGACTGCGACGGCTGGTACGCCTGGATCGACGAGCAGTTGACGATCGCCGAACCCTCACCCAGGTGCTGGAGCGCCTCCTGCGTCACCCACACCAGTGCGTACAGGTTGGTGCGCATCACGCGGTCCATCTCGTCCGTCTCGACGTCCTCGAACGTCTCCCGGCGCGCCATCTGGTACCCCGCGTTGTTCACCAGCACGTCCAGCCCGCCCAGGCCATCGACCGCCGTGCGCACCGCGGCCCGCGCCTGCTCCTCGTGCGTCAGGTCCGCCGGCACCAGCACGCACGTGCGCCCCGCCTCCCGGACCCACCGCGCCGTCTCGTCGGCGTCCACCTGCTCCTCCGGGAGGTAGCCGATCGCCACGTCCGCACCCTCCCGCGCGAACGCGATCGCCACCGCCCGCCCGATCCCCGAGTCCCCGCCCGTGATGAACGCGCGCTTCCTCTCGAGCCGGCCCGAGCCTCGGTAGGAGTCCTCGCCGTGATCGGGCTGCGGGACCATCGGCCCCGTCAGGCCCGGGGGCTCCTGCTGCTGCTCCGGACGCACCTGCTCCGCCATGGTGGACTCGCCTCCTGCCGTCGTGTGGCTGGTCCCCGCCACGCTAGGCAGGCGCTGCCCGGTCCCGCATCTGGGGGCTCTGCCCGCGCACGGACGGCGCTCGCGGCGGCCGGCGTCTTCCCGGGCCCGACGACGACGCCTGTCCTGGTCGCAGGCGTGAAGCACCGCGTACTCGTGAACCGCCCTCCCGGACGTCCACCACGCGCTACGGTCCGTCAGGAGAGACCGACGACGGCACCCGGCCCCCGGAGGCACCGATGACGCGCACGCCGCCCCGCACCGCGGATCTCCCGCCCGGCGCCGCCCGGCCGCGCACACCCGCCCGTCGGGCGATCGGACGGACCCTTGCGGCGGTCCTCGTCGCGGGGGTGGCTGTCGCGGGCTGCGCCGGGGACCGCGTCACCGAGCAGAAGGTCGTGCGCTGGCACGCCGGCACCGACGACGCGACCAGCCTCACGCTGGTCGTCGGGATCGGCCCGGGCGACCGCATCGAGCGTGCCCGGGTCGTGTCCGAGTCCGCGAGCACGGTCGTCGTGGCCGTCGACGTCCGGCGTGCCGACGGGGACCAGCAGGCCATCGCCGTGTACGCGGAGGCGACGGTGGCGCTGGACGACCCCATCGGCGAACGGGTGGTCGAGAACGTGGACGGCACGCCCGTCCAGCAAGGCACGGCGCTCTGAGACTCCGCACCCGGTCACGACCGCACGGGGGCCAAGGCGCGCTCCTGTAGCATCCTGGAGGACCTCCGGCCCCCGGCCGCCAGGTCCTTGCGCCTGTAGCTCAGGGGATAGAGCACCGCTCTCCTAAAGCGGGTGTCGGCAGTTCGAATCTGCCCAGGCGCACAGTGTGTTACCGCAGGTCATGGGCGTAGAGACTGCATCGGACGACTTCGCTGCATCAGCCGCGGAGGCCCCGTGGTCAGCACGTGGTCAGCAGCATGCTCCCGAGTCGAGTCCGGACGCTGCGCCGACGCGACAACTCGCACTTCGCTGTCGCGCTGGATCCGCAACTCCGCGTCGCGCGGCCGGTACGGTGTGCGACACGTTCCCGGGCTCCGACGGAGGCAGGCATGTCATTGTGGGTCCCGGTCGTTGCCGCATTCGGCGCGTCGCTGTTGACGACGCTTGGCGCCTTGGCGCTGGAGGCCCAGCGACAACGCGCGGCGTCTCGCAGCGCTGCGGCACACCGCCGGCGCACCGCGTACATCGCCCTCATTCAGTCGGCGCACGGGACGCTGACGCTCGGCGAAGTCGTCAGGAGCGTCGCGAGAGCCCAGTCAGGCCTCGACAACTCGCTGGCCATCGCGCTGCGCATGCGGCGTCCGGTCGACCCGTTCGAGATCGGGTGGAAGTTGGCCGCACAACTGACGCCACTTCTCGACGCCCAGGCGGAGGTCCTCTCGTGCGGCACGCCGCGCGCCTCGGCCGCGGCCAAGGAGGTCGCGTCGAGAGCGGGGCAGAGCATGCGCAGTCCGCGACTGTCATGACCAAGCCGCAGCGCATGCTCAGGGGCTTCGTCGGGTGGAGGCCGACGGACGAGCAAGTCAGGGTGTTCGACGAGAGTCGCTCCCGCGCGGCCGTGGCGATTCAGACGTTCGTATCGATCATGCGGGAAGAGTTCGGCGAAGAGGCACTACCGCTCGATCCGATCGACGCGCGCCGCCCCTGAGTCGCCATCGATGACGGAAGCTGTTGCGTTTCTTTCGTTTCGAGCGGACGATGTCGGGATGAGTGTCACGACGCCGCACCCGATCACGCTGCCTGCTGATGACCTCGAGCTCGTCGGCGAGCTGACACGCATGCTCCAGCAGCCGTCGGCCACCCTGCGCGGCCCCGACGGGTCCGAGGTCGTGCTTCCCGTCGAGGTGCACGACGTTCTCGTTCAGGTGCTCGAGGCCATGCAGCGGGGTCAGGCGATCATGGTCGCTCCGGTTGCGACTCGACTGACGACGAGCCAGGCGGCGGAGCTGCTCGGGATCTCCCGGCCGACGCTCGTCAAGCTCCTGGAGAACCACGAGATCCCGTTCGAGAAGACGACCCGCCATCGCCGCGTGCGTCTGGATGACGTTCTGGCCTACCGCGACCGGCGGCGGGTAGAGCGGCGCAGCGTTCTCGACGAGATGACGCGACAGGCGGTCGAGGACGGCCTGTACGACGACTCTGCCGCCGACTATGCCGATGCGCTGAAGGCCGCTCGGAAGGACGGAGCGGGCGCGTGACGTTCGGCGCCGTCCTCGACGCCAACGTGCTCGTACCGGTCGCGCTCGCCGACACGCTCCTGGGTGCGGCCGAGGCAGGTCTGTTTCGGCCGTTGTGGTCCGGGCGGATCCTCGCTGAGGTGCGGTCGGCCGTGCTGAGGGTTCGCCCCGAGCTCGCGCCGGCGCGTGTCGACGCACGGCTGCACGCGATGAACGCGGCGTTCGAGGATGCATTGGTCACCGGGTGGGAGCCCCTCGTCGACGGCATCGTTCTCGGCGATGATCCGGATGACCGGCACGTCGTCGCGACGGCGTTGCGCGGTGGTGCGGAGGCCGTCGTGACCTCGAATCTGTCGGACTTCCCCGAGCCCGCGATGACCGGGCTCGGGCTGCACGCCGTCTCGGCCGACGACTTCCTGCTCGACTTGGCTGACCTCGACAGTGACGCGATGCTCGCGGTCGTTCGCCGGCAGGCGGCGGTCAAGACCCGACCACCACTCACCGTGGGCGATGTACTCGCGGCGCTCGCGCGAGCCGGCGTTCCGAGGTTCGCCGCGCACGTCAGGGCGATCGTGGTCTGACCGACCTGTGCAGGGCGGCTGACGTGGGACTCAGATCGATCGCGCGCTCGGGGTGGGTCCGGGCGCGGATGGCGGGTCGGGGAAGAGCGGCATGCGTTCCATCGCGACCCACGGCGCCTCGGAGAACAGGTGGCCGTAGAGGTCCATCGTCATCGTCGCGGTGGCGTGGCCCAGGATCATCTGGACGGCCTTCACGTCAGCACCGGCGGCGATGAGCAGCGAGGCGGCAGTGTGGCGCAGGTCGTGGATCGTGGTGCCTGCCAGGCCGACGGACTGAGTCGTCTCGGTCCAGCGGGAGCGGACCCGGAAGTTCGTGTTGGTCCAGATCGCGCCCGTCGGGCTGGGGAACAGGTACGAGCCGGCCGGCGCCGTGTCGATGCGCTCTCGGACGTAGGTCTCGAGCGTTGGCGGGACCGGCACGGTGCGGGTCTGGTGCGTCTTCGTCGGCCCGAAGACGGCGCCGCTGGTGCGCTTCGACTGCGGGGCGGCGCGGTGGATGCGGACGCCGAGGCCGTGCGGTGTCTGGACGACGTCGTCGACCCGGAGCGCGCACATCTCCGAGAACCGGCAGCCGGCCAGACCGAGGAAGAGCACGACCGGCCGGCAGTTCGGCGGCATGGCGTCCGCCAGCTTCCCGAGCTGCTCCGCGCGCAGCCAGTGGGGCTCGCGCTTCGTCGTGCCCTTGGGGAGCGGGATCGAGCGGGCGACGTTTGCCGAGATCCGTCGGTCGCGGACGGCGTAGTCGAGTACCAGCCGGATGACGGAGAGCACGCGTCGCCGGGTCGCCGTTGCCAGGCCGCGGACGGTCATCGACGTGAGCACCCGCTCGACGTCGGTCGCGGAGATGGCGGAGATCGGCAAGCGTCCCAGCCCGGGGTTGATGTAGCTGTCGAGCGGGAACTGCGTCGTCTCCTGGCTGCGGACTGCGAGGTGCTGACGCGAGCCCTGCCACTCCTCGGCGAGCACCTCGAAGGACATCCGGCCGCGGGTCGGGTCGATCCAGGTGCCGCTCTGAAGCTTGACGAGCTGGTCGGCCTCCCAGCGCTTGGCGTCCGTCTTGCGCGGGAACGACTTCTCGGCGATGACCCGGTGCTCGAAGAAGATTCTCGCGCGCCAGGTCACCTTTCCCGAGGGCAGCGCCCGGCGAGTGACGGACATCAGCGTCGGCGCGGCTGCGCGGGCTCCCGATCGACCCACGTGGCGGGGATCAGGATGACGGTCCCGATCCGGCGGCACGGGATCTGCTCGGTCTCGGCCAGGTGGTACAGCGTCCGGACGGGCACACCGAGGACGACGGCGGCGTCCTTGACCCGGTAGTACTTGCTGCGGGCGATGACGGAGCGCTCGGTCGTCTCAGGCTGCGTGGTCGTCGTCATGGTCGTTCTCCTTGGGTGAGTGACGGACGTGCGGTCACCACCGATCCAGCACATGCCCATCCGGGCGTGAGCTGGTCGGGGGCGTCAAGGGGCTGCGGTCGATCGGTGGACGCAGCGGCGGGACGGCCGAGGGCTGTGGAGGCGTCGTCGGCAGCGGTGGTTCCGGGCGCTCTGGGTGATGGGTCGCCCAGGTCTCGGTGGCCGACGTCTCGGCGTGGGTAGTCGCGAGGATGCGGTCGAGCAGTTCGCGGGCGCTCTCGGGTGCGCTGCCGGGCAGGCAGTCCGGGTCGGGTCGATCCGTGGCGACGTAGAGACGGTTGAGGTGCCGGCCGCGGGTGACGGCGACGTAGAGGTCCTCCCGCCCCATGCCGGCGGTGACGACGGTGTGGGTCTCGTCGACGGTCCTGCCCTGGCCGCGGGCTGTGGTGGTGGCGTAGCCGAGCTCGACGTTCGCGGCGACGTATGCCGCGGGAAGGCGCAGCGTCGCGCCGGCCGGGTCACCGGCGGGCCGGACCCGGAGGCCGCCGTCGGGCAGCACGGCGGTGATCTGCCAGAGGTCACCGTTGCGAACGAACCCTTCGCCGGTGCGCAGTCGTCGGTTGTTGCGACGGGTCACCACGCGGTCACCGACACCGCCGGTGAGCCCGTCGCCCAAGGTGACGCCGTCGGCGTGGACGGTGCCGGTGCGGACGCGCTCGGCGCGACTACGCGCGTTGAGCTCGCTCACGGTGCGTCGGTCCGCCGCCGCGAGCAGCACGACCCGGCCGTCCGCCTCGGCCGCTGCCGCCGAGGCGAGCGCGTCGCCGAGCATGTCGTCGTGCTGGCCATGGCTGATCCGGAGGTGCCGGGCGTAGGCGTCCAGGGCGGCGGGATCGCCGTGCCGCAGCTCGAGGGTGGCGCGCGCCTCCCAGGGCTGACTGAACCGCCACAACGTGCGCAGCTCGGCAGTCGGGCCACGCCGGGAGAGCATCCCGAACGCGCCGCCGGCATCGACCGATCCGCGCTGCAGGTGATCCCCGACCAGCAGCACCTTCGCCTCGACTGCACCGGCCTGCTCGATCAGCACCGCGAGCGTGCGCGTGTCCGCCATCGAGGCCTCGTCGACGATGACCAGGTCGCCGCGCCGGAACCGCCATTGCTTCTGGTCGACGACGAGCGCGTGTCGGCGCCCGTTCGCGGCGTCGCGATCCCAGTACGTGACGCTCGGGTCCTCCACGACGGCCGTCTCGGCGCGGTACCGCAACGCCCGTTGGGCTGCGCCGTCACCGATCGACTCGTAGATCCACTTGGCCGCGGTCTCGCACCGCACGCCCAGCGCGCTTGAGAGGGTCGCGGCCGCGCTGGCGGACGGGGCCAGCCCGACGACGGAGCCCCGGGTGCTCCGCCACTCGGCGGCCAGTGCCGCGAGCGTGGTGGTCTTCCCGGTTCCCGCCGGGCCGACGAGCACGTCGAGCTGCTTCGTCGAGAGCAGCACCGCCTTCGCTGCCGCCCGCTGGTCGTCCGACAGGTGTGCCAGGTGACGGTCCGCAAGGCGCGCCGCCAGTGCGGGGATGCCGAGCGGACTGGCCGTTTCGGCGGCTTCCAGCAGGGTGCGCTCTGCCCGCAGCAGCTCGACCGAGGTGAACGTCTCCTCACCGACGCGGCGGCGGGACGGCTCGACGTCGCCGTCCAGCCGCACGCACGCCGCGCCGGCCTCTCGGACGATCGCGTTGGTCAGCTTCAGCCGGTCGTCGGAGGAGGCCATCCGCAGCGCGAGCGACGAGCGCAGCGCTGCGGCGCCGAGGTTCCAGGTCGACCAGACCGATCGGCGGGTCGAGACGTCGTCGAGGACTTGGGCGACGATCGCCGCACGGACCTCCGGCCCGACGTCGCCCGCCCGCAGCGGGCGACTGTGGCGGCCGGTCAACGCGCGCGCAGCCAGGTCGACCGGCTCGACGCCCGTCAAGGCACGCGCCCGGTTGGCCCAGTCCGCCAGCAGCTCCCGCAGAGCGCGAATGAACTTGGGTGGCCGGGTCTCGCGCGTCAGGTGCTGGCGCGCTCGTGTCGTCTCGACGCGCGACGGTGCCCGCCCGCGCCGCTCGGCGAACTCTTCGGCCCACCGCTGCTCCGCGCAGTGGATCTGCTCCGACCGCGCGGAGAACTCAGCCAGAAGATCCTCGCCGAGACCGTCGACCTCGAACGCGGGGTTGCGACGCTCCCCACGGGCTCGCGTCGACCACGTCGCGCCCAGTCGCCGCGACACCTCGTCGGCGAGGAGTGCGTCGTAGAGCTCGGAGACCGTCACGACCGCGGCGTGCAGCGTCCGGCCGTCGATGGAGCTCCACGCACCGTCGGGCCCCTGGACCTTGTTGGCGACGACGACGTGCGTGTGCAGGTTCGGGTCACCGGCGCGCGAGTCCCAGTGGTCGAACGCGGCGGCGACCATGCCGCGCGTTCGCACCTGCCGGCATCCGGCCGCGCCGACCCGCGTGCGGATCACCCACTGCTCAACGAACCGCAGAGCCGAAGCCAGCGCGTCGCGGTGGGCGTCGTAGAGCGCGGTGCGCGTCTGGTCGTCGGCCAACGCCCACAGGACCGAGACCGACTTCGGCGCCGTGAACGTCAGGTCGTACCCGGCGACCGTGTGCCGGCCCTCTCCGGGCACGAGCTGCCTGTAGGGCGTGCCCAGCGGCTCGATGCTGATCGGGTCGCGCCCGTCACGGAAGACGGCTGTCATCGCAGCCTCAGACACGGCCGCGCCGACCTGAAGTCGACCGCCGCCGAGCGCACCGAGACCGCCACCGAGCCACCGCCCCGACGGGTTGCCCGTCTGCTCGTAGTACGCGGTGAGCGAGTCGCCGGCGAACAGCCCCGCGTCGCCGGCGGCGATGTGCCTTGTCAGGTACGCATACCCGTCGCCGACGGTCAGCTTGTGCATCGACAGCACCGCAAGCACCTCCCGTGGTAGCAACTCGGGCGAGCGCTCCCGAAACCAGGTGTCCGGAAGGGTGCGCAAGACGCGACGCGGAAGTCGTGGGCGCGCGAGAAGTGCCAGGCGTGCGACTGGGGCAATTCTCGAAACCCGCACGGGCCCCGTGGAAGCTCGAACGATCTGGGCCGTGGTTCGCACGAGTTCTACACTCTTCGCGTGGCGGACGACCTGGACGAGGCCCGCGAGACGCAGTTCTTGGCCACAGCGATCGATCCGCTAGCGCGCAAGATCCTCGACGCCACGGACCCGTGGGATGCGTACGACACGGCGGGGCGCATCCTTGGCTCCCTCGTGGATGACATTCACTGGTTGCCCCACGGTGGCAACCTGTACACCGTGTGGGCGGAACTCATCGACTTGTTCGAGACAGGCGAGACGCCTATCCCGGCCGCTCTCGCGGTCCTACGCCAGGCAGCGACCGACTGGCTCGGAAGACCCGTTGCACTCACCACCGAGTTCATCGAGACGTGGTCGGAACGCACTCAGATGGCCGCCAACGACCTATTCGACCGCGACGGCACGTTCTGGAGCCGGCCAGAGGAGTAGAACGCGCGGTCGGGCGGATCGTCTGGGGTCGAATCTGGCCCACGCTGTACACACAGATGCGCCAGCGGTGCCGGAAACACCGGCGGGTCAAGGGCGTGTGGGGCCTCGACCAGGGCGCCCAGCGGCATGTGGCGCCCGTCGACGAGCTGAGTGGGAGACTCCGACAACCCGCCGCGGGACCGCCCAATGGCGTGATCAAGCGGTCCGAGAAGCAGACTCGTGTGATTCGCCGCGGCACCTGTGTCGCACGGCAGGCCGGTCGTGTAGCTCACGGACTCGGTTGCTCCGGCCAGACTCGCCCTCGCCCTCGCCCTCGCCCTAGCCCTCGCCTCGGCCGGTGGTCGATCACATGGCGGACTCTTCTTGCACGGACACGTGCGCCAGGGCCGAACGGGCTGTGGAAAGGCGGACGGGCTCCGTCCACAGCCCTTGGATGCGGCATGCGCGTCCACAGCGGGGACCGGCGTGCACAGGTGATGTCGTACCCCCGTGCTCAACTCGCGGGGTGCACCTAGATCGAACGACGTTGGATGCGTCCGAGCAACCCGAAGCGTTGCCGTGCCAGCCAGAACTGCCGCTCCAGTACGGTCTTGACCCGTCGGAGGCCACAGCCCAGCAAACTAGCGGCGGGACGAAGGCGGTAGCCACTGCTGACCGCGATCGGAAGTCGGACGGAGACCACAGGCGAGAGTCGGACAGTCGGTACCGAGTCTTCCCGTGTGTCCCCGCTGAAGCGGCCGCCGCAGCGCAGGGCGCCCTTGACATCCCCGGCCTCGGGATACCCTTGCGGCGGCAGATTCCACAAACGCCCGCTACAAGAGGGAGCGATCGTCCATTGCGGGAGCATCAGAAGCAGATCCTTACCGTGCTCTACAACGCGACCCTGGAGCACGAAGGCCCGATTTCCCACGACTTTCAGGACTGGGCGGCCGACGTCGCGCATGTTCGAGGAGAGCTCGATCGAAAGAAGAAGGTGCCGCCTGGAGCGATTGAGACGCTCCTAGATTCTCAAGTGCGCGAACCCGAGCTTGCGAGATTCATCTATGCAGCGGAACGCTATATGCTTCTACGGGCTACCTCGGCGATCGCTGAATGTGCCCCGCTCGCTCTGGCAGATCCTGCATTCCGGAGCGGACCACTCGGCAAAGCCCTGGCGATTGTTGAGGCGATAGACGGTATTCTCGCAGAGCGCGCTCCAAACGCTCTCGCGACGGAACAACTGCAAGTGCGAGAGTTGGTGCATGGATCTCACGGCCCGCTCGCAGACGCCTTTCAAACGGAGTATGCACAACTCATTCCTCGCGAGGTCAGGCATGCCATCGGCTCGTTCTACACGCCGCAGTGGCTCGCGCGCCACGTGATCCGATCCTCCGGATACATCTGGGAGGATCGTGCGTCGCTGGTCCGGGTGGTATGTGATCCATCCTGTGGATCCGGTGTCTTTTTAGTAGCCGCCGCCGAAGAGATCCGACAGGCTGTCGAATACGGGTCAATGGATCACCGTGATGCGATAGAACTCATCGCAACGAGTTTGCGTGGTATCGACATCGAACTGGTTCCATGCATCCTCGCAACCGCCTCGCTGACTTTGGCATGCTACCGCATCGCTGAAAGTAGCAGCGAGCGGCTAGACGTCCCGATTCCGGCTACAATTCTGCACGAGGACTCTCTCGCCACCCAAGGGGTTGCGCAAAATGTGGACCTCTTGGTCGGGAACCCGCCTTGGGTGAACTGGGAGTACATGCCGGCCGAATATCGTGACAAGCACCGCGATTTGTGGCCCGCACTTGGAATCTTCACCGCCGCGGGCAAGGCAATGGCGTTCAGCAAGGAAGATATCTCCGCCTTGTTCGTCGCGCACGCCATCCACTATCGGCTGAAGGCTGACGGCGCGTTTGCGTTTGTGCTCCCGGAGTCGCTGCTGAAGTCGGCGATGAATCATCGCGACTTTCGGAGGTTCCGGCTCGGCCCAAGTGCGACCCCATACCGTGTCTCCAGGGCCGAGGACTTCGTCAGAACCCGTCCGTTCGAGGGCGTGGCGAATCGCACGGTGGTTCTCTATGGCAGCAAGGAGGGCTCGACCCAGTACCCACTTCCGTTCCGCGAGTGGGGAGGGCTCGACCGGCGCGCCCAGCCCATCACGGGTTCCGACGGCGTGGCAGCGTCTCTCGTTGAGAGCATGGCTCAACTAGCAGACGCCAACGATCCCTCCAGCAGTTGGTCCACTGGCCACCTCGACGGGCTCACAGCACATCGACTCCTTGACGGCAAGAACCCGTACCGCGGCCGCACGGGTCTATTCACGGGTGGCGCTAATGCCGTCTATCACCTCAGACTGCTCGGGGTAGACCGTAATGGCCTGCTTACGGTTGCGAACGTTGTGGAGCGCGCTAAGCGGGCAGCTCCCGCCGTTGTCGCGACTGTCGAGAACCACCATGTCTATAGATTCTTGCGTGGCCGGGACGTCCGGCAATGGTCCTGCGAGAGCGAACTGCTCGTGCTCCTGCCTCATACGTCATCCACCAGGATGGCGCCTGTGACGCCCGACGCACTTGCAGAGGATGCACCTCGAACACTTGAGTATTTTAGCCAATTTGAAGACGTTCTGGCCGCACGCAGGGGCTTCTCGAAATGGGAACAGGCGTTCTTGTCGGTTGGTTTCTACGCATGTCAGCGAGTCGGCGACTATACGTTTGCTGACTGGAAGGTAGTTTGGCGGTATATCGCGCCACGTTTCACGACGGCCGTCGTCGGTCCCGGCGCATTGCCGGGGAGTGATCAGCCGAAGCCAGTGATCCCAAATGAGAAGCTCATGCTGATTGCTTGTTCGAGCGAAGATGAAGCCTACTATGTCGGTGGTGTAATGGCTGGTTCTGTTGTCATAGAACATGTGCACAGCAGGATGGTTTCGACGCAGGTATCGCCGAGCATAGTGGCAAGCATTCAAATGCCATTGTGGGATGCCAACAACTCGCTACATCGGGACATCGCGAGAGTGTGTCGGGCCGGTCACCAAGCCGTCGCGCGAGACGAGGCCGTCGAAGATCTCGTCGACGAGCTCGACGGCCTAGTCGGCCGGATTTGGGCGCTTCCTGATCAAGCCGTGAGGGCTGCCCGAGGAAGAGTGGGTTACTGAGCGCCTGCGGTTCGTGACGGGCGTCAAGAGCGAAGGAAGACGGTCGCGCGACCCGCCGATATCGAGCGAGTTCCGGTCGGCGCGGACTCGCCGGCGGCCAGGTGTGCGGCGGTTCCTCCGTAGCGCTGATGCATCTGGGCTGCGACCCCGTCCGAATAGAAGTCCGAGTCGTATTGCACAGCCGCGACCTCGCATAGGCCGAGGCGACTTGCTGCGAGCAATGCCTTATAGACGGAGTGGTGTTGGATGAACTCGTGAAAGTAGCCCAGCATCGGGAGGACGGTGCCGTTGGGATTCTCCGCGTAGCCAATGCCATCGACGATGCCCCACATTTCTAGCGTCGACCCGGTAGAAGTGCGGTAATCGTCTAGCTTTTGACGAATGTCCCTGTTGGTTGCGGCCTTGTCGACGCCAAATTGACCCGGGTCCGACGACTGCACCAAGCCCATCACCATCGCGGCGAGGTTGCCCTGGCCATCCAGGACGCCGATGTCGGCGCTCAGAGTGCGTCCGGGGACCCTTGGAGCGAGTTCGAAAGTCTGGAGATCAACGTTCGGATCCGCGGCACCCATCGGATCCAGCGCCTTTGTCTCCGGTTCGATGCGCAGCCCAGCCGCCTGCAGCGCGGCCGCAACTTCGCCCTCAGCGCCGTGGCCCCGCCGCTTGGTTTCGTTCTGTTGCACATCGTGTGGCGCCAACCAGAGGTCGTTTATCGCACGGCGACGGGTTGCGTCCAGACTGAAGTAGAGGTCGAGGACCACCAAGAGCCGACGCGCGACAAGGTAGTCGGCTACGACCGCCGCGGCGCGTCGTCGCCGCAGTTCCGGGCCGCGGGTGATAAATCCTAGGAGAGCGCTCGTCGAATGCTTCTTCATCGTGTGGGGTAGGCAGCCGCACAGGGTGGCGGGCTCGGTGGCCCCCATGTACGTGTTTCGGCTGAAGAGGTAACTCAAGTCGAGATAGAAGCGCTTGTCTGACAAAGATAGAACAAGCCGAAGCTGATGCGCGATCGCAGGCGTTTGGTATAACCACTGCGCTACGTCTTCCCGAGTCAGCGTGCCGGGAGTGTAGGAAGTTCCAGCGGGCGATTTAGCGTCGAGGGCGTCTAGCACCCCTGCTACCCGTGCGGTGCCCGCGAGCGGCATTTGCTCCTGTGAGGCAACGTGGTACCAGTACTCGTCCTGCGGCGTGGCGCAACTTCCTAGGTTGCGTAGAGTGTCGGTCGTCACGTCGCCGCATACTGCCACGCCGGGCGTCGGTACGGGGGTCGATCGTTGACGTGTTGCCGCCGTAGGCTGGGTGTGGGCCGCCATGGACTCGCCTTTTGTGGCGTCGTGGTCAGCGGGGTGGTCAGCGCGCCCCCGGAACTGGGTCACCAGACACACTTCGCGCGCGTATTGCTGCAGGTCAGCGCGTTGACCACCGACCAGGGTCGAACTCCTAAGGGTCTGCTGCACGAGTAGGTGACAGCGAAACTCAGGCGGCGAGTGCGACCTGAGTGGTCATGATCGTCTCGTACTCGATGGGGGTCAGGCGGCCGAGGCGGACCTGGCGTCTGCGGCGGTGGTAGGTCCGTTCGATCCAGGTGATGATCGCCAGGCGCAGCTCGTCACGGGTGGCCCAGCGGCGGCGGTCCAGGACGTTCTTCTGCAGCAGCGAGAAGAAGCTCTCCATAGCGGCGTTGTCCCCGGCGGAGGCGACCTGCCCCATCGACCCAGCGAGGTCGTGGCGGGCCAGGACACGGGCCACCTTCCTGCTTCGGAACTGGCTGCCACGATCGCTGTGGACCACGCAGCCGGCGACATCCCCGCGCCGCTGCACCGCGCTGACCAGAGCGTCTACTGCGATCTGGGACGTCATGCGGTCGCTGATCGAGTATCCGACGATCCGGTTGGAGAACACGTCCTTGATCGCGCAGAGGTAGACCTTGCCCTCGGCGGTCGGGTGCTCGGTGATGTCCCAGAGCCACAACCTGTTCGGCGCATCGGCGGTGAACACCCGCAGCACGAGGTCCTCATGGGCCGGCGGAGCGGCCTTCTTCCCGTTCTTCGAGCGCTTCTTGCCGAACACCGACCACCACTGGTTGTCCCGACAGATCCGCCAGACCGTGCGGTCGCAGGCGATCAGTCCGGCGCGGGCGGCCTCGTCGGCCAGGAGCCGGTGCCCGAACTCCGGGTCGTCACGGTGGGCGTCGAACAACGCGTTAGCGAGGTGCGCCCGGGCGACCTCCCGCGCGCCGACGGGCTCAGCGAGCCACCGGTAGTAGGGCTGCCTTGCGAGCTTAAGAACCCGGCACGTCACCGCGACGGGCACCCCGTCGGCGGCGAGCTCACTCACGAGCGGGTAGAGCCTTTTCCCGGCAGATGCGCCTGGGACAGATACGCGGCCGCGCGGCGCAGGACCTCGTTCTCCTGCTCCAGCAGACGGATACGCCGGTTCGCCTCTCGCAGCTCGGCCGACTCGGTCCGAGTCACCCCGGGGCGGTTGCCGTCCGCGACGTCGGCATCACGCAGCCAGTTCCGCAGACACGACTCGGCGATGCCGAAGTCCGCCGCGATCTGCTTGATCGGAGCGTCCCCGCGGCGAGCCACGGCCACGACGTCCTCGCGGAACTCCTTGGGATAGGGCCTGGGCACGGTGCACATCCTTCCAGCGGCGCCTCCCGGCACCACACGTGGGTGTCACCTACTCGTGCAGCAGACCCTAAAGCGGGTGTCGGCAGTTCGAATCTGCCCAGGCGCACAAAGGTGTTGTTGCCGGTCAGGGGCTGGATTGACGCCTCGACCGCGGCAGAAGTCCTGTCCGAGTTGTCCGGCGTTGGTCAGCATGTTGTCTCAGGACATGGACGGCCTGCCGAGGACGTGGACGCACATCAGCGGACGGCCGCCGCGCAGGGGGTTGCGCGCGGGCGCCTCGAAGCCGGCTCCGTGTCCCTCCGACCCTCCTCGATGCGGCTACCTGCGGTCCCGGTTCCGACCCAGCGCTGGGGCTAGGCGGCGCTCCCTACGGCAGCAGGTCGAGGTACTTCCTGCGGGCCGGCATCGCATGGATGACGAGCTCGTCACCGCCGTCGAGCACGAGCACTACCGTCTCGAGCCGCCGCGCCTGGGTGTCGAAGCCCAGGCGCAGCTCGCGGAGGGGCGGGCCGTCGTCGTCTAGGGGTTCGATCCACAGTGGCCACCCGGCGGCCTGGATCGCGTCCTCCTGTCCGACGCCGTGCTTGAGCGCGCTGCGGTGGACCTTCACGCAGCGAAGTGGGCGAGCGCGGCCCGGATCGCCTCGGAGCGGGTCATGTCCTGCTTGGCTGCCGCGGCGTCGAGGGCGTCGAGCTCCTCGGCCGTGAGCCGGACGGCCACGACCTGCATCGGCTCCGCCCCGCGGCCCGGGCGTCCCCGCCCTCGACGCTTCAGGGCGTCGACGTCGTAGCCGGCCTCGGCCTCATCGGCCCACTGCTGGATCTGATCGTCGGTCGCCACGCACATATCGTATGACGAAAAGGCGTGGCGCGGCCAGAGTCGAGAGCGGCCTTGAGGTGCCGCGGCAGTGGTTGGCTGTCGTTCGTGACCGACTGGGCAGCCTTGCGCGACGTGTACGGCAGCGCGGTCGACATCCCGGCACCGAACCGCCTGTAGGTCTTCGTGTCGGCTGGCCTGGGGCTGGCCGGCAGAGGTTGGCGTCGGTCACCCGGTGCGTGTTGTGACTCCTGAACCGCCTGGGTAGTCGACTTGTCTCGAACTGCCGGAGCAGGTGTCGGCAGTTCGAATCTGCCCAGGCGCACCGTGTCTCTGTGCAGGTCAGCGCCCCCGCGGTGCCGCACCGCGGCGGTTCGGAGGCTCAACCTGGTCCAGCACAGCAGCGGGGCCTCTGCGGCTCTCATGGCCCGGATGGAGTTGCAGCAGCTGGTGCAGGGTCGGCGAGCGTGGGCGATGATGTGCGCCGCCGTCGCCAGCGAGCCGAGCCGTCCAGGAGGGGTGTGCGGGCGGACCGTACCGCCGCGGCGACTGCCAGCACGGCCCAGACGATCGCGGATGCGCATGCTGCTGTCATCGACACGGGACTCGTGTACGGACCCGCGGTGCCCGTCGCTGCGGTCAGGGGCAGGGCGAGCGGGGTGATCAGGATCAGCGGCGTGAGTGCCGGGCTGAAGTACGCGAAGCCCATGGCGGCGATGCTGGCCAGCAGGGCGACGGCGCATGCCAGCAGAGCACGCACGGCTCGTCGGAAGGCCGTGCCCAGCACGTAGCCGGTGGCCATCCAGGCGATGGCTCCGAGCACGAGCACCCCGATGCCTGTGGCGGAGACCGCGTAGGCCTGGTCGGCGATGCTCCAGCGGGCGTCGATGACGGACCATCCCACCGTCGCGCACAGACCCCCGGCCGCGCCCCATCCGGCTGCGATACCGAGTGTGCGTGCAGCGTGGAGGCCGTCGTCGCGGAGGCCTTCGCGCAGCGAACGGCCGAACGCGTAGGCGACCGCCCGCCGTGCTCGGGCCGGGGCCGTGGACGTGGCGGCCAGCCCCCACCACACGCCCCACGTGCACGCACCGACGAGAGCCCCTTGCACGCCCAGGTAGATCCCGACGAGGACACCGGGTGGATGGGGCTCGCCGCCGAACGCCGCGGCGTACGCGACGCCGACGGCGCCCCAGAGGGCGGCGACGAACGGAAGGGTCGCCTGGCGCTCACCACCCGCGTGTGCGCTCCTCATGGCGCATCCGTGACGTGGAGGGCCGGGTAGTCGGTGGCCGTCAGCTTCCAGCCCTGTCCGCGCACGGGCGTGAGGTCGACGGCGACCTGCGCGGCGTCGATGAACAGCTGGCCGGAGCGCAACGAGGGCGAGAAGGTCAGCAGGACGCTGACGTGGTCCGCATCGGGCATGTCCGTCTCGGACGAGACGACGAATGAGCTCGCCTGCCGGACGGCCTCCTGGACCTCGTCGGGCACATCTGCCTCGTGCGCGGGCGAGACGAGCGCGGACGCGGCGCTCGTGTCCTTCGACCGGACGGCTTCGAGCCATGCCGTGGTCACCTGGCGTGAGTTGTTCCCGGCCGCCGTGGCCTCGCGCCAGTCGGGGCTCCATCGCCAGGGCACCGAGGACACGCCGAAGGCGGCGGTCAGTCCGCCGATCAGCGTCGCGACGATCAACCCAGCCGCCGGGACGAGCACCCGGCGGCGTGTCGGCGCCGCGCTGCCGCGGTGCAGCGGGAGCGCGGCCGACCAGGCCCACGCGCCGGCGAGCCACAGGGCGAGCACGGCGAACAGGAGCGCCGGCGGTTGCACGGTGTAGGTGCTCGTGTGCGCACCGAGGTACGTGCCGGAGTTGCCGCTCGTCAGCCCACGCACGGCTCCGAACGGGAGCAGCCCGAGCGCTGACTGAGCCGTCTCGGAACGCGAGTAGATGCCCGCCATGAACGGGAAGCCCGGCAGCTGAAGCAGCAGGAGGACGGCGATCGCGGTGGGCGTCTTGCGAGCGATGAGCCCCGCCGCGACACCGAGCACGCCGACGAGAGCCATCGCGGCCAGCGTGCGCAGCACGTTCGCCGCCAGGCCACGGTCCAGGTCGCTCGACCAGTGCGGTGAGTGTGACCGGACGACGCCGCTCACCAGGACCCCGACCAGCACCAGGGCCCCGCCCGCGACACCGCTGACCAGGCCGGCGAACCACGCCGCACGGTGCTGGGCGGTCCACGATGCACCGAACGGCACGGTGACCTCGGCGAGCCGCGCGACCGACCCTCCGAGGACTGCAGCAAGCAGGGAGACCGCAAGGACGCCGTACACATCGATCGCGTCCTTGGCCAGGACGAGCCAACGGAGCGGCCCGCTCGCGGTGTCGATGGCGTCCGCCAAGGTGCCGACGGCGCCCACGAGGATGCAGGCGCCCAGCATGGTCAGCGACGACGGCGTCACCGAAGCTGCGCGCACCAGACGGGTGGCCACGGGGGCCGGGTGACGGCTCACGAGGCCGCCAGCTGGTGGACGCGCGCGCCGAGGCGGGCGACGAACTGCGCATCGTGCGTCGACACGACGACCGCGGCACCGCGTTGGACCAGCTCGCTCACCGTGTCCGCGAGTGCGCCGACGCCGCTGTCGTCCACGGCGATCGTGGGCTCGTCGAGGACGAGCAGCTGCGGCTGTGCGACGAGGACCCTGGCCAGTCCGAGCCGCTGCTTCATCCCGCGCGAGTAGGCGCGGACGGGCACCCGGCTGGTGCTCGAGAGCCCGACCCGCTCGAGCGCAGCCGGGACCTGGTCGGGATCGGTCGCGAACGGCCGCAGGTTCGCCGGGCCCGACGACGACTCCCAGAACACTGGACGGTCGGGGAGGTACGCGGTCCGTTGCGGAGGGTTGGCCGGGGCGGGCACCTGGCCGAAGATCTCCGCCCTGCCACCCGACGTGGAGATGAGCCCCAGCATGGCGAGCAGCAGCGTCGTCTTGCCGCACCCGTTCGGCCCGACGAGGGCGACGGCCTCGCCTCGGCGCGCGACGAGGCTCAGCGGTCCGATCTCTCGCATCCCGCGCAAGACGCGAAGGTCGTGCGTCTGGAGGGCGACCTCGTCGTTCATCGGTGGTCCTTCCACATCAGAGGGGTGCCTGTGGCTCCGATCCACCACGGCTGCCCGTCGCCCAGGCACCCGCCGAGCTGAACCGGGCCCTCGACCGAGGAGACGGCCGTGCCGTTCACGGTGGCTTTGCGATCCCGCCACGACACCCAGTCGCCATTGGGGCAGAGGGCTCCTTGGTCGACGTCGGCGATCGCTTGCTCCGGGGCGCGGGTGCCTCCCTGGACACGGATCAGGGAGCCTGCGACCCCGTCGGGGTCGGCGGGGTCTGCCGCAAGGACGCTCAAGGTGTCACCGTCGATCGCGCAAGCCCGAACCGCCACGTCGGTCGAGATTCCCGTCTCCCACTGCTCGTCTGCCTCGTCTGACCGCTGCATGAGTGCCACGTACCCGCCTGCGGTGGGGATGACGGCGGCGGACGAGCGGGCATCGGGCGACAGACAGGCCAGCGCGGCGGAGCCAGCTCCACTGGCGACGGCCCCGTCGGCGCTCCGGAGGCTCCCCTTTGCTCCCGTCATCGTCAGGGCTTCCCACTGTCCCGGCTGCAGGGCGCCACCGGTCGTCGCAGCGATGAGGGACGTCGCATCGGTGGACGACGCGAACGCGCCCGAGGCGACCTGATAGGGCGTGAGGTCGAGCTCCCGGGCAGCGGCTCGCGACATGCCGGCCCGAGCGATGTCGTCGATGTTCCTCAAGCGGACCGAGCCGTCGTCCGTGGTCGTGGCGAGCCACGTCAGACCCTGGGCCGTGCTGATCGCCGCTTGCCCGGGCGACCCGTGAACCGTCTGGAGCCAGCGTTCGCCCGTGGGTGGATCGAGCGGTGTGTCGCCGCCGATCCCGTGCAGCGTCAACTCCCCGTTGCGTTCAACCACGATCTGCGTGCAGTCATCAGCGCACCCCAGCACCGCTGCCCTCGCCGGGACGAGCCAGGTCCAGTCGCTGTCCCGGCCCCACGCGGCGCTCGCCGCCGTCAGCCTCGTCCCGTTCAGGGTCAGGGTGAGGGCGTGGCCTGGTGCCGCGAACGCGGCAGCGACCACTCCTGAGGCCTCCTCAGGGCTCTCGCCGGGCTGGTGGACGCTGGTGATCCCGCTCAGGCCGGTACGGGTCACCGCGAGCAGCCCCGCGATCGCCAACGGCACCAGCAGGGCCGAGAGGCGGACGCGGGGCTGCACGGTCGTGCGAGGTGCCACAGGTCACCAGGTGGCGGTCGAGATGTGCAGCTTGGGGTCCGACTGGCTGGGGACGTCCGGAACCGCTTCCCACGAGATCTTCGTCTGGCCGATGTACGACGTCGACTTGCCGGGGCTGCGAGAGATCCACTGACCGACGGCGCCGTTGTCCGGGCTGCGCCAGTTGTCGGCGCCCGTGCGCCACCCGGTGGTGAACTTGTAGTAGTTCTCGTTGTTGGCCACGCCGTACTTCATGCCCGGAGTCACGGAGTAGTAGATCTTGTACGACGACACGGTGCGGTATGCGGTCGAGTTCGTGTAGTACACGCGCGCCTTCGCGCACCGATGGCCGAGCAATGTGACGCCGGCGGAGTCGCAGCCGACGTCCGAGACGTAGTACTCGGCGAAGCAGTCCTGCCCTGAGTCGACGTAAGACGCCGGAGCACCCGAGGCGCTCGCCGTCACGAGCAATCCCATGACAGCCGCAGCGGCGCCAATCCTCACCATTCGATTCATCGTGATCTCCGTGGTCGGTGCCAGTTGGCTTACACACCGGCGAACGGTCACACGACTAGCGCTACGCCCCCCCAGCACGCAGAACGCTACCGGAGGCGACGTGCGTCCGAGGGCGGTTTCGCGCACCTCACTCGAGTGCATCTCGAACCAATTTTCCACGGCTCAGTCGGCGATAAACTTCGTCGGGCTTCATCGGTACTTCAATCGATCAAGGGCATGACTCGTCGCCTGGTTATGGGAAGTTTGCGCACCGGACGCAGGGACGCGAGGGGCGAGGGTGATGGCGTGGTGGCGCGCCGGCCGTGGCGCTAGAGGGCAGGAGCCGTGCCGCCGGAGGGTGCGGGACCGGACCAGCCCGAGCCGGAGGACGACGAGCCTACGGCGGACGGCTGACCTGGCGTGTGCGGGAGTCGTGGGCCGACGCCGAGTTCCCTGCATCGAGATCACCAGACTCCAGCGCCCACTCCTCTCCTTCCCACGTGAGCGCCTCGCATGACGCGAGGAGCAGGCCGGCCACGATGTTCCGGGAGATCCACCCCACAGGGTCTGCGATGCCAGCGGCGCTGAGGAGTCCCGAGACCGCCTCCGCCGTCATCGCCTCCAAGTCGTCAGGGGCTGGCAGCACGCCTTGAGCGCGAGCCGCGGAGAACACCGGGAAAGCGCCGCCGTCCTCTCGGAAGACCGTCCACACGACGTCTCCCGACGGCATGTCGGCGAACTCCCATCCCAGCCCGTCGCGCAGGCGGACGTCGCTCGCGACCGTGGCGTGAAACCTGGAACGCCAGTCGGCCATGCCCACGCCCCGCCTCTCGTCACCGTCGCTGGCACGGCTCGGCAGGGCCGCGAGCGGGCTTCCATCGCACCCGCAGTGCGAGGTAAGCCCCGGACCCGGCCCGGCTCGAACGGGCTGCCACCCTCTCCAGCTGCGGGCAGGGCGCGCCCTTACCGGGTAGTCGCGCCTTGGGCGGGCTCGCGCCAACTGTACGAAGCGACACCCCGTCGGGCGACGGGTTTCAGGACTCGATGCCCGGCGCCGCCAGGATCAGCCGACTCTGAGGATTGCCCGGGGGACGGGCGGAACGCGACCGTCACCATCGTCGCGGAATGCGTTCCGACGAGTGCGAGCAGTTCTGCAGTTGAGCCGCCGGAGTGACTGCGGACCCGCTTGACGGCCCATCCCTCGTCAACGATGGTCGTCGTCTCTCGATGTCGCACTGCGGCGCCAGACCACGGTGGCCGTCGCGCTGATCAGTGGCCCGTGGGTCCACCTCACGCCTCGCTCGCGTGTGGGAGGCTGCCGCCGCAGACGTAACTGGGACGCGAGGGGGCGAGGGCGATGGCATGGTGGCGCGCTGGGCGTGGCGGTGGAGGGCAGGAGCCCGTGCCGCCGGAGGGGCCGGCACCGGACCAGCCCGAGCCGGAGGACGACGAGCCGACGGCGGACGGCTGGGACGCCATCGACGCGGCGTTCCGCGCGGTGTACGGCGAGCAGTCGCCGCGACACGTCGGCTACTCCCCGGGCCGGGCGTTCGGCTCGGTGCTCCAGGGGTGCAGCGCCTATCGCGCCGACGACCACTGGCACTACGTGACGTACGGCCTGAGCAACCTCTTCGACGACGACGAGGGCGCGAACGACGGTTTCAGCGGGTGGGGCTACGAGCTGACCTGGCGCGTGCGGGAGTCGCGCGCCGACGCCGAGCCGCCGTCGTGGCCGTTCGCGGTGATCCAGCAGGTGGCGAAGGCGGCGTCCGACGGCGGGATCCTCCTCGCGGAGGGAAGCCGACTCGCGGTCGGCGGGCCGGTGACCGGTCACCCCCACACCGGCGGTCCCGACACCCCGCTGACCGGCCTGCTGCTGACGACGGACCCCGAGCTGGGCGAGATCGAGACCGTCAACGGTCGAGTGCGCTTCCTTCAGCTCGTCCCGGTCGACGCGGCGACGATGGCGCTCGCCCAGGAGACGAGCCCGGCCGCGGTGATCGAGCGGATGCGGCAGGAGGACGCGCTGACGGTGACGGTCGTCGGTGACTGATCCGGCGCCGGTGCATCAGCGAGCCGCGGCTCCCGGCGTGGACGAGCCCGGGCCTGCCTGCGGGTCTCGGAGCTCAGCGTGGTGCTGTCGGGAGTGCCCGTGCCGCACGGCGTCGACCTCGTCGGGTGGCGACCCAGACGGATGTTGGCGTACAGATCTGCGGCGTGCGTAGCCGCGCGACGGTCGTTGGCAGCCAGCGGCCCGCACCACGGTGCTTGGATGGCTCTTCGTGACTGCACCCCGGTTGCGCCAGGCTGTGCGCGCCCTGCTTCTGGACGAGGACGACCGGGTCCTGCTCGTCCACTTCCGCTGGGAAGGCATCGAACCTGCTGACGGGTTCTGGGCCTGCCCCGGCGGGGGAGTGCACCACGGCGAGTCGCCGGAGGTGGCCCTGCGTCGAGAGCTGGCGGAAGAGCTGGGGCTCGAGGACGTCGACATCATGGGACCCGTCTGGCGGCTCACCAGGCTGTTCCCGATGCCACCGCAGTGGGACGGGCAGACGGAGGTCACCTACCTCGCGCGGACTCCGCACTTCGAGCCGCGTCCCAGGGTCGACCTCCTCGCGGAGAACGTCCACGGCATCGGGTGGTTCTCGTCGTCCGACATCGCTGAGGGGGTCGCGGCGTTCAGCCCGAGGGACCTGAGCGAACAGCTGACACGGGTCGTGGTTCACGGCGTGCCTCCAGCGCCGCGCGAGATCCCCGCACTGGGCTGAACGCCGGCGGTGCAGCGGGTCCACACCGGATGACCCCGCCTAGCGGGGCGGGCGCCGAGCGGTGCGCGACGTCAGGGGGTCGGGTCGGGTGACCGGAAGCCGCGAAAGACGCCGTCGGGGTCGGCCGAGTCGGCGAACGTGAAGAAGTCCATGTTCGCCAGGTCGAGGTTGGCGAGGATCGACTCGAGCTGGACGGGGACCACCCGGAAGGTCCGGCCGACCTGCTCGTTGTACTCGTTGAGGTCGATCAGCACGACCGTGTGGTCCCGCATCGTCTGCGCATCCGCGACGGCGAGCAGGGTCACGTAGCCGTCTCGCGGGAGCTGCACCAGGTCGGCCGGGCTGAGACCGTCGAGCTCGGGCGACTCGACGGGGTGCAGGGCTGCGCCGAAGCCCGTGTACCCGAGGTTCTCGTACACCGCGGTCGCAGCCGCGACGGCGGTCCGCCACGCGGCGTCGTCGGAGTAGTCGGTGCGCAGCAGGAGGGTGGCCGCCTCGGGCGGTTGCGACAGGCGCATGCGGTCAGCCTAGAGACCCGATGTCGCGCCGGGGCGGCTTCTCGCGGGCGAGCGCGCGGGTCGTCAGGGGCGACGGGCCGTCAGGGTGAAGGTGGCGGGCAGGCGCTCGGGGCGGTCGGTCAGGCGGTACTCGCCGGTCGCGGGGTCGAGCGCCATGAGCCCGGGCAGGGCGTCCCACGGGGCGCTGTCGTGCTCGGTGAGCGAGGTCAGCTCGAGGCCGGCGTCCAGGACGGCGGTGACGATCTCGCCCAGGCCGTGGTTCCACTCCATGGAGCGCGGCTGCGCGACGGTGCCGGTGCCGCCGTAGGTCTGCTCGTCGTCCCAGACCAGGGGTGCGGGCTGCTCGAAGTACGGCAGCTCGAGCGCAGGCGTGGGCGCGCCGGGGCCGGTGATCCAGGGCTGCTGCGCGCGGTCGGGGTGCTCGGTGCCGACGGTCTGGGCGAGCGTCGCCAGCAGCAGGGGGTGGCCGTCGCGGACGAACAGTCGGCCGCCGGGGCGCAGGAGAGCGGCGACGGTCTGCGCCCAGCGCTGGATGCTCGGGAGCCAGCACAGGGCGCCGATGCCGGTGTAGACCAGGTCGAACTGCCGCCCGTCGAGCGCCTGCGGTGCGGCGTACACGTCGGACTGGACGTAGTCGATCGCGGCCCCGGCGCGCTGGGCGAGGGAGCGTGCCTCGTCGAGCGAGCCGCCGGACAGGTCCACGCCCGTGACGCGCGCGCCCAGCCGCGCCAGGCTCAGGGTGTCGGTGCCGATGTGGCACTGCAGGTGGACCACGTCGAGGCCGTCCACGCTGCCGAGGCGGGGCCGGTCGAACGTGACGACGTCGGACAGGCGCTCCGGGTCGGCGAGCAGGGCCTCGATGCCGTAGCCCCGGGCGTGCACGGCGGCGCGGCTGTCCCAGTTGGTGCGGTTGACGTCCAGGTACTCGTCGGTGGTCACGGCCCGGGACGGTAGCAGCGCGGCGCGTCGGACCGCCCGCGGATCAGCGGGGGCGTCGGGCTGGCGTACCGTGTGCACTCGTCGGGGTGCGCGTCTGTGCGGCCGCGACGGGTGTTCACCGTCACCGGGGAGTGCCGAGGAGAGCCGACGGCCCTCCCGGCGGGTCGACGGTCGCGGACGTCGGCGTCGCGGGTGTGGCCGGATGGGGCCGGCCGCCGGACGACGAGCACGGCCACGAGCCTGCGCGCAGCGGGGTGCGTCCTGCACCGGGTCCGCGCGGGCGTCGTGGGCTGTGTGGGCTGCACGTCTGCGGTGCGGGCACCCGCTGTCGCGCGAAGGAGGAGATGTGGCACGAGCAGGCCAGCGCCGGTCCGGTGGGACGCGCGCGGATGCGGGCGCCCAGCGGCGTCGCACGCCGCGTCCGGCCGAGCAGGGGCTCATCCCCGTGCTGGCGGAGGTCGCGCGTGACGTGGACCGCGCGGTGCAGCGTCCCCCGACGAAGCCCGCGGTGCGCACCAAGTTCCAGGTGGTGGCGCTGCTGGTGCGCGAGGAGCGGGCGCGCGTCATGGCGGACCCGGAGCTCTCGTCGGGAAGGCGCACCGAGGAGCTCAAGCGCCTGGACGGCGTGGCGACCATGCTGGCCAAGATCGCGGCGCGGGACACGTCGCTGCTCACGCTGCTGGCCGAGGACGCGCGCGTGTCCGACGCGGCGCGCGCGTACAAGGCGACCGTGATGCGCGCGGGTGGGCTGGAGCCGCCCGAGGAGCCCGAGCCGGTGGCGCCCCCGACCCCGCCGCCCGGTGCGGAGAACCGCGTGGTGCCCCGCTCGGTCGTCGCGCGGCAGATGGCCAACCCGTTCCTCGCGCCGGACTTCGAGGCCGCCGCCGCGCGCGTGGCCAAGGCCCGGCGCCTGGCCGGGTGGGAGCTGCTCGAGCCGCTGTTCCGCTCGTTCGAGGAGGCCGGGCCCGGGGCGCCCGCGTGCATGCCGCTGCCGGACCCGCGCTGGGTGACTGCACCCGTGGGTCGTGAGCTCATGCCGCACCAGGCCAAGGTGGTCGCGGCCGTGGCCCGCGGGCACCGCACGTTCCTGCTCGCCGATGAGCCGGGCCTCGGCAAGACCGCGCAGGCCCTCCTGGCGGCCCAGGCCGCCGACGCCTACCCGCTGCTCGTCGTCGTCCCCAACGTGGTCAAGACCAACTGGGCGCACGAGGCGGGCCTGTGGACGCCGCAGCGCCGCGCGACCGTGGTCCACGGCGACGGCGACGAGGTGGACGGGTTCGCGGACATCGTCGTCGTGAACTACGAGCTGCTGGACCGGCACGTCGGCTGGCTCGGGGACATGGGCTTCCGCGGCATGGTCGTCGACGAGGCGCACTTCATCAAGAACAAGTCCTCGCTGCGGTCCCGGCACGTGCTCTCGCTCTCGGAGCGGATCCGCGAGCGCACCGCCCGGCCGCTGCTCATGGCGCTGACCGGCACGCCGCTGATCAACGACATCGAGGACTTCCGCGCGATCTGGCAGTTCCTGGGCTGGATCGACGACACGCAGCCCGTCGGCGCGCTGCTCAACGCGCTCGAGGAGACCGGCCTGACACCCGCCGAGCCCGGCTTCTACGCCGCGGCGCGCAGCAGCGTCGTCGACATGGGCATCGTCCGGCGGCGCAAGGTGGACGTGGTCGCGGACATCCCGGCCCGCCGCGTCGCGGACCTGCCCGTGGAGCTGGACGGGGCCGTCGGGCGGTCCATCCGGGCGGCCGAGCAGGCGCTCGCGCGGCGCCTGGTGCAGCGCTACCGCGCCGCGCTCGAGGCGCGCGGCGGCGTCACCGACGGGTTCGACCCCGAGCTCGCGCGCCGGGTGGCCGCCGCCGAGCTCAAGGACTCGAGCTCGCAGACCGGTGGCGAGAACGTGTTCACCATGGTCCGGCGGATCGGGCAGGCCAAGGCCGGTCTCGCCGCGGACTACGCCGCGCAGCTGGCGCGCAACGTCGGCAAGGTCGTGTTCTTCGCCAAGCACGTGGACGTCATGGACCACGCCGAGCAGACGTTCGCCGAACGCGGCATCCGGTACGCGTCCATCCGCGGGGACCAGACGCCCAAGGTGCGCGAGAAGAACATCGCCGCGTTCGTCGAGGACCCCGAGGTCTCGATCGTGGTGTGCTCGCTCATGGCCGCGGGCGTGGGGCTCAACCTGCAGGTCGCGTCCAACCTGGTGCTCGCCGAGCTGTCCTGGACCGATGCCGAGCAGACCCAGGCGATCGACCGCGTCCACCGCATCGGGCAGGCCGAGCCCGTCACGGCGTGGCGGATCATCGCCGCGCAGACCATCGACTCGAAGATCGCCGAGCTCATCGACAGCAAGTCGGGCCTCGCCGCGCGCGCGCTCGACGGCGTCGTCGACGAGGACGGCTCGCCCGCCGTGGACGTCCAGCTCGAGGCGCTCGTCAGCCTGCTGACCGACGCCCTCGCGGCGGAGGGCGCCATCTGAGGTGCGTCATGCCGGGGGGAAGGCCGCGGCGAGAATGGCGTGGACGCGCTCGATCTCGGCAACGGTCCAGCCGCCGGTGGCCGTGAGCCGTTCGGCGAGCTTCTTGGGCCACAGGACGGCGACCTCGTCGACGACGAACGAGCCGCCGAGGAGCGGCCAGTCGGCCTCGACGAAGCACAACGCACCGTGTATCGGTGCGTTCGTCAGCGCTGCGGAGTCGAGTGCTGCCCTGACGAGCGCGACCTGCTTGTGCACGCCCTCGACGAGCTTCGTGCAGTCGCGCGAGCCGACGAGCAGCTTCTCGCTCCGTGGCCTGAAGAGCCCGCCCTCCACCCGCAGGCTCGGACGCCCGCGGTAGCGCTTCGCGTCGATGACGTGGACGCCGGTGGCGCTGATGGCCACATGGTCGATATTGGCGCGGGTGCCTGGGATCCGGCGGTCGTGCAGGAGGCGCACGCCCTCGGCCGCCAGGTCGTCGAGGCGCCGTCCGAGCAGCTCTTCACCCTTGGCGCCGCGCGCCCACGCGGTGGTGCTCTGCGGCTCGTCGGTGACCGCAAGGATCAGCCCACCGAGACGGGGATGCGCCTCCCGGATGCGCGCCTCCCGCTTGGCGCTGCGCCGCTCGTACTCCCTCCGGGCCGACGAACCGGCGGTGCCCGCGGCGGACGGGTCCGGTCCGACGGGCAGGGCCTGCGGGGCGGGCGTGGCCGCGGAGTGCTCGTCGACCCGCCCCATTTCGACGCACGGCAGGCAACGCACCGTCTTGGACGCTCGCAGGTACGCCGCGCGTGACCCCGCCTCGAGCCGTGCCTGGCACTGCTCGCACGTCCCGGCGTACCTCAGCCGCATGACCTTCACCGCGGTGCCACCGTTGTCCCCCGTGACCGGCTCCATGCCGTCGTCATCGGCAGTGCACGTGCGCAACTGGAGTGCAGACGCGTGCGGGGCGGCGCCCCCCAGGGTGCCGCCCGCACGGTCACTTCTTCAGATGCGGCGTTCGCGGCGGTAGAGCGCGCGGGACCATGCGTACCCGGCCACGCCGAGCACGACGCACCACGCCACGGCCTGCGCCGCGACGCTGCCGTCCAGGTCCGCGCCGCCGGCGAGCAGGCCGCGCACGGTCTCGATGATCGGCGTGAACGGCTGGTACTCGGCGAACCACCGGACCGCGCCGGGCATGGTCTCCACGGGCACGAACCCGCTGCCCAGGAACGGCAGGAGCAGCAGGATCATCGGGGTGTTGCTCGCGGTCTCGACGCTGCGGGCGTTGAGCCCCAGGGCGACGCACAGCCACGCCAGGGCCAGGCCCAGCAGGCGCGGCCGCGGACTCCACCTGCGCCTTGAGCTGGTCGGGCAGGCGCAGCGTGGTGCGGGTGGTGGAGACGTCGTCGGGGTCCAGGGCAGCGGGTCGCACGGGCTCGTCGGGTGCGGGGACCGGCTCGCCGAACGTCGCCGCCGGGGCGGGCGTCACGACGAACTCCGGGTCGCGTCCCTGCAGCCGCACGTCCACCGACCCCGGGGCGAGCTCGGCGGTGATCTCGCTCGCGGCCGTCGAGAGCGCCTCGAGCAGCACGAGGCGGACGGCGGAGCCGAGCGGGGCAGCCAGGGGTCGCGGTGAGGGTGGGCCCTTGGTCCCGTGCGACCCCCTGACCTGCAGGAGTAGGCCTAGGGCATCACAAGGAGGTGATGCCGGTGTTCGACGTCGGTGCGAAGCCGGGTAAGGGCAAGTTCCTGGACGCGTACGGCCACACGATCGAGCTCCAGGAGGGCGAGGCGCTCCCGCGCTGCCCCCACTGCGAACCCGATCACGAAGAGAAGTGGTGGCGCCTGTCCTGATCCTCGCTCCGGCCCCGCCCGGGACGGACGTCGACCAGGCCTCGTGGCAGCCCTGACCGGACTGCTGCACGCCCGCGTGCGTCGGTGGGCCAGCCCGTGCCGTGTCGCTGACGCGCGGCCGGGCCCCCACACCGGCCGGGGCTGGCGCGGTGCCCATCGGCCGACGGCGAGGTCGGCTGGCAGGACGAATGGGAACACGGGGGCGGGTCGAATCGTTCTGTCAGGCGTCATGAAGAAGCGATACGAAGACCTCGAGACAGACGACGGCACCGTCGTGCGCTACCGCCGACACGACAACGGCGGGGGCCTGGTCGCACAGACCGCCTCCGTCGACCCGACCGCGTTCGTGGCGGAGACCGCCTGGGTGGACCCGGGCGCACAGGTGGGCGGCGGCGCACGCGTCGGCGCGCACGTCTGGCTGGAACCCGGTGCGGTCGTCGGGCCGCACGCGCAGCTCGGCACGCACGTGCACGTGGGCCGCGGGGCCGTGGTGGGTGCCGCGGCGCGGCTCGGCACGCGCGTGAGCGTGGGGTCGGGTGCGCGGCTCGCGGCCGGTGTCGCGGTGAGCGCGGACGAGACCATCCCCGACCACGCGCTGGTCACGCGCCCCGACGGCGACCCGCACTCGCTGGCGGCCTGACGGCGTTCACGCGTCCATCGGGCTGCCCAGCCACGGCGCGAGCACGTCGTCGCGGCCCAGCCACGGGGCCAGGCCGGCCGCGGCCTCGTCGGCCGTGAGCAGGACGTCCTCGAACGCCTCGACGAGCCGACGGCGCACGTCGTCCACGCCCGTGAACACCAGACGCGTCTCGGGTTCGTGGCCGTCCCACCGACCCGCCTGGCCGATGCTCAGCTGGCCGCCCGAGCCGTCCCACACGCACAGCGAGTCGGGGCGGCTCGGCACCCAGAACCGGCCGCGGCTGCGCACGGGCACGTCGCCCAGCCGGTGCACGTGCTCGACCAGGCGCTCGGGGTGCAGCGCGCGCGGTGAGCGCAGGTCGAGCGTCCATGCGCCGGGCGCGGCGGTGCGGCGGGGTGAGGGTGCGGCGTGCAGGGGGTCCAGGCGGCGCTCGGCGCGCTCCGGGTCGTGCCCGTGCCGCACCAGGTCCTCCGGGCGCACGGTGTAGGGCCGGTCGACGCGCAGCCCGTCGGCGGCGCGCAGGTGCTCCAGGAGCGCGGACCCGACGGGCGCGCGCCGCGCGTCGCCGTGCACCAGGACGGTGTCCACGTGCGCGACCTGGGCGGTGAGGGCCTCGCCCACGGCGCGGCGGTCGTCGGCGGTCAGCGCCAGCCCGCGCTCGTCGAGCAGGTCGTCGCCCAGCACGTCGTGCTCGAACGTCTCGACGTCGAGCGCGCCGACGACGTGCGCGAGCCGCAGCCGCCGGAGCGCACCGCGGCTGTGCGTCGCGCCGGCCAGGGCGCGCGTGACGGGCAGCGACTCCGCCCCCACCGGCAGCGCCAGCAGCACGGTGTCCCAGCGGTCGTCGTCGGCGAGCGCGGCCAGCGTCGGGACGGCGTCCTCGCGCACCGCGCAGCTGAGGCAGGCGTGCTCGAGCGGCACCACCTCGTCGCTCACGACGCCGTCGGCGCACACCACGACGCGACGGATCGAGCCCCCGTCCTCGTCGTCGTGGATGTCGTGCCGCACGACGACGAGGCGCGGCTGGTCGGTGACCATCCCGAACACGGTCGCGTCCCGGATGACGGGGTCGATGCTCGCGAGCACGAGCAGGGGCTTGCGGCGGGTCATGGTGGTTCCTCTCGGTCGGTGCCGAGGAGACAGTAGACGAGAATGGTTATCAATACCTATAGTCGTCGTCATGCCAGCTCGCTGCCAGGTGCTCGGGGCCGTCCCCGGGTTCGGCCACTCCGTCTCCCACTCCCACCGGCGCACGCGCCGCCGGTTCGACCCGAACATCCAGCGCAAGCGGTACTGGGTGCCCTCGCTCGGCCGCCGCGTCACGCTGCGCGTCTCGGCCCGCGGCATCAAGACCATCGACCGCCTCGGGATCGACTCCGTCGTCGCCCGGATCCAGGCGCGCGGGGAGCGCATCTGATGCCGCGCCGCACCGATCTGCGCCCGGTGATCACGCTGCGCTCGACCGCGGGGACCGGCGCGTCCTACGTGACGCGCAAGAACCGCCGCCTGCACCCCGAGCGGCTGGTCCTGCGCAAGTTCGACCCGGTGCTGCGCCGCCACGTCGACTTCCGCGAGGAGCGCTGAGATGGCCCGCACCGCACTGGTGGTGCGCGACGAGCAGCGCCGCCTGGTCGTCGCGCGGTACGCCGCTCGACGCGCCGCGCTCAAGCGTGCCGCGGTGAGCCCGCACGTCCCGGCCGACGAGCGTGCGCGCGCCCGCGCGGCGCTCGCGGCGCTGCCGCGCGACGCGAGCCCGGTGCGGCTGCGCAACCGCGACGCGGTCGACGGGCGGCCTCGCGCGTACCACCGCACGTTCGGGCTCTCCCGCATCCGGCTGCGCCAGGCCGCGCTGCGGGGCGAGCTGCCCGGTGTCACGAAGTCCAGCTGGTGAGGAGAGTCCGATGAAGGTGCGCGCGTCCTTGGCGTCGCTCAAGAAGAAGGACGGGTCGATCGTCGTGCGTCGGCACGGCAAGACGTACGTCATCAACAAGCGCAACCCGCGCTGGAAGGCGCGGCAGGGCTGATGGCGGTCCCCAAGCGCAAGACGTCCCGCAGCCGCACGCGGTCGCGGCGCGCGCGGTGGACCGCGTCGCCCGCGGCGCTGGTGCCGGTGCTCGTCGACGGCCGGACCGTGCACGTGCCGCGCCGCCTGGTGCGGGCCGTGCAGCGCGGGCTCGTCGTGCCGGACTGACCACCCTCAGGCGAGAATGATTCTCGTCACCTGTAGGCTCCGGCCATGTCCGAGCATCACCACGCCCCGCCCGTACCCGTGCCGCCCGCGGTCCGGGTGCGGGCGCGGCGCGTGTTCGCCGCGATCCTGCTGCCCGCGCTCGCGGCGACGCTGTGGGGCGCGTGGGTCCTGTGGCCGTTCCAGCAGCCGCCGCGGCTGGAGACCACCGCACCCGGCACGACGATCCGCGTGGTCACGGTCACCGCGGTCGACCGCGACGCGGACGTGGGACACGAGGTCGCGGCCGAGCGCGCGGACGGAGCGGGCATCACGGTGAGCGTGCCGCCCGAGTACCTCGACGAGGTCGGCCCGGGGGACCGGCTGCGCGTCGTGGACCTGGGCGCCGACGACGCCTACGCCGACCTGGGCACCCCGTACGTGTTCCTCGACTTCGTGCGCGGGCCGCCCCTGGCCGCGCTCGCGGTCGTGTTCGCGGTGCTCGTCGTGGCCGTCGCGCGCTGGCGCGGGTTCGCGGCGCTCGCCGGGCTCGGGGTCGCGCTCACGGTGCTCGGGGCGTTCACGCTGCCCGCGCTGCTCGAGGGCAGGCCCGCGCTGCCCGTGGCGCTCGTCAGCGCGTCGGCCATCATGTTCGTCGTCCTCTACCTGGCCCACGGGTTCACGCTGCGGACCTCCACGGCGCTCGTCGGGACGCTCGTGGGGCTGGTGCTCACCGCGGGCATCGCGGCCTGGGCCAGCGGGGCCGCGCACCTGACGGGCCTGTCCGACGAGTACGCGCTCGACCTGCGGAACGTCGCACCCGGCCTGAGCCTGAGCGCGGTGCTGGTGTGCGGCATGGTGCTCGCGGGCATGGGCGTGCTCAACGACGTGACCATCACGCAGGCCTCCGCGGTGTGGGAGCTGCAGACGGCCGACCCGGGCGCGAGCCGGCGGGACCTGTTCGCGCGCGGGATGCGCATCGGGCGGGACCACATCGCCTCGACCGTCTACACCATCGCGTTCGCGTACATCGGCGCCGCGCTGCCGCTCGTGCTGCTCGTCAGCATCTCCGACCGGGGACTGCTCGAGTCGCTGTCCAGCGGCGAGCTCGCCGAGGAGGTCGCGCGCACGCTCGTCGGCTCGATCGGGCTGGTGCTCGCGATCCCCGTCACCACCGCGATCGCCGCGCTCGTCGTCCACCGGCGCGCGGACGTGCCCCCGGAGCCCGCTCAGGCGGGGTGAGCGTGGCCGTGCCCGTGCTCGGCCATCTCCCGCCGCAACCGGGCCGTCACGGGCGTCGCGCGCGCCGCCACCGCGGCGATGCCCGTGGTGAGCGGGATCGCGAGCACCAGGCCGATGGAGCCCGCCAGGGTGCGCACGATCTCGGCGGCGAAGACCCCGCCCGTGAGCGTGCGGCCCAGCGGCATGTCGTACACCTGGAGCAGCAGGAGCACGGGCAGCGAGGCGCCCACGTAGGCGAACGCGATCGTGTAGATCGTCGAGGCGATGTGGTCCCGGCCGATGCGCATGCCGCCCGCGAACAGCGCGCGCCAGGACGCGTCCGGGTCCGCGGTGCGCAGCTCCCACACCGCTGAGGCCTGCGTGACCGTGACGTCGTTGAGCACGCCGAGGCCCGCGAGCACCAGACCGCACAGGAACACGCCGTGCAGGATCTCCACGCCGTTGTCGCCCAGCAGCCCGGCCAGGCGGTAGTCGTCCTCGGTGGCCACCGCGGGCAGGCGCGCCGCCCATGCGCCGAGCGAGCCGACGAGCGTCACGACCGCGAGCCCCGCGAACGTCCCGAGCAGCGCGGTGGTGGTGCGCACCGAGACGCCGTGGGCCAGGTACAGGACCACGGTCATGATGACCACGGCCGCGGTCAGCGCGAGCAGCAGGGCGTCGGTCCCGGCGACCAGCCCCGGCAGCACGTACGTCCACAGCACGACGAACGCCACTGCGAGCCCCACCACCGCCCGCAGGCCGCGCCACCCGGCGACGGCCACGGTGACCATCAGGAACACGAGCGCGAGCGTGCCCAGCGGCACCCCGCGCGCGAAGTCGGACCACGCGAACGTCTCGTCGGCGCCGTCGCGGGCCGGGTAGCGCTCGACGATCACGCGCGTGCCGTCCGGCACCTGCGCGCTCGTCGTGCCCGCAGGGGCGAACACCTGCACCTCGCGGCCGGAGCCCGCCAGGCGGACCAGGACCTCGAGGCACGTGACCTGCTCGGGGACCGTGCCGTCGGGGCGGACGTCCTCGACCGTGCCCTCGCACGTGGTGTCCTGCGTGCGCAGCACCGTCCCGTCGACGTACTGCGTCCCGACGTCGATGATGCCCGCCTCGCGGCCCGCGTCCCGCCCGGCCGTCGCGCTCGGCCACGTCAGGACCATGAGCAGCGCCGCGACCGCGAGCACGGGCACGACGACCGCCGCCATGACCCACGTGGTGCGGGAGCGGCGGGGCCGCGAGGCGGATGCGGCCCGGTGGTCCGGCGCGTGCGCGGTGCTCGGCATGCGCCGATTGTGCCCGTCGGGTCGCGGCCACCGGACCGCGACCCGACGGCGCGTCAGGGGACCGTGTAGCCGGCCGCCCGGAACAGCTCGTACCACTGCGCGCGCGTGAGCGGCAGGTCGGAGCCCTGCGCGGCGCCCGTGACCCGCTCGGGCGTCGTGGTGCCCAGGACCACCTGCATCTGCGCGGGGTGCCGCGTGATCCACGCGGTGGCCACCGCGATCGGCGGCACGTCGTACTCGGCCGCGAGCCGGTCGATCACCGCGTTGAGCTCCGGGTACTTCTCGGAGCCCAGGAACACGCCGTCGAAGAACCCGCCCTGGAACGGTGACCACGCCTGCACCGTGATGTCGTGCAACCGGCAGTAGTCGAGCGTCCCGGTGTCCCGGGCGACCGACTGGTCCAGGTCGCGCATGTTCGACGCGACGCCCTGGGCCACGAGCGGCGCGTGCGTGATCGAGAGCTGCAGCTGGTTGACGACGAGCGGCTGCGTCACGTGCTTCTTCAGCAGCTCGATCTGCCCCGGCGTGTGGTTGGAGACGCCGAAGTGCCGGACCTTGCCCGCGGCCGCGAGCTCGTCGAACGCGCGCGCGACCTCCTCGGGCTCGACCAGCGCGTCCGGCCGGTGCAGCAGCAGGATGTCGACGTAGTCGGTGCCGAGCGCGCGCAGCGACCCGTCGACCGACGCCACCAGGTGCTCGTACGAGAAGTCGAAGTACGGCCCCTCGCGCACGATGCCGGCCTTGGTCTGCAGCACCACCTGCTCGCGCTCGCGGGGCGTGAACGCCATCGCCTCGGCGAACCGGCGCTCGCAGCCGTGCAGGTCCGCGCCGTACACGTCGGCGTGGTCGAAGAACGCGATGCCCGCGTCGCGTGCGGCGCCGACGAGCGCGCGCACCTCGTCGTCGGACTTCTCCTGGATGCGCATGAGACCCAGGACCACGTTCGGCACGGTCAGGTCGGTGCCCGGCAGCGTGAACGTCCTCATCGGGCGTCCTGCGAGAGCGCCGCGACCTCGTCGGCCGTGAGCACCAGCTCGGCGGCGCGCACGGAGTCCTGGATGCTCGCGGGGCGCGAGGCGCCGGGGATCGGGATGACGACGGGCGCGAGCGCGAGCTCCCACGCGAGCGTCACCTGCTGCGGGCTCACGCCGTGCGCGTCCGCGACCTCCTGGAACGCGGTGTGCCGCGATCCCACCTCGCCCGCGCGGCTGATGCCGCCCAGCGGGCTCCACGGCAGGAACGCGATGCCGAGCGCGGCGCAGTGCTCGAGCTCGCCCTGCGAGGACCGGAAGGCCGGCGAGAACTGGTTCTGCACCGAGACCAGGCGCCCGCCCAGGATCGCGTTGGCCTCGTCGATCTGCGCGACCGTCGCGTTGGAGATGCCCGCGAGCTCGATCACTCCCTCGTCGAGCAGCTCACGGATCGCGCCGACGGAGTCCGCGTACGGGACCCGCGGGTCCGGGCGGTGGAACTGGTACAGCCCGATGGCCTCGACGCCGAGCCGCCGTGCCGAGGCCTTCGCGGCCTCCTTGAGGTGCTCGGGCCGGCCGTCCTGGGTCCAGCTGCCGTCGCCCGGCCGCAGGTGACCGCCCTTCGTCGCGACGAGCACATCGGCGGTGCTGCCGCCGTAGGAGCGCAGCGCGCGGGCGATGAGCTCCTCGTTGTGGCCGACCTCGTCGGCGTGCAGGTGGTAGGAGTCGGCGGTGTCCACGAGCGTGACGCCCGCGTCGAGCGCGGCGTGGATGGTCGCGACGGAACGGGCCTCGTCGGGCCGGCCCTCGATGGACATCGGCATGCCGCCGAGGCCGATCGCGGAGACGGTGCGGGGGCCGAGGGTGCGCTGCTGCACGGTGGAGTCCTCCCGGGGGTGGTGGGTGTGCCCTCGTCACGCTAGGCACGCGACAATCAGAAGTCCAACGACTACGGTTCATGCCATCAAGAACTAGAGGTGATGAATGGACCTGCGTCAGATGGAGTACCTCGTCGCGCTCGCCGACGAGCAGCAGTTCACGCGCGCCGCGGCGCTGTGCGGCGTGTCCCAGTCGGGGCTCTCGGCCGCGATCCGCGGGCTCGAGGACGAGCTCGGCACCGCGCTGTTCGCGCGCACGACGCGACGCGTCGAACCCACCGAGGCAGGTCTCGCGCTGCTCCCGCACGCACGCACCATGCTCGCCCAGGCGGCCGCCGGGCGCGACGCGGTGGTCCGTGCGACGCACGCCCTGTCCGGACGCCTGCGGGTCGGGGCGGAGCAGTGCCTCGGTGTCGTGGACGTGCCCACGCTGCTCGAGCGGTTCCGGCGGCGGTACCCCCAGGTGGACATCGCGTTCGACCAGGCGGGCTCGCACGAGCTCGTCAACCGCGTGCGCGCGGGTGAGCTGGACGTCGCGTTCGTCGCGACCACGGAGCACCTGGCCTCGATGCCGCGCACCGCGCTCGGCGTGCGGCCCGTGGTGCTGCTGGTGCCGCCCGACCACGGGCTGGCCTCCGCGACGGTCGAGTGGACGCAGCTCGAGGACGCGGACTTCATCGACTTCCACGAGTCGTGGGGCGTGCGCTCGCTCAACGACGCGGCGTGCGCCGCGCACGGCGTGCGTCGGCGCGTGCGCTGCACCGTCAACGACATCCACACGCTGCTGGACCTGGTGCAGCGGGGTCTGGGAATCGCGCTGGTGCCTCAGCACATCGCGACCAAGCCGCAGGCCGCGGGGCTGGTCACGGTCCGGCTGCCGGCCGCCAGCACGCCGCAGTGGGAGGTCTCCGTGGTCACGCGCGCGGGTGAGGTCTCGCCCGCACCGCGCCTGCTCGAGCTGCTCGACGCCGAGCAGGTCCCCGCGGCGTGAACCTCAGAGCGTGACCCAGCCCGCGACCAGCGCGACCACGCCCACGACCGCCCCGGTGACCGAGGCCGCGAGCAGCACGCGCTCACGCGGGCTGAACCACCGGCGGCCCTGCTCGCGGCGCGCCATGACGAACAGCACCGTCGCCGGCGCGTAGACCACGAAGCCCACCAGCAGGTAGGTCAGGCCGCCCGCCCACAGCAACCACGTGGTGTGCACGAGCGCGAGCAGGCTCACCAGCAGCGGGCCCGTGCGCCGCTCGTCGGGCGCGAACGTCTCGCGGCGGACCACCAGGCGCACCGCGTACGCGGCCGCCAGCAGGTACGGCACCAGCACCAGCGAGCCCGTGAGGCCGAACGCGAACGTGAACGCGTCCTGCGACGCGAGCGTCAGCAGCAGCACCGCCTGGGCCAGCACCGTGGTGAGCAGCAGCGCCGGCACGGGCGCGTCGCGCGCGTCGGTGCGGCCCAGGAACGCCGGCATGTCCCCGTCCCGCGCCGCGACCAGCAGCACCTCGGCCGCCATGAGCGTCCAGGCCAGGTACGCACCCAGCACCGAGATGATCAGGCCGACCGCCACGAGCGTCCCGCCCCACGACCCGACGAGCGCCTCGAGCACGCCGCCCATCGACGGCTCGCGCAGCGCCGCGAGCTCCTTGAGCGGCAGGATCCCGTAGGACACCATGGTCACCGACGCGAACAGCGCGAACACCGACGCGAAGCCCAGCATCGTGGCGCGCCCGACGTCCTTGCGCCGGCGTGCGTGGCGTGAGTACGTCGAGGCGCCCTCCACGCCCAGGAACACGAAGACCGTGGCGAGCATGGTGCCGCGCACCTGGTCCAGCAGCGAGCCCGCGCCCGCGGGACCGGTCCAGTTGTCCGCGAACACCTGCGGGTCGAACGCGAACACCGCGATGAGCACGAACACCACGATCGGCACCAGCTTGGCCACGGTGACCACGCGGTTGACCGCCGCCGCCTGCTGCACGCCGCGCCGCACCACGGCGAACGACGCCCACAGGCCCGCGCTCGCGACGAGCACCGTCATGGGCGTGTCTCCCGCACCGAGCGCCGGGATCCACCCGCCCAGGGTCGAGGCGATGAGCACCCAGTAGGTCACGTTGCCCACGCACGCGGACGCCCAGTACCCGAACGCCGAGAAGAACCCCAGGTACTCGCCGAACCCCGCCTTGGCGTAGGTGTACACGCCCGCGTCCAGGTCCGGGCGGCGCAGGGCGAGCATCTGGAACACGAGCGCGAGCATGAGCGTGCCCGTGCCGGCGATGGTCCACGCGAGCACGGCGCCGGCCGCACCCGTGGACGCGGCGAACTGCTGGGGCAGCGCGAACACCCCCGCGCCGACCATGGACCCGATCACGAGCATGGCCATGGTGCGCACGCTCAGGCGGGCGGGTGCGGCGCCGGTGGCGCCCGCGGTCGGGGCGGTGGGCGCGGTCGGTGGCGTGCTCGTGGTCGGCTCCGTCTCTCGAGGAGGCGCGCGTCCTGCGGTCGCCTCGGGACACCGTGCTGCGTCCTGTCGAGTGAAAACAATGGACCTTCGGCCGCACGGTTGACCATCCGCTGGGTCGTGCCGCACACTGGTTCCTGACGGTGCGCATCGCCTGCCCCCTGCGCGGTGCGCACCGTTCTCACGTCCGGAAGCCCGGCCCCCTCGTGGGGCCGGGCTTCTGCGTTGTGGGAACCTGCTGCGCTGTGGGTGCCCGCCCCGGAGCGGATGCCCGGTTCGCGCGGTATGCCCCGACCTGCCCTGCCTCACGCGTTCCCACGGTGCCGCCGGGGCCGCGAGAACACGCGGCAGTCGGCGCGTCACGGCCGACGACGACGGGCCCGCGGTTACCGTCGCCGTGTGACCGTCCCCGCCCGCGTGCCCGGTACGGGAGCCGGCAGCGACCACGTGCCGGCCCCCGACGACGCGACCCCGCAGACCACCGCCTCCGGCGACCCCGCCACCGACGCGACCCCCGTCGCGCTGGTCGAGCCGCCGTCGGACGCCGAGCTGGTCGAGGGCGTCATCGCCACGTGGCGCGGCACGCTGGTCGAGGCGGCCGGGGGATCGACGCTGTCCGACATCGACCTGCTGGGCGAGGCCGCGCTCGACCTGTCCTCGGCGCACCCGTCCGGCATGGCGCAGCTGTTCGCGGGCCGCGAGACGCGACTGTCCAACCTGGTCCGCGAGGGTGCCGCGCTGTCCACCGCGCGCCGCCGTGCGCGCGCCGTGGGTGCCCGGGCCGCGGCCTACGAGCAGCGCTACGGCATCGCGCCCACGTCGCTGGCGATCGGCGTCGCCACCTGGACCGAGCGCTCACCCGTGGACGTGGCGCAGGACGACGTGACGGCGCTCGCCGCGGCGACCCGCCCCAGCACTCGGCTCGCAGCCGAGGCCGAGGCGCCCGCGGCCGGACCACGTCGGCTGCGCGCACCCGTGCTGCTGCGCCCGGTCTCGCTGCATGCGCGCGGCACGGGTGAGGGCGACTACGAGCTCGCGCTCGAGCCCTCGCTCGAGGTCAACCCCGTCCTGGCCCGCGCGCTGCGCTCGCGCGGGGCGCTCCTGGACCCGGGCGCGGTCGCTCGCGGTGCGTTCACCAGCTCCGGGTTCGACCCGCGCGGGGCGCTGGCCCGCCTCGCCTCGCTCGGCGAGGCCGTGCTCGAGGACTTCGAGCTGGTCGAGCGCGTCGTCGTCGGCGCGTTCGTCCACCCGGGGCAGATCCTGGTCGACGACCTGGACAACCTGGCCGGGAGCGTCGCGCACCACGAGGTGCTGACCGCGCTCGCGGGAGTCGAGAGCGCACGCGCGCGCCTGCACCCGCCGCTGCCCGAGCCCGTCACGGGCGACCGCGACCCCGCGCACGAGCGCGGCGTCGGTGACCTCGACCCCGCGCAGCAGCACGTGCTCGACGTCGTCGCCACGGGTGCGCACCTGTTCGTCGACACGCCCACGGGAGCCGACGAGGCCGGGACGGTCGCCGCGATCGTCGCCGATGCCGCCGCCGCGGGCCGCACCGTGCTCTACGTGCCGGGCCACCGCCGCGCGGGTCAGGCGCTCGAGGCGCGGCTCGCCGAGCTGGGCCTGGGCGAGCTGGTGCTGGACATCGCGCCCGAGGCCGGGTGGCGCACCGCCGCGGCCCGCCGCCTGCTGGGCGCCATGACGCTCGAGGCACCCGACGTGGACGTGGCCGCCGCGCAGTCGGTGCGCGCCGACCTCGTCGGGCACCGCGAGGCGCTGCGGGCGTACGTCGCGGGCCTGCACGAGGACCGCGCGCCCTGGGGCGTGTCCGCGTACGACGCGCTGCAGCACCTCGCCCGGCTCACGTCCGCACGGTCCGCGCCGAGCACCACGGTGCGCCTGACGGCCGACGTCGCGCGTCTGCTGGACGACGCGGAGCGGGCACGGCTGGGGGCCGACCTGCGCCGCGCGGGCGAGCTCGGTGCGTACTCGGTCCGGCCGGGGGACACGCCCTGGTACGGCGCCGACCTGCGGACGCGTGCCGACGCCGACGTGGCGCGCCGCCGCATCGAGCGACTGCTCGACGACACGCTCCCGCGGCTCGCGGAGCGCCTCGAGCAGGTCGACGCCGAGACGGGTCTCGTCGCGCCCGCGAACGTCGACGCGTGGGGCGAGCAGCTGCGCATGCTCGACGGCATCCGCTCCGCGCTCGACGTGTTCCTCCCGATCGTGTTCGAGCGGACTGCGGCCGACCTGGTGGCCGCGACCGCGACCAAGGAGTGGCGCACCGAGCACGACGTCCCGATGGGCTACTGGGTGCGGCGCCGGCTGCGGCGCCAGGCCAAGGACATGGTCCGGCCCGGCCGGCCCGTGGCCGACCTGCACTCCGCGCTCGTGGACGTGCAGCAGCGCCGTGAGGTGTGGCACGCGCACTGCCCGAGCGGGGGTTGGCCCCGGCTCCCCGACGGGCTCGAGGCGATCGAGGACGAGTACCGCGCGGTGCACGAGGACCTCGCGGCGCTCGACGAGGTGCTCGCGACGACCCCCGCGGGCGGCGGCCTCGGCGCGCTGCCGCTGGACGCGCTCACCGAGCGGCTCTCCCGCCTGCGCTCCACGCAGGATGCGCTCGAGACGCTGCCCGACCGCACCGGCCTGCTGCACCGGCTGCGCGCCGCGGGTCTGGGCGCGCTCGTCGACGACCTGGCCGACCGCCGCGTCGCCGCGGACCTGGCCCCGGCCGAGCTCGAGCTCGCGTGGTGGAGCACCGTCATCGAGCAGATCCTCGCGGCCGACCCCGCGCTCGCGGGCTACGACGGCGACGCGCTCGGCGCGGTGGCCGCGCGGTACGCCGAGCTCGACCGCGCGCACGTCGCCTCGCTCGCGCCGCCCGTGCGTGCCGCGGTCGCCGCGCAGGTCGGCGGCATCCTGCGCCGCCACCGCGAGCAGGCCGAGGAGCTGTTCGCCGAGCTCGTCGAGGAGCGGCTGACGTCGCTGCGGGACACGTTCACGCGCTACCCGGACGTCGCGCGCCGGCTGCGCCCCGTGCTCGTCGCGAGCCCCATGCTGGTGCCGCAGGTCCTGCCCGCCACGCGCACGGTCGACCTCGTCGTGCTCGGCGCCGCTGCCCACCTGCCCACCGAGGTCGCGGTCGCGGCCGTGGCGCGCGGGCGGCAGGTCGTCGTCGTGGGCGACGCCCGGTGCGCGTCCGGCAGCGCGGTGCGCGAGCTGGCCGACGTGCTGCCCGTCGTCGCGCTGCGCGCCGACGCGGTCCCGCGCGACCCGTACCTGACCACGTTCCTCGCGGAGCACGGCTACCAGGACGTGCTCACCGCGACGCCCCTGCCGACCAGCCGCCCGCTGGTGCGCCTCGACCTGGTCGACGGCACCGGCATGCCCGACCCGGCCACGGGCCTCGTCGCGACCACGCAGGCCGAGGTGCAGCACACCGTCGACCTGGTGCTCGAGCACGCGCTGTCCCGGCCCGAGGAGTCGCTCGCGGTCGTCACCGTCACCGCGGCGCACGCCGAGGCGCTGCGTGAGGCCGTGCTCGACGAGGTCCGCACCAACCCCGCGCTCGCGGCGTTCTTCGACCACGCCCGGCCCGAGCCGTTCGTCGTGACGGACCTGACCGGCCTGGCGGGTCTGCGGCGTGAGGCGCTGATCCTGTCCCTCGGCCTGGGCCGGACGCCGCACCGTCGGGTGCTGCACACGTTCGGCGCGCTGTCCGGACCGGGTGGGTCGGCGCTGCTGCTCGACGCGCTCGGCTCGACCCGGCACCGCCTGACGGTGGTGTCCTGCTTCGGCGCCGACGACCTGGACCCCGAGCGCCTGCGCGGCGACGGGCCGCGTCTGCTGCGTGACCTGCTCGAGTTCGCGGGCGAGCGCTCGCGCGGCGAGCTGGTCCCCGCGTCGCACGCCGTGGACCCGGACCGCCTGCTGGTGGACCTGGCCGAGCGGCTGTGGCGGCACGGCCTGGTGGTCGAGCTCGACTACGGCGTGCCCGGCGGCGCACGGATCCCCATGGTCGTCGGACATCCCGAGGCCCCCGGGCGCATGCTCGTCGCGGTCCTGGTCGACGACGACGCCTACGTCGCCGAGCCCAGCGTGCGCGTGCGCGAGCGGCTCATGGCCGACCGCCTGGCCAGGCTCGGCTGGACCGTGCTGCGCGTGTGGTCCGCCGCCGCGTTCCTGGACCCCGACGCCGAGGTGGACCGGATCCGCCGCGCGGTGCACGCGTGCGTCCCGCGGCCCGTCGAGCCGCGCACCGGGACCGCGATCATCGGCCTGCCCGAGTCCTGGACCGACGACGAGCCCGCACCGGCACCCGTGCGCACCGCGGCGCCCCGACCCGCAGCGCCGGCGGCACCGACCGAGCCCGCGCCGACCACGGGTGCGATGGTCGCGCTCGACGGCATCGTGCCGTTCCGCGCTGCGGACGCCCCCGTCACCGCTGCCGCCCCCGCCACCGGCACCGCCCCCGCGACCGGTGCCGTGCCCGCGCAGCCCGACGAGGCGCGCCCCGACGGCGAGCCCGCACCCGTCTCGCGCCCGCTGACCGTGGTCCGGGCCGAGCAGCCCGCGCTGCCCGTCCGGACCCTGCCGCGGCCCGACGTGCGGCGGGGCCTGCCCATCGCGGCGTACAGCGACGACCAGCTCGACGACCTGGTCGCGTGGCTGCGCTCGGACGGCGAGGACCGCTCGCGCGACGAGCTCGCGGCAGCCCTGCGCGAGGAGCTGGGCGTGACCCGCCGCTCCTACCGGATCGACACGGCCGTCCGCGCCGCCATCACCCGCGCCCTCACCTGACCCACCCCACCCCCCACCCGCCGACCTGGTAGTTGTCCGCCAGCTCGCGGGTTGGGGCGGGGGTCGGGTCGGCGCCCGTCCGCCGAACTGGTAGTTGTCCGCCAGTTCGCGGGACTCGGGCCGGGCGTTCTTCCGCCGAACTGGTGGTTGTCCGCCAGGTCGTGGGGGTTACCAGTGGGGGGGTCTGTCGCGGTGGAGGCGGGCGTCGTTGTCGTCCGTGCCGCGCTCGCCCCAGCCGGTGTCGGTGTCGTCCGCGCTGCGCAGGCCGAGCAACGGGTCGCTCGTCGGCGGGGCCGAGGGTGCCGGCGGGGCAGCCGGGGGAGCGCCCGGCGGTGGCACGGCGGCCGCGTGCGTGCTGAGCAGCACCGCGTCGTCGTTCCCGACCGTGCCCGCAGGGCGCACCGCACGTCGCGGCGCGCGTCGTCCCGTGCTCATGCCCTCGATGATCCCACCCGCCCACCGCCCTTCGGGTCTTCGACCGTCCACAGGCACGCCGCGGCGCGCGGTCGCCGTGGCTAGGGTCGGCGCGACGGAGGGGGCGGGATGCGGGGGGACAGGTTCGGGCCGGAGCCGCTGACGCGGCGCCGGCGGCCGTGGCGCACCGAGGTGCGCGCCGCGCTCTGGCGGTGGCGGTTCGTCGCGGTCGCGCTGGGCGTGGCGATGGCGGCGTCGGCGGTGCTCGAGGTGGTGCGCCCCGCGCCGCCGGCGACGACGCCCGTGGTGGTCGCGGCACGCGACGTCGCCGCGGGCACGACGCTCGCGGCCGCGGACCTGCGGGTCGTCCGGCTCCCCACCGCGCTGGTGGCGGAGGGCGCGAGCGCACGCGCCGACGACCTGATCGGCGACGCGACCGCGGTGCCGGTCCCGGCGGGCCTGCCCATCGTGCCGGGCGTGCTGGCCACGGCCGGGATCGAAGGGCCGCCCGGCACGGTGGTCGCGGCGGTGCGGCTCGCGGACCCGGCGGTCGCCGCCTACCTGGTGCCCGGCACGAGGATCGACCTCATCGCGGCGACACCCGAGACCCCGGGTGTCGTCGTCGCGAGTCGCGCGCTGGTGCTGCCCCGGCCCGCGGTGGCCGACGACTCGTGGGACGCGACGCTCACGGGCGACGAGGCTCCGCCGGTGCTGGTCGCGGTCACGCAGGACGAGGCGCAAGAGCTGTCCGGTGCGGCCGTTTCGTCCGCCCTGTCGGCAGTCGTCGTGCCATGATCGGACGTCACCGAACCCGGTGACGTCGGACGACCTCCCGGAGGTTCCACGTGTCGCAGTCCCCGGTCGGCTCGGCCACGAATGCGCTCGGCTCGGGCGCACGCGGCATGGGCAAGGTGTTGCAGGGCTTCAAGGAGTTCATCTCGCGCGGCAGCGTCGTGGACCTCGCCGTCGGCGTGGTCATCGGCGCCGCGTTCGGCGCGGTCGTGAAGTCGTTCGTCGACGGGATCATCAACCCGTTGGTCGGCTGGATCTTCGGCGCGCCGGACATGACGAACATGTGGGCGTTCGGTCCGGACGGCAAGGACCCCATCCGGGTCGGCCTGGTGTTCAGCGCGGTGATCACGTTCCTGCTGACGGCCGCCGCGATCTACTTCCTCATCATCATGCCGATGAACGCGCTCGCGGCGCGGCGCAAGCGCGGCGAGGAGCCCGAGCCCGCTGCGCCGGCCGAGGACATCCTGCTGCTGCAGGAGATCCGTGACCTGCTGGCCGCGCGGCCCACGCCCGCGGTCGTGGCGGACACGACGAACCCGCCCACGATCATCCCGCCGTCGACGATCCCGCCCGCCGGGCCGACGGCCCCGCCGCCGCCCACGGTCTGACGCCGGACGCACGACGACCGCCCCGCTCCACGTGAGCCGGGCGGTCGTCGTGCGTCCGGGGCGTCGGCCCGCTGCGCGCGCCGCGGCGGCGGGCGGACCTCGTCAGGACGAGGCCGCGGCCTTGGCGGGCGCGGGCGTCGCGGGCGCCGGCGTGCTCGGCGACGTCGAGGCGGCGGTCGACCCCGAGTCCGACGAGCCGGTCGACGGCGTCGACGAGGACTCGGCCGAGCCGGTGCCCGACGGCGCGGCCGGCACGGACGAGGACTTGGCCCCCGAGCGCGCGTCGTTCCGGTAGAAGCCGGAGCCCTTGAACACGACGCCCACGGACGAGAACACCTTGCGCAGCCGGCCCTCGCACTCGGGGCAGACGCTCAGGGACTCGTCGGAGAACGACTGGTGGATGTCGAAGGCGTGGGCGCACTGCGTGCACGCGTACGAGTAGGTGGGCACCGGGTCTCCTGCGGGTTTCGGGTCGTGGCGGGGCGGGTGCGCGGGCCGCGGGGGCTGGCACTCACCCGTTCCGAGTGCCAAGGATAACGGCCCGCCCACACGTCCGATTCCCTGCGACGGCACTACCCTCGCAAGCGTGCTCCGCAGCCGTGCCGCCCGCCTGACCCTGCTCTCCGTCGCGATCGTGCTCGTCGTCGCTCTCGTCGCGACGGTGGTCGCGGCGTTCGTCGTCGTCCGGCGGCCGTTGCCGCAGGTCGAGGGGACGCTGCGCGTGCCCGGGCTGCAGGCGCCGGTCACGGTGACGCGTGACGCACGCGGCATCCCGACGATCACGGCGGACAGCGCCGCGGACCTGTTCCGCGCGCAGGGCTACGTGGCCGCGCAGGACCGGTTCTTCGAGATGGACTACCGACGGCACGTGGTCGCGGGCCGGCTCTCGGAGCTCGTGGGCGAGAACGAGGACGCGCTCGACGCGGACAAGGTCATCCGCACGTTCGGGTGGCACCGCATCGCGCAGCAGGAGCTCGAGATCCTCGAGCCCGCGACGCGTGAGGCGCTCGAGGCGTATGCGGCGGGCGTCAACGCCTACCTGGACGGCAAGGCGCCGTCGCAGATCGCGGTCGAGTACACGGTGCTGGGGCTGCAGGTGCAGATCGAGGCGCCCGAGCCGTGGGACGCGGTGGACTCGCTCGCGTGGCTCAAGGCGATGGCGTGGGACCTGCGGGGCAACTACGACGACGAGCTGGGCCGGGCGCGCGCGTTCGCGTCGGTGCGGGACGTCGCGAAGGTCGACCAGCTGTTCCCGCCGTACCCGCAGGCGCTCAACGCCCCGATCCTGGCCGAGCAGGACCTCACGACGGCGACGCCCGCGATCGCGACGCAGCCCGCGCCCGACCTGGACGACTCCGCGCTGCAGGCGGCGGTCGCCCGCGCGCAGGAGGCGCTCGAGGCCGTGCCGCACCTCATGGGGGACGGCGAGGGCGTCGGCTCCAACTCGTGGGTGATCGGCGGCGACCTGACCGAGAGCGGCAAGCCGCTGCTGGCCAACGACCCGCACCTGGGCATCTCCGCGCCGGGCATCTGGACGCAGGTGGGCCTGCGGTGCGCCACGGTCAGCGACGCGTGCCCGTACGACGTGTCCGGGTTCTCGTTCGCGGGGTTCCCGGGCGTGGTGATCGGCCACAACGCGGACCTCGCGTGGGGCCTGACGAACCTGGGTGCGGACGTCACGGACTTCTTCCTCGAGCGCGTGGACTCGACGGGTGAGGCGACGATGCGCGGCACCGAGACGGCGCCGATCACGACGCGCACGGAGGTGATCAAGGTCAACGGCGGTGACGACGTCCACCTGGACGTGCGCGAGACCGTGCACGGACCGATCGTCTCCGACGTGCTGGACGTGGACGCGGTCGGCGACGCGCCGGTCGAGGACGGCGCGTTCGGGCGCGACTACGTGGTCGCGCTCGCGTGGACGGCGCTCGCCCCCGGGCGCACCGCCGACGCGGTCCTGGCGATGGACACCGCACGCGACGCCGACGACATCGCACGCGTGGGCCGGCTGTTCGACGTCCCGTCGCAGAACATCGTGTTCGCGACGACGGACGGCCACATCGGCTACCAGGCACCGGGCCGTGTGCCGCTGCGCAACCGGGTGAGCGGCGACGTGCCGTCCGACGGCACGTGGCCGCGCCCGGGCTGGGACCCCGCGTACGACTGGCAGGGGTACGTGGACCCCGAGGAGATGCCGCGCGTGCAGGACCCGGCCGAGGGCTTCCTGGTCGCGGCGAACCAGGCGGTGACGCCCGCGGGTGTGGGGCCGTTCCTCACGAAGGACTGGGACTACGGCTACCGCGCGCAGCGCATCCGTGACGTGATCGAGGCCCAGGTGGTCGCGGGGGAGAAGGTCACGGCCGCGGACGTGAGCGCGCTGCAGGGCGACGAGCGCAGCCCGTACGCGGACGTGCTGGTGCCCGCGCTGCTGCGCCTGGACATCGACGACACGTTCGACGACGACGGCCAGGAGCTGCTGCGCACGTGGGACCACGTGGCCTCGGAGGACTCGGCCGCCGCCGCGTACTTCGCCGCGGTGTGGTCGACGCTGCTCGAGCTCGCGTTCGCGGACGACCTGCCGGACGGCGACAGCCCGAACGGCGGTTCGCGCTGGCTCGAGGTGGTCCGTTCGCTGCTCGACGACCCGGACTCCCCGTGGTGGGACGACCGCTCGACGCCGGGTGTGGTCGAGGGGCGCGACGAGGTGCTGACGCGCGCGATGGTGACGGCGCGCCGCGAGCTGACGCAGCAGCTGGGCCGGGACGCCGAGGACTGGCGCTGGGGCAGGCTGCACGTCGCGGCGCCCGAGCACCCGGTGCTGGGCGGCAGCTCGGTGCCGGGGCTGGTGCGCCGGCTGGTCAACCCCGAGCCCATCGAGGTGGGTGGCGGCTCCTCGATCGTGGACGCGACGGCGTGGGACGCGTCGGCCGGGTACGGCGTGACCGCGGGGCCGTCGATGCGCATGGTCGTGGACCTGGGCGACCTGGACTCCTCGACGTGGGTGACGTTCACCGGCTCGTCGGGGCACCCCGGCAGCGCGCACTACACCGACCAGTTCGGGCCGTGGGCGGCGGGCGAGACGTTCCCGTGGCCGTTCAGCCCGGCGGCGACGGCGGCCGACGCGGTCGACCGGCTCACGCTCGAGCCGTAGCCGGCGCGTCAGTGCGTCAGCGGGACCCAGCCGGCGGGCGTCGCGTACGCGTCGACCCGCCGGTCGTGCGGCTCGTGGGGGAGCGGGTGGGTCTGCGCGTCGTAGACCTCCTCGGGGAAGACGAGCGCGACGACGAGCGCGTCGGCCCGGGCGTGCTCGAGCGCGCGGTCGTACCAGCCGCCGCCCTGACCCAGGCGTGAGCCGGCGGTGTCCACCGCGAGCGCGGGGGTGACGATCACGTCGGCCTCGGCGAGCGCGGCGGGTCCGAGCGCGGGCCCACCGGGCTCGGGCGGGCGGCCGGGCGCGCGCTCGCGCAGGTCCTCGGGCCCCTCGTAGACCGCCCAGTCGCGCTGCAGGCCGGCGCCCAGCACGGGCAGCAGGATGCGGACGCCGCGCGACGCGAGGAGCTCCAGGAGCACACCGGTGCCGGGCTCGCCCAGGCGCGAGGCGTAGACGGACACGCACGACGCGTCGAGCACCTGAGGGATGCGGGCGACGACGTCCGCGAGCGCGATCGCCGCCTCGTCGCGCAGCCGCGGCGAGCGCTGCGCGCGGGCCGTGCGGATCGCGGTGCGCAGCTGCTCCTTCACCTCCTCGGGGTCCGGTGCCCAGGCACGGGTCGACGAGTCGGCAGCGCTGCTCATGGCTCCAGTGTCCCAGACGATCCCGTGGGACCCCGGGCCGTGCGGCCCGGGCGGAGCCCGGGTGAACGCCGGACGACGGCACGGGGAAGAGACCTACGCCACATCCCGCACGGGTGGGCGGGACGTTCCGCCCGCCGCTAGCGTTCCCGCATGACGATCCACAAGGCAGTCATCCCCGCCGCAGGACTGGGTACGCGATTCCTGCCCGCCACGAAGTCGACGCCCAAGGAGATGCTCCCCGTCGTCGACAAGCCGGCCATCCAGTACGTCGTCGAGGAGGCCGTCGCGGCCGGCCTGGACGACGTGCTGCTGATCACCGGCCGTTCCAAGCGCACGCTCGCCGACCACTTCGACGCGGTGCCCGAGCTCGAGGCCGCGCTGGAGGCCAAGGGCGACACCGAGCGGCTCGCTAAGGTCCGCGAGTCCACGGACCTGGCGCACGTGCACTTCGTGCGGCAGGGCCAGCCGCGGGGCCTGGGCCACGCGGTGCTGCAGGCCAAGCACCACGTGGGCGACGAGCCGTTCGCGGTGCTGCTGGGCGACGACCTGATCGACGAGCGCGACGAGCTGCTCACCACGATGCTCGCGCTGCAGGAGCGCGTCGGTGGTTCGGTCATCGCGCTGCTCGAGGTCCCGCCCGAGCAGATCTCCGCGTACGGCTGCGCGGCCGTGGAGGCGCTGCCCGGTGAGGATGCGGACACGGTCCGTATCACCGGCCTGGTCGAGAAGCCCCCGGTCGACGAGGCGCCGAGCAACCTGGCGATCATCGGCCGGTACGTGCTGCACCCCGCGGTGTTCGAGGTGCTCGAGAGCACGGCGCCCGGACGCGGCGGCGAGATCCAGCTGACCGACGCGCTCGCGACGCTCATGGACCTGCCGGCCGAGCAGGGCGGCGGCGTCACGGGCGTCGTCTTCCGCGGCCGCCGCTACGACACGGGCGACCGGCTCGACTACCTCAAGGCCGTGGTGAAGATCGCGGTGGACCGTCCGGACCTCGGCCCGGACTTCAAGGCGTGGCTCACGGACTACGCCGCAGGGCTCTGACCGGGTGACGGGAGGCCGGCCCGCGGTCTGTCGGTCGCGGACGCCGGCCCCCGTACGCGGCACAATGCGCGCATGAGATCGGTGCAGGACCACCTGGGAGCCGTGCTCGCGGCGGTGGGGCCGGTCGCGCCCCTGGACGTCGCGCTGCACGACGCGGTGGGCTGCATCCTGGCGCGGGACCTGGTCGCACCGCGGGACCTGCCCGCGGTGGCGGTCGCCGCACGTGACGGCTACGCCGTCGCGGCGTTCGAGACCGAGGGCGCGGGGTACGCCAGCACGCTCACGCTGCCCGTCGCGCACGACCTGCGCGCGGGTGCGGCCACCGAGCTGCGGCTCGCGCCGGGCCAGGCGGTGCGCGTGGCCTCGGGCGCACCGGTCCCGCTGGGTGCGGACGCGGTGGTGCCGCTCGAGGAGACCGACCGCGGTGCGGTGCGGTTCGCGATGCAGCGGCCGGCCGCCGCCGGGCAGCACGTGCGCCCCGCGGGCGCCGACGTGCACGCGGGCGAGGTGGTGCTCGCAGCCGGCACGCGCCTGGGCGCGCGGCAGATCGCGCTCGCGGCCGCGCTGGGCTTCGGCCGGCTGCACGTGCACCCCACACCGCGCGTGGTGCTGCTCTCGGTGGGCGACGAGCTCGCCGAACCGGGCTCGTCGCGGCCCGCACAGGGTGCGGTGTTCGAGGCCGACGGCCACGCGCTCGACGCGGCGGTGCGTGACGCGGGTGCGACGCCCGTGCGCGTGGGGATCCTGCCCGACGACCGGCACGTGCTGCGCGAGGCGCTCGAGGACCAGCTGGTCCGTGCGGACCTCGTCGTGGTGACCGGCGGGCTGTCCGAGCTCGCGGGGGACACCGTGAAGGACGTGCTCGCGACGCTCGGCACGGTCCGGCTGGACCACGTGGCGATGACGCCGGGGTTCCGCCACGGGTTCGGCAAGGTCGGGGGCGAGCGGGGCGAGGACCGCGCGGTCCCGCTGTTCGCGCTGCAGGGGGACCCGGTCGCCGCGCAGGTGTCGTTCGAGGTGTTCGTGCGGCCCGCGCTGCGGGCGATGGCCGGTCACACCGAGCTGTACCGGCCGAGCGTCGCGGCGCGCGCGTCGCACGGCTGGGCCGCACCCGTGGGGCTCCGGCAGTTCGTGCCCGCGACGGTCCTCGGCACCCCCGACGAGGGCTACCGCGTGACGCCGCTGGGTGACCCGGGCGCGCCGACGGTGAGCGCGCTCGCGCATGCCAACGCCCTCGCGGTCGTCGGGGAGCAGGACACCGTGGTGCACGCGGGGCAGACCGTGCACTGCCTGGTGCTGGAGGGCTGATGGCGCAGGGATGGCCGGCCGTCCTGACCGACGGCCCGGTGCGGCTGCGACCGTTGCGCCGCCGGGACGGCGCGGCGTGGCTCGCGCTGCGCGCGATGAACACCACGTGGCTCGAGCCGTGGGACGCCACGAGCCCTGTGCCGGTGGACGGTCCGCGGCCGTCCTTCGGCTCGTTCGTGCGGATGCTGTCCGCGCAGGCCCGGTCGGGCGTGAGCCTGCCGTTCGCGCTGGACCACCAGGGCGAGCTCGTCGGGCAGGTGACCGTCTCCTCGATCACGTACGGCTCGCTGCGCTCGGCCTCGATCGGCTACTGGCTGTCCCACCACGTCGCGGGTCGCGGCATCATGCCGACCGCGGTGGCCCTGACGATCGACCACTGCTTCGTCGCGCTCGGCCTGCACCGCGTGGAGATCAACATCCGGCCGGAGAACGGCCCCTCGCTGCGCGTCGTGGACAAGCTGGGCCTGCGCGACGAGGGAGTGCGCGAGCGGTTCCTGCACATCCAGGGGCAGTGGTGCGACCACCGGACGTTCGCGCTCACCGCGGAGGAGGTCCCGGAAGGCGTGCTGCACCGGTACCGCGCGCGGCATCCCGCGCCGCCCATGCCATGACTCCGCGTCCCTCGTCGGGCGACACGCCGCAGGCTTGCCCGGGGCCGGTCCCCGCGCGGCCTACCGTCGGTCCGTGAAGGATCTCGCAGGGCCGGTGGCGCTCGCGCTCGTCGGACTGTGGGTGGCATACCTGGTGCCGCACCTGCTGCGGCACCGGCAGCAGCTGGTGGACTCCCGGGTCGACGACCGGTTCTCCGACCACCTGCGTGTGGTCGCGGTCAGCGACCAGCCGGGGCGGGCGCCCCGGGCGCAGGTCGCCGGGAACGGGCTCGACTGCAAGCCCGCCGGCACGTCGGGGCTGCTGACCCCCGGCAGAGGGGTGCACGTGACGACGCGCACCGCGACAGGAGGCAGGACCGTGGACCGACCGACAGCGCAGCACGACCGCGTGACCGCCGAGGTCGCGCGACGCACCGCCGCGGCACGTGCCGCGCACGCCGCACTGCTCGCCCGCCGCAGCGCTGCCGCACGCCGCCGCGGGCTGCTCGCCGGCGGGCTCGTGGCGCTCACCGCCGTCGGCCTGCTGCTGGCCGTGGTGGTCCCCGCGATCACGTGGGTGGTGCCCGCCGTGCCTGCCGCGCTGCTCACGCTCGTCGTCGGGCTGGGCCGCCGTGCCGTGATCGCGGGACGCGCGGCCGACGAGGCGTTCGACGCGCGGATGGCGAAGGCGAGTGCCGACGCGCAGGCCGCGCGCGTGCGTGCGGCGCGCGCCGTGACCGGTGCGACGGCCGCGGTGCCGCGCGCCGCGGTCACGGGGCACGCGGTCCGGGCGTCGGACACCATGACGCAGGCGATCGCGCGCGTGTCCGTCGAGGACGGCGCCGGCTGGTCGCCCGTTCCCGTGCCGCGTCCCACGTACGCGATGAAGGCCGAGGCGCCGCGTCGCGAGCCCGTGCCGCTGACGAACCTCGAGGGCTCGACCGCGGCGGCACCGGCCGCGCCGGAGTCGACCGCGCGCCCCGCGACGGTCGCCGCCGAGGTCACCGCACCCGCCACGACCGGCTCGATCGACCTGGACGCGGTGCTCGCGCGGCGGCGCGCCTCGGGCCAGTAGCGGCGGGCGGACCCGGCGCGACGGCGCCGATTTCCGCGGAGCGCCTCACGTGGGCTAGTCTGTTCCCGCTTCAAGGGGCTGTGGCGCAGTTGGTAGCGCGTCTCGTTCGCAATGAGAAGGTCAGGGGTTCGAATCCCCTCAGCTCCACCGCAGAAGGCCCGACCGGGATCCGGTCGGGCCTTCGTCGTCTCCGCCCGCGCCCAGCGCCGGCGGTCCGGTTCGTGCCGGTTGCCGATGGGCTGTTCACGCGCTGATCACACGCACGGGACCGGTTTCACACGCACGAAACGCGACGCACATCCCCCGTGCGCGCACGGATCTAGCGTCGAGTTCGCGTGCCGCGACCCCACCGGCACGCGTCCCCGACACGAAGGAACGACGTGCGACTCTCCCCACGCTCGCGCTTCACGGCCCTGGCACTCGCCGTGGCCCTCACCACCGGAACCCTCACCACCGTCGCCTCGGCAGCCACGGCCGCGAGCGCGACGGACACCCGCACCGACGGCGTGGTCGCCGCGGGCGACACCTGGACCGTCACGGACCTCGGCGGCACGTACCGCGTGGTCCTCGACCTCGCGCAGCCGCTGCCGATCCGTGACGACGCCCCGACGCTCGTCGTCGACGGCGCGGTCGTCGGGCTCGCGCAGGAGTCCTCCTCCGGGCGGCGGCTCACCGTGCTGACCGACGACCCGGCGGTCGCCACCGCGTCCTCGGTGCGGGCGGGCTGGTTCAGCCAGGCCGGCACCACGGGTGCCACGGTCACGGACGTCGAGCCGGCGCCCGAGCCCGAGCTGCTGCTCGAGAACGCGCCCGAGGGCACGCCCGACCCCTCTGTGCACGGCGACTACGCGTACACCAAGTCGCTGTACTCGTTCGGCAACCAGGCCATCGCGCTCGCCGGGATCGGGGGGATCCGCGGCGAGGTCGAGGGCAAGGTCTACCTGCCGACCACGGGCGGTGCGCGCCCGGTGGTGCTGTTCCTGCACGGCCGGCACACGTCGTGCAACGGTCCGGGCGCCAACCCGCTGCGCTGGCCCTGCGGAGCCACGCAGACGAACATCCCGAGCTACGCGGGCTACGACGGCGCGGCCGAGGCGCTCGCGAGCAACGGGTACGCGGTCATCTCGATCGCGGCGAACGCGGTCAACTCCAACGACAACGAGCTCGCGCTCGACCAGGGTGCGCAGGCGCGCGGTCGCCTGATCCTCGACACGCTCGCGATCTTCCGCGACGCCAACGCGGGGGTGTCGACGACGCTGCACGACGCGCAGACGGACACGGACGTCACGCTCGCGGACGCGATGTCCGGCAACGGCGCGCTCCCGGCCGCGGGCCTGGACCCGGAGATCGTCGACATCACCCCGGCCGACCTGGTCGGACGCCTCGACTTCTCCTCGATCGGCCTCATGGGCCACTCGCGCGGCGGTGAGGGCGTCACGGCCGCGGCCACGCTCAACGCCCAGCTCGCGGACCCGTTCGAGATCGCGTCGATCCTGCCCCTCGCGCCGGTCGACTTCGGCCGCATGACTGTGCCGAGCATCCCCTCGATGGTGCTGCTGCCGTACTGCGACGGCGACGTCTCCAACCAGCAGGGCCAGCACATGAACGACGACGCGCGGTACGCGTTCGACGACGACGTGCTGCGCTCCGACGTGTGGGTCATGGGCGCGAACCACAACTTCTTCAACACCGTCTGGACGCCGGGGAAGTACCCGCTGTCGGTGTCCGACGACTGGTCCGGCACGAGCACCACGTCGGCGCGCGCGACCGACTCGGTGTGCGGCACGCAGGGTGCGGCGGTCGACACGTCGATCCGCCTGACGGCCGACGAGCAGTACGACGTGGGCACCGCGCTGCTGGCGGGCTGGTTCCGCCTGACCGTCGGCGGCGAGGACGAGTTCCTGCCGATGTTCGACGGGTCCAACGCCAAGGTCGACTCGACGGCCGACGCGGACATCCGCGTGAGCGCCACCCAGCCGGCCGGTTCCCGCGGTGACATCGAGACGTTCACCGAGCCGGGCTCGTCGGTGCGGACCTACGGCACCGCGACCGCCACGCTGTGCGCGAGCCTGTCCGGGCGCACGCTGCCCGCGACGCTCCCGTTCTGCTCGACGACGCTCGCGTCCGCCCAGGTCCCGCACTGGACCCCGGCGAGCAACGGCGCCAACGTCCCGGCGAGCCCGATGAACCGCATGCTGTGGACGTCGGGCACGGGTGAGCTGCGCATGACGATCCCGCGCACGCTGCGGGACGCCTCCGCGTGGGAGAACCTCTCGATCAAGGTGGCCCCGGACGAGTCCGTGGCCTACGGCCAGGGCACGGACCTGACCCTGACGGTCGTCGACCGCGTGGGTGCGACGTTCTCGACGCCGGTCTCCGCGCTCAACCCGAACGCGCTGGTGCGCCTGCCACAGAGCACGCAGAACCCGACGACGCTCGGCAAGATCGTGCTGCAGCAGGTCAAGCTGCCCGTCGCCGACATCACGGGCGTGGATGTCACGGACCTGCGTGAGGTGCGGCTGACCGCGGCCGTCGGGATCGACGGCCTGGTCACGGGCGGTGCGTACCTGTCCGACCTCGCGTTCGAGACCCCGGCGGTCGGCACGGCCGACGCGCAGCCCGAGGTCGCGGTCGGCACCGGGTTCGTCCGGGTCGAGGAGGGCGTGGGACCGGGCGAGGCGCTCGTGCCGGTCACGCTGTCCCGTGCGGCAGCCGCGCCGGTGACGGCGTACGTCACGGTCGCGGGCGGCACCACGGCGACCTCGAAGGCCGCGCTGGCCATGAAGAAGATCACGTTCGCCCCCGGGCAGACGTGCACCACTGTGCCGGTCGCCACGTACGGCGACGTCGCGGCGAGCGCGTCGGCGTCCACGGCCTACAAGATCTCGGTGACCAACACGAGCGGCGCCGTCATGGGCTCGAGCGCGTTCGCGCAGCTCGTCGTCCGCGAGGACGACGGCACCACGGGCTCGGCGCAGCCGATCGCTCCGGTGGGTGAGCAGGGTGACCCGTGCGTCGAGGTCGCACCCACGGCCGGCACGCTCGACGCGGGCTCCGCGCCCGTGGCACCCGGCGGGACCGTGACCGTCACCGGCAGCGGGTTCCGTGCGTTCGAGTCCGTCGCGTTCTCGCTCGACGGCGTGAGCCTCGGCTCGGCCGTCTCCGCCGCGGACGGCTCCGTGAGCGCCGAGCTCGTCGTCCCGGCGGGAGCCACGCTGGGCGAGCAGACCCTGACCGCGGTCGCCGCGGGCACGGGTCGCACGGCTCGGGGCACGGTCACCGTGCTCGCACCGACGAGCACCGAGCTCGCCCTGGCCCCCGCGCTCCCGGCGATCGGTGAGCCCGTCACGCTGACCGCCACGGTCACGGGTGCCGACACCGCGGGTGAGGTCACGTTCCACGACGGCGCCACGGTCCTGGGCACGTCGCAGGTCGTGGACGGCGTGGCGACGCTCACGCTGCCCGGCGGCTTCGCGGCCGGTGAGCACGCGGTCGGCGCGTCGTTCGGGGCCACGGGTACCGCCGCGGGCTCGACGTCCGAGGTGGTGACGTTCCTGCTGGTCAAGGGCGCCTCGACGATCGCGCTCACGCTCGACGCCGCGGCCACCGAGTACGGCGCGCCCGTCAGCGGGTCCGTGCAGGTGGGCGGCTCCGGCACGGACACGGTGACGCTGGTCTACGGCGGGACGACGAAGCAGCTCGTGCTCGCCGGCGGCTCCGCGACCTTCGCGCTCCCGGCGACGCTCGCACCGGGCACCTACACGCTCGCGGCGACGTTCGACGGCACCGCCCAGGTCGCCGCGAGCGGCACGGTGACCGCCGAGGTCACGGTGGCCCAGCGCGCCACCGTCGCCACGGTGAGCGTGCCGGGTTCCGTGACCGTGGGGGGCAAGGTCTCCGGGACGGTCACGGTCAGCGGCGCGACCGCGGGCACCGCACCGACCGGCACCGTCACGGTGCAGGTCAAGAAGGGCACGGGCGCGTGGACCACGGCGAGCACCGTGGCCCTGCGGGGCAGCGGCACCGCCGCGTTCTCCGTGACGGCACCGGCCACCGCGACCGGGCTGTCCGTGCGGGCGCGCTACGCGGGCGACGGCACGTACGCGGCGTCGACGTCCGCGTCCGACGCGGTCCGCGTCGCCAAGAAGGTCACGACCACCACGGTCAAGGCGCCGGCCCGCGCGAAGCTCGGCGCCGCGATCCCGGTGACCGTCACGGTCCGGCCGACGGCCTCGACCGCGGGTGGCACGGTGCGCGTCTACACCCGGCAGGGCTCGGGCGCGTGGGCGCTGGTCCGCACCGCCACGGTCGGCGCGGGTGGCACCGTCACGGTCTCGGTCAAGGGCAAGGCGGTGGGCGGGCTCGACGTGAAGGCGGTGCTCTCCAGCACCGGTGCGCTCGCCGCGAGCACCGGGACGGCCGCGATCACGATCACGCGGTGACCGCGACGAGGTGACGGCCCTCGGGTCGTGACCCGGGACCCCGCACGGCTGACGACCAGCCGTGCGGGGTCTCGTCGTGCGGGAGGTCGACGCGCGGGTGCGAGGATGGGCGAGTGCCCGGCCCGTCCACCCCCGCCCCGGAGCGCACGTGGTGGACCCGCGTCAGGGGCTGGGTGGACCCGTTGGTCGCGATGATCGTCGCGGTGCTGCTGCTGGGCCTGTGGTGGCCCGCCGACGGTGCGGCCGCGGACGTGCTCGAGCACGTGCGCACGGGCGCGATCGCGCTGCTGTTCTTCCTGTACGGCGCGCGCATGCCGACGCACGAGGTGCTCGCGGGCCTGCGCAGCTGGCGCCTGCAGGGTGCGATGCTCACCGCGACCTACGTGGCCTTCCCGGTGCTCGGGCTGCTGGTCCAGCTGCTGCCCGACGCGGTGCTCGCCCCCGAGCTCCGCACCGGTCTGCTGTACCTGGCGCTGCTGCCCTCGACGGTGCAGTCGTCCGTGGTGTTCACGTCGGTCGCGCGCGGTGACGTCGCGGGGGCGATCACCGGGGCCACCGTCTCGAACGTGCTGGGCGTCGTCCTCACGCCGCTCATGGTGGCGCTGCTGCTGGGCGCGACCACGGGAGGCCTCGACGCGGGCGCGGTCACGGGGATCCTGTTCCAGATCCTCCTGCCGTTCGTCGTCGGCCAGCTCGCGCAGCGCCGCCTGGGGCACTGGCTGCGCACGCACGGCGGCCTCACGCGCGTCACGGACCGCGCGACGATCCTGCTGGTGGCGTACACGTCCGTGAGCGAGGCCCAGGTCTCCGGGGCCTGGGACCACGTCACGGGTGCGGCGCTCGCGGTGCTCGCGGTGGTGTGCGCGGTGCTGCTCGCCGCGATGCTCGCCCTCACGTGGTGGGGCGGCGGCCGGCTGGGTCTCGCGCGCCCGAGCCGGATCGCGCTGCTCATGTGCGGCTCGAAGAAGAGCCTGGCCACGGGGCTGCCCATGGCGGCCGTGCTGTTCTCCCCCGTGGTGGCGGCCAGCGTCGCGCTGCCCGTGATCGTGTTCCACCAGATCCAGCTCGCGACCTGCGCGGTCGTCGCCCGTCGGCTCGCGCGGTTCGGGTAGCGTTCGGCGGGACGCCAGGCCCACCCCCTTCCGGCCCGGCCCGCTCGATCAGGGAGCACCGTGACCGACCTCGGACTCGTCCCTCGCCCCGTGTCCATCCGGCAGACCGACGGCGCCTTCACGGTGGGTCAGGCGACCACCGTCGTCGTGGACCCGCGGCCCGATCTCATCGCGACCGGCGTGCTCGCGGCCGACCTGCTCGGCCGGGTGACCGGGCGGCTCGTCGAGGTCCGGTACAGCGACGAGGACACCGAGCCCCGCGACGTGGTGCGGCTGCGCCTCGCGGGCGACGACGACGAGCTGCTGCCCGGCGACGAGGCGTACCGGCTGGACGTGGCGCGCACGCGCGTGGACCTGCTCGCGCGGTCCACGGCGGGGCTGATCCACGCGGTCGTGACGTTGCGGCAGCTGATGACGGAGGCGGCCGACGGCAGCTGGAGCGCGCCGTGCGTGCACGTCGACGACGCGCCGCGGTTCGCGTGGCGCGGCCTGTCCGTGGACGTCGCGCGGCACTTCCTGGGCCTCGACGCGCTCAAGGTCGTCGTCGGGCTCATGGCGCACTACAAGCTCAACGTGCTGCACCTGCACCTCACGGACGACCAGGGCTGGCGCCTGCACGTGCCGTCCCGGCCGCACCTGGCGCGCACGTCGTCCGGGACCGCGGTCGGGGGCGGCCCCGGCGGGCACTACTCGCCGTCCGACTACGCGGACCTGGTGCACTACGCGGCGGCGCGCGGCATCGTCGTCGTTCCGGAGATCGACGTCCCCGGGCACGTCAACGCGGCGACCCACGCGTACGGCGAGCTCAACCCGGACGGCGTGCCGACGCCCGAGTACACCGGCATCGAGGTGGGCTTCTCGCGCCTGCACGCGGACCTGCCCGCGACCGCGCCCTTCCTGCAGGCCGTGTTCACCGACGTGGCCGCGATGACGCCGGGCGAGTACGTGCACATCGGCGGTGACGAGGTCCTCACCATGGCGCACGACGAGTACGCCACCCTGGTGGGCCTCGCCGCGGGAGCCGTGCGCGCCGCGGGCAAGAAGGTGGTCGGGTGGCAGGAGATCGCCACGGTGCCCCTCGAGCCGGGCACGGTCGTGCAGTACTGGGACACGCGTGCGGACCCGGCGCCGTTCGTCGCAGCGGCACGCGCCGGCGCGCTGCTGCTGATGTCCCCGGGCTCCAAGGCGTACCTGGACATGAAGTACGACGAGCACACCGAGCTGGGCCTGGAGTGGGCGGGCCACATCGACCTGCGCGACGCCTACGACTGGGAGCCGACCACGCTGATCGAGGGCGTCCCGCCCGAGGCGGTGCTGGGCGTCGAGGCCGCGGTGTGGACCGAGACCATCCGCGACCTCGACGAGCTCACGTCGATGCTCCTGCCGCGGCTCGCCGCTGTCGCGGAGGTGGCCTGGACCCCGCCCGAGGTGCGCGACTGGGCGGACTTCCGCGAGCGTGTGGCCGCGCACGGGCCGTTCTGGGACCGCGTGGGCTTCCGGTGGCACGCCACGCGTCAGGTGGACTGGCCCGGGTCGGTCAGATCCAGGTCTTGAGCCACATGTGCTGGTGCCAGAAGTCGTACGGCACCGGCCAGGCGCTCCAGATCGGGTAGAAGAACACGCTGACCGCGACCAGCGCACCCAGGAACACCCCGACGCCGATGATCGCGCCCCGCCGTGAGCCCTCGGGCATCGAGGGCGGCCCGACGATCAGCACCAGCACGTACACGAGCGTGAGGACCATCCACGGCGTGAACGCGATCGCGTAGAACGTGAAGACCGTGCGGTCCGCGTACGCCATCCACGGCAGCCAGCCCGCGACCAGGCCGGACACGACCGCACCCGCGCGCCAGTCGAAGTACCGCACCAGCCAGAACACGGCCACCAGGACGGATGCGGCGGCGGCCCACCACAGCACCGGGTTGCCGACCGCGAGGACGGCCTGCGCGCACTTGTCCGCACCGCACGCGGCCCGCGCGTCCGCACCGGACAGCGCCGACAGGTCCGCGTCCCAGAAGAACGACGTGGGGCGCCACTGCACGATCCAGCCGAACCAGTCGGCCTGGTACGTGTGCGGCGAGGACAGGCCGGTGTGGAACTCCCACATCTGCCGGTGGTACTCGACGAACGAGCGCAGCGAGTCGGGCAGGAACGTGATGCCCTCGTCCGGGTGCTCCGCGCCCCACTGCCGGCCCCACGACTGCGGGTGGGCGAACCAGGACCACCAGGACGCGACGTAGACCAGCAGCGTGCTGCCCACCATGACGACCGCGGCGAGCAGCCCGTCCTTGACGAGCGCCGCCCACGCCCACAGCCGCGCACCCACGGTGCGGCGCGCGGTCGCGTCCCACGCCACCGAGAGCAGGCCGAACACCGCCAGGAAGTACAGCGCCGACCACTTGGTGCCCAGCGCGAGCCCGAGCAGGACCCCGGCGGCCAGCCGCCACCACCGGAAGCCCAGGTCGGGGCCCCGGCCGAGGGGCACCTTGCCGTCCGCGAGCACGGCGGCGGTGCGCTCCGCGAGGCGCCGCCGCGCCTGCTCGCGGTCCAGCAGGAGGGCCCCGAACGCGGCGAGCAGGAAGAACATGAGGATCGGGTCCAGCAACGACGTGCGGGACATGGCGATCGCCATGCCGTCCACCGCGAGCAGCAGCCCCGCGACGACGCCCCACGCGGTCGACGCGAACAGGCGCCGTGCGATGCGCACCATGAGCAGCACGCTGAGCGTCCCGAGCAGCGCGACGGTCAGGCGCCAGCCCCACGCGTGCTCCATGCCCCCGGACAGGCGCATCCCCAGGCCGATCAACCACTTGCCGACCTGCGGGTGGACCACGTAGGACGCGTTCGTGCCGAGCGCCGAGTCGTCGCCCGCCTCGAACGCCGGGTTGGGGTTCTCGCCCCAGTCCGCCTCGTAGCCACGCTGGACCAGCGACCAGCCGTCCTTGACGTAGTACGTCTCGTCGAAGACGAGCGTGTCGGGGCGGCCGAGGTGCCAGAACCGCAGGATGCCCGCGAAGACCGTGACGCCCAGCGTCCACGCCCAGCCGGTGAGCCGGTCGCGGCGGGTCGCGTCGAGCAGCAGCGTCGCGCGGCCCAGCAGCCGCTCGAGCAGCTCGTCGCGCGTGGGCGGGGACGGCGGTGCGGGCGGCTCGCTCGACGCGGCGCCCTGGTGCGGGTCTCCGCCCGGCTCCTGGGTGACGGCCGAGGGTGCCGTGCCGGCGCTCACCGGCGACCACGGGTTCGGCTGCGCGGGCTCCGTGCCTGTGCCCGTGCGGCCCGCCTCCGCGCGGGCAGGGTCCGGCGTCACGTGGTCGGGGGCGTCCTCGGGCGTCGTCGGCACGCCGGACATGCTACGGGCGCGACCTGCGGCATCTCCCGCCATTCCGGGCACCCGTCGCGGCGCTGCACGTCGGCCGCCCACGCGGTCCCACGGGCCGTCACGCGGCCCGCGCGGTCCGCCGGGGGGTCGGCCGGATGGCAGGGTGGGGGCGTGGAGCGGAGCGAGGGCGGGCGGCTGGTGCTGGCGGCGACGCCGATCGGGAACGTCGAGGACGCCTCGGCCCGGCTGCGCGAGCTCCTGGCGACCGCGGACGTGGTCGCGGCCGAGGACACGCGGCGGCTGCGGTCGCTCGCGGCCCGCCTGGGCGTCGAGGTGCGCGGGCGCGTGGTGAGCCATCACGAGCACAACGAGGCGTCCCGCGCCGACGACCTGCTGGGCGTGGTCGCGTCCGGCGGGACGGTGGTCGTGGTGACCGACGCGGGCATGCCCGCGGTGTCCGACCCCGGCTTCCGCGTGGTGACCGCGGCGGTGGCCGCCGGGCTGCCCGTGACCGCGGCGCCGGGCCCCAGTGCGGTGCTCACCGCGCTCGCGCTGTCCGGCCTGCCCACGGACCGGTTCTGCTTCGAGGGCTTCCCGCCCCGCAAGCCCGGCGAGCGCGCGCGGGCGCTCGCGGACCTGGCCGACGAGCGCCGGACCATGGTGTTCTTCGAGGCGCCGCACCGCGTGGGCGCGCTGCTCGCGGCGATGGCGCAGGCGTTCGGCGGGGACCGGCCCGCGGCGGTGTGCCGCGAGCTGACCAAGACGTACGAGGAGGTGCGGCGCGGCACGCTCGACGAGCTCGTGGCGTGGGCGCAGGGGGAGGTGCGCGGAGAGATCGTCGTCGTCGTGGCGGGGGCGACGCGTGCGGCCGCGGCCGACGACGTGCCCGCGCTCGTCGCGCAGGTGCGCGCGCGCGTGGATGCGGGCGAGCGGCTCAAGGACGCCGCGCGGACCGTCGCCGCGCACGCGGGCATCCCCACGCGCGTGCTGTACGAGGCCGCGCTGCCCCCGCGCTCCTGAGGCAGGACGGCCGCCGCGGACACCTCTGGAACTCCCGGGGTCGAATCGTTACGGTCGGGGGATGGGCGACGGCGTTCAGGACCTGTACCTGCGGGACCGGCCCGTGCGCACGCTCGCGCGGCTGTTCCGCGGTCAGCGCGGGCGGCTCGTGGTCGCGGCGCTCGCGTTCACGCTCAAGCACTCGCCCATCTGGGTCCTGCCGCTGCTCACGGCCAACGTCATCGACGTCGTCGTCGACCACCGCCCGCTGACGCAGCTGTGGATCAACGCGGCCGTGATGGCCGTGCTCATCCTGCAGAACCTGCCGCTGCACCAGGTGTACACGCGCATGCTGTCCCGCGCGGTCCGCACCGTGGAGACCGGCCTGCGGATGTCGCTCGCGCAGCGCCTGCAGGAGCTCTCGATCGGCTTCCACCGGCGCGTGAGCGCGGGCGTGCTGCAGGCCAAGATCGTGCGGGACGTGGAGAACGTCGTCGAGAGCACGCGGCAGGCGTTCGACTCGGGCATGGCCGCGGTCACCACGCTCGCCGGCGCGATCGTCATCACCGCGGTACGCGTGCCGCAGTTCCTGCCCGTGTACCTCGTCGCGGTCCCCGCGGGTGCGCTGCTCGTCGTCGCGATGCGCCGGCGCATGTCCGCGCGCAACGCGGCGTTCCGCGCCGAGGTCGAGCACATGTCCGCGCGCGTCTCGGAGATGACGCACCTCATCCCCATCACGCGCGCGCACGGCCTGGAGCGGGACGAGCTGGACCGCATGGACGCCACGCTCGTGGGCGTGCGCAACGCGGGCATCCGGCTGGACGTCACCAACGGCTGGTTCGGCTCGCTGTCCTGGATCCTCATGCAGCTGCTCTCGGTGGCCACGCTCGTGGGTGCCGCGTGGATCGCGTGGACCGGGCGGTTCGGCATGAGTGCGGGCGACGTGACCATGCTGTCCGCGTACTTCGTGGCGCTCACGGGTGCCGTGACCGCGCTCATGTCCCTGACGCCGATCATCGCCAAGGGCCTGGAGTCCGTCCGGTCGATCGGTGAGGTCCTCACGGACCCGGACGTCGAGCGCAACCAGGGCAAGGCGCTCGTGGCGGAGGTCCGCGGCGAGGTCGAGCTGCAGGACGTGCGCTTCGCGTACGACGACGCGCCCGACGAGGCCGCGGTCGACGGCCTGTCGCTGCACGTGCGCCCGGGCGAGACCATCGCGCTCGTCGGTCCGTCCGGCTCGGGCAAGTCCACGGTGCTCAACCTGGTCATCGGCTTCCTGACCCCCACGTCCGGCCGTCTGCTGCTGGACGGCCGCCCCATGACGGAGCTGGACCTGCGCTCCTACCGCCGCCACCTGGCCGTGGTGCCGCAGGAGTCGCTGCTGTTCGAGGGGTCGGTGCGGGACAACGTCACCTACGGCTCGCCCGAGCTCGGCGACCGTGCGGTGACGGACGCGCTGCGGGACGCCAACGCGCTCGAGTTCGTCGAGGCGATGGGCGGCCTGGACGCCGTGATCGGCGAGCGCGGTGCCCGCCTGTCCGGCGGTCAGCGGCAGCGCCTCGCGATCGCGCGGGCCCTGGTCCGCGACCCGCGGATCCTGGTGCTGGACGAGGCGACGTCCGCGCTCGACACCGCGTCCGAGCGACTGGTCCAGGAGGCGCTCGCGCGGCTCATGCGCGGCCGGACCACGTTCGTCGTCGCGCACCGGCTGTCCACCATCCGCGGCGCCGACCGCATCGTCGTCATGCGCGACGGGCGCGTGGTCGAGACGGGCGGGCACGACGAGCTCGTGGCGGCCGGTGGCGCGTACGCCGCGCTGCACCAGCTGGGCGCCGCACCCGCTGCCGGCTGACGCGCGCGGGTGCGCGGCCCGCGGCGCGCGGACCCGGTTCCGGGGTGCGACCCTGGTGCCCCTCGAAGGACGCCGACGAAGGGGTGCGACATGGGTGGACGCCGGGCGCTGCTGGTCGTGGACGTGCAGCCGACGTTCTGCGAGGGCGGCGCGCTGCCCGTACCGGGCGGCAACGCCGTGGCCGAACGCATCGCGCGGCACGCCGCGGCCCACCGGGACCGGTACGACCTGGTGGTGACCACGCAGGACTGGCACGTGGACCCCGGCGGCCACTTCAGCGAGCTGCCCGACTTCGTGGACACCTGGCCGCCCCACGGCGTCGCCGGGACCGCCGAGGCCGAGCTGCACCCGGCGCTCAGCGAGCTGGGACCCGACGTGAGCGTCAAGAAGGGCGAGTTCGCGGCGGCGTACTCGGGCTTCGAGGGCGTCGACGGCGAGGGCCGTGCGCTCGCGACGATCCTGCGCGAGCGCGAGGTGACCGACGTGGACGTCGTCGGCATCGCCGAGTCGCACTGCGTGCGCGCGACCGCGCTCGACGCGCTCGGGCTGGGGCTCGCGACGCGGGTGCTGACGGACCTCACGGTCCCGGTCACCCCCGAGCAGGGGGCCGCCGCGCGCGAGGAGCTGGCCGCGGCGGGCGCGGCGCTCGTCTCCAGCGCGGACGCGTTCGGCGACGACCCGGGTCCGGCGCAGGGGCGCTGACGGTGCGCACGCCGCGCGGCCTCGCGGCGATCGGTGTGGTGGCCGTGCTCGCCGTGCTCGTGGCGGGTTGCTCGGGCACGCCCGAGGTCGGACCGACCGGACCTCGGGTCACGCCGTCACCTGCCCCGTCGGGTGCTGGGCCCGAGCCGTCGGCCGGCGCAGGCCCGTCGGGGCCCGCCACCGTCGACGTGGTCGACGGCAGCGACGTCGCGACCGGGCTGCGCGCACCGTGGGGTCTGGCCGCGCTCGCGGACGGCCGCGTGCTGGTCACGTCGCGCGACGACGCGCGGCTCGTCGTCGTGCGGCCCGACGGACGGGTGCTGGACGTGACCGGACCCGGCGCGGCGCAGCTCGCCGAGCAGGTGGTGCACCGGGGCGAGGGCGGGCTGCTCGGCGTCGCGGTCCTGGGTGACGACGGCGCGCACGACGGGCCGCTCGACGTGGTGCTGTACGCGACGACCGCGCAGGACAACCGCGTGCTGCGCGGCACGCTCGACGGGACCACGCTGTCCGCGCTGCATCCCGTGCTCACCGGCATCCCCGCGGCCGACCACCACGACGGCGGGCGGCTGGCCGTGGGCCCCGACGGCTACCTGTACGTCACCACGGGCGACGCGGGCCGGACCTCGCGGTCGCAGGACGTCGACGACCTGGGCGGCAAGATCCTGCGGATCACCGCGGACGGTCGACCCGCCGACGGCAACCCGTTCCCCGGCTCGCCCGTGTGGAGCCTCGGGCACCGCAACGTGCAGGGCATCGGCTGGGCTCCCGACGGCCGGATGTTCGCCGCCGAGTTCGGTCAGAGCACGTGGGACGAGGTCAACGTGATCCGGCCGGGCGCGAACTACGGCTGGCCGCTGGTGGAGGGCATGGGCGGCGCGGACGGCGGGTTCGTCGACCCGGTGGCGGTGTGGGCGACGTCGGACGCGTCGCCGAGCGGGCTCGCGGTGACCGCCGAGGGTGTCTACGTGGCCGGGCTGCGCGGCGAGCGGCTCTGGCGGCTGCCGCTGCTGGCCGCGGGCGGGGCGGACGCCGACGGCGTGGGGGAGCCGCATGCGCTGCTGACCGGTGAGCTGGGCCGGCTGCGGGCTGTGGCGGTTCTGGGCGACGGCGACCTCCTGGTGCTGACCAACAACACCGACGGGCGCGGCAGGCCGCGCGCGGGCGACGACCGGCTGGTCCGGCTGACCGTGCGCTGACGCTTGCGCCGCACGGTCGTCCACAGGCCCCTCGACGCGCTTCGTCGCTCCCCGGCTACCGTCCCGCCAGCGGCGCCGACGACCCGGCGCGGCGCGGGAGGGGGAGCGTCATGGGGATCGAGATCGGCGTCGACGTCGGACGGCTGCAGGAGCACGCGAGGCACGTCGCGGGGCACGCCGACCGGATGGCCGGGCTGGCAGGTCGGTCCATGGTCGAGCGCGCGGGTCCGGACGCCTTCGGCGTGGTCATGACGCCGTTGGCGCTCGGGTTCGCGGTGAGCCAGGAGGCGTGCACGCGGGCGATCACGTCGCTGGCGATAGCGCTCGAGGCGACGGCCGCGGGGATCGCGGTGTCCACCGCGGCGTACCAGCACGTGGAGGACGCCGTCGTCACGACGCTGGAGCGTGGCCGGGCGCTGGTCGAGGGGCTGACCCGATGAGCCTGGGAGTGGACACCCCGTTCAGCGAGACCTGGACCGGCACCGGGCTGCCGGGCTACGCCGCGGCGTTCGCCGCCGACGTGCAGCAGGGTGACTGGATCGCGGCGTCCGTGGACGGGCTGGGCGCGGTCGCGACGGGCGTGTCCGCGATGATCGACCCGCTCGGCGAGCTGGTGAAGCACGGCGTGGGCTTCCTGCTGGAGAACCTGCACCCACTGTGCGACTGGTTCGACGACTTCACGGGCCACCCGGACCGGGTCAGGGCGCTCGCGGACGAGTGGGCCGCGCTCGGTGCGGGCGTGGACGCGACGATCGAGGACTACTGGCGTGACGTCGACCGGGACATGGCGGGCATGATCGGGCCGCACGCGCTGCGCTACCGGGTGCACGCGGCGGGCCTGTACGCGCACGGGAACGCGGTCGCGGTGCTGTGCACCGTGGTCGCCCAGGCGGTGGAGCAGTGCGCCACGATCGTCCAGGTGGTGCACGACCTGATCCGCGAGGCGATCAGCGAGGTCGTCGCGATGGTGATCTCGGCCGGCGGCTGGACGCTCGCGAGCGGCGGTGCGCTCCTGCCGAAGGTGGTGCTCGACGTGATCCGGCGGGTCGCGCGGCTCGCGGGCAGCCTCGGCCCCCGGGTCGCGGGTGCGCTCGACACGATCGCCGACCTCGCGAAGCTGCTGACGCGGCACGACCGGCTGATGCACGACGGCGTGGTCCAGCTGACGGAGATGGCCACGCGCGCGCGGCTCGCACACGCGGCCGCGCCCGTGGTGGACCGCGCGGGCCTGTTCGCCACCGTGACGTCGCCCGCTGCGCCGCGCACGGCGGACGGCTGACGGGCCGGCGCGCGGACCGGCCGCGGGCGAGATGCCCCGACCGGCCGCGCGCCTGCTCACCTAGGATCGGGCGCATGTCCCGCATCCTGTCGGCCGTCGCGTGGCCCTACGCGAACGGCCCCCGCCACATCGGTCACGTCGCCGGCTTCGGCGTCCCCTCGGACGTGTTCTCCCGCTACATGCGCATGGCGGGGCACGACGTGCTGATGGTCTCGGGCACCGACGAGCACGGGACGCCGATCCTGGTCGAGGCGGAGAAGCAGGGCACGACGCCGCAGGCGCTCGCGGACACCTACAACCGCGTCATCGCAGAGGACCTCACCGCGCTGGGCCTGACGTACGACCTGTTCACGCGCACCACCACGCGCAACCACTACGCGGTGGTGCAGGAGATGTTCCGCACGGTGCACGCCAACGGCTACATGGTCGAGAAGACGACCATGGGCGCCATCAGCCCGAGCACGGGCCGCACGCTGCCGGACCGCTACATCGAGGGCACGTGCCCGATCTGCGGGTACGACGGCGCACGTGGCGACCAGTGCGACAACTGCGGCAACCAGCTGGACCCGATCGACCTGGTCAACCCGCGCAGCCGGATCAACGGCGAGAAGCCGAAGTTCGTGGAGTCCACGCACTTCTTCCTGGACCTGCCCGCGTTCGCGCAGGCCCTCGACGCGTGGCTGCGCACGCGCAAGGACTGGCGTCCCAACGTCCTGAACTTCAGCCTCAACCTGATCGACGACATGCGTCCCCGGGCCATGACGCGGGACATCGACTGGGGGATCCCGGTCCCGCTCGAGGGCTGGGAGTCCAACCCGAACAAGCGCCTGTACGTGTGGTTCGACGCGGTGATCGGCTACCTCTCGGCGTCGATCGAGTGGGCGCGGCGCTCGGGCGACGACGACGCGTGGCGGCAGTGGTGGAACGACCCCGACGCGTTGTCCTACTACTTCATGGGCAAGGACAACATCACGTTCCACTCGCAGATCTGGCCCGCGGAGCTGCTCGCGTACGACGGCAAGGGCAGCCGTGGCGGCGCGCCGGGCCCGTACGGCAACCTGCAGCTGCCCACCGAGGTGGTCAGCAGCGAGTTCCTCACCATGGAGGGGCGCAAGTTCGCGTCGTCGCGCGGCATCGTGATCTACGTGCGGGACATGCTGGCCCGCTACCAGCCGGACGCGCTGCGCTACTTCATCGCGGTGGCGGGCCCGGAGAACCAGGACGCCGACTTCACGTGGGCGGACTTCCTGCGCCGCACCAACGACGAGCTCGTGGCGGGCTGGGGCAACCTGGTGAACCGGACCGCGAGCATGATCCACAAGAACTTCGGGGAGATCCCCGCGGCGGGTCCGCTGCTCGAGGTCGACCGCGCGATCCTCGACCAGTCCCGTGCGGCGTTCACCACCGTGGGCGACCTGGTCGGGACGCACCGGCACAAGGCGGCGATCGGCGAGGCGATGCGCGTGGTGCAGGAGGCCAACCGCTACGTCTCGGAGACCGAGCCGTGGAAGCTGGGCGCGGACCGCGAGCGTCTGGGCACGGTCCTCAACACCGCGGCTCAGGTGGTCAGCGACGCGAACACGCTGCTCGCGCCGTTCCTGCCGCACTCCGCGCAGAAGGTCCACGAGACGCTCGGCGGCGCGGGCGTGTTCGCGCCGCAGCCGCGGCTCGAGGAGGTCACGGACCTCGACGACGCCACGCGCACCTACCCCGTGATCACGGGCGACTATCGCGACGTCCCCGCATGGGCCACGAGCACCCTGGTGCCGGGCACGCCGGTGGCCAAGCCGACGCCGGTGTTCACCAAGCTCGACGACTCCATCGTGGAGGAGGAGCTCGAGCGCTACCGGACGCGCTGATGGCCCGCACGCGCGAGCGCGGCTGGCCCGCCCCGCCCGAGCCGCTCCCGGTGCCCGTGGTGGACAACCACACGCACCTGGACACCGTGGTGGGGTGGCGCGCGGACGGCTGGCGCGGTCCGGCGAGCGACGCGACCGCGCCCGGCGCCGACGAGCCGCCGGGGCTGGACGCGCACCTGGCCCGCGCGGCCGAGGTCGGGGTGCCGCGCATGGTGCAGGTCGGCTGCGACGTCGAGGCGGTGCGCTGGACGGACACCGCGGTGCGCGCGCACGGCGCGCTGCTGGGCGCCGTGGCGATCCACCCCAACGAGGCGGTGCTGCACGCGGGGGTCCTCGAGGTCGCGCCCGACGGCCTGGACCCCGACCCGCAGCCCTGGCACACGATGCCCCTCGACGACGCGCTCGCGCTGGTGGCGACCACGGCCCGCGGCAACCCGCGGATCCGGGCCATCGGCGAGACGGGGCTGGACCACTTCCGCGCGGGGCCACGGGGCAGGAAGGTGCAGCGCGAGGCGTTCCGGGCGCACGTCGCGCTCGCCAAGGAGCTGGGCCTGGCGCTGCAGATCCACGACCGCGACGCGCACGACGAGGTGGTGGACGTGCTGCTGCGCGACGGTGCACCCGAGCGCACGGTGTTCCACTGCTTCTCGGGCGACGAGGCGCTCGCGTCGGTCGCGGCCGAGCACGGCTGGTACTGCTCGTTCGCGGGCCCGGTGTCATTCCCGAGCAACACCCACCTGCGCGCCGCGGCGCGGCTCCTGCCGGCCGAGCTGCTCCTGGTGGAGACGGATGCGCCGTACCTGACCGTGCACCCGTTGCGGGGCCGGCCCAACGCGCCGTACCTCCTGCCGGGCACCGTGCGTGCGCTCGCGGCCGCACGCGGGGCCGACCTGGCGGAGCTGTGCACCGTGCTCGCGCGCACGGCCGAGGCGGTCTACGGCTCCTGGGAGTGAGGCGGGCCCGACACGCCGCGCGACACGCCGTTCGCGGGGTGAGCGCGTGCTCCCGGGCTCACGTCGCGGGCTACCACTGCCGATCACGGATCGGTTACGGTCGGACGGTTGTCCAGCGGCGGCCGCGACCGGCCGCGACGCAGGGCACGACGACCAGGAAGGACGGTCCCGGGTGAGCGCCGCCCGCAGGAGCACGACGCACCGTCGTCGTGCCGCCGCGCCCGCGCGACGCCGGGCCGGGCGCGTCCTCACGCAGGCGCTGGTCCTGGCCCTGGTGGCCGGTGCGACCAGCGCGTTCGCGGTGCTCCACAAGGACGTCGTGGTCGACGTGGACGGCACGCCCGTGCAGGTCGAGGGATTCGGCCGGACGGTCGGGCAGGTGCTGCGCGCGGGCGGCATCGAGACCGGTGAGCGCGACCTCGTCGTCCCGGCGCTCGACCAGGCCGTGGGTCAGGGCGAGCAGATCGTGGTGCGGCACGCGCGGCAGCTGCAGGTCGACGTCGACGGCACGCCGCGCACCGTGTGGACCACCGCGCTCACCGTCGGCGAGGCGGTCGAGGCGCTCGGGCTGCGCGAGGGCGAGGTCCGCCTCTCGGCGTCGCGCTCGTCGTCGCTGGGCCGGGGGACGCTGCACGTCTCGACGCTCAAGGAGATCCACCTGGTGGTCGACGGCCAGGTGATCGACGGCGTGAGCACGGCCGCCACGGTGCGGGACGCGCTGCGGGACATCGGCCTGGTGCTGAACGAGGGCGACCAGGTCTCGGTGCCGCTCGACGCCGCGTCGGTGGACGGCCTCGCGGTGCTGGTCACGCGCGGGGACAGCAGCGGCGAGGTGGTCACGGAGGCGGTCCCGTTCGAGACCGAGGAGGTCGAGGACGCCTCGCTGCCCAAGGGCACCCGGATCATCACGCAGACCGGCCGGGCCGGCGTGCGCACCACCACGTACGAGCTCGAGCGCGTGGGCGGCGTGGTCGTGGGGCGCACCGTGGTCACCTCGGTGATCACCACACCGCCGCGCGACCAGGTGGTCACGGTCGGCACCGCGGACATGCCGACGGACGTGAACGTCTCGCCGGGCACCGCGCAGGCCCTCGGCAAGCAGATGGCGGCGGCCCGCGGCTGGGGCGACGACCAGTTCGCGTGCCTGCTCACGCTGTGGCAGAAGGAGTCGGGCTGGCGGGTGAATGCGGAGAACAGGTCCTCGGGGGCGTACGGCATCCCGCAGGCGCTCCCCGGCTCGAAGATGGCGTCGGTCGCCCCGGACTGGCGCACCAACCCTGAGACGCAGATCACGTGGGGTCTGAACTACATCAAGAGTCGTTACAGCACGCCGTGCGGGGCGTGGTCCTCGTTCCTGTCCCAGGGCTGGTACTGACCCTGGCTTGACCCCGGTGGCCCCTGCCCGGACGTGCGCTTGACCCGCCGTTGACCGACCGCTCGGCAGCCCGGGGCAACCGGCGTTGGACGTCACATCACGATCGGGTTACGGTCGCCTGTCGCTGCACCGGTTCTCAGGCTCGTCTGCCTGCGCCTCGCAGCGCACCCGTCCGCTCGTCGGGCGGGACCAGACAGCCGGATCGGGGATCCGGGACCGACGGTGACGACTCCCTCCAGTCGTCACGGCACAGCCCGGCAGCGCCGGGCGAGCGACGTCGGGTGCCCGTACGGGCACGCCTCGTACCCCGTGCCCGGGCACCACGACGGCTGGAGCCCCGTGCAGTTCTTCACCCGCCTCGTCCGCCCCTTCTCGCGCCTGCGCCCCGAGCGCGGCGCACACCCGACGGTCCCCGAGGACCCCACCCAGCAGCAGACGGCCGATGCCCCGGCCCGTGCGAGCCGCGGTCGCCGGCTCGTCCTGCCCGCCGCCGTCGCGGCGGTCGCACTCGTCGTCGGTGGCGGCACCGCCGCCTACGCGGCCGCGCACAAGACGGTCACGCTCGACGTGGACGGTCAGCTGCGGCAGGTCAGCACGTTCGCCGGCTCGGTCGAGGGCCTCCTGCACGACGAGGGCGTCGTGCTCGGCGCCCGCGACGACGTCAAGCCCCACGGCCGGCTCACGGACGGCGCCACGATCACGGTGCGCAGCGCGCACCAGATCCGCATCTCGCAGGACGGCGAGCAGCGCACGGTGTGGACCACGGCGCTCACGGCGGACGAGGCCCTCGACCTGCTCGCGGCGCGCGACCCCGACGTGCAGCTCGTCGCGTCGCGCTCGGCGAGCGGCGGCCGGCCGCAGCTCACGCTCGACCTGTCGGTGGACGGCAAGGTGACGATCCTCGTGGACGACGAGCGCATCGTCGTCGAGGACGCGCGCACCACGGTGGCCGAGGCGCTCGACCAGGCGGGCGTGGAGCTCACCGACCTCGACCAGGTGTCGCTGCGGAACGACGTGCACGGCCACCCCGTGGTCGTTGTGACGCGCGTCGTCGTGAAGGACGAGACGTACTGGTCCAAGGTCAAGTTCTCGACCACCACGCGTGAGGACCCGGACCGCTACGAGGGTGACGAGGTCGTCCTGACCAAGGGCGTCATGGGCACGCGTGCGATCGTCGAGCGCGTCACGTACGTCGACGGCGTCGAGACCTCGCGCGTGCGGCTCTCCGACGAGCAGACCAAGAAGCCGGTGACCCAGGTCGTCGCGGTCGGCACCAAGGAGCGCCCGGTCGCCAAGAGCAACCCGGGCCCGATCGGTGACACGCGTGACGCCGACTCGCTGAACTGGGCCGCGCTGGCGCAGTGCGAGTCGGGTGGCAACCCGACCATCGTCTCGGCCAACGGGCTGTACCACGGGCTGTACCAGTTCTCGGTCGGCACGTGGGCCTCGGTCGGCGGCTCCGGCCTGCCGTCGCAGGCGCCGGCCGCCGAGCAGACGGCCCGCGCCAAGATGCTCTACCTGCGCTCGGGCGCCGGGCAGTGGCCGCACTGCGGCCCGCGCCTGTTCAGCTGAGCAGCACGGACCCACGGACGCCCCGTCCGGACCCGCCACGCGCGGGACCGGGCGGGGCGTCCCCGTCTCTCTCGTAGGCTCCTCGCCATGACCGTCACGCTGCTGGGCCCCGCGCAGATCCGCGACCTCGCCGCGCGTGCCGGGGTGCGCCCCACCAAGACGCTCGGGCAGAACTTCGTGCTCGACGGCGGCACGGTGCGCAAGATCGTCCGGCAGGCCGACGTCGAGCCGGGCATGCGTGTGGTCGAGGTGGGGCCGGGTCTCGGCTCGCTGACCCTGGGCCTGCTCGAGGCCGGCGCGGACGTCGTCGCGGTCGAGATCGACCCGGTCCTGGCCCGCCTCCTGCCGGGGACCGTGGGTGAGCACGCGGGGCTGCGGCCCCTCGACGAGCCCGGCCGCGTCGCGCTGGCCGACGACGAGGGCCGCATCCGCCTCGAGGTGGTCCTCCAGGACGCGCTCGACGTGACGGAGCTCCCCGGCGAGCCGCCGCGCGCGCTCGTCGCGAACCTGCCCTACAACGTGTCCGTCCCGGTGCTGCTGACGTTCCTCGAACGGTTCGCGTCGCTCGAGCACGGGCTCGTCATGGTCCAGGCGGAGGTCGCGGACCGCCTCGCAGCGCCCCCGGGCAGCCGTACGTACGGCGTGCCGTCCGCGAAGGCCGCGTGGTACGCCGACGTGCGCCGCACCGCGACCGTGGGCCGGTCGGTGTTCTGGCCCGCGCCCAACGTGGACTCGGCACTGGTCCGCCTGGACCGCCGCGAGCCGCCGGTCACCACGGCCACCCGGGAGGACGTGTTCGCGGTGGTCGACGGCGCGTTCGCGCAGCGCCGCAAGATGCTGCGCTCGGCGCTCGCGGGGCTGTTCGGCTCCGCCGACGCCGCGGTCGCGGCGCTCGCGGCCGCGGGTGTGGACCCGCAGGCGCGGGGTGAGACCGTCGACATCGCCGCCTTCGCGCGGATCGCCGAGCACCTTCCGCGCGATCGTGCGGTCCGTGGCACGGTGGAGCCGTGACGCTCAGCTCGCTCGACGTGACCACCACACGGCAGGTGCGCGTGCGCGCGCCCGGGAAGATCAACCTGTCGCTGCATGTGGGCCCGCGCCAGGACGACGGCTACCACGCGCTGACCACGGTGTTCCAGGCGGTCTCGGTGTTCGAGGAGGTCGTCGCGCGGGCGTGCGACGAGCGCGTCGTGACGGTCTCGGGGCCGCAGTCCGAGCTGGTGCCCACGGACTCCTCCAACCTGGCGATGGTCGCGGTCGAGCTCCTGGCCCGCGCGACGGGCATCGACGAGGGCGTGCGGCTGCACATCGACAAGGGCGTGCCGGTCGCGGGCGGCATGGCGGGTGGCTCGGCCGACGCGGCCGCCGCGCTGCTCGCGTGCGACGCGCTGTGGCAGACCGGCCTGAGCCGCGCCGAGCTGGTGGAGCTCGCGGCCGAGCTCGGCTCGGACGTGCCGTTCGTGCTCCAGGGCCACACCGCGGTGGGCCAGGGGCGTGGGCACCTGCTCACGCCCGTCCTGGGCCGTGGCGAGTTCCACTGGGCGTTCGCGGTGCAGGACCGCGGCCTGTCCGCGGGCGTCGTGTACCGCGCGCTCGACGAGCTGCGCGCGATGGGGGACGGCGCCGACGTGGCCGAGCCGCCCGACCTCGACGACGACGTCCCGCTGCTGCAGGCGCTGCGGGCGGGTGATGCGCATGCGCTCGGCGCGGCGCTGCACAACGACCTCGAGCCCGCCGCGCTCGAGCTCGACCCGGACCTGGCCCAGCCGCTCGCGGTCGCGCAGGACGCGGGCGCCCTGGGCGTCGTCGTGTCCGGCTCCGGTCCGACCGTGGCGGCCCTGGCCCGGAGCCGGCAGCACGCCCTGGTCCTCGCGGCGGCGTTCACCGCCGCGGGCGTCGCCGACCGCGTCCTGACGGCAACGGGCCCGGTGGCAGGCGCCCGCGTCATCTCCACCGACTGACCCCCTCCTTTCTTGCCGAGCTGGTACTTGTCCGCCAGGTGGGCACGCCCACCTGGCGGACAAGTACCAGCTCGGCGTGGGGGGTGGGGGTTGACGGGGGAGGGACGGTCCGCGGCGCCGGGCGGGTAGCCTCGTTGTCCTCATGGCTCACCTGCTCGGCGCGGACCGCGTCACCCTCGCGCTGGGCACGCGCGTCCTGCTCGACGCGCTCAGCCTGGGCCTCGACGACGGTCAGCGCATCGGCGTGGTCGGCCCCAACGGCGCGGGCAAGTCGACGTTGCTGCGCGTGCTCGCGGGCGTCCAGGAGCCCGACGACGGGCGGGTTACCCGCGCGGGAGGCACGCGCCTGGCGATGCTCGACCAGCGCGACGACCTGCCGCCCGGCACCGTCCTCGACGTCGTGCACGGCACGGCCGACGCGCACGAGTGGGCGTCGGACTCGCGGATCCGCGCGGTGCACGCCGGCCTCCTGCCGGACGTCGCGCTCGACGCCGACGTCAGCACGCTCTCGGGCGGGCAGCGCCGCCGCGTCGCGCTGGCCGCGCTGCTGGTCCGCGACGACGAGGTGCTGGTGCTCGACGAGCCCACCAACCACCTGGACGTCGAGGGTGTGGCGTGGCTCGCCGAGCACCTGAACCAGCGGTTCGGCCGCGGCTCGGGTGCGCTCGTCGTCGTGACCCACGACCGGTGGTTCCTGGACGCGGTCTGCACGCGCACGTGGGAGGTGCACGACGGCGTCGTCGACCAGTACGAGGGCGGGTACGCCGCGTACGTGCTGGCGCGCGCCGAACGTGCACGGTCGGCGGCGGTCACCGAGGAGAAGCGGCAGAACCTGCTGCGCAAGGAGCTCGCGTGGCTGCGGCGCGGCGCACCCGCGCGCACGTCCAAGCCCAAGTTCCGGCTGGACGCCGCGTCCGCGCTGATCGCCGACGAACCGCCGCCGCGTGACCAGGTCGAGCTGTCGAAGATGGCGACCGCGCGGCTGGGCAAGGACGTGCTGGACCTCGAGGACGTCACGGTCGCACTGGGCGGCCGCACGCTGCTGGACGACGTGACGTGGCGCATCGGCCCGGGGGACCGATACGGCCTCGTCGGCGTCAACGGCGCGGGCAAGACGACGCTGCTGCGGCTCCTGTCGGGTCGCCTGACGCCCGATGCGGGGCGGGTCAAGCGCGGCAAGACCATCCGGGTCGCCGAGCTCCGGCAGGACGTCGAGGACCTCGACGAGCTCGCGGACCTGCGCGTCGTCGAGGTCGTCGAGCGCGAGAAGCGGTCCGTCGTGGTCGGCGGCAAGGAGCTCACCGCGTCGCAGCTGGTCGAGCGGCTGGGCTTCACCAAGGACCGGGCGCGCACGCCCGTACGGGACCTGTCCGGCGGTGAGCGTCGTCGGCTCTCGCTGCTGCGCCTGCTCGTCGGGGAGCCCAACGTGCTGCTGCTCGACGAGCCGACCAACGACCTGGACACCGACACGCTCGCGGCGCTCGAGGACCTGCTGGACGGCTGGCCCGGCACGCTGATCGTCGTCTCGCACGACCGCTACCTGCTCGAGCGCGTGTGCGACCGCCAGGTGGCCCTGCTCGGCGACGGCGCGCTGCGGGACCTGCCGGGCGGCGTCGAGGAGTACCTGACGCTGCGCCGCGCGGGCCTGGCGGCGTCGTCGTCGGCCACGCCGGACCCCGCCGTGTCGTCGTCCGCCGCGCCCGAGACCCCCGCGCTCTCGGCGGCTGACGCGCGCGCGGCCCGCAAGGAGGTCGCACGCATCGAGCGCCGCCTGGCCAAGATCGCCGAGCTCGAGGCCGCGCTGCACGTCGCGCTCGCCGCGCAGGCCACGGACCACGAGGCGGTGCAGCGCCTGGACGCCGAGCTGCGCGCCCTGGCCGCCGAGCGCGACGAGCTCGAGTCCGCCTGGCTCGAGGCCGCGACCCTCACCGACTGACCCCACCCGCCCACCTGGCATCTATCCGCCAGTTCGGCCCGGGGTGGCGGGCGTCCCATCCGCCGACCTGGTACTTGTCCGCCAGGTCGGGGTCAGTGGGGGGTGTCGAAGGGGGTCAAGATGGTGCGCAGGAGCGAGGCGAGGGCCGCGCGGTCGGGGTCGGGGAGGTCCGCCAGGAGCGTGTGCTCGCTGGCCAGCAGGTCGGCGAACGCGGCGTCCACGCGCCGCAGGCCCGCGTCGGTGAGCTGCACCAGCACCCCGCGGCGGTCGTCGGGGGAGGGCTGCCGTCCGACCAGGCCCTTGCCCTCCAGCCGGTCGATCCGGTTGGTCATGGTGCCGGACGTGACGAGCGTCTGGGTCAGGAGCGCGCCGGGGGAGAGCCGGTAGGGCGCGCCCGCGCGCCGCAGCGCGGCCAGCACGTCGAACTCCCACGTCTCCAGGTCGTGCCGCGCGAACGCGCCACGCCGCGCCAGGTCGAGGTGCCGCGCCAGGCGGCTCACGCGGGACAGGACCTCGAGCGGGCCCACGTCCAGGTCGGGCCGCTCACGCTGCCAGGCCGCGACGATGCGGTCGACCTCGTCGTGCGAGCCGGTGTCCACCATGGCGCGAGGTTACTCGACGTCGACAATCTCGACGGAGGTCAGCCCGCGCGGTCGATCTCCGCCTTGGTCAGCGCGGGCCGGCGTTCCAGTCCGGACAGGCCGTTCCACGCGAGGTTCACCAGGTGCGCCGCGACCTCGGCCTTGCCCGGCCTGCGCGCGTCGAGCCACCACTGGCCCGTCAGCGCGACCATGCCGACGAGCATCTGCGCGTACATGGGCGCGGTCTTGGGATCCTGGCCCTGCTTGCGGAACTGGTCCGCGAGCAGGTGCTCCACCTGGCTCGCGACGTCGCCGATCAGGCTCGAGAACGTCCCGGTGGCCTGCGCGACGGGGGAGTCGCGCACCAGGATCCGGAAGCCGTCCTCGGACGTCTCGATGTAGGTGAGCAGCGCGAGCGCGGTCCGCTCGACCAGCACCTTGGGGTGCCCGCCCTCCTCGAGCGCGTCGGTCAGCGAACCGGTCAGCGCCTGGATCTCCCGGTCGACGACGACCGCGTACACGCCTTCCTTGCCCCCGAAGTGCTCGTAGACCACGGGCTTGGAGACGTCCGCGCGGGCCGCGATCTCCTCGACGCTGGTGCCCTCGAACCCCTTCTCGGCGAACAGCCGGCGCGAGACGTCCAGCAGCTGGGCGCGCCGCTGCACCCCGGTCATCCGGGACCGGGGTGCTCGCTTGCTCTCCGCCACGCGCCCATCATGCCGTGCCGGGCCCTACGCCCGGGCCGGTCAGCGCGCCCGCGGACACCCGGGCTCGTCGCGCGGGCTCAGGCCCCCGCGCGCACCTGGTCCACGCCGCGGTTGGCGAGCGCGTCGGCACGCTCGTTGCCCGGGTCGCCCGCGTGACCCTTGACCCACACCCAGTGCACGGTGTGCCGCGCGACCTCGGCGTCCAGCGCGATCCACAGGTCCTGGTTCTTGACGGGCTTCTTGTCCGCCGTGCGCCACCCGTTGCGCTTCCAGCCGTGCACCCACTTGGTCACGCCGTTCATGACGTACGTCGAGTCCACGTGCAGCGTGACCTCGCACGGCTTGGTCAGCGCACGCAGCCCCTCGATGACGGCCGTGAGCTCCATCTGGTTGTTGGTGGTGTGCGGCGCACCGCCGAAGATCTCGCGCTCGTGCTCGCCGAACTGCATCCACGCACCCCATCCACCGACTCCCGGGTTGCCCTTGCAGGCGCCGTCGGTCCACATGTGCACGGGGGGCAGCTCGCTGGTCACGGCGACCACCCTAGGGTCCGGCGCGGGGGGCCGACGTCGGCTGGCACACTGAGGCCGCCGCCTCGTCGTCCGACGAGCCGGTCCGCCCTGGTGTAACGGCAGCACACAGGCCTTTGGTGCCTCGAGGTCCGGGTTCGAATCCTGGGGGCGGAGCGCACGAGCCCGTTGTGGCCCGCAGGCGGGTGCCGGCCGTTAATGTCGCCTCACCGATGCCACCGCCGGCACCGTGACACCAGGGGGATCGATGAGCGGCACCCGACACGTACATCTGCGACCTGATGGCGGGCGCGCCCGTCGCCGGCTCGATGAGCGCCACGCCGAATGCCCGTCGCGCCGTCCATGACGGGTGCGACGAGCAGGGCGGGGTCGGCCTCGCGCACCGGGTACCGGATGGTGGGCGGGCGCCACCCGCTCACGGCTCGACTCGTCGTCGTCGTGACGCTGGCGCTGGTCGCCGCGTGCACGGGTCCGGACAACCCGGCGCCGCCGGAGCCGACCGGCGACGAGACCTCGCAGCCTGGCCCCGTGCCCACCGCCGCGAGCTCCGCGACGCCAGCACCCGGCGGCGTTGGTGAGCTCGCCGTGGTGGACGTCTCGAACGACAACGCGGGGTGGACGGCGGTCGATGTCCCGGACGGGTTCATGTCGACGATCGCCGCCACGGACGACGTCCTGGTCGGGACGATCCAGGACTCTGCCGGCAGCGAGTCGGCGTTCGCGATGCTCGCGTCCGGTGACGTGCGCACGCTTCCGGGCGATGCGGGCGAGATCCCGCAGCAGGGGTCGGTCCGAGACGACGGCTCCGCGGTGTTCGGGGTGGGCAACGACGACACCAGCGACTACCGCGTCGTCCACTGGGATCCGGTCTCCGGGAAGTCCCGGGTGCTGCTCGAGTCACCAGGGATCTGGAGCGAGACCGCCGTCGTGGACGACACGCTCTACCTGAACCGACCTCACGACGACGGGCTCGTCTGCCTCGATCAGACGTCCGTCGCACGGCCGGGCGAACCCACGACGGTCGAGTGCGCAGCCGAGGGAGGGCGAATCAACTACGTGAAGGTGGCGGACGACGACACGCTCACCTACATGGTCTACCCCGACGACGGTGAGTGCGGTGCCGTGCACGGCATCACGCCGCAGCAGTCCGCTGCGCTCCGAGGGGTGGACTGCATCTCGCGGGCAGTCGCGGACAGGAACCTGGTCGCATGGACGGGGGCACCTGAGACGAGCGCGGACGGCGTCAACTACTTCAAGTCTCCGCTGCGAGCCCTCGACGAGGGTCGCATCTACGACCTGGGCGAGACATCGGTCGGCGGGGCAGCGATCTGCCATGGCGCGGGCTACTGGACGACCGACGGCGCGGGAGGGCCCGAGGAGGTCCGACGGTGGAAGCCCGGGTCTGACATCGAGGTGATCTACCGCTCACCCGACAAGAACTCCCTGGACAGCTACACCACCTCAATGCCGTTCTGCGGCGGCAGCACGGTGCTGATCCAGAGGATCGGGTGGACCGGCAGGTCGAAGCAGGAGCTGCTCACCAGCTCGGCGACCTGAGCGACATCGCCGCCACTGGACGGCCAAGGGCTCGCCTCGGTCCGGGGAGTGGATGATGCTCCGTACGCGCGGATTAGGCGGTCCAGACCGTCGACGAGCGCCGCTCGGCTCGGCTAGGTTGCTGAGCGGCCGATCTGAGCCCGGGGTTCGACGGCCCCCTCGAGGCAGGCGCGGCGCAGGAGCGGTCACAGGGGGAGTTGGATGAAGCGCTACGGCGCCGAGGAGCACGCGAGGGTCCTCGCACTGGACGGTGCGGTGGTCTCGCGGGGCGCCTTCACCCTCGGCCCTGTCGATGTGGCGTTCGGGTCAGGCGTGACCGCCCTGCTCGGTGCGAACGGCGCGGGGAAGACCACCCTCATCCAGCTGGTCGTCGGGCTGCTCCCGGCGAGGCAGGGGAGCGTGCGCCAGCACGGTGGCGCGGCCGGCGCTCCGATGTCCGTCGGGTATCTTCCCCAGGACTTCACCGCGCCGCGGCATGTCCGTGTGTTCGACTACCTGCGGTTCATCGCGTGGGCGAAGTCCACCAGGGACCACGCGATCGAGGTGCGCGCGATCAGCGAGGCGCTCGAGGCCGTCGGCCTGGCCTCCGTGGGTCGCCAACGCGTGGGCACGCTCTCCGGTGGGATGCTCCGGCGTCTGGGCGTCGCCCAGGCATTGCTGGGATCGCCCCCCGCGATCGTGCTCGACGAGCCGACGGTCGGCCTGGACCCGGTGCAGCGCATCGACCTGCGCGATCTCCTGCGCGAGCTGGGGGAGCGCGTGACGGTGGTCTTGTCCACGCACCTCGCGGAGGATGTCGCGTCGGTGGCCGACGGCGTCGTCGTCCTGCGGGAAGGCCAGGCGGTGTTCGCGGGGACCGTCGACGAACTGGTGTTGCTCGACGGGACGAGTGAACGCACGGGTGCTGCCGTCGAGCGCGGATTCCTCGCGGCGGTGCGGGGCAGCGCATGAGCGGCGCGATCCGCGCGGTCGAGCCCGCGCCGATGGTCCTCGAGCCCGTCGAACCGGGGCGTGCACGGTCTCGTGGCGTCACCTCGTGGTCCGGTCCGCGGTACGTGCTCCGGTACGGCCTGGTGCTCTGGGCCGTGCTCGCCACCGTCGGTGCGGAGCTGGCGGTGGCCGCGCAGCGGGGGATGCAGTGGCGTGGTGATCTGGTGTGGACGATCGACTGGCTCCCCGTCGCGTTCATCATCGTCGGCCCGGTCGTGTCGGGGCTTGCCGCCGTCGACACGTGCCGGCTCGCCGAAGGTGCGGAGCACACGACGCGCTCGCGCCTCGCTCGTTCGCCCTCCACGGCGGTAGCGGCCACCTACGCCGGACTTGTCGGAGCGGCGCACCTCGGGGTGCTCGCGGCGATGCTGATCGTGTCCGCTCCTCCCGTGGGCGACCCGTTTGCGTTCCTCGCCGTGGGCGTGCAACTCGCCATCCTCGCCGTCTTCGCCATACTCGGGACCGCAATCGGCCGTTTCGCCGGACCGTTGGTCGGCGGCGCTACAGCCGCACTGACAGCGCTCGCTGCGGTGTTCGTGGCTTCGTCGCCTACGGGACACATCGTGTTGCTCGAGGTGGGCGGCGCGACTATCCCACGCGTCGGGTACCGCTACGACGGTTCCCATCTGGCGCTGCAACTGCTCGCGCTGGTGCTGTGCGCCGTCGCGCTCGTCGCACCGCGTCCGCGCGAGGGCCGGCGCATCCGCGCCGTGAGCCGACGAGATGCTGCGCTCGCCCTCGCAGCCGTGATCGCGCTCGGAGCCATCTGCGCGGTCCCCACGTCCAAGCGGCTGAGCGAGACGGATGCGATGCCCGACTCGTGCGCCCTGACGGAGGGTGTGGAGACCTGCTTCTACGCGCAGCACCAGCGCGTCGCCGCGGAGTTCCGGGAGAAGCTGGCCCCCATCATCACCGCGACGCGCGAGCAGGGATTCGGCGAGCTACTGCCGGCGCGCGCCGCCGAGGCGAGCCGGACGCTCCTGCCACAGGCAGCCGACCCGTCAGTGGCACCGCTCTACGTGATGCCTGAGCACCTCCAGGGCGTCCGTCCGACCACGTCCGAGATCATCAGCGGCATGGTGTCGCCAGTGCACTGCGCGCAGGTCCAGCAGGACGAACCGCCGTCGGAGCAGTACTGGCGCGATCTTGACGCCCTGACGGTGACCTGGGTCGAGCTGGTGGAGCCGGACTACGGCGCCTCGGTCGGTTACGTGGGTGCGAGGCTCGACGCAGACGACGCGTCCGAGATCCTGGAGGGCTTCCGGACGTGCACATATCCCCACTTCTAGAGGGGTCGAGGCGTCCGCGCCCCGTCCTCGTCGCAGTTCTCGCGGCGACGGGCTTTCGGCACGCCGCGTGGTTCGCCGGCGCTGCGGCCGCGACCGCGCTCGTGGCGCGCGATGCCTCCGTCGAGCGGGTGGGCCCGTTGCAGCTCCAACCACCCGTTCCGGTCCTCATGCTTGTTCCCGCGCTGCTCGCGATCGGCTGCGCGCTGGCTCACCAAGCGCTACCGTGCGGCGTCCTCACGCGTTCGCGGCGCACGACCGCCGCTGTCAGCGGCTCGTACGCGGTGTTCCTGGCGGCTGCGGTCGCGGTGGTCTGCCTGAGCGCGGCGTGGGCCCGGGTGGACGTCCGAGACGGCTCGCTCCGGAACCTCGGGTGGATGGTGGGCCTCGCACTCGGGACGTCGGCACTCGCGGGAGTCCGGCTCGCGTGGTTGCCGTTGGTGTGTGCGCTCGGCTTCGCGATGCTGTCCACGCCGGGCAGCACGCTCGCGACCTTCGTCTTCGCCCCGACGACGACGCCGTGGCAGGTCGGCATCGCGGGTGGGCTGCTCGCTGCTGGTCTCGCGCTGGCGTTGTGGGACCCGCGCCACCTGTCCTACCCACGGGCGTTCGCTGCCACGCGGAAGAGCGCCGTCTAGGCGCCCGGATCGCCGCGCAGGGAGCGGACCATCGCCTGCAGCAGCCGGAACGCGTGGGCCCGATCGGCCTCGCTCATGCCGGACAGCATCCGGTCCTCGACGGACCGGACCGCGCGGGTGGCCTGCTCGAGCTCGCGTCGTCCGCGTGGTGTGAGGCGCGTGGGCAGGACCTTGCCGGCGGTCGGCTCCGCCCGGGTGACGTACCCCTCGTTCTCGAGCGCCTGGAGCAGGACGTTCATCGACTGCCGCGTCACGAACACGCCCCGGGCGAGCTCCGCGCCCGACAGGCCCGGGCGTTGCGCCAGGAGCTCGAGGCAGGAGTAGCGCGTCACCGTCATGCCGAGCGGCCGCAGCACCTCCTCCATAGCGGCGCGGAGCGCGCTCGACGTCTCCTTGAGCAGGTACCCGAGCGACGTCTCGAGGTCGATGCCCGCGCGTTGACTCATGTCAGCATCCTGACATACGGTGATGCATGTCAGAAGACTGACACGCATCCGAGGAGATCCCCATGCCCGTCACCGGCCCCGACTTCATCTCCCTGCAGGCGCGCGACCTCGCGGCGTCGCAGGCGTTCTACGAGACCTACCTCGGCCTGACCCGGTCGCAGGCGGGGCCGCCGCACGCGGTCGTCTTCGAGACGACGCCCATCGCGTTCGCCCTCCGCGAGGTCGTCCCCGGCACCGACCTCGACGCGGTCCCGCACCCGGGCGTCGGCGCCGCGATCTGGCTGCATGCCACGGACGCCCAGGCCATCCACGACGCGCTCGCGGCCGACGGGCACACCATCGTCTCGGCACCGGTCGACGGCCCCTTCGGCCGGACCTTCACGTTCGCCGACCCGGACGGCTACCGGATCACGCTGCACGACCGCGCATGAGCGAACGGCATCGCTCCCCGGCTCCTGCCGCCGCCGTCCGGGTGGTGTGAGCCGCGACTCGGCCGGACCGGCAGGGGCCCCCCGATGGCGGCGGTAGAGTGACCGACGCGCACGGTTCCGCCGCCCGGACCCATTCGGGCACATCCGCGAGGAGCACCCACAGGTGACGACCCCCCGCCCAGCCGCCGTCATCGTCCTCGCCGCAGGTGAAGGAACGCGGATGCGCTCGGCGACACCCAAGGTCCTGCACACCCTGGCCGGCCGCAGCATGCTGGGCCACGCGCTGGCGTCGGCCCAGGCGCTCGAGCCGGGTCGCGTCGTCGTGGTGGTCCGCCACGAGCGCGAGAAGGTCGCGGAGCACGTCGCGCAGGTCGCGCCGGGTGCGCTGATCGCCGACCAGGACGCGATCCCGGGCACGGGCCGCGCGGTCCAGGTGGCGATGAGCGCGTTGGACGCCGCCGCGCAGGCGGGTGCGGTCGCCGCGCTCGACGGTCCGGGGGCGCCGGGCTCGGCGTCGGGCGTGCTGCTCGAGGGCGCGATCGTCGTGATCGCGGGGGACGTGCCGCTGCTCGACGCGGGAACGCTGGGCGAGCTGCTCGCGGCGCACCACGCGGACGGCAACGCGGTCACGGTGCTGACCACCGAGCTCGAGGACGCCACGGGCTACGGCCGCATCCTGCGCGAGCCGGGGACGGGTGACGTCCTGGGCATCGTCGAGCACAAGGACGCGACCGAGGAGCAGCGCGAGGTCCGGGAGATCAACTCCTCGATCTACGTGTTCGACGCGGCGGTACTGCGCGGCGCGCTCGGCCGGCTGGGCCGGGACAACGCGCAGGGCGAGGTGTACCTGACGGACGTGCTGGCGATCGCGCGCGGCGACGGCGGGCACGTGCGCGCGCTGCGCACCGACGACCCGTTCGTCGTCGAGGGTGTCAACGACCGCGTGCAGCTCGCGGTGCTGCGCGCCGAGCTCAACCGTCGCCTGCTCGAGGACTGGATGCGCGAGGGCGTGACGGTGGTCGACCCGGCCACCACGTGGGTGGACGTGGACGTCGAGCTCGAGCGCGACGTGACGATCCTGCCGGGCACGCAGCTGCTCGGGGCGACGGTGGTCCGCGAGGGTGCGACGGTGGGCCCGGACACCACGCTGACGGACGTCGAGGTGGGTGCGCGTGCGACGGTCACGCGCACGCACGGGAGCCTCGCGGTCATCGGGGAGAAGGCGAGCGTCGGCCCGTACGCCTACCTGCGGCCGGGCACGGTCCTGGGCCGCAAGGGCAAGATCGGCACGTTCGTCGAGACGAAGAACGCGCAGATCGGCGAGGGCTCGAAGGTCCCGCACCTGTCTTACATCGGGGACGCGACGATCGGCGAGCACTCCAACGTGGGTGCCGCGTCGGTCACGGTCAACTACGACGGCGTGCACAAGCACCGCACGACGATCGGCTCGCACGCCCGCACGGGCGCGGACAACATGTTCGTCGCGCCGGTCACGGTGGGCGACGGCGCGTACACGGGTGCCGGCTCGGTGATCCGCCGCGACGTCCCCGCGGGCGCCCTGGGCGTGAGCGCGGGCGCGCAGCGCAACATCGAGGGCTGGGTCGCACGGTCGCGTCCGGGCACGCCCGCGGCCGAGGCCGCGCGCGCGGTGACGGGTCCGACGAGCGCGTCGGGCACGACGAGCGGCGCGGGCCACCAGGGCGGGCACGAGCTGTCCCCGCAGGCGCGCGCCGAGCTCGAGCGCGCCGCGACCGCTGCCAAGGGTGTCCCCGTGACGCCGCCCCCCGCGCTGCCGGACCAGCCGGCACATCTTCCCGAGCCGGACGCCACGCCCGGTCGCAGCACCGACACGAAGGATGCGTGATGACCGGCATCGTCTCCCCCGACGGCGAGAAGCGACTGGTCGTCGTCTCCGGCCGGGCGCACGTCGACCTCGCCGAGTCCGTGGCGAGCGAGCTGGGCATCGAGCTGGTGCCGACGACCGCCTACGACTTCGCGAACGGCGAGATCTACACGCGGTTCGGTGAGTCGGTGCGGGGGAGCGACGCGTTCGTGCTGCAGTCGCACGCGTCCCCGGTGATCAACAAGTGGATCATGGAGCAGCTGCTCATGGTCGACGCGCTCAAGCGGGCGTCGGCCAAGACGATCACGGTGGTCGCCCCGTTCTACGGCTACGCGCGCCAGGACAAGAAGAGCCGCGGCCGCGAGCCCATCTCGGCCCGCCTGCTCGCGGACATGTTCAAGACGGCGGGCGCCGACCGCATCATGTCCGTGGACCTGCACACCGCGCAGATCCAGGGCTTCTTCGACGGACCCGTGGACCACCTGTGGGCCATGCCGATCCTGGTCGACTACGTCCGCACGCGCGTGGACTCCACCAACGTCACCGTCGTCTCGCCCGACGCGGGGCGCATCCGCGTCGCCGAGCAGTGGGCCGCGAAGCTGGGCGGCGGGCCGCTCGCGTTCGTGCACAAGACGCGTGACGTCCGCTCGGCGAACAAGTCGGTGGCCAACCGCGTCGTCGGCGACGTCGAGGGCCGCTCGTGCGTCCTGGTCGACGACCTGATCGACACCGCGGGCACGATCGCGGAGGCCGTGCGGGTGCTCAAGGAGGCGGGGGCGAAGGACGTCATCGTCGCCGCGACGCACGGCATCCTGTCCGACCCGGCCGTGGACCGTCTGCAGCACTGCGGCGTGCGTGAGGTGGTCATCACCGACACGCTGCCGATCGAGGACGACAAGCGGTTCGAGCAGCTCACGGTGCTCTCGATCGCGCCGCTGATCGCGCGCGCGATCCGCGAGGTCTTCGACGACGGCTCGGTGACGAGCCTGTTCGACGGCAACGCCTGACGAGGGCCTGCGCACGCGCTGACCGATTCGGGCTGCGGGGCCGCAGCCTGTAGGATCCTCAGGTTGCCTCGGCGAGGGACGTCGGACGGTCCAGCACTCTTGGAGCACCGCCCGTCAGGTCCGTGATCGACAGGGTGAGCGCCTCCGTGCGTGCGCCTGCCCGTCCTGCGCCCCACGTCGAGGCCGCACCCCCGTCGTCCCTCGCGGACCACCCCGGCCCTCGTGCCGCCTTCACGTTCGCCATCACCGATCGTCGCGCCCCCGGGCGCCCGCACCACTGGAGTCATCGTGTCCGAGGTCAAGCTCGCCGCCACCGCCCGCACCGAGTTCGGCAAGGGCGCCGCGCGCCGCCTGCGCCGCGCGGGTCAGATCCCCGCCGTCCTGTACGGGCACGGCACGGAGCCCGTGCACGTCGCCCTCCCGGGCCACGAGACGATGCTCGCGGTCAAGCACGCCAACGCGCTCTTCGAGATCCAGATCGACGGCAAGCCGGTGCTCGCACTCGCCAAGGACGTCCAGCGCGAGCCGGTCCGCAACGTCATCGAGCACATCGACCTGCTCATCGTGAAGAAGGGCGAGAAGGTCTCCGTCGAGATCCCCGTGACCGTCGAGGGCGAGTCGTTCTCCGGCACGATCCACGTGGTCGAGACGCAGACGCTCTCGCTCGAGGCCGAGGCCACGCACCTGCCCGAGCAGGTCGTCGTGCAGATCGACGGCCTGACCGACGGCTCCGTCATCAAGGCGGGCGACATCACGCTGCCCACGGGCTCGACGCTCGTCACGGACGCCGAGACGATCGTCGTGACGATCACGGCCCCGCAGGTCTCGGCCGAGGACCTGGGCGAGACCGACGAGGCCGCCGAGGCCTGAGCCGACCGCAGGCGCACGCCTGCGCAGCGCGCCGGTCGCCCGGTACCGTCTCGAGCGGTGCCGGGCGCCGTCGCGTGCGGGGCCCCGCGCCCCGCCCCCGCCCGCACCCCGACCAGTCCAGGAGGACGCCGTGACCGACGGACCGTGGCTGGTCGTCGGCCTGGGCAACCCGGGCGCCCAGTACGCCGGCAACCGGCACAACGTGGGCCAGATGGTGCTGGACGAGCTCGCGCGCCGCACGGGCGTCGCGTTCGGCTCGCGCGCGTCGGGCCTGCTGTCCCGCCGGCCGCAGGCGGCCGTGGCGGAGGCACGTCTGGGCGTGCTGCCGGGCGGCGCGCCGGGACCGCGCGTGGTGCTCGCCAAGCCGACCACCTACATGAACGTCTCGGGCGGCCCGGTGGCCGCGCTCGCGCGGTACTACGACGTGCCGGCGGAGCGTGTGGTGCTGGTGCACGACGAGCTCGACATCCCGTTCGCGGACGTGCGCCTCAAGCGCGGCGGTGGCGAGGGCGGCCACAACGGCCTGCGGGACACGACGAAGGCGCTCGGCACCAAGGACTACGTGCGGGTCCGGGTCGGCATCGGGCGTCCGCCGGGGCGTCAGGACCCCGCCGACTTCGTCCTCAAGGACTTCGCCAAGCAGGAGCTCGGGGACCTGCCCTGGCTGCTCGACCACGCCGCGGACGCGGTCGAGGCGGTCGTCGTGGACGGCCTCGAGACCGCGCAGCAGCGGTTCCACACCAAGCCCTGAGACGTACCTCACCCGCGGTTTCACCCGGGTGTTCGTGGCCCGTTCACTCGCGCGAGGGACCCCGTTGGTCGAAAGCGGGTGAAAACGGGCGAAAGGTACTGATAGGTATCAGTCGGGCGACTAGCCTCCCCTGTGTCCATAGGCATTCCGACCAGGAGGGGTAACCGATGACGCTGACTGCGGATCACGCCTCGGCGCCCTACTTCGAGCGCCGGGAGCGCCGGGGTCGGGCCATCGAGCCCCGCCGCTCGTGGGCATCCGCGCAGCCGTTCGTCGCACGCCGCACGCGCTTCAACTCGAGCGCCGAGCACGAGTCGCTCAGCTGGCGCGTCTCGGGCCACCGCTACGCGAGCGTGACCGCCGCCGCAGACCTGTCGATGACCGCCGTGGTCGCCGCCGGTGTCCTGCTGGCGTCCGGCGCCACACCGGTGGCGACCGCCGGCTGGTCCGCCGCCTCGGCCGCGGTGTTCGTGGGTCTCGTGGCCTCGTTCAAGGGCTACCGCGCGGCCTCGCTCGGTGACGGACCCGTCGAGTTCCAGTCGGTGGGCCGTGCGTCGATCGCCGCCGCCGTGCTGCTCATGGTCCTGGGCTTCGTCGCCGAGGTCGCGGTGCCGCGCACCGCGGTGCTCGTGGGCGTGCCGGTGCTGGCGCTCGGCGCCGCGGGCCTGCGCCACCACCGTCGGCGCGCGCTGCACCGCCGGCGCCGGCGCGGCGAGGCGATGATGAGCACGCTCGTCGTGGGCGACGAGGGGCCCGTCGGCCGCCTCATCGCGGACCTGGGCGGCGCGCCGCACCACGGCTACCGCATCGAGGGCGTGTGCTCGCCCGCGGTCGACAGCACCGACCACGTCGGTGGCGTCCCGGTGCTGGGCGGCGTCGCGGATGTCGTGCAGGTCGCGGCGGACCGCGCCGCGGAGGTCGTGATCGTTGCGGGCACCAGCGTGTCCGGGCCGGCGCTGCGTCGGCTGTCCTGGGCGCTGGGCCGCGTGGGCGCGCACATGGTCGTGGTGCCGGACCTCGTCGAGGTCGCGGCCCCGCGCCTGACGGTGCGGCCCACCGCGGGGCTCTCGCTGCTCGAGGTCGAGGTGGACAGCCCGCGGCCGCGGCTCGTGGCCAAGTCCGTCCTGGACGCGACGCTCACCGCGGTGCTGCTGGTGCTGGCCTCGCCCGTGATCGGGGCCGCCGCGCTGGCGGTGCGCCTGACGTCGCCCGGTGGTGCGTTCTACCAGCAGACGCGTGTGGGGGTCGACGGCCGACGCTTCACCATGTGGAAGCTGCGCACGATGTACGCCGACGCGGATGCCCGGCGCGCCGAGCTCGCGGCGCACAGCGACCGCGACGGCGTCATGTTCAAGATGCACGACGACCCGCGCGTCACCCCCGTGGGCAAGGTGCTGCGCCGGTTCTCGATCGACGAGCTGCCGCAGCTGTGGAACGTCGTGCGCGGCGACATGAGCCTGGTCGGCCCGCGCCCGCCGCTGGTCAGTGAGGTGGAGGCGTACGAGGACCAGGTGCACCGCCGCCTGCGCGTCAAGCCGGGCCTGACGGGCCTGTGGCAGGTCAGCGGGCGCGCGGACCTCAGCTGGGACGAGTCGGTCCGGCTGGACCTGCGCTACGTCGACAACTGGTCGGTGACCATGGACCTGCTGATCCTGTGGAAGACGGGCCGCGCGGTGCTCCGCGGCTCCGGCGCGTACTGACCCGGGTGCGCTCGACCGGCCCCGCGGCGGGGTCCAGGGTGCTCGCACCCTCTGGCGCCCGTTAGGCCGAACGGGCTAACGTCCTGCGTCAACCAGGCCGGGCCGCGACGGATGCCGCTCCCGGCTCGTCGAGACGGACGGGGCCAGACATGGGCCGGCACGTGCGGGACACCGATCCGACACGTCGCAGGCGCCTGGCACTGGTCTCGGTGGTCGGCTCGTTCGCCGTCGTGGTCTCGACGACGGTTCTCAGCGCGCAGGCCCAGGACGCCGCGCCTGCCGACCCGTGGGGCGCCGCCGAGCTCGTGGTCAACGGCGGTTTCGAGGACGGGACGCGCGGCTGGCGCACGAACGACGCGGAGCGTCAGCAGCTCGGGCTCGACGACGACGCGTTCGCGGCCGAGGCGGCGGCGCGGCTCACGCGCGGCACGGGCACGGGCACCGTGGTCCTGAACGACGCGCGCAACACCGTCGTCGGCACGGAGCGCGGCCAGCGGTTCCGCGCGGCGGTCGCGGTGCGCGCCGGCGGTCCGCGCATGTCCGGTCAGCTCCGCATCCGGGAGGTGACCGCGTCGGGCGTCCGCACGTCCGGCACCTCGTTCCACCTCACCGACGACGAGTGGCACGTGGTCCGGCTGGACATCGAGGTGCGTGGGGGAGCGTCGCTCGACCTCAACGTGCTCGCCTGGAAGGTCGCGCGCGGCAGCGGCCTGGACGTCGACTCGGTGTCGCTCGTCGAGGTCGACGACCAGGGACGTCCCGTCCCGGTGGAGCCGCCGCCGGGCGCGACGCCCGGCACGCCCGCCCCGACCGCCCCGACGACGACCGACGCGAGCGGGCCCGGACCGGTGCCGACCCAGGTCGTGCCCACGACCACCACCGCGCCACCACCCAGTGCGACCCCGACGCCGACCACGACGCCGCGCGCCACCCCGCGCCCGCGCCCGACGGTCGGCCCTCCGCCGGCACCGACGAGCCCGCCGCCCACGACCCCGCCCCCGACGAGCCCGCCCCCGACGTCGGGGCCGCAGCCCGACGGTCGGCTGACGAACGGCTGCGCCTACTCGACGCGGGGCATCCCCGAGTGCGGTGTGCTGTTCGGCGCGGCGGTGGGCAGCAACACCGACCCGAGCGCGCACGAGCGGGGCTGGGGTGCGCAGCTGGGGGTGCGGCGCACGTACTGGGGGCCGACGCAGATCGACTCGGCGGTGGCCACCGCGCGGACGGACCTCGCGGCGGGCCGGCTGCCGTGGATCAGCTTCAAGCTGCCGTACTCCTGGGCGGACATGGCGGCGGGCCGGGGTGACGCGTGGGCGCGTGAGCTCGTGGCGGAGCTCGATGCGCTCGACGGGCCCGTGTGGCTCGCGTTCCACCACGAGCCCGAGAACGACGGCGACATCACGCAGTGGGTCGCCATGCAGCGGCACCTGTCGCCGATCGTGCGGGGGATGGCCGACAACGTCGCGTTCTCCCTGGTCGTCACGGGGTGGCACCAGCTGTACGGCGACCCCGCCTACAGCCTGGAGAGCATCTGGCCGGGCGACGGTCTGGTGGACCTGATCGGGTTCGACATCTACAACGCCTACGGCCTGGTGCGGGACGGGGTCACGACGACGCGCGCCACCGACCTCGCGGAGTCGTACTACCCGCAGATCTCGGCGTTCGCGCGCAAGCACGACGTCGCGTGGGGCATCGCGGAGACCGGCTACACCGACGAGGCCGCCGCCGTGGACCTCGCCTGGCTCGCGCGCTCCTACGAGCAGACGAAGGCGTTCGGCGGCGTCGCGATGGCGTACTTCGACACGACGCTGAACTCGCAGGGCTCGTGGCGGCTGGAGGGCGCGAAGTCGGCGGCGTTCGGGGCGGTCCTGCGCAAGGCGCCGGCGCTGTCCTGAGGCCGTCTCGTCCGCATCGTGAGACCAGACCGCTCGGAGAGGGCTCTCTGATACGTCCCCGGCCGCATCGGCCCATGTGATTCCCGTCACATGGGCGGGTCGCCCGTGACCAGCGGAGACGGCGCCGGCGCCGGCGGCTATCTGCCCTGTTCGGGGGCCTATATCCCATGGATCGTTTTGGCCGCAATCACCCCATCGGGTTAACGTCCGGCGTCCCTTTGGTCACGATCTGATGACGATTGCGCCCGCCGGTTTGACGGATACGTCGGACCCGAGAGTGAACAGTCCCTTCAGTCGGGCCGTCCCCTGACCGATGGATCTGGCATGGCGAACGACACCTCCCGCACGGCGCGACGCTCCACCGTCCTGCTGGCCTCCGCGCTGAGTGCGGGCCTCCTCGTGGCGACGCTCACCGGTGGCTCCGCCGCCGCCGCGGGCGCCGCACCCGCGGCGTCGGGTGAGCTCGTCGCCAACGGCTCGTTCGAGAAGAGCCTGACGGGCTGGCGCACCAACTCGCGCACCACGCAGTCGCTGTGGCGCTCGCCCGCGGTGAGCGCGAAGGGCACCGCGTCCGCGAAGCTCTCCCGCACGGGGTCGAGCACGGGCAACGTGGTGCTCAACGACAAGCCGAACACCGTGATCTCGGTGCCGACGAGCGGGCGCTACCGCGCGACCGTCTCCGTGCGCAGCGCGGGCCAGTCCATGTCCGGCCAGCTCCGCGTGCGTGAGGTCGCCGGCGCGTCGGTCACCGCGCACAAGACCTCCGTCAGCCTCAAGGGCACGGCCTGGAAGACGGTGACGCTCGACTTCGCGGCTGCCAAGGGCGCCTCGCTCGACGTCAACGTCATCATGTGGAAGCTCAAGCCCGGCGCGACGTTCTACGTCGACGCGGTCTCGCTGGTCCGCACGGACGCGCCGACCTCGACGCCCACGCCCGGCCCGACGCCCGACCCCACGCCGGACCCGACCCCGGACCCCACGCCCACGGGCGGCCGCCTCACCAACGACTGCGCCTACTCGCTGCGCGGCCTGCCGGAGTGCGGCGTCCTGTTCGGCGCGGCCGTGGGCAGCAACACCGACCCCGCGTCGTTCGAGAGCCAACTGGGCGGCAACCTGGGCGTGCGACGCACGTACTGGGGCGCGTCGAACTCGAACAGCAGCGTGCGCGTCGCGGCCGACGACGTCGCCAACCGGCGCGTCCCGTGGCTGTCCTACAAGCTCCCGTACTCGTGGGCCGAGATGGCCGACGGCAAGGGTGACGCCTGGGCGGTCGACCTGATCCGGCAGCTCGACGAGGTGGACGGCCCGGTGTGGGTCGCGTTCCACCACGAGCCCGAGAACGACGGCGACATCCGGCAGTGGGTCTCGATGCAGCGCCACCTCGCGCCGCTCGTGCACCGCAACTCCGACAACGTCGCGATGACCATGGTCGTCACCGGCTGGCACCAGCTGTACGGCGAGTCGCAGTACAGCCTGGACAACATCTGGCCCGGCGACGGGCTCGTCGACCTCATCGGGTTCGACATCTACAACCAGTACGGCGTCGTCAAGGACGGCAAGACGAACACCAAGGGCACGGATCTCGCGGACAGCTACTACCCGCAGATCTCGGCCTTCGCCAAGAAGCACGGCGTCGAGTGGGGCCTGGGTGAGACCGGCTTCACCGACAAGGCCGCGCAGGACGACCCGCAGTGGCTCCAGCGCACCTACCAGCAGACCAAGGCGTGGGGCGGCTCCGCCATCGCGTACTTCAACACCCCCCTGAACTCGATCGGCTCCTGGGTGATCACCACCCCGAGCAAGACCGACCTGTTCGCCGACGTGCTGAAGGCGTCCCCCACCCTGCGCTGACGCGCACCCCCGCTGAACCGTCCGGAGCACCCCCGCGCCGGACGGACGGCACCGCACTGCCTGGCGCCGGTCCGGCGGGCCCCTCGGGGCCCGCGCGTCCCGCACGCCGATGACCCAAATCGATACGAGTTCAAGAGAACACCCGACGTCACCCCCGGCGTCGTCCCGCCCCCCGACCAGCAAACGGATGTCGCATGTCCCCCATCACGCGTTCCCCCCGCCTCCGGACCGTCGGAGCACCCCTGACCGCGGCGCTCGCCGCCGGCGCGCTCGTCGCCGGCCTCGGCGCCCTGGCCGCAGCCCCCGCCGGTGCCACGACGTTCGGGCCCGAGCTCGTCGTCAACGGCACGTTCGAGTCCGGTGTCACCGGCTGGCGCACCAACAACGCCACCGAGCAGAAGCTCGCCTGGACCACGGCCACCGCGTACGCGGGCAAGGGTGCCGCGGTGCTGACCCGGGCCGCCAAGACCACCGGCAGCATCGTGCTCAACGACCAGACGAACTCGGTCACCTCGGTTCCCGCCGACGGCCAGTACCACGCGACCGCCGCCGTGCGGACGTCGGGTGCGGCGCTCACGGGCCAGCTGCGGATCCGCGAGGTCCTGGGCGGTGCCGTCACCACGCACGCGACCAGCTTCTCCGCGACCTCGGCCTGGCAGGTCGTGGAGCTCGACTTCACGGCCAAGGCCGGTGCGTCGCTCGACCTCAACGTGTTCTCGCTGACGGCCCCGGCCAACGCGACGCTGACCGTCGACGCCGTCTCGCTGACGCACGTGGACCCGCGGCCCACGCTCACCAACGGCAGCCTGTACTCCGAGCGCGGCATCCCCGAGGACGGCGTGCTGTTCGGCGCGGCCGTCGGCGGCAACACCGACCCGGCCGCGTTCGAGCAGCAGGTGCACGGCACGCTGGGTGTCCGCCGCACCTACTGGAACGGCACCACCGTGGCCAAGGCCGTCGAGACCGCGCGGGGCGACCTCGCGGTCGGCCGCGTGCCGTGGCTCAGCTTCAAGCTGCCCTACAGCTGGTCGGAGATGGCCGCGGGCAAGGGCGACGCGTGGACGCGTGACCTGGTCGCGCAGCTCGACGCGCTCGAGGGCCCGGTGTGGCTCGCGTTCCACCACGAGCCCGAGGGTGACGGCGACATCACGCAGTGGGTCGCGATGCAGCGCCACCTCGCGCCGCTGGTGCGGGGCGGCTCGGACAACGTTGCGATGACCGTCGTCCTGACCGGGTGGCACCAGCTGTACGGCGCCGCGCAGTACAGCCTCGAGAACCTGTGGCCCGGCGACGGCCTGATCGACCTCATCGGCTACGACGTCTACAACCAGTACGGCGTGGTCAAGAACGGCGTCATGAGCACCAAGACGACCGACATGGCGAAGAGCTACTTCCAGCAGTTCCAGGCGTTCTCCCTCAAGCACGGCGTCGCGTGGGGCCTGGGCGAGACCGGCTTCACCGACCGCGCCGCGCAGGACGACCCGCAGTGGCTCGCCCGCACGTACCAGCAGATGGAGACGTACGGCGGCGTCGCGATGGCGTACTTCAACACGTCGCTCAACTCGGCCGGCTCGTGGGTCATCACCACGCAGCAGAAGGCGGACCTGTTCGCCGCCGTGCTGAACACGACGCCGAAGCTGCGCTGACGCGCGCGGCGGCCGCTGGGCCGACCGGGTGAGGATGTCCGATCTGCGACCTTTCACCCGATTCCCACCAGGTCCCGCCGCTATCCTGACCGCATGACACGACGCACCCGGGCCGAGCGCCCGGGTGCGTCGTCGTCCCCGGCCGGCGCGGTGCTGACGCCGTTGCAGCAGACCGTGGCCGCACTGTGGGCCGATCCGGCGCCGCGTGCCGTCCCGCCGCGGTCGGCGGCCACGCCCGGGACGACGAGGCTCGTCGCGGTGCCGCGTGCGGCGAGCGCCCGCCTGCTGGTCCCGGCGCATCCCGCGCGTGCGGCCGCCGGCGCGGTCAGCCGCTACAGCACGGCCCTGACGACGAAGGAGCGGGTCACGCGGGTCGCGCTCGCGACCGGTCTCCGGCTCGGGGGGGCGCGGCTGCTGCCCGACGGGCTCGAGGCGCGCGGCGGCGGCCTGGTCGGCCACCTGGCGGAGGTGCTGGGCGAGCCCGTGGTGGTGAGCGTCGGCATCGGCACCGCACGCGCCAACCGCAAGCCCGTGCTCGAGGTCTTCGACCGGGCGGGCCGTTCGCTCGCGTTCGTCAAGGTGGGGGACACCGCGGTCGCGCGTGACCACGTCGCGGGTGAGGAGCGTGCGCTGCGGCGCATCGCGGATGCGACCTGGGACGTGGTGCGCATCCCGCGCGTGCTGCACTGCGGCGAGTGGGACGGCGCGCTGATGCTCGTCGTCTCGACGCTCGCGACCACGCCGTGGCCACGCGTGCGGGACGGGCTCGTCGGGCGCGCGCAGGACGAGGTCTTCGCGTCGCTCGGCGTGCAGCGCGCACCGCTCGTGGATGCGCCGCTGTGGACGCAGGCCCGCACGGCGGCCGAGGGCCTGGGCGAACCCGGAGCGCGGCTGCGCGCCGCGCTCGACGCGCTCGAGGACCGGCTCCCGGACCGCGACGTGCCGATCGGCTCGTGGCACGGGGACTGGACGCCGTGGAACATGTGCCCGCACCGCGGTCGCCTGCACGTGTGGGACTGGGAGCGGTTCTCCTCCGGCGTCCCGGCGGGTCTCGACGCGGTGCACCACGCCGTCAACGTGGCGACCCGCGCGCGCGGTGCGAGCGTGGACGTGGTCGCGGGTGCGCTCGCACGCTCGTCGTCGGACGACCTGGCCCGCGCCGCCTACCTGGTCGCCGTCACCGCGCGGTACCTGGCGGCCGCCGCCGACGCGGGCGGTGAGGCCATCCGGCCCCGCGCCGACGTCTTCCTCGACTGCCTCGAACGCGAGGCGGGCCTGCACGCACACACCAGGGGGCACGCATGAGCTCGACCCGGACGTTGGTGGGCCGCGCCCGCCAGGCACTGCCCGAACCGGCCGTGGGCGCCACGCGCTCGGTGGTCCGCGCATGGGGCATGGCCACCGCGGACCTGCGCCTGCTGCCGTCGATCGTCATCGTCGGCGCGCAGCGCGCCGGCACCACGACGCTGTTCCGGCTGTTCTCCGACCACCCGTCGGTGCTGCGCGCGACGCTGTCCAAGGGGGTCGGCTACTTCGACCTGAGCTACCACCGCGGACCGCGCTGGTACCGCGCGCACTTCCCGCTGCGCCGCCCGTCACGCACGCCGTACGTGACGTTCGAGTCGAGCGGCTACTACTCGTTCCACCCGCTCGCGATCGACCGGCTCGCGGCCGACCTGCCGGACGCGCACGTGGTCTACATGGTCCGCAACCCGGTGGACCGTGCGTACTCCGCGCACCGGCACGAGCTGGCCCGCGGGTTCGAGACCGAGGAGTTCGCGCGCGCGATCGAGCTCGAGCCCGAGCGCCTCGCGGGTGAGGTGGACAAGATCCTCGCCGACCCGCGCTACGAGAGCCTGCACCACCGGCACCACGCGTACCTGGCCCGCAGCCGGTACAGCGAGCAGGTCGCGCGCATGCACGCCGCGCTCGGCCCGGACCGCGTGCACGTGGTCGACGCCGACGCGTTCTTCGCGGCGCCGCAGGAGGTGTTCGCCGACCTGCAGCGTGCGGTGGGGCTGCCGGTGTGGACGCCCGCGTCGGTCGAGCAGTGGAACGCGCGCGCCCGGGACCCGCTCGACCCCGTGCTGCGCGCCGAGCTCATGGACCACTTCGCGCCGTACGACGACGAGCTCAGCCGGCTGACCGGTCGCGCACCGAGCTGGCGCTGAGCAGCCCGCGCTCCGTGAGCGCGTCGAGCACGCGCTGCGTCGCCCGGCCGTCCTCGTGCGGGGCGAACCGCTCCACGAACGCCGCGTACCGGGGCAGCGCACGTGCGTGCACGTCGTCGATCACCGCGAGCACGTCCGCGAGCTCGTCGGTGGTCCGCGTAACGGGTCCGGGCGCCCACTCGTCGTAGTCGTAGTACATGCCGCGGACCGCGTCGCGGTAGGCGTCCAGGTCGTAGGCGAACAGCACCACGGGCTTGCCCGTGACCACGTAGTCGAAGATCGCCGACGAGTAGTCGGAGACCAGCACGTCGGACGCGAGGTACAGGTCGGCGATCTCCGGGTACCGGCTGACGTCGACCACGAACCCCGGCAGCACCCGGCGCTCGTCGGGCGCGACGTGCGTGTGCAGGCGCAGCAGGACCACGACGTCGTCGCCCAGGCGGGCGCGCAGCCGCGCCAGGTCCAGCGCACCCGGGTCGACGAACCGCCCGTCGGCATCCTTGGAGTCGTCGCGCCACGTCGGGGCGTAGAGCACCGCGCGCCGGCCGTCGGCGATCCCGAGCTCGGCGCGCACACGCGCGCGGACCTCCGGCGCGCGGTCGGACAGCAGCACGTCGTTGCGCGGGTAGCCGGTCTCGAGCACGGTCCCGTCGAAGCCGAACGCGCCCCGGAACACGCGCGTCGCCTCGGGTGCGGGCGACAGCAGGAGGTCCCACTTGGCCACGTCCCGGACCATGCGCGCGCGGTGCGCCGCGGCACCCGAGTACGTCGCGAACGCCTCGTCGTGACCGATGGTCTTGAGCGCCGTGCCGTGCCACGTCTGCAGGTAGGTGGCGCGCGGGCCCTTGATGCGGTGCTGGGAGATGATGTCGTTCGCCACCACCAGGTCCGCGGTGAGCAGCCGGGCGAAGTACTCGGGCGAGTGCCGACGCACGCCCACCACGCCCGCGGGCAGCGGCGTCCCGGGCGCGGCCACCCAGTACTGGCGCACGTCCGGGTGCCGCTCCGCGAGCAGCTCGGAGATCGCGCGCGGGCTGTCCGCGTACCGTCCGCGCCAGCTCTCGAAGAACGCCCGCCGGATCACGCGATCGCCGCGACGGGGGCCGGGGCCGCGCCGAGCGGGGGCTGTGCGAGCGCCTGCTCGAGCGTCGAGGCGATGAACGTGCTGTCCGCGGCGGACAGCTTGTAGCTCGACGTGCGGCCGTGCGTGATGAGGGACAGGAACTCCGCGAGCTCGTACCGCAGGCCCTCGCCGTCGAACCGCGACGTGTACCGACGGTTGCGCGACGGGTCCTCGAACCGCAGCTCGAACGCCTCGGCCTTCCACCACGGCGCCGGCACGTACAGGTAGCCCGCCGTGCCGGCCGCGACCAGGTCGCCCTCGGCCTTGACGCCGAGCCCGACCACTGCGGTGCCGATCGCGCCGTCGTAGCGCAGCGTGAGGCGCGCGTAGTCGTCGATCTCGCTGCCGGGCAGCGTGAGCGCGTCGCGCTGCACGTCCCGCACGTCGGTGCCGAGCAGCTTGGCGATGGCCAGCAACGGGTAGCTCGCGAGCTCGCGCGTGCTGCCCCCGTCGGCGTGGCGCTCGCGGGGGTTGCCCTCGACCAGCTTGGTGAACGTGGCCTGCACCGAGCGGATCTCCCCGATGCTCCCGCTGCGCGCCAGCGCCACCATCTGCACGAACCCCGGCGAGTACGCGGTCTTGATGGCCTCGAGCAGCACCACGCCGCGATCGGCCGCGAGCGCGTAGAGCTGCTCGGCGTCGGCACCGGTCAGCGCGATCGGCTTCTCGCACAGCACATGCTTGCCCGCGGCCAGCGCGGCCCGGGTCTGCGGCACGTGCGCGTCGTGCGGGCTCGCGATGTAGACCGCGTCGACCCGGTCCAGCAGGTCGTCGTAGCTGGTGGTCGCGAACGACAGCTCGTGCGCGGCCGCGAACGCCTCGGCCGACGAGCGGTGCGGCGTGCACACCCCGACCGCCTCGACGCCCGAGACGTACTTGGACTCGGGGACGAACCTGCGGGCGATGCGGCCCGCGCCGACGATCCCCAGGCGCAGGATGCCGCCGTCGGCGGCGCGCAGCTCGGTGGACGAGACGCCCGCCGTGCGGTCCAGGTAGACCACCCGGCAGTACGAGCCGAGGTAGTCGAACTTGCCCGTCCAGTCCGAGCCGATCACGAACACGTCGATCCCGTGCTTCTGGATGTCGGTGATCTTCTGCCCGTCGCGCTCCTCGATGATGATCTCGTCCGCCAGGCCGCTGGCCCGCACGTTCTCGATCCGCGTCATGAGCGACTGGCGCACGTTGAGCTTGCCGCGCTGCTCGTCGTACTGCTCGGTGGTGACGCCCACCGTGAGGTGGTCCCCGTGCTCGCGCGCGCGCTCGAGGATGCGGCGGTGGCCCTCGTGGAACAGGTCGAACGTGCCGTAGGTGATGACCCTGGTCACGGCTTCCTCCCGGATGATGCGGTGGCGACCTCGGGTGCGTCGGCCACGGTGTCCGCTGCGGTGACGGCGGGCCGCCGGCGCAGCGCGTGCAGGACCAGATCGAGCGAGAGCTCACGGCGCCAGCGGCGCAGCACGAGCAGGTAGGTGACGCCGCCGAGCGCGAGCACGCCCAGCAGCACGAGCGCGTGCGCGCCCACGAGCACCGCGACGAGGCCCGGCACCACGAAGCACGCGACGTTGGCAGCGGCGGCGCGCAGGAGCTGTGCGCTGCCCGGCGTCATTCCCAGGGCACGCCGCACCTGGACGAAGCCGAGCGCGTTGCGCAGCGCCACCGACGCGGCCCATGCGGCCGCGGCACCCGTGATGCCCCACACGGGCACCAGCACCAGGCACAGCACCACGTCCACGACGAGCGCCGAACCCGCGTTGACCAGGCTCGTGGTGCTCCGGCCCGCCATGAGCAGCATGGTGTCCAGCGCCCCCGCCGCCACCGCGCCCATCATCGCCACGGCCATCACCACCACCGTGGTGACGGCCTGCGTGGTCACGTACTCGTCGCCGAAGATCGACAGGTACACCGCGCTCGCGACCGCCACGCCGCAGTACACGGGCCACGTCGTCAGCACGCTCCACGCGGTCGCGGTGCGGAACACGCGTTCGGCGTCGTCATGCTGGTGCAGCGCGAGCATGTGGGCGATGCGGGGCTGCAACGCCTGCTGGATGGCGGCGCCGCCGATCTGCCCGACGGGCACGAACCGGGTGGCGACCGTGTACGCGGCGGCGTGCGTGGGCGACAGGAGCGCGGCGACCACCACGATGTCGACGCGCTGCAGCGCGATCTGGCACACGCGCGAGATGCTGCGCGGCCACGTGAACGCCCAGAACTCCCGGCGCACCTCGGTCAGCACCGCGGGGTCGACGTGACGCGGCACGTCGCGGTGCCGGAGCACACGCACCAGGGCGAGCGTGCCCAGCGCGCCGCTGACCGCGTACGGCAGCGCCCAGGACCACGCGAGCGCGACGAGGCCGCCCGCGAGCACGGCGACCGCGACCGCGCCGAGCGGCTGCAGGAGCGTGCGCGCGATCCGGTCCGCCACCACCGTGGGACGCATCTGGCCGAAGCCGCGCGTGGCCGCGAGCACGAAGTCGCTCAGCGTCGCGACCGGCGCGAGCAGCGCGACCAGCCGCAGCGCCGTGGCGCCCCGGGAACCGTCGAGCCCGAGCGCGGGCGCGAGCACGTCCGCGGTGGCGGTGACGACGACCGCGACCGCGAGGCTCGCCCACAGGACGGGGACCCGCGCGACGCGGATGGTCGCGGCGATCGCCTCGGGCCGGCCCTCGGCGCCGTACCGGGGGACGAATCGCGCCAACCCCGTGTCGGTGCCGAGCGCGCTGACCGCCAGCAGGATGAGGAACACCGACGTCAACGAGAAGTACTGCCCCGCGACGTGCGCGTCGAACTGGGCCGCGACGAGCGCGACCAGCGCGAAGCCGCCCAGCGACGCGACCGCGGCGCCCACCAGGTTGATCGCGCCGCCCCGTGCGACGTGCCGCAGCTGGTGCGTGTGCTGACCGACCGCCTCGGCGTCGGCCGGGGCGGCGCTCACCGGTGCGCCTCGACGACCCCGTCGCCGCTCGCGTGCTCGTCGTGGCGCTCGGTGGCGGGCTCGGTGCCGTCGCTCTCGTGCGCGTCGTCGCCCGCGCCGTCGGACGCCTCGGGGGCCGGGCCGCCGGCACCGGTCCGCAGCGGGAAGACCGGGGCGAACGGCACGGGCGGGTCGAGCGGCTGCGGCGCGTCGCCACCGGCCGCGGGTCCGCCCTGGTGGGGCACGAGCGAGACGGCCACCGACGTCCGGGGAGCCGAGGAGGCGGTGCGCGGTCCCCGCGCGGCGAGCTCGACGGCGGCCGCGACCGGGTCCGTGTCGTCGGCCGGGCGGCGCTTCTTCCACACCGCGTGCGCCGGGTGCCCGGGGCGCCGCGGCGCGGGCGTCACGACGAGCGCCGCGGACCGCTCGACGCCCGCGGACCGGACGGCCTCGAGCATCTGCTCGACGTCGCCCGTGCGGGTGGCGCCCAGCCGGACCTCGACGAGCGCCGCACTCACGTGCTGCAGCACGGCGGCATCCGCGACCCCGCCGTGCAGGCGGGCCGCGACGATCACCAGGTCGGCCTCGTGCAGCAGGTCGGCGAGCACCGAGCCGAAGCCCGCACCCGCGACCAGGTCCGCGACGCGTGCGAGCGCGACGCCCGGGGGCAGGACGCGCACGCGCGGCGCGGCCGTGACCAGGGCCGTGCGGGTCGGTGCGGTGGAGACCAGGAGCCCTGCGAGGCCCTCGCCGCGCGGACGGTCGCTCGGCGGCAGCTCGTCGGTGAGGTCCACCACCACGGTGCGCATGCCCGCAGCGCCCGTCGCGAGCGCGAGCGGGGCGACCTCGGCCGCGGCGTGCGGGCTCGACGTCAGCACCGCGAGCACCGGACGTGCGTCACCCAGCAGGCTGGGGAGCTGGGCGCGCAGCGTGCGGTAGTCGTCGCTGACGGGCTGCGCCCACGGGTCCACCGACCCGGTCGCTCCGACGGACGCGACCACCGGCAGCAGCTCGTCGGCCTCCGACCACCGCTTCACGGCCCGGTTGCGCCGCCCGTACAGCCATGCGCCCGCGACGGCCAGGGCCACCCCGCCCGCGGCGCCCACCAGGGGGAGCAGCCGGCTCATCGAGAGCGGCCCCTCGGGCTGCAGCGCCGCGATGGTCACCACCTGGCCGGGGTCGAGCGTCGAGGAGGTCGCGTCCACCAGACGCGCGTTGAGCTGCGCGAGCTGCGTCGTGGTCGTCTGGATCTGGGCGCTGATCAGCGCGGCCTTGGGCGGGTCGTCCACGGCGGCCGCGTACTGCGCGGACAGCTCCTCGAGCTGGGAGTTGCGCTCGGTGATCTCCGCCTGCAGCTGCGTGCGCTCGACGTCCGTCGACTTCGTCGCGCGCTGGATCCGGTAGTCGAGGTACGCGTCCGCGAACGCCTGCGCGCGGCGCACCGCGTTCTCGCCGTTGCGTGCCGTGACCGTGATGTCGAGGATCTGCGTGTTCGGCAGCACCTCGACCCCGAGGCCGGTCAGCAGCGCACCCGGGTCGGTGGAGCCCGCGTCCGTCGCGGCGAGCCGCGCGACCGCGTCGGAGCGGACGATCTCCGCCTCGGTCGTCAGGTTGATCAGGTCCTCGCCCGAACCACCCGGGTGGAACGGGTTGCCGTCGAGCGGGTTGAGCAGCACCGTGGCCTCGGCGGTGTACGACTGCGGCACCTGCGAGGCGGCGACCACGCCGGCACCCGCGCCCAGGCCCGCGAGCAGCAGCGCGGGGAGCGCGGCGCGACGGACCAGCGCAGCCCGCGTCGAGGCGGGCCGACGTCCGCCACGGGACGGGCTCGAGGTCACGCCGTTCCTTCCGGTATGTCCGCTTTGGTCCATTCATGATAGGTGGGCGACACCCGGACGAGGCCGTCCCGATGTCCAATTCACCCCGTATTCACACCAACGGCCGCACGCGCGTGCGTCAGCATGTGCGGATGACGTCGGTGCTGTTCGTGGGCTCGAGCGGGGGCCACCTCGCCCAGATGGTCGCCATGCGCGGCTGGTGGAGCGGGCACCGGCGCTCGTGGGTCACGTTCGACACGCTCGACGCGCGGACCGCGCTCGCGGACGAGCGCGTGCGCTGGGCGTACTGGCCCACCACGCGGCACCTGCCGAACGCGGTGCGGAACCTGGGCCTCGCGGTGCGCGCGCTGCTCGCGGACAAGCCCGACGTCGTGGTCTCCACGGGCGCCGGCGTCGCGCTGCCGTTCTTCGTCGTCGCGCGCGCGCTCGGGATCCCCACGGTGTACGTCGAGGTGTACGACCGGGTGGACTCGCGCACCCTGACCGGTCGTCTGTGCCGGCCCTGGGCGAGCCTGTTCTGCGTGCAGTGGCCCGAGCAGCAGGAGCAGTACCCGGGTGCGCTCGTCGTCGGGCCGCTGCTGTGACCGCGGCGCACGACGAGTCCGACGCGCGCCCGCTCGTGCTGGGTCTCGTCGGGACAGACCATCACCCCTTCGACCGCGTCGTCGCGTGGCTCGACGCGTTCGCGCGCACGCACCCCGACGTGCACGTCGTCGTGCAGCACGGCACGTCGCAGCCGCCCACCGCCGCCGACGGCGTCCCGCTGCTGCCCAAGGCCGAGCTCGCCGGCCTGCTCGATCGCGCCGCGGTGGTGGTGAGCCACGGCGGCCCCTCGACGATCGTCGAGTCCTACCGCACGGGCCGCATGCCCGTGGTGGTCCCGCGCGACCCGCAGCACGGCGAGCACGTGGACGGCCACCAGCAACGGTTCGCACGGTTCGCCGAGCAGCGGGGCCTCGCGCTCGTGGCGCACGACGCCGCGGCGCTCACCGCGCTGGTGGAGCGTGGGCTGGCCGGTGACCTGCCGCGGCCCGGTGCCGCGCTGCCCGATCCGGCGCACGCCGCGGCCGTGCTGGGGCAGGAGGTCGCGCGCCTGACCGCGGTCCCGTCGCGGCGCCTGCGCCTCCTGCGCCGCTCGGCCCGATCGGGCGCACGGGCCCCGCGGGGCTAGATGCCGTGGCCGCGACGGTGGGCGACGGCCATCGCGCGTTCGGCCGACAGCACGCGGGCCACCACGAGCAGCGCGAGGTACGTGCGCCGCTCGCGCCAGTCGTAGCGGAACGCGCGCCATGCGCTGCCCGCGCTCTCCCGCCGCCGCCCGAGCGCGGCGAGCGCGAACGCGCGTCGGCCCATCAGCCGGGCCATGCCCGACCTGCTCGAGCGCAGCACCTGGTGCTTGGCGACGCCGTAGTCGATCGCGGCGACGATGGTGTCCCACCGCTGCGAGAACAGCGACTGGCCCCAGCGCACGCGCACCAGCGGCTCGCTGACCACGCTGATGGGCCCCGCCTGAGCGGCGCGCAGCATCCAGTCGAAGTCCTCGCCGTAGCTGCCGGGGATCTCCTCGTCCACCAGGCCGATCGGGCCGAGCAGCGCGGACCGGCGCACCACGACGCTCGACGGGTGCGCGGCCATGACGCGGCGGGACGCGAGCGTCTCGACCGTCATCTCGTGCGCGAGCGGGATGCGGGGCGTCTCGTGGTCCTCGTAGACCACGACGATCCCGGTCACGCTCGTGTCGGCACCGTCGGCCAGCAGCTGCCGGACCTGGGCGTCGAGCTTGCCGGGGAGCCACTCGTCGTCGTCGTCGCAGAACGCCACCAGGTCGCCCGACGCGGCGAGGATGCCGGTGTTGCGCGCGCCCGCCAGGCCGCGCGTGCGCTCGGTGTTGGCCGCCACGCGCACGGGCCGGAGCGGGTCGTCGTCGGCGACCGTGGGGTCGGGCTCGGCGCCGTCGAACACGACGATCGTCTCGACCACGCCGTCGTACTCCTGCGCGCGCACGGCGGCGACCGCCACGCGCATCAGCTCCGGGCGGTTGTGCGTCGCGATGACCACCGTGGCGGTGGGTAGCGTCCCGGGTGCGGTCGTCGGCACGGTGATGCCCTCCTTCGAACGGGTGCCCGGTCGGTGCGGGTCGGTGGCGGGTCCGGCGTCGGCGCGCGCGGCGAGCCGCCACACGCGGGCGAGGTTGACGGCCGTGGCGAGCGCGTAGAACGCGAGCGCGCCCCACACGGCCCACGCGAGCGCGCCGGCCGGCGCGAGCAGCGGCAGCAGCCCGAGCGCGAGCACCTCGACCTCGACGGCCCAGGGCAGCGGGCTCATGTCACGACGCTGCGCGAACCGCACCCACCAGCCCAGCCCTGGCACCTCGCGCGGCAGACGGCCCCCCGCCCCGCCGTCGCCCTGACCCGTGGCCGCGGCGAGCTGCTTGCGGTACTGCAGCGCCCAGTTGTACGTCCCGACGAGCGTGACGAGCCCGACGGCAGCGGCGCTCGGCACCGTGCCGGCGCGCGTGAGCGCCCAGCCGAACGTCGCCGTGCACGCCAGGATCCCGACGACGTCCGCGGCCAGGTCGAGTGCCGCACCGCGGCGTGAGGACGTGCCCCGCGCGCGGGCGACCTTGCCGTCCAGGCAGTCGACGAAGAACCGCGCCAGGAACAGCGCACCGCCCGCGCGCCACCAGCCCGCGGCGAACGCGCCCGCGGCCGCGAGCCCGAGCGTGAGCGCCACGAGGGTCACCGCGTTCGGCGAGACGCGCGTGCGCCGCGCGAGCCACCGCGCCACGGGGACCGCGAGCGGGTCCACGACCAGGACCGTGAACATCTGGTCGCGCTCCTTGGTGAGCCGGGGCAGCGCCGGGTCGGCGCGTCCGGCGGGCGGGGCGAGAGTGGGCGCGGCGGTCATGGACGGCTCCGGGCGGGCGTGGGCGACGCGACGGGCGGCAGGCCCGACGGGCGACGGTGGACGACGGACAGGAGTGCGTCGAGCGCGAGCGCGGACAGCAGACCGAGAAGTGCACCCGAGACCACGGGGACCGCGGCCTCGTCGGGCAGGCGCACGCTGCGGGCCGAGCGCACCACCTCACCCGCCTCGGTGGTCGCGAGCAGCACGTTGTCGATGTACCGCTGCACGCGTTCCTCGGTGAGCAGCGGGCGGCTGCTGTCGCCCGCGGTGTCGAGCTCGATGGCATTGCGCAGCGCCGTGTCGAGCGACGCGAGCACCTGCTCGCGCCGCAGCGCCAGGTAGTCGGCGCGCGAGTCCAGGTACCCGGCCGCGAGCTCGTCGGCCACCGCGCTCGCGCGGTCCGCGTCGGTCGAGCGGTACTCGATCGTCAGCACGTCGGTGTTCGGGGCCGCGGTGATCGTGATCGCGTCGCGCAGCGCGGCCTGCCCGGAGATGGTCCGGTCGATGCGGTCGAGCGTGCCCGCGGACACGACGAGCGCGGCCTCGGTGTCCACCGTGATCTCCTGGTTCTTGCGCTCGGTCCCGCTGTCGGGGTCGAGCGCGACGGGCGGCCGCGCCAGCAGCAGCGACGTGCGCGCGGCGTACACCTCGGGCTGCTGCGCGGCGACCACCATGCCCACGCCCGCGCCCGCCACGGTCAGCGCGACGACGAGCGGTGCCGCGTGCCGCAGCCGGGCGCGCACGTGCGCCAGGTCGGTGCCGTCGTCGTCGCGTTCCCGCCACGCGAGCGCGAGTGCCGCCATGACCGTCATGAGCGGGAGGCCCAGCGTGTCGTAGACGAACAGCTCGATCGCGAAGAACAGCAGGATCACCGCCGCGAGCGTCTCCACGGGCGTGCGGCACCGCCAGTGCGCCCATGCCCGGCGGACGAAGAACAGCAGGAAGAACGCGGCCCCGACGACTCCGGTCGTGAAGATCACGCCCCACAGGTGGCCCTGCGTGCCGAGCGGCGGGACGCCGCACGCGGGGCAGTCCGGCGTGGAGCCGCCGGCGATGGACGCGAAGCTGCCCTGCACGTCCCGCGTGCTGCCGAAGCCCACCACGGGCGAGCCCTCGAGCGTGCTGGTGACGGTGCGCTCGAGCAGCTCGGAGCGGCGGTCGTTGCTGTGCGCGTTGGCCAGTCGCTCGGACACCACGTCCGCGAGCGGGCTCGCCCAGAGCACCAGGGCCGCGACGACGAGCGCGGTCGCGAGGGCGACCACGTGCGCCAGGTTCCCCCGCAGCGCCCACCGCACCACGACGAACGCGGCGCCCGCGCCGAGCGCGAGCCACAGCCCGCGGTTCATGGAGTACACGACCGGCAGCGCGGCCAGCACGAGCACCACGGGGGCGACCACGCGCCGCCACCCGGCGCCCCGGCGGCACCAGCCCAGCAGGAAGAACGGCAGGTAGAGCGAGAGGTTGGCGCCCCACGAGTTCGCGAATGAGAACGGTGCGTTGGGCCGGTACTCGACGTGCCCCAGGAACGTCGTCATGGTCGACGCCTGCGGGTGGACCAGCGACTGCACGAAACCGTTGCTGCGCAGCCCGCCCGGCAGCGCCAGCTCCACCGCGGACGTCACCTCGAAGCGCGGCAGGAACGTGCCCAGCAGCCCGCCGAGCACCGTCCAGACGAACATCCAGCCGAGCAGCCGGAGCACGACGTCGGTGCGCACCTGGCGCTCGTCGGCGTTGCCCAGCCACAGCAGTACCACCGTGCAGGCGAGGTACCAAGCGACGCGGTACCCGTAGACCATGAGGCGTCCGCCGCCGCCGCCCGGCACGGCTCCGGGCGCGTCGACCCACAGCATCAGCCCGCTCGCGAGCAGCCACACCACGAACAGCCCCCACCACAGCGCGCCGCGCGGGAGCCGGACCGAGCCGTGCCGCACCAGGTCGACCGCCATGGGCACCGTGGCCAGGATCGGCACGAACGCGCTGAGCCCGAGGATCCACCACACCGGGAACGCGAGCACCAGCACGGTGAGCGGCCATGTGCGCCAGGCGGTCGTGCCGCGGGCGTCGGGATCAGGCGCAGCGAGCGGACGTGGGGCGGTGGGGCGCTCGTCGAGCGTGAGTGCCACGAGCGCCTCCGCTCTCCTCGTGCGCGCGGCGGGCGTCCCCTCCGCGCTCGTCGCGGTCACCCCTGCGGGCACGCGCGCGACGCCCGCGCCGTGCGGGTGCCTCAGTCTGCCGCCCGGGGGAACCGTCACGGTCCGACCCGTCCGCTTTTCACCCGATTCGCCCGTGCCCGAACGCCCGTTCGGGTGACCGGTCCGTTTTCACCCCGACCGGGCGGAGATATGCCCGATTTGCGCCAGTACGCTCGCCCCGATAGCGCGCCCCGCCGGCCCGCTGGATCGCCACGTTGGAGGGCGCATGCGTAGATGGATCGCTGGTGCCGCCGCAGCGGCGCTGGGGGTGTCGCTCGCCGTCGTGAGCACCCCGGCCGCGCAGGCCTACCAGGTGCCGCAGGACAAGCTCGTCGGCGAGGTCGCTGCGAACTTCACGCCGCACGTGCTCGACGGGCAGGTCAACGCGATCGCCCAGGTCGGCAACATGATCGTGCTGGGTGGGGAGTTCACCCGCGTGCGCAGCGCGACCAGCACCACCGAGCTCGCCCGCACCAACCTGGTCGCGTTCAACGCGACGACGGGTGCGATCAGCTCGACGTTCCAGCCCAACGCGAGCGGTGAGGTCACCGCGGTGATCCCCGCCGGCGATGGGCAGAGCGTCTACGTGGGGGGCAGCTTCAACACGATCGCGGGGCAGAGCACGCCCAGCCTCGCGCGGATCCGCGTCTCGGACGGGGCGCCCGTCGGCGGTTTCGTCGTGCCGACGTTCTCCGGGCGGGTCAAGGACCTGCGGCTGGTGGGGAACCGGCTGTGGATCGCGGGCACGTTCACGCACGTCGCCGGCAAGCGCCAGCCTGCGCTCGCCACAGTCAACGCGACCACGGGCGCGTTCGACCCGTACATGAGCCTCGCGCTCGAGGGCGTGCACAACGGCGGCAACACCACGATCGTGAAGATCGACGTCAACCCGCAGGGCACACGCCTGGTCGGCATCGGCAACGTGGACACGCTGCAGGGTGTGCAGAACCACCAGCTGTTCATGCTGGACCTCACCGGTGCGAGCGCGCAGCCCGCCGACTGGCAGACGAACTTCTACACCTCGGCGTGCGCGTCGGCGTTCACCAGCTACATGCGCGACCTGGACTTCTCGCCCGACGGCACGTACTTCGTCGTCACGACGACGGGTGCGTACGGCGGCGCGAACAGCGCGTGCGACGTCACGGCGCGTTGGGAGACCGCGGCGAGCGGCACGGGCATCACGCCGACGTGGACGGACTACACCGGCGGCGACACCACGTACGCCGTGGCCGTGACGGGCACCGCGGTCTACACCGGCGGTCACGCGCGCTGGCAGAACAACCCGTACGCGGGTGACAGCGCGGGCCCCGGCGCGGTCTCGCGCCCCGGCATCGCGGCGCTCGACCCGAAGAACGGTCTGCCGTTCTCCTGGAACCCGACCCGCACGCGCGGCGTGGGCGTGTTCGACCTGCTCGCGACGCCCACGGGGCTGTGGGTGGGCTCGGACACCGACCGCATCGGGGCCTACCAGTACAAGGGCCGCATCGCGTTCCTGCCGCTCTCGGGCGGCTGGGACGTGCCGCAGACGCCGGCCGCCACGCTGGGCGGCAGCATCTACTCCGCGGGGTCGCTGAGCGCGCCCACGGACCCGTCCTACCTGTACCGGATCAACGCCGGTGGCGCCGCGGTGCCGTCGACCGACGCCGGACCGGCGTGGGCCGCGGACACCTCCGCGACCAGCCCGCTGCGCATCGGCGGTCCCAACTCCGCGAGCTACTCGCCGTCCGTGACGCGGTCCGCGACGCTGCCGAGCACCACGCCGCTGTCGATCTTCGACACCGAGCGCTGGGACGACACGGCGGCCCCCGAGATGCAGTGGAACCTGCCGGTGACCGCAGGGCTGCCGATCAAGGTCCGGCTGTTCTTCGCCAACCGGTACTCGGGCACGCAGAACCCGGGGCAGCGCGTCTTCGACGTGCAGCTCGACGGCGCGACCGTGATCGACGACTACGACATCGCTGCGGACGTGGGCCACAACGTGGGCACCGTGAAGGAGTTCACCACCACGAGCGACGGCACGGTCAACATCCGGCTCACGCACGGCGTCGAGAACCCGCTCATCAACGGGATCGAGATCGTCCGCACCGACCTGCCGCCGTTCGTCAGCGGCGCGGACCAGCTGTCGCGGACCCCGTACGACGGCACCACCGTCGGGGCGACCGCGGCCGTGCCCAACGGCGGCATCGCGTTCTCCGGGGTGCGCGGGATCTTCATGTCCCTCGGCCAGGCGTACATCGCGGGTGCCGACGGGTCGTTCACGCGACGCACGTTCGACGGGACCACGTGGGGTGCGCCGCACGCGGTCGACACGTCCGACCAGCTCACGCCGCTGGCCGCGTGGCACGACGAGATCACCCGGATGACCGGGCTGTTCTTCGACGGGCCGTCGGGGCGCATGTACTTCACGCTCGCGGGCCAGAACGCGCTGTACTACCGGTACCTCACGCCCGAGAGCGACGTGGTCGGGGCGGTGCGGTACACCGCGGCGAGCAACGTCACGGGCGTCGACCTGACGCAGGTGCGCGGCATGTTCCAGGCCAACGGCAAGCTCTACTTCGGGACGCCGTCGGGCAACCTCGTGCGCACCGACTGGACCGGCACGGCACCGGCCGCGGGCACCGCGACCACCGTGTCCGGCCCGGCGCTCGACGGGCACCGGTGGGACGCCCGCGCGCTGTTCGTCTTCCAGTCGGAGGACGGCACCGCGCCCAACATCCCGCCGACGGCGTCGTTCAGCGTCACGTGCGAGGACCAGGAGTGCGCGTTCGACGCGGGAGCCTCGGCGGACGTGGACGGCACGGTCGCGCACTACGCGTGGGACTTCGGTGACGGTGCGACGGGGTCAGGCAAGGCCGTCACGCACACCTACGCCGGCTCGGGCACGTACCCGGTGGTCCTCACGGTCACCGACGACCGCGACGGTGAGGCGCAGGCCACGCAGCAGCTGTCGGTCACCTACGCCTACGCCGATCCGGTCGCGGCCTTCGAGGCCACGTGCACGCCCGCACGCGTGTGCTCGTTCGACGCCTCGGGGTCCTCGGACGCCGACGGGCCGATCGCGAGCTTCGCGTGGGACTTCGGTGACGGCGAGGTGGGCGACGGCGAGACCGCGTCGCACACGTACGGCGCTGACGGTGACTTCACGGTCACCCTCACGGTCACGGACGCGCAGGGAGCGACCGCGACGGCCGACCGCGTGGTGAGCGTGGAGCTGCCCGTGGTGCAGGTCGAGTTCGTCGGTGCGCAGTCGGCGAACGCCAACACCGCGCGCTTCGCGACGACCGCGCCCGCGCAGGTGCAGGCCGGTGACCAGCTCGTGGCGATCCTCACGTGGAACTCGCCGACGGCGACCACCACCGCCCCGGCCGGCTGGACGCCGCTCGGGCCGGCCACCTCGTCCGCCCAGCTCGCGACGCGCGTGTGGACGCGCACCGCGACGGCGGCCGACGCGGGCGCCGAGGTGGCGTTCCCGATGTCCGCGATCACGAAGGGCTCGCTCGCGGTGCTCGCGTACCGGGGCGCCGAGCCGCTCACGGCCTCCGACCTCGCGGTCGACCTCGAGACCGTGGCGCAGACGGGCCACACCACGCCCACGGTGACGGTGCCGCAGAACGCGGTGGTGCTGAGCTACTGGGCGGACAAGTCCTCGGCGACCACCACGTGGACCCTGCCGGCCGGGGTGACGTCACGCGGGCTCAGCGTCGGCAGCGGCTCGGGCCGGGCCGTCGCGGCCTTCGGCGACAGCGGTCCGCTGGCCGCCGGGTCCGCGGGCGGCTGGACGGCGGTCGCGGACTCGGCCAACGCCAAGGCCGTCATGGCCTCGTTGGTGCTGACCCCCGCGGGCTGACCCGCACCGCACGAGAGGGCGGGGGCTGCGGCCCCCGCCCTCTCGTCATGCCCGGACGGGCCGCGCCCAGTCAGTGCTGCAGGACGAGCGTGAGCGTGCCGCCCTCGCGGTCCTCCTCGACCGAGAACGGCACCTGCTCCGCCAGGCCCAGGCCGAACACCACGGTCCCGCCGAGGTTCCGCGCGAGCACCACCTGCCGGACCACGGGCTGGTCGAACGTCTCGTTGGTGATGACGTCCTTGCCCGTGACGCCCCGCGCGCCCGGGCTGGCATCCGTGAACGTCACGGTCATCGCGGCGGTGCCGTCGAGCAGCAGCGGGTCGTCCTCGCCGCGCATCACGACGTCCTGGTAGCCGATCTCGTACGGGGGCAGCCCCGTGCCGTCGAACGTGAACGTGACCGTGTCGGCGGTGGAGTCGGTGGCCACGTCGACCGCGGTGAGGTCGCCCGGGGTCCCGTCCGGCTGGCGGCGGGGTGCGGTGCCGACCGTGTCGGGCGGGACGGGTGCCGTCGTGCTGGGCGCGGCCGAGGGGCTCGGCCCGTCGGTCTCCGCGCTCGCGTCGTCCGGACCGGGTGCGGCGCTCGTGCTCGTCGACGTCGGTCCGGCGGACGTCGGGCCGGGATCGTTGTCCTCGCCCGTGCAGGCCGTCAGCGCGAGCGCGAGCACGAGCCCGCAGCCGACCCGTCCGACGATCGTCGTCCTGCTCACCGGGTGCACCCCCTGTCCTCCCGGCCGCACGCGGCCGTGCCCGTCCGACGACGGGCCTGCACAGCATCGCTGGTCAGCCGCCGCCAGAACAGGACGAAAAGGACAGTTCACCCACGTGGCGGTGCCTCGTCGTGCGGTGATGCACCCGCACGGGCGAGCGGCGCGACGTCCTTCGCCGCCTTGGGCCGGCGCGGCGTCAGTGCGGGGAAGCCGTGCCGGCGGCGGATCAGCATCCAGATCGGGGGAGCGAGCAGCAGCGTGGCCACCAGGGCGGCCCCAGTCTGCACGTTGCCGAGCCCGAGCATCTTGAGCGCCGACGCGAGCAGCACGAACGCGAGCGCGCGTCGCACCAGGCCGCCGGTCAGGCGCGCGGACATCTGCGCGCCGATGAACACCCCGGGGATCGAGCCGATCAGCAGCGGCCACGTGATCGCCATGTCGAGGTCGCCGAACAGCGCGTGCGCCACCGCGGCGGACGCCACGAGCGGCACGGCCTGCACCAGGTCCGTGCCGACGAGCTGGCTGGCCTTGAGCCCGGGGTACAGCATCATCAGCCCGATGATGACCAGTGAGCCCGACCCGACGGACGTGAGCCCGACGATCAGCCCGCCCACGACGCCCAGCAGCACGGTCGGCAGCGGGCGGACCGTGACGCGCGGGGTGCCGGTGGGCAGCGGGTCGGCGTGGCCGTCGCGGCGCCGGGCGCGCTCGGCCAGGCGTAGGTAGGCACGGACCACCAGGCCGATCGCTGTCAGCAGGAGCGCCACGCCGAGCGCGATCTTGATGGTGTGCTGGACCTGCTCGTCGTCCGAGAACAGCTGCAGCAGGAGCACGCCGCAGAACGCGGACGGGACCGAGCCGATCACCAGCCACTTCACGAGCTGCAGGTTCACGGTGCCGTGGCGCAGGTGCACGGCCGAGCCGACGGGCTTCATCACGGCGCTGGCGACCAGGTCGGACGAGACCGCGGTCAGCGGCGGCACGTTGAAGAACAGCACCAGCACGGGGGTCATCAGGGCGCCGCCACCCATGCCGGTCAGCCCGACGACGATGCCGATGCCGAACGCCGCGGCGGCCATGGTCCAGTCCACCGGACAAGGGTGCCCGCTCGACCCGAGAAAACCAACCCGCGTACTCGACTTTCCCCCGCGGCGCCCAGGACCTCCCCGGCGCTCCGCGCGCGGTCAGCGGACCGGGCGTGTGTGGGTGCCCGCTCGTAGACTGTGCGCGCACCCCGCGCCCGTGCGCAGGGCCGCCCGGAGACCCCGTCGCCGTCGGCCCCGCGGCCCGTTCGTCGGGGCGCTCGTGCTGCCCGGGACCGCTCCGGCCCCACCCCGCTCGCCCCGTCACCCCCGGTGACGACCCCGTCGTGAGGACCCCATGGACCTGACCGGCCTCCTGCCCGCCCTGCTCGCCGACCCGGCCGCCGCCGCGGCCCTCGCCGCCCTGCCCGCGCGTGGCGAGGTGGACGTCGTCGGTCCCGCGGGCATCCGGCCGCCGCTGCTTGCCGCGCTGGCCGGCGCGGTCCCCGGCAGCCGCGGGCGCCCGCTGGTCGTGACCACCGCCACGGGACGCGACGCCGACGAGCTCGCGGACGCGCTGCGCTGCTACCTCCCGGACGACGACGTCGCGGTGCTCCCCGCGTGGGAGACGCTGCCGCACGAGCGCCTGTCGCCGCGCGCGGACACGGTCGCGCGGCGCCTCGCGGTGTTCCGCAGGCTTGCGCACCCCACACCCGAGCCGGGGCCCGCGGGGCCGATCCGCGTGCTGGTGGTCCCCGTGCGCGCGCTGCTGCAGCCGGTGGTCGAGGGACTCGGGGAGCTGCGACCCGTCGAGGTCGCGGTCGGCGACCGCGTCGACCTCGAGGAGCTCACGCACCGGCTGGTCGACGCGGCGTACTCACGCGTGGACATGGTCGAGAAGCGCGGCGAGTTCGCGGTGCGCGGCGGGATCCTGGACGTGTTCCCGCCCACCGAGTCCCACCCGCTGCGCGTCGAGCTGTGGGGCGAGGACGTCGAGGAGATCCGGTGGTTCTCGGTCGCGGACCAGCGTTCGCTCGAGGTCGCGGACCACGGGCTGTGGGCGCCGCCGTGCCGCGAGATCCTGCTGACCGACGCGGTGCGCGAGCGGGCCGCGGCGCTCGTGCCGCAGCTGCCCGGCGCGATCGACATGCTCGACAAGCTGGCCGCCGGGATCGCGGTCGAGGGCATGGAGTCGCTCGCGCCCGCGCTCGTGGAGCGCATGGTCCCCGTGCTGGACCTGGTCCCCGACGACGCGCTGCTGGTGCTCGCGGACCCGGAGCGCATCCGCCGCCGCGCGCACGACCTGGTGGCGACCACGCAGGAGTTCCTCGAGGCCGCGTGGACGTCGGCCGCCGCGGGTGCCGCGACGCCGCTCGACCTGTCCGCCGCGTCGTTCGCGACGTTCGCCGAGGTGCGTGCGCTCGCCGCGGTGCGCGGCCTGGGCTGGTGGACGCTGTCGGGCTTCACGCTCGACGCGGGCGCGGACGACGAGGGCGCGGACGCCCCGGTGCGCGAGACGGACGGGGTGGAGACGCTCGTCGTGGCCGCGCGGGACGTCGAGCGGTACCGCGGCGAGGTCGCGCGGGCCGTCGCCGACGTGCGCGCGCTCCAGCAGGCCGGGTGGCGCCTGCTCCTGGCGACCGAGGGCCACGGCCCGGCGCAGCGCATGGTCGAGCAGCTGCGTGCCGCGGACTGCCCCGCGCGGCTCGTCGCGACCATCGACCAGGAGCCCGAGGGCGGTGTCGTCCTCGTCACGCCCGCACCCGTGGGTCCGGGCTTCGTCGCCGAGGGCCTGCGGCTCGCGGTGCTGTCCGAGTCCGACCTCACGGGCCGCACGGGATCCTCGACGCGAGACATGCGACGCATGCCCTCGCGCCGGCGCAACGTCGTCGACCCCCTCGCGCTGCGCCCCGGGGACTTCGTGGTGCACGAGCAGCACGGCGTGGGCCGGTTCGTCGAGCTGGTGCAGCGCACGGTCGGCTCGGGCGCCTCGGCCGCCACGCGCGAGTACCTGGTCATCGAGTACGCGTCCAGCAAGCGCGGCCAGCCGGGGGACCGGCTGTACGTCCCGACGGACCAGCTCGACCAGGTGACCAAGTACGTGGGCGGTGAGGCGCCGAGCCTCAACAAGATGGGCGGCACCGACTGGGCCAAGACCAAGGGCCGCGCGCGCAAGGCGGTCAAGGAGATCGCCTCGGAGCTGATCCGCCTGTACTCGGCGCGCATGGCCACGCCCGGGCACGCGTTCGGCCCGGACACGCCGTGGCAGCGCGAGCTCGAGGACGCGTTCGCGTACGTCGAGACGCCGGACCAGGCCGCGACGATCGACGAGGTCAAGGCCGACATGGAGAAGTCGATCCCGATGGACCGGCTGGTCTGCGGGGACGTCGGGTACGGCAAGACCGAGATCGCGGTGCGCGCCGCGTTCAAGGCCGTGCAGGACGGCAAGCAGGTCGCGGTGCTGGTCCCGACGACCCTGCTGGTCCAGCAGCACCTCGACACGTTCACGGAGCGTTACTCGGCGTTCCCCGTGACGGTCAAGGCGCTGTCCCGGTTCCAGACCGCCAAGGAGAGCCAGGCGATCGTCGACGGGCTCGCGGACGGGTCCGTGGACATCGTGATCGGCACGCACCGCCTGATCACCGGCAACGTCCGGTTCAAGGACCTGGGCCTGGTGGTGATCGACGAGGAGCAGCGGTTCGGCGTCGAGCACAAGGAGACGCTCAAGGCGCTGCGCACCAACGTGGACGTCCTGGCCATGAGCGCCACGCCCATCCCGCGCACGCTCGAGATGGCCGTGACGGGCATCCGGGAGATGTCGACGCTCGCGACCCCGCCCGAGGAGCGGCACCCCGTCCTGACGTTCGTCGGGGCGTACGAGGAGAAGCAGATCTCCGCCGCGATCCGCCGGGAGCTGCTGCGCGAGGGACAGGTGTTCTACGTGCACAACCGCGTCGAGTCGATCGAGCGGACGGCGTCGCGGCTCAACGAGCTGGTGCCCGAGGCCCGCATCGCGGTCGCGCACGGGAAGATGGGCGAGCACCAGCTCGAGCAGGTCATCGTCGACTTCTGGGAGAAGCGGTTCGACGTGCTGGTCTGCACGACCATCGTCGAGACCGGCCTCGACATCTCCAACGCCAACACGCTGATCCTCGAGCGCGCGGACCTGCTGGGCCTGTCGCAGCTGCACCAGCTGCGGGGCCGCGTCGGCCGCGGGCGCGAGCGCGCCTACGCGTACTTCCTGTACCCGCCCGAGAAGCCCCTCACCGAGACCGCGCACGACCGTCTGCAGACCATCGCGGCCAACACCGACCTGGGTGCGGGCATGGCCGTGGCGATGAAGGACCTCGAGATCCGCGGCGCCGGCAACCTGCTGGGCGGCGAGCAGTCCGGGCATATCGAGGGCGTGGGCTTCGACCTGTACATCCGCATGGTCGGCGAGGCCGTCGCGTCCTTCCGCGACGACGTGCCCGAGGAGCTGCCCGACGTCACGATCGAGCTGCCCGTCGACGCGCACATCCCGCACGACTACATCGCGCACGAGCGGCTGCGCCTCGAGGCGTACCGCAAGGTCGCGGTGGGTGCGGACGACGCCGCGCTCGCCGAGGTCCGCGCCGAGCTCGTCGACCGCTACGGCCCCGTGCCCGCCGCGGTGGACAACCTGTTCGAGGTCGCGCAGTTCCGCAACCACGCGCGCTCGGCCGGGCTGACGGACATCACGGCGCAGGGCAAGTTCGTGCGCTTCGCCCCCGTCGAGCTGCCCGAGTCCGCGCAGCTGCGGCTCAAGCGCCTCTACCCGGGCTCGATCGTCAAGCCCGCGGTGCGCACCGCGCTCGTGCCGTTCCCGACGACCGCGCGCATCGGTGGCAAGCCCTTGCACGGGGCCGCTCTGCTCACCTGGTGCCGCCAGTTCATCGACGCGATCGTCCGGGGTGACGTCTCGACCGCCGCCCAGGTCGGCACCACCCGCTGACCCCCCACCCACCCCCGCCCCCCACACCCACCCGCCGAACTGGTAGTTATCCGCCAGGTCGACGGGAGGGGATGCGGCCGTGCACGGCTTCCCGACGGGCCCCACCCGCCGAACTGGTCGTCATCCGCCAGGTCGACCGAGGGGATGCGCCCGAGCAGGGCGGTGGGCGGGGACGCAGCGCGTCAGGGGGCGGGTGTGCTCTGGCGGGGGGCCAGGACGGTCAGGAGCGCGAGCTTGTCGGAGTCGGGCGTGCCGGGCGTCGCCGTGAAGACGAGCAGGCGCTGGCCCGTGTCGGTGTCGAGCAGGGTCTGGCAGTCGACGGTCAGCGTGCCGAGATCGGGGTGCTGCATCCGCTTGGTGCGCGCGTGCTTGTCGTCGACCCGGTGCTGGGCCCAGAGCGTGGCGAACTCGTCGCTGCGGGCCAGCAAAGCCTCTACCACCCGGTGCGCACGCGAGCCGGCACCGCCACGCGCGTACGCCGCCCGCAGCTCGGCGACGAACGTCGCGGCGCGCTCGTCGTGGTCCTCGGGCGGGTACACGTCGCGCGACGACGGGTCGGTGAACCAGCGGAACACGGTGGAGCGGTCGAGACCCGTGAAGCGGGTCTGGTCGCCGAGCAGCGCCATCGCGGCGGGCGTCTGCACCAGCGTCTCGCCGGTCTCGGTGACGACCATCGCGGGCGTGTCGTGCAGGCGGTCGACGATGCGCAGCACCGCGGGCGCGACGTGGTCGGCCCGGGCCGCGCGGTCGGGTGCGTGGTGACCCGCGAGCCGGAACAGGTGGTCGCGCTCGGCGAGCGTGAGGTGGAGCCCGCGGGCGATCGCGCCGAGCATCGGCTCCGACGGCTGCGGGCCGCGGCCCTGCTCGAGCCGGCCGTAGTAGTCGGCCGACATGCCGCACAGCGCGGCCACCTCCTCGCGGCGCAGCCCGGCCGTGCGCCGTCGCGATCCGCGCGGCAGGCCCACGTCCTCGGGCTGCAGCGCGGCGCGTCGGGCCCGCAGGAAGTCGGCGAGCTGGGGTCGGTCCATGCCTGCATCGTCGCCCGTGCGGCGGGCGGGAGCCAGGGATCGCGGATCCCTGGACAGGTGCGGCCTGGATGCGTCCGCGGGCCCGCCTCAGGGTGGATCCACGACGCCCGGTCCGCGGGCGGCAGGACGGAGGGACGCACATGACTCGCACCGCACTCGTCACGGGTGGTTCACGGGGGCTCGGCCGGGCGACCGCGCTCGCGCTCGCGGCCGACGGAGCGGACGTCGTGGTGACGTACGTGCGCGGGGCCGCCGCGGCCGACGAGGTCGTGACGATGCTCGAGCAGGGCGGCGGCCGGGCCGCGGCGCTCGAGCTCGACACATCCGCCCCGGAGACGTTCGCGGCGTTCGCGGCAGCGCTGGGCTCCGTGCTGGACGGGTGGGGCGCGCCCGGGCTCGACGTGCTCGTCAACAACGCGGGCGTCGCGGGTTCCACGCCGCTGGGTGGCACCACGGCCGCGGCCGTCGACGCGCTGTACGCGGTCCACGTGCGTGGGCCCGTGCTGCTCACGCAGGAGCTCGCCCCGCTGCTCGTCGACGGCGGGCACGTGCTCAACGTGTCCAGCGGGCTCACGCGGTTCGTCGGCGCTCCCGCGTACAGCGTGTACGCGGCCATGAAGGGTGCGGTCGAGGTGTGGACGCGCTACCTGGCCAAGGAGCTCGGGCCGCGGCGGATCGCGGTCAACACGATCGCGCCCGGGGCGACGTCCACCGACTTCGCGGGCGGCGTCATCCGGGACGACGAGCGCTACCGCGCGATGATCGAGGGTGCGAGCGCGATGGGCCGCGTGGGGGAGCCCGACGACGTCGGCCGGGCCGCCGCGGCGATCGTCTCGTCGTCGCTCTCCTGGGCCACGGGCCAGCGCATCGAGGCGTCCGGCGGCCAGTCGCTGTGACGGGCCACCGGGCGCGCGGTTGGGCAGGCGACGGCTGCGCGCTCCGGGCTCGAGGAGCCGTGATTGACCTGTCGAACCCCCCTCCCTAGGGTCCTGCTGCGGGAGCGATCCCACGGGCGCCACGACGACGTGGTCCGCTCACCCAGGGGGACAGGGGCAGGATCATGGCAAAGCCGTGCCAGGACGACGACGTCGTCACCCGGCGATCCGGGGCCAGGCGCGGTCGACGAGACCCGCGCCGACGCGCCACCGGTGACGTGACGCGCGTCGGCCGGGGCTGCGGTGACGTCCGCGCTCCTGCAGCCCGGCCGGCGTGCAGGGACCGGCGGATGGGCGACAAGGGGGTGCGCTGATGATGCTGTCGTTGCGCGAGGTGGAGGCCACTGCGGGCAGGTTCCAGCTCGGCCCGGTGTCCGCGGAGCTGGGGACCGGGGTCACAGCGCTGCTGGGCGCGAACGGTGCCGGAAAGTCCACGTTGATGAAGGTGATGGTGGGCGTGCTGCCGGCCAGGCGAGGGTCCGTCACCGTGCGGTCGGGTGCGTCGGGGGAGTACTCGCGGCCGGGGTACCTCCCGCAGGACTTCGATGCGCCCCGGAACACCCCGGTCGCCGACTACCTCGGGTTCGTCGGCTGGTGCCGTGCGTCACGCTCGAGGCCCGTGACCGACGAGGAGATCCACGGTGTCCTGGGCGCGGTCGGGCTGAGCGACCGCGCGCGGTCACCGTTCGGCAGGTTGTCCGGTGGCATGCGCCGCAGGGTTGGCGTCGCGCAGGCGATGCTCGGCGCGCCCGCGGTGATGGTGCTGGACGAACCGACGGTCGGACTGGACCCGGTGCAGCGGAGTGACCTGCGTGCGCTCGTGGTCGACCTCGCACGCGAGCGCGCCGTCATCGTCTCGACGCATCTCGCGGAGGACGTCGCGGCAGTCGCGGACCGCGTGCTCATCCTCGCGGACGGCCGTCAGGTCTTCGCCGGCACGACTGCCGAGCTGGCCGCGCGAGGCGGGGCGTCCACCGTCTCGTCGGAGACGGTGGAACGCGGCTTCCTGGCCGTGGTCCGCGCCGAGGGCACACCGTGATCGCCGAGGCGGCGCCGGCTCCGCCGTCGAGCCCGTACGCCGGGCTCGCACCCGCTCCGGGGACCGGGTCTGCCCGGTCGTGGTGGCACGTCGTGCGCTTCGTCGCGCGGCATGGGCTCCTGCGCTGGGTGGCGCTGGGGATCTGCCTGATCAACGCAGGTGTCCTCACGATGCGCGGCGCCCCATGGCGCGGAGACCTGACGTGGCTGATCGACTTCGTCCCGATCGGTCTTCTGGCGGTCGGACCGGTGGTCGCCGGTGCCGCGGCACTCGACATGGCCCGGTTCGGCGAGGGTGCGCGGCACGTCGAGGGGATGCGGTTCTGGCGTTCTCCGGCGGCAGCCGTCACCTACGCGTACACCATCGTCGCGGGCGGCGCCTACGTCCTGACGATCGTGGTCGGCGCGGCGGTGGTGCCACCGGTGCACGTCGACCGGTTCGCCTGGCTCGCCGTCCTGGCGCAGGTGCTCATGCTCGCGTTGTTCACGGCAGTCGGGACTCTCCTCGGGCGGGCGGTGAGCGCGGTGCTCGCGGGCATCCTCGCGGCGGTCGCGGTGCTCGCACTGGTCTTCCTCACCTCGAGCCGAGTCGAGAGCGGCGTCGCCCTGCTGTATGCGGGCGGGTCCCTCGTCCCCCGGGTGGGACGAGGGTTCGACGGCGGTTATCTCGCGGTGCAGGCGCTGCTGCTCGCGGCCATGGTGACGGCATGCCTGGTGATCCGCCCCGGGATCGCGCGCGCGGGGCGCATCCGCGCCGCGGAGTGGGCGGTGGTGCTCACCGCCGGCTCCCTCGTCGTGGTGGCCGGACAGGCGGGGCCCGACGACCGGTTGGCCCGGACGAACGCGCGGCCGACCGACTGTGCACCCGTCGCAGGCGTGACGGTCTGCATGTTCCCCGAGCACCGCAGGGTGGCGGGCGAGGTGCGACGTGAGCTCGGAGTGGTTCTCGAGGCTGCCCGCACCCACGGCTACGCGGCGCTCGTGCCCGCGCGCGTGGAGGAGGCGAGCGCCTCGTACAGCCCTGGAGGACCCGGGACGGCGGCCATTCGTGTCGAGGCGGAGCTGGAGGGCCAGGCGCCGTCGGACGAGGGGCTCGTGCTCGGACTCGTCGAGCCGACCCACTGCACACCGTGGGACCTCCCCGTGGCGGAGGCGGCGGTCAGCGGCGCTGAGCTCTCGGAGGAGTACTTCGCCGACCTCGACCGCCTCGTCGGGACCTGGCTCGCCCTGGTCGACCCGGACGCGGTCGTCGCGGGCGCGGGTGATCCCGGCCCGCCGCTCCTGGCTCCGCAGGAGGCGGCGCGCGTGATGGAGCAGTTCCGGACGTGCACCTACGACTTCCTGGCAGGGCCGGGGTGACGGGAGCCCCGACCAGGTTGCCGCTGACGGTATGGGTGCTGCTGCGGGCGACCGGATGGCTCTCGACGCTGCCGCTGCTCGCGCTCGCGGCCGCGATCACGCTGATCTTCCCCGACGGGGAGATCAGCCGGCTCGGCCCGTTCCCCCTGATGCCGACGCTCCGTGTCCTGGTGATCGTCCCGGTCCTGCTCGGCGTGGCCGTGGGCGTCGCGCATGCGACCGCCCGCACGCCCGTCGTCTTCCGGAACGGCCGGGTGCTGGGTGCGAGGGCGATCTCGTACGCCGTCACGTCCGCGCTCGCCGCCGCGATCGTCCTCCTGGGTACGAGTGTGGGGCCCGACGTCGCGGCCGGGGCGAGCATCAGGAACCTGCTGCTGATGAGCGGCTTGTGTGCGGGGACGGCCGCTCTGGCCGGCGTCGTCTACGCGTTCGTCCCCGGGGTGCTCGCTTTCGCCGCCGCGGTGCTCTCCGGACCCGGGGAGTCGGACTGGACACCGTGGGCGCTGCTGTTCCGGGAGTCGGCGTCTGGGGCACAGCTGGTGGTGGCCTCAGCGGTCGCCGTCGCCGGTGTCGGCCTCGCGGTGCTCGATCCGCGCAGCCCCGGGTACCTGCGTGACCGCGGCTTGCATGCGGTGGTCGGCCCGCCCGGCGTGAGTTCCGGGCGAGCCGACCACCGGCCAGGTGTCAGGGGCGGTCGACGAGGTGCTGGGCGTAGGCCGGGACGGTGAGGAAGGTCGGGAACTCCTCGGCCAGCGCGACCTGCTCGAACAGCGCGGCGGCGTCGTCGTACCGGTCGCCCGACGAGCGCGTCAGCGAGTCGAGCACGTCGGCCAGCACCGTGCGGACGTGCTCGGCGGTGATGAGGGTGCCGGAGTCCGTGACGACCTCCTGGTGCACCCACTGCCACACCTGCGACCGCGAGATCTCGGCGGTGGCGGCGTCCTCCATGAGGTCGTCGAGCGCCGCGGCGCCGACGCCGCGCAGCCAGGACTCGAGGTACCGGACCGCCACCGAGACGTTGCCGCGCAGGCCCGCGTCGGTCACCGCACCCGGCTCCGCCCCGCCGGCGGACGGGATGTCCAGGAGCTGGGCCTCGGTGACGTGGACGTCCTCACGCAGGCGGTGCCGCTGGTCGACGCGGTCGCCCAGGGCCTCGTCGAACACCTCACGCGCGACGGGCACCAGGTCCGGGTGCGCCACCCAGGTGCCGTCGAACCCCTGGCCGGCCTCGCGCTGCTTGTCCGCGCGCACCTGCTGGAGGGCACGCGACGTCACCTCGGGCGAGCGGCGGTTGGGGATGAAGGCGCTCATGCCGCCGATCGCCTGGGCGCCGCGCCGGTGGCACGTGGCCACCAGCAGCTCGGTGTACGCCTGCATGAACGGCACGGTCATGGTGACGCGCGAGCGGTCGGGCAGGACGAACCGGGGGCCGCGGTTCCGGAAGCTCTTGATGACGCTGAAGATGTAGTCCCAGCGGCCCGCGTTGAGCCCGGCGCAGTGGTCGCGCAGCTCGTAGAGGATCTCCTCCATCTCGAACGCGGCCGTGATCGTCTCGATGAGGACGGTCGCGCGGATGGTGCCGTGCGGCAGGTCCAGGTAGGTCTCGGTGAACCGGAAGACCTCGTCCCAGAGCCGGGCCTCGAGGTGACCCTCGAGCTTGGGCAGGTAGAGGTACGGTCCGCGGCCGGAGTCGATCAGCGCACGGGCGTTGTGGAACAGGTACAGCCCGGCGTCGACCAGCGAGGCCGACGACGAGCCGCGCTGGCCGGCACGGTCGACGAACGCGATGTGCTTCTCGGTGAGGTGCCACCCGCGGGGCCGGAACACGATCGTCGGGGTCTGGGGCCGGACGCGGTACTCCTTGCCCTCGGGCGTGGTGAAGTCCACCTGGCCGCGGATCGCGTCGAACAGGTTGAGCTGGCCGCCGACGACGTTGGTCCACGTGGGGCTCATGGCGTCCTCGTGGTCGGCGAGCCACACCTTGGCGCCCGAGTTCAGCGCGTTGACGGTCATCTTGCGGTCGGTGGGGCCGGTGATCTCCACCCGGCGGTCCTCGAGGCCCGGGCCGGGGCCGGCGACGCGCCACGCGGGGTCGGCGCGGATGCCCGCGGTCAGCGGCAGGAACCCGGGATCGGCGCCGTTGGACCACCGGTCGCGGCGGTGCTGGCGGGCCAGCAGCAGGTCGTGCCGGCGGCCCGCGAACCGCGCGTGCAGGTCGGTGAGGAAGTCGAGCGCCGCGGGCGTGAGGATCTCGGTGGTGCCGGGAACGTCCGCGCCGGGGGTGACCTCGAGGCGGGGCCGGGCGTACGGGTCGGTGAGCATGGTGCGGCTGGCCAGGGGCGTGATGACGGTCATGGCGGTTCTCCTTCAGGACTCCGGATGGGGACGACGAGGGTGCGCGCGGGGCCGTGGCGACGCTGCGCACGGCCCCGCGCGGTCGTCGGACGGCGGTCAGTGCGTGAACTGGGCCGTCTCGGTGGAGCCCGCGAGCGCGAGGGTGGCGCTGTCGGGCGAGATCGCGGTGGCGACGCGGTCGAAGTAGCCGGTGCCGACCTCGCGCTGGTGACGCGTGGCGGTGTAGCCGTCGGCCTCGGCGTCGATCTCGGCACCCTGCAGCTCGACGTAGGCGCTCATGCCGCGCTGCGCGTACCCGCGGGCGAGCGTGAACATCGAGTGGTTGAGCGCGTGGAAGCCCGCGAGGGTGATGAACTGGAACGCGTAGCCGTGGCCCGCGAGCTCGCGCTGGAACCGCGCGATCTGCTCGTCGGACAGGTGCTGGCGCCAGTTGAACGACGGCGAGCAGTTGTAGGCCAGGAGCTTGCCGGGGTGCTCGTCGTGGATGCGCTCGGCGAACTCGATCGCCAGCCCCACGTCGGGCGTCGACGTCTCGACCCACAGCAGGTCCGCGAACGGCGCGTACGCGCGCTGCCGGGCGACGACCGCGTCGAGCCCGGGCCGCACGCGGTAGTAGCCCTCGGCGGTGCGCTCGCCGGTGAGGAACTCGTGGTCGCGCTCGTCGGCGTCGGTGGTGAGCAGGTCCGCGCCGAGCGCGTCGGTGCGCGCGACGATCACGGTGGGCACCCCGGCGACGTCGGCCGCGAGCCGGGCGGCGGACAGCGTGCGCACGTGCTGGCTCGTCGGGACCAGCACCTTGCCGCCCAGGTGGCCGCACTTCTTCTCGGCCGCGAGCTGGTCCTCCCAGTGCACGCCCGCGGCGCCGGCCGCGATCATCGCGTGCATGAGCTCGTAGGCGTTGAGGGGGCCGCCGAACCCGGCCTCGGCGTCCGCGACGATCGGTGCGAGCCACTCGCGCGTGCGGCGGCCGTGCTCGGCGACGTCGATCTGGTCGGCACGCAGCAGCGCGTTGTTGATGCGCCGGACCACCGCGGGCACCGAGTTGGCGGGGTAGAGCGACTGGTCCGGGTAGGTCTGCCCGGACAGGTTCGCGTCGGCGGCGACCTGCCAGCCGGACAGGTAGATGGCCTCGAGGCCGGCCTTGACCTGCTGGACGGCCTGGTTGCCGGTGAGCGCGCCGAGCGCGGGCACGTGCGTGCGGCTGTGCAGCAGCTCCCACAGCCGCTCGGCGCCGCGCCGGGCCAGCGTGTGCTCCTCGCGGACGGAACCCCGCAGCGCCACGACGTCGGCCGCGGTGTGGGACCGGCGGACGCCGGCCCAGCGCGGGTCGATCTCCCACGACGCGGCGAGCTCGGCCGCCGTCGTGGTCTGGTCGCCGGTGCGGGGGTGGCCCGGCTGCTCGCGCCGAGCAGTGGTCGGGTCCGTCTGCGTGGTCATCGTGACCTCCGTGGGCTTCTGGGGTTCTTCTCGGCCGGGGTGGCCTGACCACCACGTTGCTGCACGCGCGCCGCTTCTTCCCCGGTCGGAGACGGAGAAGATCCGCGGAACTTCTCCTCGACAGAACTACCCGACGGTGTGACGCTGGACACATGACGACGACGTCGACGACGAGCCCGCGTCGAGCCCCGCAGCCCTCCGGCGCGCGGCGGGGCGAGCGCCAGGGGCCGGAGACGCCCGCCGCGCACGGCGGGCTCGACACGCTCGTGCTGGGGCGCCGGATCCGGCATCTGCGTACGCAGCGCGGGCTGACGCTGGAGGACCTCGGCACGGCGATCGGCCGCGCACCCTCGCAGGTGTCGATGCTCGAGAACGGCCACCGCGAGCCCAAGCTCAGCCTGCTCGCGCAGATCGCGGACGCGCTCGACGTGCCGCTGGCCGAGCTGCTGCGCACCGAGCCGCCGAGCCGGCGCGCGGCCCTCGAGGTCGAGCTCGAACGTGCGCAGCGCGGTCCGCTGTTCGGCCAGCTCGGCCTGCCGACGGTCAAGGTCGGCAAGTCGCTGCCGTCGGATGCGCTCGAGGCGCTCGTGGCGCTGCAGCACCAGGTCGAGCGGCTGCTCACCGAGCACGCCGCGACGCCCGAGGAGGCGCGCCGCGCGAACGCCGAGCTGCGCGCACGCATGCGCGAGCGGGACAACTACTTCCCTGAGCTCGAGGACCACGCGAGCACGCTGCTCGCCGCGATCGGGCACACGGGCGGCCCGCTGTCGCAGCGCGCGACCGCGGACATCGCGGCGCACCTGGGGTTCACGCTGCACCACGTGCCGGACCTCCCGCACTCCACCCGCACCGTGACCGACCTGGCGCACGGCCGCATCTACCTGCCGCAGGGCGAGCGGGGCGGCAGCGACTCGCGGTCGCCGCTGCTGCAGGCGCTGGCCAGCCACGTCCTGGGACACGCCGAGCCGCGCGACTACCGCGACTTCCTGCGGCAGCGCGTCGAGGCCAACTACCTGGCCGCGGCGCTCATGCTGCCGCGGGACAGCGCGGTGGCGTTCCTGACGGCGGCCAAGGACGAGCGCCGGCTGTCCGTCGAGGACCTGCGCGACGCGTTCGCGGTGCCGTACGAGACCGCGGCGCACCGGTTCACCAACCTCGCGACCCGGCACCTGGACCTGCCCGTGCACTTCATGAAGGTCCACGAGGGCGGCACGCTGCACAAGGCGTACGAGAACGACGGCGTCGCGTTCCCGTCCGACCCGCTGGGCGCGATCGAGGGCCAGCCCGTGTGCCGGCACTGGACGGCGCGCGTGGTGTTCACGCTCGAGGACCGGTTCTCGCCGTACTACCAGTACACGGACACGTCGTCGGGCACGTACTGGTGCACGTCGCGCGTGCAGCCGTCCTCGCAGGGCGCGTTCTCCGTCTCGGTGGGGGTGCCGTTCGCGCACGTGCGCTGGTTCCGCGGCCGGGAGACCGCCGAGCGCTCGAAGTCGCGCTGCCCGGACCCGTCGTGCTGCCGGCAGCCGCCCACCGAGCTCGCACAGCGGTGGGAGGGCTCGTCGTGGCCGTCGGCCCGCCCGCACGCGTCCCTGCTCGCGGCGCTGCCCGTGGGCGTGTTCCCGGGCGTCGACACCACCGAGGTCTACGAGTTCCTGGACCGGCACGCCCCCGCCTGACCCGGCGGCCCGGCTACCGCGCAACGGGTGGACCTCGTCCGGCCGGGCGTGACGAGGTCCACCCGATCCGGGGTCAGGGGCGCGGCAGGCGGTGGCGCAGGTCGGCGAGCTGGGTGCGCAGCTGCCGCGGGAGGCGGTCGCCGAACTGCGCGAAGAACTCCTCGGTGAGGTCGCACTCGTCGGCCCACGCGGCGGGGTCGACCGCGAACAGCGCCGCCAGGTCCTCCTCGGGCAGGTCGAGGCCCGTGAGGTCGAGCGCGCCGGGGGCGGGGTGCAGTCCGACGGGACCGGCCACGGCACCCTCGTCGGACCCGGACCGCGCGGCGTCCACCTGCCCGACGATCCACGCGAGCACGCGCGAGTTCTCCCCGAACCCCGGCCACAGGAACCGGCCCGAGGCCGACTTGCGGAACCAGTTGACGCCGAACACGAGCGGCCGCCCGGCGTCGCTCAGGCCCGCGCCCACGCGCAGCCAGTGCGCCCAGTGGTCGGCCATCGTGTAGCCGCAGAACGGGAGCATCGCGAACGGGTCGCGGCGCAGCTCGCCGACGGTGCCCTCCGCGGCCGCGGTCTGCTCGGACGCGACCGTCGCGCCCAGGAACACGCCGTGCTCCCAGTCGAACGCGCGCGTGACCAGCGGGACGTTGGACGCGCGACGACCTCCGAACACGATCGCGTCGACCGGCACGCCCGCGGGGTCCTGCCAGCTGTCCGCCATGGTGGGGCACCGCTCGGCGGCGACCGTGAAGCGCGAGTTCGGGTGGGCGGCGGGCCGGCCCGAGTCCGGCGTCCAGGACCGGCCGGTCCAGTCGGTCAGGTGCGCGGGCGGCTCGGGCGTCAGGCCCTCCCACCACACGTCGCCGTCGTCGGTGAGCGCCACGTTCGTGAAGATCGTGTCCCGCGCGAGCATCTCGACCGCGGTGGGGTTGGTCTGCACGCCCGTGCCGGGCGCCACGCCGAAGAACCCGGCCTCGGGGTTGATGGCCCACAGCCGCCCGTCCTCGCCGGGGCGCAGCCACGCGATGTCGTCGCCGATGGTCTCGACCGTCCAGCCCGGCAGCGTGGGGGCGAGCATCGCGAAGTTGGTCTTGCCGCAGGCGGAGGGGAACGCCGCCGCCACGTGGTAGCGGCGGCCGTCGGGGGACGTGACCCGGACCAGGAGCATGTGCTCGGCCAGCCAGCCCTCGTCGCGGCCCATGACCGACGCGATGCGCAGCGCGAAGCACTTCTTGCCGAGCAGCGCGTTGCCGCCGTACCCGGACCCGAACGACCAGATCTCCCGTGTCTCGGGGAAGTGCGCGATGTACTTGGTCGGATGGCACGGCCAGGGCACGTCGGGCGTGCGCGTGCCGTCGGGCGCGACGAGCGGGGCGCCGACGCTGTGCACCGCGGGCACGAACGGCGCGCCGGCGTGGATCAGGTCGAGCACCGCGGTGCCCACGCGCGTCATGGTGCCCATGCTCACCACCACGTACGGCGAGTCGGTGATCTCGACGCCCAGGCGGGCCAGCGGGCTGCCGATCGGCCCCATCGCGAACGGGACCACGTACATGGTGCGGCCGCGCATGGCCCCCGCGAACACGCCTGCGAGCTCGGCGCGCATCACGTGCGGCTCCCGCCAGTTGTTCGTGGGTCCGGCGTCCTGCTCCGCGGCCGAGCAGATGAACGTGCGGGACTCGACGCGCGCCACGTCGTCGGGATCCGAGCGCGCCAGGTAGGAGCCGGGGCGGAGCTGCGGGTCCAGCGGCAGGAGAGTCCCGGTCTCGACCATCTGCGCGACGAGCGCGCGACGCTCGGCCGCCGACCCGTCGCACCAGACGACCTCGTCGGGCTCGGTGAGCGCGGCGACCGCCTCGACCCAGCGGTGCAGGTCGAGCGGCTCGCCGGGGACGACGGTCGGCAGGTGCGGCACGCGCAACGAGGTGGCGGTCATGGTGGCTCCAGACGTCAGCGGGCGGGCTTTCCCTCTCGATCGTCTGTCAAGGCCCGCGGCTCCACGCGCTGGCTACGGTGTCAAGTTTCGCGGTTCTTGACATAGAGTGACGTTCCGTGACATCAGCCGACGAGACGCTCACGGTCGGTCGCCGCATCCGGCACCTGCGCACGGCCCGTGGGCTCACGCTCGACGCGCTCGGGCAGCGGGTCGGCGTGACGTCCTCCATGCTCTCGCTGGTCGAGAACGGCCGCCGTGAGCCGCGGCTGACGCTGCTGCGGGACCTGGCCGACGCGCTGGGCGTCACGCTCAACGAGCTCATCGACCCCGAGCCGCCCACGCGCCGCGCGGCGCTCGAGATCGAGCTGGACCGCGCGCAGCGCACCGCGCCGTTCCAGCGGCTCGGCCTGCCCGTGGTCCGGCCCGGCCGCACGCTGCCGACGCCCGTGCTCGAGCAGCTCGTCGGGCTGCACGCCGAGCTCGCGCGGCGCGAGCGCCAGGCCGTGGCCACACCCGAGGAGGCGCGCCGCGCGAACACCGCCCTGCGCCTGGCCCGCCAGGAGCGTGACAACCACTTCCCCGAGCTGGAGGACCTCGCCGAGCGCCTGGTGCGCGAGGTCGGGTACACCTCGGGACCGCTCACGCACCGCACGGTGTGGCGCATGGCCGAGCGCATGGGCTTCGAGATCCGGCACGTCGACGACCTGCCGCGCTCGACCCGGACGGTCACCGACCTCGAGCACGGCCGCATCTACCTGCCGCCCGCGTCCACGCCCGGCGGGCACGGCCTGCGCTCGCTCGCGCTGCAGGCCATGGCGCACCGGCTGCTCGACCACGACCGTCCGCGGTCCTACGAGGCGTTCCTGCGGCAGCGCATGGAGATCACCTACTTCGCGTCCTGCTGCCTGATGCCGCAGAGCGCCGCGGTCGACTTCCTGGCGCGGCGCAAGCGCGCCAAGGAGCTGGCGATCGAGGACTTCCGGGACGCGTTCGGCGTGACGCACGAGGCCGCCGCGCAGCGGTTCACGTCCCTGGCCACGCACCACCTGGACATCCGCGTGCACTTCCTGCGCATCAACGAGGACGGCTCGATCTACCGCGCGTACGCCAACGACGGGCTGCCGCTGCCCGTGGACGTCACGGGTGCGATCGAGGGGCAGGTGGTGTGCCGGCGGTGGGGCGTGCGCGAGGCGCTGTCCCGCCGCGACCACGCGACCGAGTCCTACCAGTACACGGACACGCCCGCGGGCACGTTCTGGTGCTCGACCCAGCCGGGGGTCGCGCCCACGGGCCGGTTCGCGCTCGCGGTGGGCGTGCCGTTCGCCGCAGCGAAGTGGTTCCGCGGGCGCGACACCCCGGTCCGGCGTCGCTCCACGTGCCCCGACGAGGGCTGCTGCCGCCGCCCCGACCTGCAGGCGGCAGCGCGCTGGGAGGAGCGCTCGTGGCCGAGCGCCCGGATCCACCAGCACGTCTTCGCGCCGCTGCCCACCGGCACGTTCCCGGGCGTGGACGCCGCGGAGATGTACGCGTTCCTGGACCGGCACGCCGCGGCGGCCGACGCGCGCACCCGCGTCGAGTCCGACGACCCGCGCTGATCCGCCACCGCCGCGGGGATGCGGCACGGACGGGCGGTGGGCCTACGATGTGGCCCGATCGACGAGCGAGGACGCGGGAGGTCAGGTGCACACCACAGCACGCCCGGCAGGCACGGGGACGACGACGAGCGGGGCAGCCCGTCGTCGCGCGTACGCGCTGGCGGGAGCGGGCCTGACGGCCGTCGCGCTCGCGGGCTGCGCGGGGACGCCCGGTGCGGCCGCGGTGGCCGACGGCCGCGTGATCCCGGCCTCCGACGTCCGCGTGGCGATGCAGGAGCTGGGCGCGCTCGGCGGCCAGATCAGCGTCGCGAGCGTGACCTCGGTGCTCGTCCAGGAGCCGATCGTCGCCGAGCTCGGTGAGCAGTACGGCGTCGGCGCGTCCGACGAGGAGGCCGCCGCGCTGCTCGACCAGAGCGCCACGCAGGCGGACCCCGACGCCGCGCCCGGGACGTACTCGGAGCCGACGCTCGCGATCGCGCGCTACACGCTCGTGACGGGCGAGCTGAGCGAGCTCGAGAACGCCGACGAGGTCATCGCCGCGTTCACCGAGCGGCTGGACGCGCTCGACCTCGAGGTCAACCCGCGCTACGGCACGGCCGACGGCGGCAACGTGGGCGCACCCGCGGCGTGGCCGTGGATCATCACGCCGGTCGAGGCCGCCCCCTGACGGCGTCCGCCGTGCCTCCGGAGGCGTCGCCGGACCCGGCCGCCCGCCTCGCCGAGCTCGTCGCGGTCATGGACCGTCTGCGCTCACCCGGGGGCTGCCCGTGGGACGCCGAGCAGACGCACGTCTCGCTCGCGCCCTACGCGCTCGAGGAGGCGTACGAGCTGGTCGAGGCGATCGAGGCCGGAGACCGCGCGGGGCTGCGTGAGGAGCTCGGCGACCTGCTGCTGCAGGTGGTGTTCCACGCACGCGTCGCGCAGGAGCACGACCAGGACCCGTTCGACGTCGGCGACGTCGCGCAGGACCTGGTCGCGAAGCTCGTCCGGCGGCATCCGCACGTGTTCGCGGACGCCGAGCACGCGGCCGACGACGAGGGCCGGCACGTCGCGTGGGACCGCATCAAGCGCGCCGAGAAGCCCGCGCGGGTCTCGGCGCTCGACGGCGTCCCGCTGGCGCTGGGTGCGCTCGCGCGCACGCAGAAGCTCGTCGGACGTGCGGAGCGCGCGGGGCTCGCGGTCGCGCCGGCGCCCGCACCGGCCTCGGACGCGGCCGGGCCCCTCGGCGACCGGCTGTTCGCGCTCGTGCTCGAGGCGCGTGCCGCGGGTCTCGACGCCGAGGGCGAGCTGCGCCGCACGACCGCGCGGTGGGAGCACGCGGTCCGCGAGGCGGAGGCCGATGCGGGGGAGCGGTGACCGGCGGCGCGCACGTGCGGCGGCCGGTCTGACGGGACGGTGGTCCCCGGTGCTCGTCGCCACCCCTGGGTAGGGTCGGCGCGACGGCTCGGGTGGTCGCCTGGCCGTCATGTGGACGTCCAGCGCTCACCATGCGGTCGGCGCGGTGTCATGTGGTCGACGATCTGGAGGTGCGCGTGGCGAGCATCGGCATCCCCCGCGAGGCAGCGGGACAGCGACTCGTGGCGGCGACGCCCAGCACGGTGAGCAAGCTGGTCGGCCTGGGGTACGACGTGCTGGTCGAGGCGGGCGCGGGCGCGGCGGCGACGTTCGCCGACGACGCGTACGCCGCGGCGGGTGCGCGCGTGGTCGACACGGCCGCGGCCTGGGGGGCCGACGTCGTCACGGCCGTGGACGCGCCGGCCGACGAGCAGGTCGGGCTGCTGCGCGAGGGCGCGACGCTGGTCGCGTCGCTGCAGCCCGCCGCACGCGGGCCGCTCGTCGCCGAGCTCGCCCGGCGCGGCGTGACGGCGCTCGCGCTCGACGCGGTCCCGCGGATCTCCCGCGCGCAGGCGCTCGACGTGCTGTCCTCGATGTCCAACGTCGCGGGCTACCGCGCGGTCGTCGAGGCCGCGCAGGCGTACGGCGGCATGTTCGCCGGCCAGGTGACCGCAGCGGGCAAGACGCCGCCCGCCAAGGTGTTCGTGATCGGCGCGGGCGTCGCGGGCCTCGCGGCGATCGGCGCGGCCGACTCGCTCGGCGCGCAGGTGCGCGCGTTCGACGTGCGACCCGAGGTGGGCGAGCAGATCGAGTCGATGGGCGCGCAGTTCGTGCGCGCACCGCAGGCGCAGCAGGAGATCAGCGCGGACGGGTACGCCAAGCCGCTCACGGCCGAGCAGGCGGCCGCGGCGCTCGACGTCTACGCGGCCGAGTGCGCGCAGGCGGACATCGTCATCACGACCGCGCTGGTGCGCGGCACGGCGCCGACGACGATCACGGCCGCCGCGGTCGCGGGCATGCGGCCGGGCTCGGTGATCGTGGACCTCGCGGCCTCCGGCGGCGGCAACTGCGAGCTCACGGTGCCCGGCGAACGCGTCGTCACGGACAACGGCGTCGTCGTGCTCGGCTGGACCGACCTCGCGGGCCGCATGCCGCAGCACTCGTCGCAGCTGCTCGGCACCAACGTGGTGCACCTGCTGCAGCTCCTCACGCCCGGCAAGGACGGCACGCCGGTGCTCGACCTCGAGGACCCGGTGCAGCGCGGCATGACCGTCGCGCACGCGGGCGAGGTGCTGTGGCCGCCACCGCCGGTCGCGGTCTCCGCGGCACCCCCGCCCGCCGCCGCTCCCGCGGGTCCGAGCGAGGCCGAGCTGGCCGCGCAGCGCAAGGACGCCGCGCAGGACGCGTCCCGCCGCGCGCAGCGCCGCACGGTCGGGTTCGCGCTCGCGGCGGTGCTCGTCACGCTCGGCATCTCGTTCGCGCCCGCCGCGTTCCTCGGCCACTTCACGGTGTTCGTGCTCGCGGTCTTCGTGGGCTACTACGTGATCTCCAACGTGAGCCACTCGCTGCACACGCCGCTCATGGCCCAGACCAACGCGATCTCCGGGATCATCCTGGTGGGCGCGCTGCTCCAGATCGGCTCCGACGACCTCGCCGTGACGATCCTGGCGTGCGTCGCCGCGGCCGTCGCGAGTATCAACATCTTCGGCGGGTTCCTGGTCGCGAACCGGATGATCCGCATGTTCCGCAGGGGTGCCTGATGACGCTCGTCTCCCTCGCCCAGGCGACCTACGTGCTCGCCGCCGTGCTGTTCGTGCTCTCGCTGGCCGGGCTGAGCAAGCAGCAGACCGCCGCGCGCGGCAACGTCCTCGGCATGGTCGGCATGGGCCTCGCGCTCGCCGCGACCATCGCGCTCGCGTTGCGCGACTCGCAGCGCCCGGAGCTCGTGACCGCGCTGCTCATCGCGCTCGTGCTCGCGGTCGGCGTCGTGGTGGGCACGTGGCAGGCGCGTCGCGTCGAGATGACGCAGATGCCCGAGCTCATCGCGATGCTGCACTCGTTCGTCGGGCTCGCCGCGGTGCTCGTGGGGTTCAACTCCTACCTGACCGAGCCGCCGCACGGCATCCACCTGGTCGAGGTGTTCCTGGGCGTGCTGATCGGCGCGATCACGTTCACCGGGTCGATCGTCGCGTTCCTCAAGCTCTCGGCGCGCATCAAGAGCGCGCCCCTGACGCTGCCCGGGCGCAACCTGCTCAACCTCGCCGCCCTGGTCGTCTCGGCTGGGCTGCTCGCGTGGTTCGTCGCGGCGCCCTCGCTGTGGCCGCTGGTGCTCATGACGGCCGTGGCGCTCGCGCTCGGCTGGCACCTGGTGGCCGCGATCGGTGGCGGGGACATGCCCGTCGTCGTCTCGATGCTGAACTCGTACTCGGGCTGGGCCGCCGCGGCCGCGGGCTTCATGCTCAGCAACGACCTGCTGATCGTCACCGGTGCGCTCGTCGGCGCGTCCGGCGCGATCCTGTCCTACATCATGTGCCGCGCCATGAACCGGTCGTTCGTCTCGGTCATCCTCGGCGGGTTCGGCGCGGCCGAGGGCGCGGCGGCTCCCACCGGCGGGCCCGTGGGCGAGCACCGCGAGGCGTCGGCGGACGACGTCGCCGCGATGCTGGGCGATGCTCGCTCGGTGGTGATCACGCCCGGCTACGGCATGGCGGTCGCCAAGGCGCAGTACCCGGTGGCCGAGCTGGTCGCCACGCTGCGCGGCCGCGGGATCGACGTGCGCTTCGGCGTGCACCCCGTGGCCGGCCGGCTCCCCGGGCACATGAACGTGCTGCTCGCCGAGGCCAAGGTGCCGTACGACATCGTGCTCGAGATGGACGAGATCAACGACGACCTGGCGCAGACCGACGTCGTGCTGGTGATCGGCGCCAACGACACGGTCAACCCCGCGGCGCTCGACGACCCGTCCTCGCCGATCGCGGGCATGCCCGTGCTCGAGGTGTGGAAGGCCAAGCAGGTGATCGTGTTCAAGCGGTCGATGGCCACGGGGTACGCGGGCGTGCAGAACCCGCTGTTCTTCCGGGACAACACCGCGATGCTGTTCGGCGACGCCAAGGAGCAGACCGACCGGATCGTGGCGGCGCTGCACTCCGCCTGACCTGCGACGTCGTCGCGGACGGGCCTGCCGTCGAACCGTTTCACCCCTGGTGGGGCGGACCGGGTGGTCCCTAGCGTCGCGGCCGAGCCCCGCACCCGTGCCGGGCCACGTCGCGAAGGAGCGAGCCATGCCCCGTCCCGCCCACGAGCCGGCCGGGGCGTCCGCCCCGCTCGTCGCCGCCGCGCTCGCCGCTCTGCTCGTCGCGCTCGCGGCGCTCGTCGTGCCGCTCGCCCCGGGGGCCCGCGCCGCGTCCGCCACGGTGGTGCAGGCGGACTTCGAGGACGGGCTCGACGGCTGGGCGGCGCGTGGACCGGCGCCCGCGGTCGCGCTCACCGCACAGGACGCGCGCGGCACGCAGAGCCTCTTGGTCACGGGCCGGACGTCGAGCTGGCACGGCGCGGGCGTCGACGTGAGCGACGCGTTCGAGCCCGGCGTCACGCACGCGGTCAGCCTGTGGCTGCGGCTGCCCGCGAGCGGCACGGGCTACGCGGACCTGCGGGTGTCGGTGCAGCGTGACGTCGCGGGCACCTCGTCGTACGACACCGTGGCGACCGTCACGGGCGTCACCTCGGGCGCGTGGAAGCAGGTCGTCGCGAGCTACACGCCGGGGCCGTTCGACTCGGCGCTGCTGTACGTCGAGTCCACGTCCTCCCTCACGGACCTCCTGGTCGACGACGTCGTCGTGACGTCGTCGCGCGCGACGCCGGACCTCACGCTCCCGCAGCTGGACTCGACCCTGGCGCCCTGGTTCCCGTTCGGCATCGCGGTCGAGCCCGCGGACGTGCTGGCCGGGCGGGGCGACCTCGTCGCGCACCACGCCGCGCAGATCACGCCCGGCAACCAGATGAAGCCCGACGCGGTGCAGCCCACCGAGGGCACGTTCCGGTTCGGCCCCGCGGACCAGCTGGTCGACTTCGCGGTGGCGCACGGGCAGCGCGTGTACGGCCACACGCTCCTGTGGCACCAGCAGACGCCGGCCTGGTTCTTCCAGCGGCCCGACGGCTCGGCGCTCACCACGAGTGCGGACGACCAGGCGCTGCTGCGCGCACGCCTGCGCACCCACATCGAGGCGATCGCCGACCACTACCGCACGAAGTACGGCGAGTTCGGCACCACGTCGAACCCGATCTTCGCGTTCGACGTGGTCAACGAGGTCATCGACGAGAGCCAGACCGACGGCCTGCGGCGCAGCGAGTGGTACCGGGTGCTCGGGCCGTCCTACGTCGCGGACGCCTTCCGCTACGCGCGTGCCGCGTTCGGACCGCAGGTGCTGCTCTTCATCAACGACTACAACAGCGAGTACCCGAACAAGCGCGCCCCGTACGTGGCGCTGGTCCGCGACCTGCTGGCCGCGGGCGTGCCCGTCGACGGTGTGGGCCACCAGCTGCACGTCGAGGTCGGCCGCTCGCTGGCCTACGTGGAGGCGACCGTCGCCGCGTTCGAGGCGCTGGGCGTGCGGCAGGCCGTGACCGAGCTCGACGTGTCCACGTACCTGCACGGCGGTGAGAGCTGGACCACGCCGCCCGCGGACCGCCTGCTGCAGCAGGCGTACTACTACCGCGACCTGTTCGCGGTGCTCAAGCGCCACGCGGCCTCGTTCGAGTCGGTGACCGTGTGGGGTGTCGACGACTCGCGCACCTGGCTCCGGTCCGGCGCCGCCCCGCTGCTGTTCGACGGCGACCTGCAGGCCAAGGCGGCGTTCTGGGGCGTGGTGGACCCGTCGCGCATCGGCACCACACCCACCCCGACCCCGACGGCCACCCCCACCCCTGCTCCGACCCCCACCCCCACGCCCAGCCCGACGGCCACGCCGACCCCGACGCCCACGCCGACCCCGACGCCCACGCCCAGCCCCACGGCCACGCCGACCCCCACGGCCGGTCCCGCGGGCTCGTGCGAGGTGCGCTGGACCGCGAGCGCATGGAACACGGGCCTGACCGCGAACCTGCGGGTGACGAACACGGGCGGCACGCCCGTCGACGGCTGGCGCATGACGTTCGACCAGCCCGCGGGCCAGCAGCTCACGCAGGGCTGGAGCGCGGTGTGGACGCAGCAGGGGACGGCCGTGACGGCGACGAACGCGCCGTGGAACGCGCGCCTGACCCCGGGCGCGAGCGTCGAGATCGGCTTCAACGCGACGCACGGCGGCACGCCGGGCCGGCCGACGACGATCGCGCTGAACGGCACGCCCTGCACGGTGGGCTGACGACGCGCCGCTCGGACACTCCGGCCCGTGGTACGGCACGGCGCCGGGGTGTCCAGCGGACGGAGGTCCCGGCGCGGCCGTCCCGGGACGCCACTAGGGTGAGGACGTCACCCCACCACTGCACGGAACCCCACCTGCACGTCGAAGGAGCTCCCATGGCCAGCATCGAGGCCGTCGGCGCCCGCGAGATCCTGGACTCGCGCGGCAACCCCACTGTCGAGGTCGAGGTCGCTCTCGACGACGGCACCATCGCCCGCGCGGGGGTCCCCTCGGGCGCCTCGACCGGCGCGTTCGAGGCCGTCGAGCGTCGTGACGGCGACAAGTCCCGCTACCTGGGCAAGGGCGTCGAGCAGGCCGTGAACGCGGTCATCGACGAGATCGCCCCCGAGATCATCGGCTTCGAGGCCTCGGAGCAGCGCCTCGTGGACCAGGCGCTGATCGACCTCGACGGCACGCCCAACAAGGGCAAGCTCGGCGCGAACGCGATCCTGGGCGTCTCGCTCGCGGTCGCCAAGGCCGCGGCCGACTCGGCCGACCTGCCGCTGTTCCGCTACGTCGGTGGCCCGAACGCGCACGTCCTGCCGGTCCCGATGATGAACATCCTCAACGGTGGCTCGCACGCCGACTCGAACGTGGACATCCAGGAGTTCATGGTCGCCCCGATCGGCGCCACGACCTTCCGCGAGGCCCTGCGCACGGGTGCCGAGGTCTACCACTCGCTCAAGTCCGTGCTGAAGAGCAAGGGCCTGGCCACCGGCCTGGGCGACGAGGGTGGCTTCGCGCCCAACCTCGAGTCCAACCGCGCCGCGCTGGACCTGATCCTCGTCGCGATCGAGAAGGCCGGCTTCACGCCCGGCACCGACGTCGCGCTCGCGCTCGACGTCGCGTCCACGGAGTTCTTCGCGGACGGCGGCTACAAGTTCGAGGGCGCCACCAAGACGCCCGACGAGATGATCGCGTACTACGCGCAGCTCGTGGCGGACTACCCGCTGGTCTCCATCGAGGACCCGCTGTCCGAGGACGAGTGGGAGTCCTGGACGCAGCTGGTCGCCGAGGTCGGCGGCAAGGTGCAGATCGTCGGCGACGACCTGTTCGTCACCAACCCGGAGCGTCTGGCCAAGGGCATCGCGCTCAAGTCGGCGAACTCGCTGCTGGTCAAGCTCAACCAGATCGGCACGCTCACCGAGACGCTCGACGCGGTGACGCTCGCGCAGCGCAACGGCTTCACGACGATGACCTCGCACCGCTCGGGCGAGACCGAGGACACCACGATCGCCGACCTGTCGGTCGCGACGAACGCGGGTCAGATCAAGACCGGTGCGCCCGCGCGTGGCGAGCGCATCAACAAGTACAACCAGCTGCTGCGCATCGAGGAGGAGCTGGACGAGGCGGGCCGCTACGCGGGCCGCACGGCGTTCCCGCGCTTCCAGGCCTGAGCACGTCAGCCTGACCGGTCGGCACCACCGACCGGACCCGAGGCCGGTCGCCCCGCACGGGGCGGCCGGCCTCGGTCGTGCCCGGCCGCGGTGCGCCGGATGTGCAGAGTTGGTGAACACGCCGATCCGGACACGGCCGAGCGGCAGCGCATCCGCAGGTCGGGGCGTCCGCGCAGGCACAATCGGACGCATGCCGTCGCCCCGTCGCCCCGTCGAGCCGCGCGCGGCCGACGCACGCGCGGCCGCGGCCCGTCCTCCAGTGCCACGTCCGGCTCCGGCCACACCCGCGCGCGGCACCTCGTCGGAGGTCGCCGGAGGCGCCCGGCGCGCGCCGTCCGGGGCCGCGAGCACCCCCGGACGCGGTGCACCCGCGGTCCGTCGGGGCGCCGCTCCGGCGCGCGCGACGGCACCCGGCGCGCCCGTCCCGCCGCGCACCGGTGCGGGGGCGACACCCCCGCGCGACCCGTCACGACGCACGCCGGCGACGCCCGCGCGCGGCACCGCGGCCGCGCCGCGCGTCTCGGCGTCCGCGCGCCCACCGGCCCCGTCACGGGGCGCCGGCCGCGGCTCGTCGCCGCGCCCGTCCGCGAGCCGCCCCGCGGGGCGGACGCCGTCGACGCCTCCGCGCGGCACCGCACGCGCGGAGGTGGTGCAGACCAAGGTGCCCCGCCTGTTCTCGGTCCGCGCGATCGTGCTGGGCGTCGTCCTGGTGCTCGCGTTCGTGCTGGTGTACCCGACGCTGCACACGTACCTGCGGCAGCAGGTCGAGCTGCGGGGCCTGCGGCAGGACGTCGCGGCGGCGCGTGAGCGCAACGACGACCTCGAGGCCGAGCTCGCGCGGTGGGACGACCCCGCGTACATCACGGCGCAGGCGCGTGAGCGGCTCGCGTACGTGTTCCCGGGCGAGACGGCGTTCCGTGTGGTGGACCCGGAGTCGGTCGAGGAGCCCGCGGCACCGGTCGACGAGCAGGACACCCCGGTGGCCACGACCACCGCCGAGGTGCCGTGGTACTCCGCGCTGTGGGACTCGATGGCGGTCGCGGGCGCCGAGCCGACGACCGACGACGCGACGACGCCGGAGAAGGACTCGCGGACCGGCACGGACGACGGCGCAGGCGCGAAGAAGGGCACCGACGCGCCCTGACGGCCGCGCACGCGTGCGCGCGGACGCACCCCGGGTGCGGGGGACAATGGTCGCCGCCGGGCTCCCACCCGGTCCCGACCCCCGGAGGAACCCGTGCCCACCAGCGCCCCCGACGTGACCGAGCGCGACCTCGAGGTGCTCACCGAGCAGCTCGGCCGGCCGCCGCGCGGCGTCGTCGGCGTCGCCGCGCGGTGCGTGTGCGGGCGCCCGCTCGTCGTCCGGACGGCCCCGCGGCTCGACGACGGCACGCCGTTCCCGACGACGTACTACCTGACGAGCCCGCAGGCGGTCGCGGCGGTGAGCACGCTCGAGGCGTCCGGGCTGATGAAGGAGTGGACCGCACGGATCGCGGACGACGAGGAGCTCGCGGCCGCCTACGGGCGTGCGCACGAGGCGTACCTGGCCGACCGCGCCGAGCTCGGCGACGTGCCCGAGATCGCGGGGATCTCGGCCGGCGGGATGCCGACGCGCGTCAAGTGCCTGCACGTCCTGGTCGGCCACGCGCTGGCCGCCGGACCCGGGGTGAACCCGTTCGGCGACGAGGCGCTCGAGCTGCTCGCGGACGTCTGGCGGCCGGACCGCTGCACCTGCTGACCCCGCGCGGGATGGGAGGATGTCCGCCGTGACGCGCGTGGCAGCCATCGACTGCGGGACCAACTCCATCCGACTCCTGGTGGCGGACGTGGACGTCGCGGCGGGCACGCTGCACGACCTGGACCGGCGCTCGGAGGTCGTGCGCCTGGGCCAGGGTGTGGACCGCACGGGCCGCCTGGCCCCCGAGGCGCTCGCGCGCACGCTCGAGGCGAGCGCGCGCTACGCGGAGATCTGCCGCGACCTCGGCGTCGAGGCGATCCGGTTCGTCGCCACGTCGGCCTCGCGCGACGCGGAGAACCGGGCGGACTTCGTCGACGGCGTGCGTGCGCTCCTGGGTGTCGAGCCCGAGGTCGTCTCGGGTCAGGAGGAGGCGGCGCTGTCGTTCCGCGGGGCCACGGGCGTGGTCGCGGCGCGGCACGCGGGTCCGTACCTGGTGGTCGACCTGGGCGGCGGCAGCACCGAGGTGGTGCTGGGGACGCGTGAGCCGGAGGCCGCGCTCTCGATGGACGTGGGCTGCGTGCGGCTCACCGAGCGCCACCTGCTGGGCGACCCGCCCACGGACGACGAGCGCGCGGCGGCGCTGCGCGACGTCGAGGCGGCGCTCGACGAGGCCGCGGCCGTGGTGCCGCTGGGGCGGACGGTCACGCTCGTCGGCCTGGCCGGGTCCGTGACGACCGTGACCGCGCACGCGCTCGGCCTGCCGTCCTACCAGCCCGAGCGCATCGACGGTGCGGTTCTCACGGTGCCGGACGTGCTCGCGGCGTGCGAGGACCTGCTCGGCCGCACGCGCGCCGAGCGAGCGGAGCTGGGCTTCATGCACCCGGGCCGGGTCGACGTGATCGGCGCGGGCGCGCTGGTGTGGCACGCCGTGGTGAGCCGGGTGCGGGACGAGGTCGCGGCCGCGGGAGGGCGGCTCGAGGGCGTCGTGACGTCCGAGCACGACATCCTCGACGGCATCGCGTGGAGCGCGGCGGAGCGCCTCGCGCGCTGAGCGCCGCCGCGGCGCGCCGCGCGGACGGAACCGCTCCCGGCGCGTCGTCCACATTCCCCCTCAGGGGGGTCGACTCTCGTCGGTCCGGCCTGGCACCATGGTCCGGTCGCGCCGTGGGAACGCTTCCATGGTGCAGCCCACGACAGCTCGACGAGGAGCCACCGCATGGACCAGCCCACCGTCCGCACCACGGACGGCCCACCGATCGCGCGACGCACCGTCCTGGAGATGGGGTGCGGGCTCGTCGGGCTCGGCCTGCTGGCGGCGTGCTCGGACGACGCGCCGCTGCCGGCGCCGACCCCGACGGCGACGCCGACCGGGTGGGTCGCGCCGGCGTCGATGAGCTTCCCGGACGGGTTCGTGTGGGGTGCCGCGACGTCCGCGTTCCAGGTCGAGGGCTCGACGACGGCGGACGGCCGCGGCCCGTCCATCTGGGACACGTTCTGCGCGCAGCCGGGCCGCATCGACGACGGCTCGACGGGTGACCCGGCCGCGGACCAGTACGTGCGCTGGGAGTCGGACCTGGACCTCATGGTGGGGCTCGGGCTGCAGGCCTACCGGTTCTCGGTCTCGTGGCCGCGCATCGTGCCCGAGGGCAGCGGGCCCGTGAACCAGAAGGGCGTGGACCACTACCGCCGGCTGGTGGACGGCATGCTCGATCGCGGGCTGCACCCCGCGATCACGCTGTACCACTGGGACCTGCCGCAGCCGCTGCAGGACGCGGGCGGCTGGGTGAACCGCGACACCGCGGACCGGTTCGCCGAGTACGCGGCGGTCATGTTCGAGGCGCTGCGTGACGTCGAGGCGACGTGGCTGACCATCAACGAGCCCAAGACCACGGCGATGGTCGGCTACGCGGGCACCGAGCACGCGCCCGGCCTGGGTGACCTGGACGCCGGCATGGCGTCCGTGCACCACCAGCTGCTCGCGCACGGCAAGGCCGTCCGCGCCTTCCGGTCCGTCGGGGGAGCGGGCGGCATCGGCATCGCGCTCAACCTCATGCCCGTCTACCCTGCCGAGGGCGCCGAGCAGGCCGCGCGGCACCTGGACGCCGCGGAGAACCGGCTGTACCTGGACCCGGTGCTGCTCGGCACGTACCCCGACGACGCGGTGGGCGACCTGCCGGGTCAGCTGGGCGCGGACCGCGACGCGTTCGAGGCGCTCGTGCTCGACGACGACCTGGAGGTCATCTCCTCGCCGTGCGACGTGCTCGCGGTGCAGTACTACGGCGTGGCGGGCATCGACAAGGGTGGCTCCTGGCTGCAGCTGTACCCGCGCTCGCCCGCGGGCTGGCAGCAGGTCCACGCCGAGGGCCTGTACGAGACGCTCGTCGGCCTGCGGGCGGACTACCCGGACCTGCCGCCGCTGGTCATCTCGGAGAACGGCACGCCGGACCCGGACCCGCAGGGGCAGATCGACGACCCCGTGCGGCTCGAGTTCCTGCGCACGCACCTCCAGCAGGCCGCGCGCGCGGTCGACGAGGGTGTGGACCTTCGGCAGTACTACGCGTGGTCGCTGCTCGACAACTTCGAGTGGGCGCGCGGCATGGCGCAGCGGTGGGGGATCGTGCACGTGGACTTCGACACCCAGGAGCGCACCCCGAAGGCGAGCGCACGCTGGTACGCCGGCGTGGTGGCGGCGAACGCGGTGGCCTGACCGCACGCGCCGTCCCGGCGTCGTGACGACTCTCACAGGTCACCCGGGACCATTGTGCGCAGCGTCACCGGGGCCCCGGGGTGTCCCCTGCGGGGCACGCGGATACCGTTGCAGGTATGCCTCAGTCTGCCTCGACCCCGGTTGGCGCTGCGCCGGACGTGCCCCGTCCGACCAAGCCGCGCAAGGTGCCCCGTGTGCTCGTCCTCGGGGGCGGGACCGTCGGCCTGTACACCGCGCGCCGCCTGCGCAAGCGGCTCGGCAAGCGCGAGGCCGCGATCGTCGTCGTGGACCCGCGTCCGTACATGACGTACGCGCCGTTCCTGCCCGAGGCCGCGGCCGGGTCCATCGACCCGCGCAACGTGGTCGCGCCGCACCGTCGCGCCCTCAAGGGCGTCGACGTGCTGCAGGGCAAGGTCTCGCAGATCCACCACGCGGAGCGCACGGTCGAGATCACGCCCGAGGAGGGCGAGCCGTACTGGGTCACGTACGACCACCTGGTGGTCGGCCTGGGCTCGGTGGCGCGCACGCTGCCGATCCCGGGGCTGGCCGAGCAGGCGATCGGGTTCAAGAACGTGGAGGAGGCCATCGCGGTCCGCAACCACGTGCTGAACCGCATCGAGGCCGCCGCGTCCACGTGGGACCCCGAGCTGCGCCGCCGCATGCTGACGTTCGTCTTCGTCGGCGGCGGGTTCGCGGGCATCGAGGCGCTCGCCGAGCTCGAGGACATCGCGCGGTACACGGTCGCGCACTACAAGCAGATCGAGCAGGACGAGCTGCGGTTCGTGCTGGTCGAGGGCAGCCCGCGCATCCTGCCCGAGGTGAGCGAGGAGCTGGGTGGCTACACGCTCGAGCAGCTGCGCAAGCGCCGCATCGAGATCCACCTGTCCACGTTCCTGAGCTCGTGCGTCGACGGGCACATCGTGCTGTCGAACAAGCTCGAGTTCGACGCCGACACGGTCGTGTGGACGGCGGGCGTCAAGGCCAACCCCGTGCTCCAGCAGTCGGACCTCCCGCTGGACCAGATGGGCCGCGTGACGTGCAACGCCGCGCTCCAGGTGGTCGACGCGGACGGCACCGTGGTCCCGGACGCGTACGCCGCCGGCGACTGCGCCGCGGTGCCGGACCTGTACGAGCCCGGCAAGTTCTGCCCGCCCAACGCGCAGCACGCGCTGCGCCAGGGCAACCACCTGGGCGACAACCTGGCGCGCGTGCTGCGCTCGGCCGAGGTCACGGACTACAAGCACAAGAACGTGGGCGCCGTCGCGTCGCTCGGCATGTACAAGGGCGTCGCGCAGATGTTCGGCAAGATCAAGGTCCGCGGGTTCCCCGCGTGGGTGCTGCACCGCACGTACCACGTGTTCGCGATGCCGACCGTCAACCGCAAGCTGCGGATCATGGCCGGCTGGACGGGTTCGCTGCTGCTTCGCCGTGAGGTGGTCCCGCTCGGCGCGCTGCACGACCCGCGTGCGGAGTTCCGTGCCGCGTCGGTGCCGCCCAAGCCGCGGATCGTCGAGCCGTCCGAGAAGGACCCGGAGATCGCGGGCGGGACCGCGGCGGCGAAGGCCAAGAGCGCGAGCTGATCGGGTTCAGGCCGAGCGTCCCGCGGCCGCGGCCGCCAGCAGCGCGTCGAGCACGCCCGCGTCGTCCTGGACGCGTGCGCCCATCGCCGTGGCGGTGCGTGCGCTGACCGCGCCCGCGAGCAGGCCCAGCACGAGCGCGGTCGGGGCCTGCACGCGCGCGTCGGGCCGGTCCTCGCGCGCGAGCTCGATGCGCACACCCGCCGCCTCGGCGTGGACCGTCAGCGCCAGCCCGTCCGCCTCGACCGCGATCCGTCCGGGGCGTGTGACGACCGCACCGTGCAACAGCGCGTGCGCCGCGAGCGCGAGCCACTGCGGCTGCACGGTGTCCCCGGGCCGGGGCCCCGACGCCATGAGCGGGGCGCCCCACCGCACGAGCCCGAGCACGGGTTCGCGCAGGTCCGCGCCGCGCGGTGTGAGCGCGTAGACGACCGCCTTGCGACCCTCCTCCTGGCGGCGTTCGACGATCCCGGCGGCCACCAGGTGCCGCAGCCGATCGGTCAGGAGGTTGCTGGCGACCCCGGGCAGCGCCGCCCGCAGCTCGGTGTGCCGGCGCTCGCGGATGAGCAGCTCGCGCACGATCAGCAGGTTCCAGCGGTCGCCGATCAGGTCGAGCGCGCGGGCCAGGCCGCAGAACTGCTGGTAACCCTGCACCCTTGTGCTCCTTCGTCGTCCGGCTCTACGGTTGAGAATATCAACCGATCGGCCCGAGGAGCCTCGATGACCCTCCCCGCACCGCAGTGGCTGGACCTCGACCTGTACCCCTTCGACCGTGCGGTGCACGAGGTGGGGGGCCATCGCGTCCACGTCGTCGACCACGGCACGGGGCCCACGCTCCTGCTGCTGCACGGCAACCCGACGTGGTCGTTCGTGTGGCGCGGCGTGATCACCGAGCTCGCCCCCGACCACCGGTGCGTCGCCCCCGACCTGCCCGGCTTCGGCCTGTCGCAGGCGCCCGCGGGGTTCGACGGCCGGGCCGAGTCGATCGCGGACGTGCTCGCCGAGCTGGTGGTCGCCATGGACCTGCGGGACGTGGTGCTGGTGGTGCAGGACTGGGGCGGACCGATCGGGCTCGACCTGGCCCAGCGCATGCCGGACCGGTTCCGGGGGCTGGTGATCGGCAACACCTGGGCATGGCCCGTCACGGGC